>NZ_BMGM01000004.1 GCF_014640195.1 Psychroflexus planctonicus
CTTCTGTAGCTCAGCTGAACAGCAAAGCTTTGAAATCAGAGTCAATCCAATACCACTAGTAGACATTACAGACATGGATGGAGCGATTGTATGTATTGACCCCCAAACTGGTGAAGTGATTGAAACCGACTTCTCTCCACCGATATTAGACACCGAACTCAGCGAAGAAGATTACGCTTTTGAATGGACACTCAACGGAAACCCAATAGCTTTTACAGGAAGTGCTTATGCGGTAGAAGGACCTGGAACCTACACGGTAACGGTAACCGATTTAACCAACAACTTGACGAGTTGTCAAGCATCAAGCACAGCCGAAATCATTCAAAGCAATGGACCGGATTTTGAAGTGAATGTATTGAGTCAAGCCTTTGATGGGAGCCATAGTGTAGAGGTAACCAACATTCAAGGCGATGGCAATTATGAGTTTTCGATAGACAACGGACCTTGGAGAAGTTTATCCGAAGGAGAACAAAGCATTATCTTCACTGATTTAGAAGCAGGCGACCGAGTAGTACGCGGAAGAGATGTAGGCGGTTGTGGAGAAGTAACAATCCCTGTTTCGTTGATTGATTATCCCCAATTTTTCACTCCAAATGAAGACGGTTACAACGACCGATGGAATATTATTGGATTAGCGAATCAAAGTAATGCAAAGATTTACATTTTTGATCGATACGGAAAGCTATTAAAACAACTCAGTCCAAGTAGTCCAGGATGGGATGGCACCTATAACGGAAAAGCCTTACCTGGAAACGATTATTGGTTCAGTGTTCAGTATGAAGAACCATCAAGTGGAGTTAGAAAAGAGTTTAAAGCGAATTTTACTTTAAAAAGATAAATTACAAAATTAACTGTCATACCACACTTGATGTGGTATCTCATGCCTGAGAAATAGAATTATTGTATTAAGCAACCGCAGAACTAAACACAAACAGATGCCGTATATCGGTTTCACGGATTGCAAATCCGCGAACTCACAAATCCGCGAGCTCACCGTTTTGTTTCACAGATTACAAAAAATCTGGTTACTAGATTTCAGCTACCGATTGTAGTGGTTACCCTGCACAGCTGAAGCTTATATTTTTAGCCTTTTGTAGAGCGACTTTAGAAGCTCTAGCAAATTGCATAAAAATAATGCTGAAGAGGGAAGCGTAAAAACGAAAAGCGGGCTAAAGCCGCCTTAAAAAAATCTATTCGATATTTTCATTGTTTTTTGCTTAATTGAATGCTTATTTTTGCTTTTGTAATAAAGAAGAGATGATGCATCAATTAATTTGGGTTTTTGCTAGTTTTGGTGGAGCAATGTTAACTTACTTTTTTCAAAGAATTGGATTAAATGTGGTTGTTGCATCTTGCTGTGTTGGTTTACTAGGTGCGCTTTTAAGCTATTTGTTAAAGATGCCACATTTAGCTTACGTTATTTTTGCAGGCAGTTTTGTTGGTATGACAAGTCCCAAAGTTGGAGGTTACGGATTTGTTGTTATTGCAAGTATATTCTGTGGAATAGTTTACGGTCAGTCTTTAAAATTGTTTGAAGGTTTTGGAGGTAAACTTGGTGCAACCGCTTTTGTAAGTTCGGTTTCTACTCATTATTTACTTAGTGTTTTAAAAAAGGTTTTAAAATTGAAGCTGTTAAAATAGCTTTCTTATAAATAGCGTATTATATAATTTGGAAGATAATTTTAGACATCAGGGCAAACGTAAACTTTTGGTTGAAAAACTAAAAGAGAAAGGCATTGAAGATAGTGCCGTGTTGGATGCGATTTTGCAAATTCCTAGGCATTTGTTTTTGGATTCGAGTTTTGAAGATCATGCTTACCAAGATAAGGCTTTTCCGATTGCTGCAGGACAAACTATTTCTCAACCCTTTACCGTTGCTTTTCAAACGCAATTATTAGCTTTAAAAAAAGGTGAAAAAGTTCTTGAAATAGGTACAGGTAGTGGATATCAAACTGCAGTTTTGTGCAAAATGGGAGCAAAGGTGTACACCATAGAACGACAGCATGAATTGTATAAAAAAACAAGTTTATTTTTGAAAAAATTAGGGTTTAGACCCAAATATGCTTCATTTGGAGATGGTTATCAAGGCTTAAAAGAATATGCTCCTTATGATAAAATTTTGGTTACGGCAGGAGCGCCTTTTATACCAAAAGCTTTAATGGCTCAATTAAAAGTAGGCGGGAAGTTGGTTATTCCTGTTGGTGAAGATCCACAAATTATGACCGTTTTGATTCGGAAAAGCCAAAAAAGTTTTGAAAAAGAAACCTACGGAGAATTTAGATTTGTACCTTTATTAGAAGATAAAAACTGATGTTTAGAAATCTATTTATACTTATTTTTTTGTGCTTGAGTTGGCTTGGGCTTTCGCAAGATTATGAAAGTTATGTTATAGGGAATACAACTGATGTAGATACACAACCCAATTTTGGTATTTGCCTGATGGGTGGAGCTCAGGAAGACGACAATGCCATGCAATGGTTTTTAAATCGAGCTGATGGTGGTGATGTGGTGGTTATTCGAACTTCGGGTAGCGATGCTTACAACAATTATTTTTTTAATGAATTGGGAGTGACTATCAATTCAGTTGAAACTTTGGTGATTAATAACGAAGATGGTTCAATAGATCCTTATGTTTTGGATAAAGTTGCCAATGCAGAAGCCATTTGGTTTGCCGGTGGAAATCAAGCTACTTACGTGAATTACTTTAAAGACAATGCCTTTATGGATTTGCTGAATGCACATGTTAATGTGAAGCAAGCTCCTATTGGTGGAACCAGCGCAGGAATGGCTATTATGAGCGAGTTTTATTTTGATGCCATCAACGGGTCGGTTACTTCGGTTGATGCGCTTAATGATCCGTTTCATAACTCGGTTTCCATTGGTCAAGGTAGTTTTTTAGACTTTCCGTTTTTAGAAAATACCATCACGGATACACATTACGATAATCCAGACAGAAAAGGAAGACATATTGCTTTTTTGTCCAGAATTGTAGATGAAACAGGAGAACGTGCTTTTGGCATTGCTGCAGAAGAATTTGTTGGTATTTGTATTGATCAAGATGGAGAAGCTAGTGTTTTTGGTGAGTTTCCAAATTTTGATGATTTTGCATATTTTATTCAAGTAAACTGTGTTGAAGATTTTATTCCTGAACAATTTAGTGCTGACACACCTTTAACTTGGAATTTGAATAATGAAGCTATTAAAGCATACAAAATTCCAGGAACAGCTACCGGAAATAACAGCTTTGATGTATATGATTGGGAAAGTGGAAACGGCGGAAGTTGGGAACATTGGTGGGTAGAAAATGGCAATTTAGAAACTGAAATTGGAACTGCTATTGATTGTGAATCGCTTAATACAGTTGATTTTGAGAATAAAAAAGTACACATATATCCTAATCCTTTTACCCATCGTTTATATGTAGATTTTCCAGATGAATTAATTGTTACTTCGGTTACGATTTTTGACTTAAATGGAAGAAAATATCTTTTTAGTAAAAAAGTTGATTCTTCTATTTTGCAAGTTGAAGATTTACAAACTGGAATTTATTTCTTGCAACTACAAACCAATCAGGGAGTAATTACCGAAAAGTTGATTAAAAACTAAATTGAATTTTTTGTAAACACTTAAGTTAAAAAATTCTTGAACTGAATTTGCTTAACTATGAAATTAGACTATATTTGCACTCCCAAATCGGCCTCGTGGCGCAACTGAATAGCGCATCTGATTACGGCTCAGAAGGTTGCAGGTTTGAATCCTGCCGAGGTCACTCTTTAATAACCCTAAATACTTATTTTGTAAGTGTTTAGGGTTTTTTTATTATATTTGTTTGCCCACATTTTTGCCCACAAATAACTAATGGAAATATATAATATAAATTCAAATTTCGACTTATTTAGGTTTAAAGATTTTGATAATCATAATTTATCATCACCCGAAGATATTCAAAGACATCTTTTAAACTTTGTCTCTTTCAATATCAATTTAGTTAACTCCAAGGGGCATATTTTGAAATCAGACCCTAACCAGCGTAAATTTGAAAATTTGTTTAATGAAATATCTGATAGGAAACCATATGATTTTTTTAATATGCTAATTTCGATTTATCCTTCAGTAATTTTTTCTGATGATATGTTTAAAATTGATAAGTGGAAGATTTTAAAAAACACTTTTAAAAGTCTTGAAAATGAAGATAACCGTCTTTTAAAGTCAGCAATTAATTTCCGTTTAAATATTAGTGAAATTGAAATAGAATTAAATAAGATAAAAGATTTTGATTATGCAGAGATTGATAAGTCGATTGTTTATCAAAACCTTTTTAAATCATTATACAAATATTTGTTTGTCTTATTTTCTGAATCAATTGAATTTCCTGTACCACAAAATCACCAAAGCGATTTAGGAACATCTTTCAGTTTTGACTTTAAATCATTAAAAAATGAAGTTGAAAAACGATTACACACTTTAAATTCTAACGATTTTTCAAAAAAAAAATCTTCTAAAGATTACTTGAATAATGTATGTGAAAGTGCAAAACTCACACAAATCGAAAATTTAAATTATTTTTTGGTATTAATACAGCCTTATGCAAAGCATACTACAGCTAGAAAAGAAATTTATAATTCCTTTTTGAAACCTTTAAAAGTAGATAATGAAAAGACAAAATATAGGGCGTCTAGTATTTTGAAGAATATTACTAGAATTGTTATAGTCCCACTTTTTCAGCCTGTTTTTGGTAATTATCAAGATGAAGAAAACTTTGTTCGCCTTTGTGATAACCTTTCTAGAAACTAGCATTTCTTAAATATTTTTCATCCCCTGTACAATTTCTGCTTAGTGCTTACTAAAAACTTTTCAATTACCATCCGTAGCTTTTTCTTCCTTTAACACTTTTTCTACGTGTGTAGCTTTCAGAACATAAATTAGTTTTACATCAAATTACAAAAGTGGAAAAAATGAATTATATCAGTAGAAAACAAGCCGCCGAATTAATAGGCGTTAGCACCAAAACGATTGACAGAATGCTTCGTGATGGTCGTATTAACGGCTTTAAACCATTTGGTAGTACTAGAGTTTTAATTTATTCTTCTAGTCTTAAAAAAGAGAATTTAGTATCTCCTAAACCCATTTATCAAAACAATTTCTAATTGTGTCAATATTCTTCTTTAAAAAGCATATTGGCAAGAGGTCAAAAAAACTTAATTCAATCGATAGATTATGACCTTTAAAAAGAAAGTTTATTCAAGCGTATTTCAAAGCGATTTCAAAAGAATATCTAACTACTAAAAACAGTACAATGCTAAAATTTAAATACAAAATACCTTTAAGGGAGAAGTCTAATAAAGACACTAAGTTAACCAAAAATATTTCAGCACCAAAGCAAGAAATGTATGAAAAAATATTTAAAGATTTGAACACTGGCAAAGATGTTCGAATTAGTGATGTTGATTCTATTAAATATAAAAGAAATAAATTAATAAGCCATTTTTTTACAAAATATAAAAATAGAAATAAATATCAATTCTTTGAATTTGGTATTCCTTACAATGTTTCAATATCAGTTACTCCTATAGTTCAAAAGATAAGGCGTAGATGTAAAGCTCAAGGTTTAAACCTTATAGCTTATATATGGGTTTATGATGTTGGTGATGAAAATTTTGGTGAGCATTATCACCTAGCTATCGCTACTAATCAAATTACAAAATCTGAATATCCAGATGCTTTAAAAATTGACTTTCATAAGAAATCTATTCACGGAGCTTTTGTCCGTAATGCAAAGCGCTTTGAAAAATACTTAAAAAAAAAGGAGGTATTTGAACGTGGGTATCGCAAAAGAACATATGGAGCTTCAAAGAGTTTGAAAATTAATTAATGCAAAATGTATAAAGATGAAACAATTAAGAGAATGCCCTTTTAGTGGCGAGTTATTTAAACCTAAGCGTAGTAATCAAAAATTCGCTTCAAGTAAAAATAGAATAGCATATTATAATCAACAATACAGACAAAAGAGGTTGCCTTTAGAACGTATCAATCAGAAGCTGTTTTATAATTATAGCATATTGGAAATCGCTTTGGATAGTAAACAAAAAGTGTTGGTTAGTAAAGATTTTTTAATAGGCAGAGGTTATAATTTTGATTTACTTACTCATTTAATTGAGCTTGGTAACTATCCCTGCTTTGGCTTATACAACATTAGAATTACTAGACTAGATAATAATCAATTTCAAATCCAAAAAGATGCCGATACCGATATATAACATAGAAAGCTCAGATTATATAGAAACAGCTATACAAACTAACAGAAAGCTTACTGCATTTCTTGTTATTGGTTTTGGAGTAATTGCCTTAACTATTATTGCTGTGTTGTTAGAGAAAAATAATGAATTTAAAAATAAGGAAAATGAAAAAGAATAGTATAGCCGAACAGGCTAAAGAAGATTTTGTAGAAAGTATTTTGTCTAGCAAAGCTTTAGCTTTTGCAAAATATGCTTTGTTAGGTGTAGGTGTTATTTATGGATTAGGTTTTGTATTTAAAGTTTTAGCATATGCCAAATCTAATTTTAACGACTTAACACAAACGATGCAGTCTAATAATAGTAATTAATAAACATTGCCCATTATAATAGCAATTAGAAGGATGAGTCAAATTTAGTATTCATTATTTAGCTTATAATCTCACTTAATAAACACTTTAGTTATGAATAAAAAATCGTTAGCAATAAATTTTGAAAGAGCGAAAATTTTTGCAGATTCTCGTATTTCAGCTTTTACTCTCTATATTCATATAGCTTTGGAAACAGGATTAAGAGTTGGCGACATCTTAAAGCTTAAAAAAATAGATTTTTTTAAAGAAAATGAATCTTGCTATGTTAAGTTTATAGCTCAAAAAACAAGAAAAAAAGCAATTCGACCAATAAGTATAAAAACTTACAATTTAGTTCAATTGTGTAGTCACACTGATGTTTTTAGGAATGATAAATACTCTTGTACTTATTCTAAAACTTGGGTTAATAGAAACTTGCGAAAACACTTCAAAATTGATTATGAGCGAGCTAAGAATAAAGGTTATAACCTTAGCAGCCATAGTTTTCGTAAAGCTTCTGGATTATTAGTTTACGAGAATAATGGATTAGATGTAGCTCGAGATTTTTTGCAACACAGTAGCTATGATACTACAAAAGCTTATCTAGAACTAGAAGAAGCAGAACTAAATGAGCGCCTGATTAAGACTTTCAATTTTTAAAAAAGCTTATTTCCGCTGAGACTATAAATTATTAAGATAAGCATAATACCTTAAAAAGGTAAAATTAAATTTAAAAATGGAATATTATTTTTCAATTAAAAAAAGATTTAAGCTGATTTTATTAATGCTAACCTACTAAAAAGCTTGATTTTTTTAAAAACAAGCAGCATCAAAATAAATATTTTAAAGGATAATAACACCTTTAAAAGGTAAAACGTGATAAATATGATTGCGAAAGGTCGATTTTAATACTTAAAAGCAAAGAAATAAGGTTTAATTAATCAAGCTTTATCATAAAGGTCAAAAACTACGGCTAAATAAGCATTGAGAAGCAGTAAAACCAATAGTTTTGCGCTAATAGCTACAAGCTAATTAAAGGTCATTTAAAGTCAAACATTCACCTTTGTTTATATCTTTAAAGCCAATACTGCATAACTGTTTATTTTAGAAGAGTAATAAAGTTATAAAATAGAAGCTTTTTGCCTTTTTTCTTTCTATCAAATTGGCTATAAATATAGCATTGGATAAATTATACCTAATTTAAACCTTTAACTTATATTAGTTGTCATCATTTGTTGATTCTAAAAACCTTTATTAATGTCTGCCGTATCCACAAAAAAAATAACTTAATTTCAAAGGTAAGATAAGCTCTCATCATATTACATCAGAGATACCTAATAAATATTTACCAAAATTATAGATTATTAATAACCCATATTCTTTTAAACTTACAGTTAGATGGTTTTATACTAATTATATTGATAATAATCTCCATACCACCTAAGAAGTTAAAAATTACATTTTCCAAAATAATATTTTGAAAATAAATATTATTTTAAAAAACAATATTTTAGCATATATTTGTTAACAATAAAATATAAAGCGTTGCTTTAATTATTGGTGCTGAAATCTGACAATTTCAAAAATACCACGATAGTTAAGGAAATACGCTCACGATTAGCGTGGGTGTTCCTTATCTTGGTATTGGGTTTTGTCAGAACCTCAGCACGGATTTGGCACAAACCCACGCTTCTTCATTTATAAACATACACTGTTTGGGTTTGGCGGTAATTAAATCATTTAATTATGAGAAATTTAATTATTACCTTAAGTCTATTATTATTTATTACAACGTCCTGCTCAAGTGATGATTCTGACGATGCCTGTACACCAATTGAATGTTTAAACGGTGGTATAGAAACCGTTGATTGTGGATGTGATTGTTCAGAAGGTTATGCAGGTTCGGATTGTTCAAGCCAAATAGACCCATCAGCTATTTTGATAAACAAAATTACTATCACATCATTTCCGCTTCTTAAGCCAAATGGAGATTATTGGGATAACTCTTTGTTGGACTTATTAAGTGATGATAAATACCCAGACATTTATGTTCAACTTATCAATGGGACTACTTTGGAAACTTTATATTTTCCTGTCATTAATTATATAAATGTTGAAGATTCTTTATCTGAATTAGAGTTTACCCCTTCTGAACCAATATCAATTCAGGATTATGATGATAACATAGTACTTGCAATATTTGATTATGATGAAGATGAAGACCCTGTAACTGAGCTTATGGACAGTATTGAACTTGATTTATATTTTAATACCAATAACTTTCCAGTTGAAAGCATTTTTGTTAGTGAATCATTTTTATCAAATGTTATACTTGAATTGTCTTATGAATTCTAAATCTAATTGTATGAAATCAACAAAAAAATTACTGCTTCTGGCTGTTGCGGTATTGTCACTCACATCTTGTGCTAAAATATTCTACAGTCCTGATGCGGTTAGTTTAGCAAACAAACAAGAAGTAGTTGCTATTTTGCCTCCAAAAGTTACTATTGCAGCACGAAAAAAGGTTGATGCCGATGCTATCATAGAACAACAAAAAAGAGAATCAATTAATTTTCAAAATGAAATATATTCTTGGTTGTTAAAACGCAAAATGCAGGGGAAAATAGATAAAGAAATACAACAGCTCACAACTACCAATGCTTTATTGAAAAAAGCTGGCTATCCAGAAAATCCATTAACAATCTCTGAAATATGTGAAGTTTTAGGGGTAGATGGTACATTATCTTCTAATTTTTCGTTATCAAGACCAATGTCTGATGGAGCTGCTATTGCTTTAACTTTAATTGGCTTTGGCGGTAACACAAATGAAGTTGGAACAACTCTGAGTATTAATGATTGTGAAAATAAAAAGTTAATATGGAACTACGAGCATAAAATATCTGGTGGTTTAGGAAGTACTCATTCAAGGATTGTAAACCAATTAATGCGAAAGTCTAGTAAGAAAATGCCCTATCAAAAACAATAGAACTTTTTTTAAAACCCACTCATCTTTAGTGGGTTTTTTGTTAAGGGTAATTATAGTTGACAAGCTTTTGGCGTTTTAAGAAAAAAGTTATTTATCAAGTTTATTCTTCAACTTTTACTGTCCAAGAAATGCCTTTTAATCTTGTTTGAATCATTTTTAAGGTAGTTAAAATATCTTCTTGGTTTGGTAAATCACCATAAACTAAGTCTTTAAAATCATTGGAATAGGTGGTTGATATCGTGTTCCAGACCTTTTCTAAATTCTTAAAAATAAGTGCTTCGTTTGGATGATGAATAAGCCATTGATTGTTGTTTTTAAAGCTAACCACATCATCATTGGCAACTTTTATCAGCATTTCATCAAAAGCCTTTGAATGAAAAAATCCTAAAAATTCATCTTGTTTTAAAAGCTGATGCAAATCGTAGATGTGCCTTATTTTCTTTTTCAAATCCGCAATAGGATTTTCACTGTAGGAAAAACGAACCAAGCTCATTATTTTTTCACAGATGGTTCTCGTGGGTTCTAGTACCAATAATTCAAAAGGCAGTAAGCCGTTTTCTTCTGCAATATCAGACTGCTTATTCTCTAACATCATTTGTCCAACAAATGAAATGATGTTTTTTGTGGTAAATGGCTCATAATAGCCTAGCCAAGTAGATTCTAAAATAATGGCATCTCTTACCTGACCGTAATTGCCTTTAAATTCTTTATTATAGGCGTGTGCAGTTTTGCGGTTCATTCCCATTTTATGGGTAATGCCTTCTATGGAAATTTCAGGTAATACGGTTTCTATCTCTTGGCTTATTCTTTTTAATTTTGATTTTAATTGGTTGCCTGTTTCTCCTTCACGCCTTAAAACCACCAAGTCAATATCTTCCGAAAAACGGTCGATAAGCTGGTAACACTTAGATAATGCTGTACCACCTTTAAAAATGGTTTCTTTTCCTATTTCGCTTTTAAAAATGCTAAACAAAGCATAGGTTACCCAATAGTCTTTTTCAATATATTCGGGTTTTAGCTTCATTTGTTGAGCGGTAAACCGAATAGCATCTCTGTATAAAGTTATGTTTTTGTGCAACTTCATTCGATATACCAATTTGATTGGTTAGGCAATTCTCCTTTATTTACTCCCAATTTTATAGTTGTGAGTGGATTGAGGCTTTCTTTTAGTTGTTCAATGCCTTTAGGGGTTGTACCCAAATTTTCAAGAACTGCACCTGCCAATGCTCTTACTCTTGGCGGATACATTAAGGCATATTTAATGAATAATTCGGTTTGTTTGTCGTTGAGTTCATTGACTATGCTACTTAGTCTTTTTATCGCCTGAACAATGGAACAATCGGGAATAGTTTTAATGTCTTTGAAGGCATCCAATAAACCCAAAATCTCATAATTACTATCCGTAACTTCTGCATAGCTTTTTACGGCATCTGCTTTTAAATTCTCCCGATTGATGTTGATGCGCTTTTTACGACTGGCAATTTTTGTGCGGAATGCCATTTGAGTAGTCAAGCCTAAACGATTGTATAATGAAGTACCTGTTTCGTATGCTACTCGCTTACCATTTTCAAATAAATAGGGACGAAGCAATTCGCTGTAATCTGGTTTTAACTCGCCAAACACTGTTTTTTCAGGTTTATAAAACACCCCTTTTGAAAGTTTTTTTATCACGCCTTGGTTTTTTAGACGTTCCAGTGCTTTAGCCACAGTAGTGTAGTCGTTTTTAGCAATGCGCAAATCGTCATATCCAAAGGTTTTTCCTTTGGGGAAGGATTTTATTTTTTTGCGTATTTCTGTTGCTAATGGCATAGTGCAAATATACTTACTTTTTATAAATGTCAAGTTTATGGTGCTAAAAACTTGACATTTTAGAACTTTTGCCAATATGTAAGGCTTATAGCGTTGGATTCATAGTTTATCAATGCTTTTTAATTTCTTTATGTTGTAATTTAAGGTTTTTTTAAACTTTCCATATAAAATCCAAAATATTAAGTCTTTCTTCTATATTCGATAATTCATCGTAATGATGTTCAAGAAAGTCAGAGTATTCATTTAGGTTGTGTTCAAATAAGATTGATTTCATTAGTCCTTTACTATTTGAAATATCAAAGTGTAATGGTTCTATACCTTTTAAAATTTTTACAATGTCTAAATCTTTAGTATTCAATAAAAATATTAAAAGCTCAATTTTTAAACGATTCTGATTTTCAAAGCTAAAATCATTAAGAATAAAAATTTGGTAAGCTTTTCCGTTTGGCTTTAAACGGTAAGTATCTATATTCTGTCTTTTTGCATTTTCTTTAATAACCCTATATAGCTCGGTTGCAATTTTGGAAATAATATTTAATAAAAATGATTTGATTTCAACTGTGTTACGAAAATTATCATCTTGAGTTTTTAAATATTTCAAAATGAAGTGTTTAAAAGCATCTTTATCTTTTTGGTAATTATTTTCTTCATTTAGGCTATATCTACCATATCTAATATGCTTGTAAAAATTACTCAAAAGATGTAAAAAAGCTCTTTCTGATACACCTATATATAATGAATTTTTCTTAATTCTATCTAGAAGTGTAATTAGATTATGACTTTCAAATTTTTTATTGACAACTTCTTTATAATTATTACCGTCATGCTCTAAAAGTATAATAGCTATTTTCATTAAACGTTCAAAACCAACAGAGGTATTATATAATAACTCAAAAACTTCCTCTGGATAATCATAGTTATTTATTGTATCTATAATTTTTAAGCTATTATAAATAAAATTGCCTGAAATTTCTAATTCAGTACCTAAGCTAAAATTTTTCCAAAAATCTGTTTTATTCATGTTTAGTAATAAAATCAATTTTATCAATCTCCTTCATCAGCCTATCTGTTTCGCTTAGAGCGATGATAATTTTTTGATAGTGCAAAATATCGTCAAACTCTAATTGGCGTCCTTTACGGTCTTTGAGCCATTTCTGGGCGGGTTGGTAACCACCGATGTAAAACTCCCACGCCACTAATGGCACATTCTCAAAATACTGCTCATCGTTTATCCAAACTTTACCCTGTGTTTCATTGTCAGGCACATAACCAGGACTGCTTTTAGTGATTTTGCGGGTCACTTCATTATTGCCATTTATTGGGTATTGCGTAATGTATTGCTCCACTTTTGGACTTTCTAACAAATGGATTTGGCGTATTTCCCCGCCCAATTTTACCAATTGCCAAAACGTATCTTGGTCTTTTGGGTAGGGAACTCTTGGGAAATCAATTTTTAAAAACTCCTTGTATTTCTCACGATAGTTTGGTGAATGCAAAACTGCATAGATATAATCTAAAATATCAATGGGGGCAAAAGTAGTGGGTGTCACACTGAGCGCAGTCGAAGTGTCTTTTTCATTGGTGAAAGTCAAACCTAAATTCTCTGCTATTTGATTGACGATTTCAGTTTTTAGATTTGGTGTTCTTTCTTCTGTTTGTTCAATCGTTTGTTGTCCGTTAGTTTCTGAATAGAGGTAAAGTGGAAATAGTTTTCCCGCACCAAATAAACGTGCACTTGAAGTAATATTACTATCACATATTAATCTACTTGAAAAAATATGATGAAACTCTTTATTTACTTGACGTGGGACGATTAAATAAATGTTCTTCTTATTAAAGTGATTAGAAATGCCCTTTGCAGGCCTGCTAATTATTGTTTTATCAAAATATATCTTTTTAATATCGAAAGGACGATAGTGATAGTCTATAATAAATTCAGAAGAAAATTCTTTTTTTGAAATACGTTTAAGTAATGGATAACCACTACTATCCTTTACGTTAAATTCATCTTTGAATTTTGACTCATACTCTCCCTTGAGAAGAATATTTATTCTTTCTGATAGCCTATTTGTGTTATCATCAAGAAACAATGAATCCCTATCAGTTGAAACACCTGAGTTATTTACTTGAAAGAGATTATCTATTTTAAAACCTTGTTTGTAAATTTCTACAGATTCAAAATCTTTCGGAACGAAAAAGTAATAAGGTTTTTTAAAAGCAAGTTTTGTCCATTTTATTTCTGAAATACTTGAGGCGTTAAGGGTTTCATATTTGTAATTCCTTTTTCCTTGCAAATCAAAATGAAAAACTTCGCCTAATTCTGTTTTCTTTTTTTGACCTGTTTTTACAAATATATTTATTGAAACACCTTGCATAATATCAAAGACATTTTTATCAGGACTTCCATCAGGGCAAACTTCTTTTTTCTTGGCACTTCCGTGTAAATCCAAGATGTAAATTTTATCAAAAGTCTCTAAAAGGTGTTTACGCATTTGACGGTGTGTAATTCCATCAATAAAGCTGTTGTTTGAAATGTAAGCCAAAACGCCACTTCCATTTTTATCGATATAATGTTGTCCGTAGCGAATGAATTTGATGTAATCATCATCCAAATTGATTTTACGTTCATTGAGATTTTTCTTGTAGTCAGAAATTAAATCTTGTATCCAATCGTTTTTATTTGTGCTACTTACAGCATAAGGCGGATTTCCAATAACACACATTACAGGTGTATCTCGTTTGATGTGGTTGGCTTCATTAGCTTCTGTACTCAGCCAATTTGCAAATAAAGTTCCTGTGTCTTGGTGGTGTTCTTCTAAACTATTCGTCAAGTAAACTTTAAATCGTTGGTTGGTTGTTGGTTTAAATCCTGTTTCGGTCAATAGTAAATCCAATTTAAGGTGTGCCATTGCATAACTCGCCATTAGTAACTCAAAACCGTTTAAACGAGGTAATAAATGAGTTTCTACATAATTGCTCCAAATGCCTTGTTGCCCTTCAAATCTTTTGTGAATGTGTTTGATGGTTTCTGCTAAAAACGTTCCTGTGCCTGTGGCTGGGTCAAGAATTTGTACTTTGTGTACTTCTTGGTCAGTAGTACGGTAGCCTCCTTTATAGTTTTTATCGGCAATATCTGTTTTCACCTTTATTTTTGTCTTGGAGGTGTCTGCCAAACCTTGCGGTAAATCAAATTCCGTTTTTAGAATGTCATCAACTGCACGAACAATAAAATTGACAACGGGTTGCGGTGTATACCATACGCCACGAGCTTTACGCAATTTCGGGTCGTATTCGCTTAGGAAAGTTTCGTAAAAATGGATAATTGGGTCTTCCATTTTGGTGGCTTTCCCGTAATTCTTTAAAATCTCACTCACATTACACGCCAAAAAGATTTCAGCAAGGTTTTCTACTACCCATTTAATGCGGTCGTCAATGTCGGGACCAGCAATATAGCCAAAGAGTTTTCGTAAAAACGGATTGGATTTTGGAATCAGTTCAGCCGCTTCTTGTCTGCTAAAATTATCCAAAGTAGGGTCGTGCAAACGAGCTGCAAACATTCCGTAAGCAATAGTTTGAGCGTAAACGTCTGCAAAACCTTGTGGTGTAATGTCGTGAATTAAAATCTCTTTAAACGCTAACATTTGTTCTTTAAGCGTAGAGTTTTCTTGGTTTTCTTCATCACTGGTTAAGGACTTTTCGATAATATCAGAAAGTAAGCGAGCCTTACCCGCCATCATTTCGGCTAAACGCTTTGGGCTTTTAATGGTTTGCCCAATGTGAACGCAGAAATCTTTGATGAGGTTATCAAAGTTGCCAAAGTTTTCAGGTAATGCCTTGATGCCGTTTTCTGTAATTTCAGCAATAGCTATGCTAGTCACAAATTCACCTTCTCGGTACAGATGAAAATTGACGTAATCCGTAAAGATGAGATTATCTAAGGACGCTTTATAGCGGTCAAACTGTTCTTTATTGCCTGTTTTCTTAGTGCCGTCAAGGTCTTTGTCGCCAATGTCTTTAGCTTCAATAAATCCAACAGGGATATCTTTTTTAGTCAAAATGTAGTCAGGTGCTCCGCAACTTTGTCTTTTCGGTTCGTTGGTAGCTCTAATACTTGGCACTAAGGTTTCTAAAAGTTGTTGTAGGTCACCACGAAAGGTATGTTCGGTTGCGTTTCCGAGTTTGTAGCGTTGGTTTAAATTACTGATGTAGTTTTCAATTGTCATTTACTTAGAAAGTTAATTAAAGAATCTTAAAAATTTATTTTTAAAAATAACAAATTATTTTACGTGAAATAGATTTTTATCAAGTTATGAAATTAATTCAGTTACAGACACAGCAAAAAAACAACTTCGGTTGAAGTGGTTTTTTGACTGCTATTTAAAGTTTATTGAAAATAGCTATAGTCGGCTGCCTGCATTGCCTTTCGCAAACTATCAGCTTTAATATAGTTGTCAAACACCTTTTCGGATTTGTGACCAGAGATAACCATAATTAAATGCGGAGGCACGCCTGCATTATAAGCGTTCGTACAAAAACTTCGTCTTGCGGTGTGCGAGGATACAAATTTATACTTAGGTTTTGTTATGCTTACTTTTTCATTTCCTAATGTCTTTTCTAAGGTATAATCCGTAGTGATTTTCGCTCTTTTCGCTATTGATTTAATTATAGCGTTAAGCTTATTTTGATGTATGTAATCTGGGAATTTCCCGTTTCTTTTATTGAGAACCTTCTCTATATTAGAGTTTATAGGTACATAAACTTCGTTACCAGTCTTATTTTGATTCAACTTAATATAATATTTATCGCCTTTTTTATGCGTTTTCGGGTTTTTAAGAAATTTAGTTAAATCACCAACCCTTAATCCTGTATAGCAACCCACTAAAAAAACATCTCTGATGTTATCTTCTATTTTACAGCTTAGCTTAAGTTGTCTAATCTTTTCTAACTCAACTTCATTTAAATAAGGGTGATTTATTTCTTCACTAAACTTTGAAAAATATCTTTTCTTAAATTCTTGATTTTTATGAACGCCTTTATCATAAGCGTAGCTAATTATGGTTTTTAACTTTTGAATATTTGAACCAATGTAGTTTAAAGAGTAATTTCTGGTTTTGCCAAAGGAAATGAAATCATGATAAAATTGTTCATCCACATCTTCAAAGCTAAATTTATTGTATCCCTTAAATTTGAGGAATTTACTCAGATAATTCCTACTGTTTTTATAGGTTCTAATTGTACCTGATGTTAGTGGTTTATTGGTGGTTGGAGAGTTGTTCTTTGAATAATACTTTACAAACCAATCAAAAAAGTCTAAAATAACTTTTGTTTTAGTCACACTGCTATCTTGTTCTTCCTCACTTTCTCCTTTTATTATTTTTTTAATCTCTCTAACGCAGTTTAATTGGCTTAATTTATTATCGTTAATAAGGTTGATAATGGCTTTTTCAATATCATTCTCCCATTCATTAAGTTGTTTGTTGATTGAATCTGAATTGTTGATGTCGTTAGGTTTTTTGATTTTACCCTTTTTAGCATCCCAGTATTTTTCTGAGCCTTTCCTAATGGTCAATCCAGTTGTAGTTCTGTAACGAATAGTTCTGCCATGTCTAAAATCTAGCAAAATTGTGTTTGTCTTTTTTCCTTTTCTAATCTTAAAATTTACTTTCATAATTAATTATTTTTTATTGATTTTAAAGTTAAATCGGTGGTCAAAAAACAAGAAAAAGTTTGACCACATGTTTGTCCACATATGTCCATTTATGTCTACTTTATAGTGTTAAATTTTCAAGAAGTGGCTCGAAAAGGCTAGAAAAAGCGTCAGATTTAGTCTTTTTTGCTTTGAAAACGACGTTAAAAAAATTCTGCCGAGGTCACAGAATTACCACTTAAACCCTTGTAAATCAAGGGTTTTTTTATTAGCGGTAAAATGGTTTTATGTTTTAGTAATAATGTTTGGTTTTAAACCCTTTTAAAATGCAAGCAAGCCAGAAGTAAAACTTACTGGCTTGCGGCAACTAAACATCAAAACAAAATAGTACTATAAATCAGCTAAAGCAGGTTCTTTTTCAGTTGGAATTTGATTCCACTTTTCACTTTTGGTGAATTTTTCTACTTTATTATTTTCAAGTGGATTGATTACCAATAAATGAATCCATTGATTTTCAATTAATTCTCTAATCTTTTCATTTTCCGAAATTAATTTGTCAATTCTTTGTTTTGGGGCATTTACAAAAACAGATAATCGCTGTGGTTGATGGTAATTTTCTTTATCCGATAGTTTAACTGATTGTAAGGGCAACCCTGTTTTTAAATCACCACCGTTTCCTTGAATCACACCAAATTTACCTGTGATGTTGTGCGTGATTTTAGACCCACTACCGTAATTATTATTATCTACTGTAGAGAAATAATAATGATTGTTAATCCATTGTGTAACTACCATTGGTCCATTTAATATGGCGTTAAGCGCACTTCCATCTTCATCCATTTTCCAATCGTAAGAATGCAAGAAACATTGTCCTTCTAAATTGGTTTGCTCAGTCAAACTTCTCGGACCAATAACAAATCCAGCATTTTTTGCAAGTCCCCATTCTGGTCTGGTTTCTGACCAATCTGTCGATTTTCTAACGGCTTTTTTTGTGCTATTTTTTTCTCCTAAACGTTCTGCTGTGGCAGTTTCTCGTGCTTTTGCTAAATCGATTTTGAGTTGATTTATTTTTTCTTCAAAAGGCTTTGGAGTATCGGCATCAAATAAAATTATTTCATCTGTTGTGGTGTTGTGCTCAGCTCCTAAAAACCAAGTGTCTTCAGGAATTGTAATTCCATATTTTTCATGCAAAACAGTTTTTACTTCTTTTGAATTGGCAAGTTTAGCAATCATTCTGGCATTATGTCTTCCTGGACTTGCAGCACAAGCACCACAATCTAAACTAGATGCAAATGGATTGTTAGCAGTATGGCTACCATGACCAGCAAATACAACTAAAGGAGCAAACTCTTTAAAACCCATTAAGTAGAAAGCTGATTGAACTATTTGAGCTTGCTCGTCAATACTCAGTTTTCCTTGGTCTACTGCTTTATGAATTTCTGTTTCGCATGTTGTTTCAATTGAAGAAGAATCCATGTCATTCGTGTTTTTAGCTATGCCAAAAGTTCTATTGATCAATTGATATGCATAAGCAAGACCAGCGCCTTCTACGAAACCAAAAGCTGAAGGAAGAATGTTTTTCATTCGTCTTAAAAAATATCCTTTAAAAGCAGACTGCTTATATTTTACTTCTAGTTCCTTAAATTTTATTTGCGTATGATTTTTTTCTTTTTCGGTTACTTTATAGGCAGATGCCAAAATAGGTGGACAGGATTTACGGCTAATTCCTGAAAACGGCACTTCGTAATCCATTGCTATTCCAAAAAAACCTGCATAGCCAAAGGTTTCGTAATTGCCTTTGGTTTCAATATTTCTCCTAATTAATTCAGATCGGGTATCGATACAAAATACCAATTGCGCATCAGGTCTATTTTTGCTTTCTGTTTTCTTATTTTCTAGCTCAAGTTGATTCACCATTTTTTGCTGCCAAGCCAATTCAACTTCTAATAAACACAGCTGAGCAATAAGGAGCAATTGTTTTTGTGATTTTGTAATTGAAAAACCTTGACTTTTATCGAGATTTAAATGCTTTGCAATTAGCATTCTAACGGCTAAATAATCCGTTAATTCTAAAGGATAGTTTTTATTCCAATTTGTGTTGTTGACTTTTCTATTCTTGATATAACCAACCCATCCTGGCAATGCTGCAAAGTGATTTTCGAAGCTTTTTAATTGTTCTTTTTCGGTTAAACTAGAAGAGAAAGCTTGAATTACTTCCATACTTGATTTTGGAAATTTTTCATTTTTGGGTATTCTTAAATCGCCATCGTATTTTGCTAAATTTACCCAAGCCTTATAAAAACCTTTTTCTTTATCTGGCATTTGCCAGTCGGCAAGACCTTCATCTAAAAATGCACTAAGCCATTTTACCAATATTCGGTCTACTTTGTGAGTTGGGTTTACATAAGTTGTCTTCCTAAATACTTCTAATTCATTCAAAAAATCTTCAATACTTCCGTCAAATTTTTGTTCATTTAAAATCTGTTGAACTTTGTTTTTTTTCAATAAGCCTTTTTCTATGGCTTGTGTATAGAAAGAAGCTTCTGGATAAGTAATATTTCCTGTTTTCTTAAATGCATCTGCACAAGCTTTTTGAAAAGGATTTGATTCATATCCAGATAATGGGTTTGAAGTTACAAATGAGTACAATGGCCATGTTGTTCCCACTACCTGAGATGCTTTTTGTATGGTATTTAAAAGTTTACTTGTCTCCATTTTTTAAGATTTAAATTTTAAAACCGTGTTTTTATTGGGTTGTGTTAAATTGAGTAGCTTTACATAAAGCCAAGGTGTTTTTCTGTAAATTCCTAGTTTCATTAAAAAGAAACCAACTAGAAAAAGTATTCCAAAAGAAATTTCAATAGCAGTTAGTTTCTGTGGAACAACACTAAAACTCAATTCATGCAGTAGCAGGCTTACACCATTGTACATAAGTGCGTACATTACAATTCCTGCTATAAAAAGTCCAGCTGAAATAAATATGCGTTTGATGAAGCTAAAGCTTTTCTCTTTTACAATATTATAAGTGGTTTGCCCAACGGTTATAGCAATGACCAAGGTTAAAAATATACTGCTGTTGGTAAACGAATCTTTACCCGTTAAGAACATAAACAAGGCTGCTCCAGCTAAACCAAATATGCCTACTAAAACAGCTTGAATAAATTGTATTTTTAATTTCTTTGGTTTTTTAGGAGTACTCATTTCAATTTCTTCTCCTGAAGACAAAAACAGATAGGCTTTATAAAAACCATGTAGGATTAAATGTGCTATGGCAGCATTAAAAAATCCTAATCCACACTGCATAACCATGAAACCCATTTGTGCTATGGTAGAACAAGCCAATTTATGCTTTACGTTTACTTGCAATAATTTGACAAATTGAGCAATAATAGCTGTAAATCCACCCAGTACAAATAATAAGGTTAGTGTATTTGAAGCAATTAAAACTGAAGCGAACAAAGTAAACAATATTCCTGCTCCATTAATAAAACCAGCGTGCATCAAAGCCGAAGCTGGAGTAGGGGCAGTCATAGCCGATAATAACCATCTATGAAACGGAAAAAGTGCAGATTGTATAAGTCCAGCTACAATGAGTAATAATGCTGAAATAAGTACAATATGAGATGGAATTGTGTTTAGTTGTTCAAAAATTGAATTGATGAACCAAGTATTAGCGTAGTAACTTAACAATACCAAACTTGCTCCTAGAAGGACACTACTTGCTGTAAAAAAACCAAGTGCATAATTTGAAGCTGCTCTTGCTTCGCCCCAATCTGAATTTACCCCGATTAATTTTGCCATGAATAAACCCATAAAAAACCAACTGCCTACAATTAATGCAGCATGATTAGCACTGACAAAAAGCAATACAGAAAGAATAAAGCCTAAGCTGTAAATTGAAAATAACTGCTGATATTTAAATCCTTGCAAGTAATTTTTGGCGTAGGTACTAATTATTGCTCCAAAAAAGCCAACCGTGGCAAAAATGCTTAAGCTTAAACCGTTTATTCTAAAATATGAACCAAAAGTCCAGTCTAAATCTGTAGTAAAATACAGCGCTATTAAAACGATACTACATGTAAATAAAACCCATAAAAGTGGATTGATAATGCGCGATATCCACGGTATTTCTTGAGGTAAATAAGGAGTTGTGTTTTGCTGTATGTTTAATGTTGAATTCATAATTTATTCAATTTGAAACCAATTTTAGATTAATCAATTACATCAATATGTAAAACACCATTAATGTTAAGTTTTACATCCTTGTTTTTTAAACTTCTAATAAACGTTTTTAGCTCTTCTCTTTCATTTTTTAATTCTTCAACTCTGCTGTTTATGGGTTTTTTATCTATGTTGTGATTGCTTTCCCAAAGTTGTAAACCTTCAATTTTATGGTAATTTATTTTTTGATCTATCAAAGCAGTTAGAATATCTAAGGCTTGTGACTTTGTAAATTTCCCATCAACCAAGTTTATTTCTTTTGTTTGATGTACTGTTGTTTTCATTTCTTTTGTTTCCATGTTTGTTTTTTTATTTGTTTTCGTTGGGCAAAGATTGTAAATTTGATTCATAAGTTTTTATTTATATATTTAATCATATACATAAACTATTTTTATGAATTATACTTTGCATCAATTAAAAGTATTCTTGAAGGTTTCTGAAAACCAAAGCATTACAAAGACATCTGAAGAGCTTCATTTAAGTCAGCCTGCGGTATCTATTCAGTTGAAAAATTTTCAGGATCAATTTTCAATTCCTTTGACGGAGCAAGTGGGAAGAAGAATTTTTATCACCGATTTTGGTAAAGAAATAGCTCAAACAGCCGAAAAAATTCTGAACGAAGTGGAAGCCATAAACTATAAAACCAATGCTTACCAAGGTATTTTAACTGGACGTTTAAAATTTTCAATTGCTTCTACAGCCAAATATGTAATGCCTTACTTCTTGTCTAGTTTTATGAAAAATTACAAAGCAGTAGATTTAAATATCGATGTAACTAACAAAACACAAGTGGTGAGAAGTCTAGAAAACAACGAGATAGATTTTGCTTTAGTTTCGGTTTTACCCGAAAAATTAAAAGTAAACAGCATCAGTTTACTGCCAAATCAGTTGTTTTTTATCGGCTCTAAAAATTCAGGAATCAACATAAATTCAGTTAAAAAAATAAATAACTTACCCTTGATTTATAGAGAATCTGGATCGGCAACTCGAAAAGCTATGGAAGATTTTATAGCTTCAAAAAACGTATCGAATTATAAAAAAATTGAACTTACTTCTAATGAAGCAGTAAAACAAGCTGTAATATCTGGTTTGGGTTTTTCGGTTATGCCATTAATCGGAATTAAAAATGAATTACAAAACAATGATTTAGAAATAATACCCATGAAAGGCTTACCCATTATAACAAACTGGCAGTTGGTTTGGCTACAAACCAAGCAACTTTCTCCAGTTGCTGAGATGTTTTTAAAATTCATTGACGACAATAAATCTGATATTGGAGAGAAACATTTCAGTTGGATAAATAAATATTAATTTTTTAATATGAATTTCAGAATAAGCTATATCTTATAGCTTAGATTAGTAATATAAGAAATTGATTATGGCTATTATAGGAAACATTATTAAAGGAGTTATTCATTTAAGTAATTCAATATCTTCTGAAATTGATCACGTTAAAAATCAGAAAGAAGTTTTAAATCATTTATTAAATTCAGCTAAAAATACTGAATTTGGACTGCATTACAAATTTTCCAATATTTTACTTGCAAATCAACCTTACAAATTATTCAAGTCCAGTATTCCTTTTTTCAATTATGAAAAAATTCATGTTGAATGGTGGCATAAGCTTCACGAAGGGGAAAAGAATATTACATGGCCCGAACATCCAGATTATTTTGCTTTGAGTTCTGGAACAACAGGAAAAACAAGTAAACGCATTCCTGTAACGGAAGAAATGATTGAAGCCATTAAAAATGCCGGGATAAAACAAGTTTTGGCTATGAAAAACTACGACTTACCTGGCGATTTTTTCGAAAAAGAAATCATGATGCTCGGTAGCTCCACCAACCTAGAGAAACAAAACGACCATATTGAAGGAGAGATAAGCGGAATTAGCGCAAGTAGAATTCCATTTTGGTTCCGTGGCTTTTATAAACCAGGCGAAGAAATTTCCAGAATAGACGATTGGGATGAGCGCGTTCAAAAAATTGCTGAGAATGCCAAAAAATGGGACATTGGCGCTTTAAGCGGAATTCCTTCTTGGATGGAATTAATGATGGAAAAAGTGATTGCATACCACAACGTAGACAATATTCATGACATATGGCCAAGCTTACGTGTATACACTACTGGTGGAGTTGCTTTTGGTCCTTACGAAAAAAGCTTCAAACGCTTGACCGGAAAACCAGTTGAAATCATCGACACTTATTTGGCTTCAGAAGGTTTTATTGCTTTGCAAACACGACCAGAAACCGATGCTATGCAATTGTTAACCGATAACGGAATATTTTTTGAATTTGTGCCTTTTCAGCCAGAATACATCAATCAAGATGGTTCGCTTAAGCCAGATTCACCGTGTATTGCCATTGAAGATGTGGAGTTGGGTGTAGATTATGTATTAATTGTAAGTACCGTTAGTGGTGCATGGCGTTATACCATTGGCGATACCGTTCAATTTAGCGATGTGAAAAGAGCAGAAATTAAAATTACAGGTCGTACTAAATTCTTTTTGAACACAGTTGGTTCCCAGCTTTCTGTTAATAAAATGGATGATGCCATGAAAGCACTAGAAGATCAATTTGGTATAGATATTTCTGAATATACCATTTGTGCAAAACGCGCTGAAGATGAAGAGTTTTACCACTTTTGGTACTTGGGTGCTTCAGATACAAGTTTAAATGCTGCTGAAGTAGCAAATGCTTTAGATGAATCTTTAAAAGAAGCCAATAAAAATTATAAAGTGGCTAGGTCTAAAGCCTTAAATGGTGTAAAAGTAAAATTGATCGACTCCGAAGTATTTTATGATTGGAATGCAAGAAATAAAAAGAAAGGTGGCCAAGTTAAAATGGAAAGAGTCATGAATGAAGAAAAATTTAAAGAATGGGAAGATTTTGTACAAAATCATTAATTAGCGGTTTTGTACAATTTGCATAATGTCTTCTGGAGATAAATAATACCGCATAATGCGTTCTTTGTAAAGTTGATTTATTTCAGCATGGTTTAGGATAAAGTTTTTGGTTTTTAAAATGTAATCTTCCATACCTTGCATTACAGCAAAGCTATCTGCTGCGCGTTCCGCTTCAATAATATGCCTTTCTAACAGTAAATAACGGATTCCAAACCAGATTAAATTTAAGCTACCACGGTTTTCGTAATCTAAAATATGGCCTAATTCATGACCAATCCAACCTGTAATTACATCAGACGGAACATTTAAGGTTTTAAATTCTTGATCAGAAATTTTAAATTTTTCGCTAATAAATATAAAATATTCTCTTTTGCTTCTTCGCATAAACAAACTCTTGAATTTTGGTTGCGCTTGCATGGTCGATTTTTTAATATCAGTTTTAAATTTAAAAGTGATGTGTACATCCTGTAACTGAGGGAAATAAGCGAGTGCCTTTTCTACTTCTTTTTTTATAGAAGCCGGATAAGTGTGTTGTTCTTGAGCTTTCATGCTAAAGTTATGTTGAATAATAAGAAATAAAACAAGTGTGCGTATTAATTTTCTAATTGAATTTTGCTTTTGGTTTTTAGATACGATTAGACAATATAAGATTTACCCTTTCTAATTCATGTAAAATTCTGTTAATCTAAGAAAGGAAATCGCTTAATCCATTTCAAAAAGCAGGTTCAATGATTTCAACTAAAAATGAATAATTAGAAAGATATAACCCATTGTGCATTTTGAGCTGAAATAAAGTTTTTCACATAGACTATGAATTAGCTTTTTCCCTTCCATTCAAGGAAGAGTTAGGGATGGTGTAAGCTAAAATACGAAAACACCTTTTACCTTTCGGCATTTCCCTCGAGGGAAAAATTTTAATCCAACTTATCCATTAATAGTACAACCAGTAAACCCGTTTGAAAGAACTGAAAACAGACAAATTAAGTAAAGCCGTCCGATTAGTGATTTTTTTCGAAAAATCGAATAAAGAAATCTATTCATATTAAAAAATCTTTATTCTCTATACTCTCGAGACAACGCGATTACAGATTTCAATCTAAAATTCACTCGAATTAATAGAATTTTGTCAAAATGCACAACGGGTAGATATAGCATAAAATTATATCAAATTTTGTTTTCGAGCCATGTCAACTGCTTCTAATTTGTTGTGAACTTGTAATTTTTTGTAGATGTTTTCAATGTGTTTTCTTACTGTAGATGGCGAAATAATCAGATTATCTGCAATTTTTGTATAACTTAATCCTTGCCCTAATTGTTCTAAAACATCGGTTTCTCTGGCAGTTAAGGTAACTATTTCGGTATTCTGGTCTTTCGAAATAGTGTCTGGATTTCGTAGTAATTTTAAGGTTTTCATTGCAATAGATGGATTCATGGCAGCACCGCCATTAAGTGTATCTAGAATGCCTTTATGCAATACATCTGGATTTACATCTTTCAGCAAATAACCGTCTGCACCTGCTTTTATGGCATTGAAAATATTTTCGTCGTTATCAAAAACGGTCAGCATTATCACTTTAATATGCGGGTATTTTTTTTTAACTAGGGTAGTAGTTTCAACTCCATTTAAACCCGGCATTTCAATATCCATCAAAATTAAATGGTAGTTGCTGTGTTCTTCTAAATGTTCTAAAATTTTTGATCCGCCAAGCTGAGTTGTTTTCACAAATAATTCATCAAATAAAGATAATTTTTCCTTTATGCTTTTCAGCATAAACACATTATCATCTACTAGGGCTAGCTTAATTTTTTGACTATTCATTGTTATGTGTTTTCAGTATCTATTGGGATATTCAATTTTACTTGAGTACCAGATGCTATTTTGCTATGTATCTTTAATTCTGCATTCAGTTTTTCTGCTCTCTTTTTCATGTTTTGAAGTCCGTTGCCTTCTTCTTGTTCTTCTGTATTATAGCCTTTTCCGTCATCATCTATGGTGATTTTGAGTTGTTGATTATGTATTTCAAAATGAATTTTGATGTCTTCTGAATCGGCATGTTTAATGGCATTATTGACAGCTTCTTGTACAATCCTGTAAATTTGAATACCACTAATCGCGCTAAATTGAAGAGATTTGAATTGTTCGCCATTGTAATCTGATGTTGTAACGGAAATATTTTGTTTGATATCCAACTGATTAATAAAGTTTTTAAAACGAATAATCAAATCGGATAACTCAATCATTTCCTTGTTCATGGCCCAAATGGTATCTCTCAGCTCATGAATAGTTTGTCGAGTGAAAATACTGAGTTGATTGAGTTTAGTTTTTACTTCTTCAAATTGAATTGTTTTTTGATGCTGAATAAACTGTAAACTTGAAATGACAAAAGTGAGCTGACTCCCAATGTTATCATGCAAATCTCTTGAAATCCTCAGCCGTTGTTCTTCGAGTTTATTTTTGAGCTCAATTTTAGCTAAAGCGGTTTTCAATTCGGCTTCTTTCTGGATTTTTTTGTTCTTGAGTTGTTTGGATTGAATGATAAAATAACTTAATAGAATCAACACAATGATTAGCGCTATACTTCCATAAATAATGAGATTTTGTTGTCTCACTTTTAACTCTTTTTCAAGTAATTCAGTTTTTGTTTTGGCTAGCTCGGCTTCCTTTTCTTTGGTTTTAAGTTTAGCTTCTACATCTGCCAATGCTTTTGCGTTTTGATTTGAAAATAAACTGTCTTTAACACCTGTGTAAAATTCAAAATATTCATCAGCCTTTTCTGTATCTTGAAGTGCGAAGTACACTTTTGCTCCATTGATGTAATAGGATTCTGCATAATTATACAAAGAAGGGTCTTCATGAATAAAGTTTTCTGCTTTTTGAATTACAGATTTTGCTTTATCAAATTGACGAGTATTGTAATATAAATCAATTAAATTTGAACTCGTAATAAATTTAGTTCGGTTGTAGTTTAGGTATTCTTCAGGTAAATTTAAAGCGGTTAAGTAGGCTTTTTCAGCCATTTCATATTTATTCTGAAGATTCAGAATATTGCCGTAGGTACCTTGAAATTGATAAAATAGCCTTGGCTGATCAGCTTTTTCTGCGAATTCTATGGCCAGTTTTATATACTTCTCAGCTTGATCTAAATCATTAAAACTCTTATAACAAATTGCCATATTATTATATGATCCAGCAATGTCTTTAGTCATGTCATACTTTAATCGAATAGCTAAAGCTTTTTCATGAAATTCGATTGCTTTTTCAAATTGCATTAATTCCTGATAAATCAGACCTATATTACTTAAATATCTGGATTGACCTTTATCGTCATCAGGATTTATTTTCTTGCTGTACTCCAAGGCTTTATAAAAATAGTCGAGCGCTTCTTTAAACTGACCATTATTCCAGTTAAACATGCCCAGATTATTGATGCATCTTACTTCTAAAGATTGTATATTGTGTTTCCTGCTCAGATTTAAAGCACGTTCAAAATACACTTTAGATGAATCTTTTTGCCCAAGAACATCATAATACACTCCTCTGGTATTGGTTAGTTCGGTGAAATGAAATTCGAGATTATTTTTTTTGGCATTGCTTAGTTCTAACTTAAGGATGCTATCAGCAATGTTTGGATTATTAAAAATATAATGGAATGCCAATTCATTTGCAGCACGTAATCTAACAGAATCGTTTTTAGAAGTGGCATAGTTTTCCCAACTACGATCAATTTTTTGTGTACTTTGACCTATACTTTTTCCGAAGCAGAAAATAAAATAGGTTATCAGTAAAATTGCTCTTAAATCTTTCATAAGAAACCATATTAAAGTCTAAAAATAGTATAAAATCATTAGTTATTGGGATTTTTTTTAACTAGGACGTCGTTGAGATTAAACAATTGAAAATCGTATAGATTTAAAATTACTTGTCTTTTACGGATCAAAGATTTACAAAAATCAATTCTTTTTATGAGTTCAATTTCTCTCTTCAGATATAGATTGATGAGTTTTTGTTTGCGATATAGACTAGTTACTACAACAATTATCACCAAAAGAAAAAAAAATAAAATAAGGCTAATTTCTAAAATCATTTTTTATCAGGTTTAAAAAAAGTCGAAGCTGCAGCATGCAACTCCGACTCAAAGATTGGTAGTTAACATTTTTAATAATTATATTTTATAAAGCAAATCCCTTTAGCTGAAAATGAGTTAAATAGATTGTAGATTGTCCACTTCTATGCATCATATATTGTGATGATTTTCTTCTTTTGCATCAACCCTTAAAGGGTCGAAGAAAATCAATTACACCCTTTAGGGCTCGAGGCAATTAATTGATTTTCATCAAAAGTTAATCAAAATGTGCATAAAAGCAGATACATTAATTTATTTTCTAGACTTATCCAAGGCGATAAATTTTTCCATCCCTGTAATTAAATCATCAGTCATTCTTGATGTTACAGTATCAAGCCCATCTAAATACCATTCTTCAATTTTGGCACTTTTCCTATCAAGTTCTGCAATTTCAAAAGGTTCTACTTCAAAATAAACTGAGCTAAAGTTTAACCCATCGCGATATTTATTCATCATTCCGGCTCCAATTCTGCCTTTGTATTCTTTGGTTGTGTCATCATCAATTGGTCCAACTAATGCTGTTTCTATACCGTGGATCACCAGACTTTTACCACGTTTTTCTAAACTTACATTAACGGTTATGATCAATACTGCATCCAGCTCTAGCTCTTCTGAAATTAACCCTACCGATGCAGGTGCTTTAAAGTCTGTTGAAACTAATTTTGCGCTTAAAGGATAAAATTCATATCCAGTAGCAGACAATGAACCTTGAACTTCTAAATCTTTCTTTGTGAAAAATTTATTCAACTTTTGTAGGGACTTAGATAGACCGCTCAATTCTATTTTATTTACACCATCTCTATAAATAGTTGTCTTTTCTTCACTATTTAGGTATTCTTTCGGCTCTAATAAAGAAATGCTTTTTGCTTTAAATTTAGTTTTTAAAATGGGCAACATATGCTCGAGAAACTTGTCTGCAACCATATTACTACCCGAAGGTGTTAAGTAGTTTTTTGAATACAGTGTTGTAGTTGTAGTAGAAAATGGTGTCTTAGTTGTTGTTTTGGATACTTTTGTAATGGATTTGTCCCAAATCTGCATGGTTAAAACTCCTATTTTTTTAGGATTAGGTAAATTATCTTCAGACAGTAAATCTTCATTTAGCAATCCCTGAAGCGCGTCAATCCATGTACTATTATTTTTATAACTTTTTACCAATTTATCCCATTTTCTATCTTTTAATTCAGCTACGTCTTGCATTGATTTCTGAGCAATTACAAGGTTTGTACTACAAAGCAATAGCAGAACAAATATCAAACTGATTTTAAGTAGTGGTTTCATATGAGTTAATTTTTTCTTGATTTAAAATTTGAAATGCAGCTTTCAATTAGAAAGTTAGTAAAGTTTAGCTCTTAAGGTTTTTTAATTCAACATGTTCTATTTGAAATTTATCAAACCTGAAGAGCTAAAATGCATTGATAATCTGAAGATTAAAATGAAGTTACATCTAAGTTGAAAGAGCCTTCGGTAATGTTTTTTATTGAGCCATCACCGTTAGAATTTTTCGCAGTAAACTCAAAAGTACCAGTTACGTTATCTTCTGAATCTGTACTTATTTGTAATTCTCCTCTAATGGAATCGTCGTCATAAGGTGCAGTCCAGGTTTGAGAAGCAGTTGGGTTTGAAGCATTAGCCTCTATGTAATTTCCAACAATAAATCCTAAACTTTCGCCTCCAAACGTATAAGTTCCTTCACCTTCATAGCCGTTGATTACAAAATTGAATCCTTTTCCAGAATTGTCTGTGCCTTGAAGTGTCATGGTTGTTGAGCCACCAGCACTTACTTTAGTTGCCGTGGAAAACATTTCTTGCGATTGGAAATTGGCTCCATCTATTTTTGCTTTTACAGTTCCATTGGCAGCACTTCCGCCAGATCCACCATCGTCATCGCTACTGCACGATGTAAAACTTATACTTACAAAAAGACTTAAAAAAATGGCTGTGATAGTTAAATAATTTGATTTCATAATAAAATGTTTAATTGATTAGTAATTGATATTAATTGTTTCCTTACAAATGTGACGCACTTACCTTAGCTAATCTATAAGGTATTTGTCGTATATTAAAATTGGGTTTTTTATAATAGATGCGGAAGTTAAGTGAGTTGTAAATCTTATTTTAGAATTGAAATTCTATACCAAAAGTTAACAGGTCAAAACTTACTCCAGAAACACTAACGCTCCTGTAGCTTAGCACTCCAGACATTGTTTCTGAAAATGCATACTGAGCTTTTGGAGCATAATAAAAAGCACTATCTGAACCTGATGGGGCAACCCCAATAGCATAACCAACATCTGTACCAACAACAATTTTTTCGGAAAGTGAATAACGTGCTGCTGCTGCAAGTGGAATATATCCTGCATTTTCTACATCAAATGTTCCACCTGCAGTGTCAAAACTATCTCCAAAAGCGTATAGAAAACCAGTTGTACCACCTAAAGAAAAATCTTCACTTATTTCCCAAAGATAATTCGCATCTAAAGCAGCGCCAAAAGTGTAGAAATCGCCAGTGTCTCCCATGGGTAAACCAGCATTGATTCCTAAGTTTAAACTTTGAGCATGCATAGAATAACTAGCACAAAGCACACATAACGAAATAAATAATTTTTTCATGATTAAAAGATTTTAAATTAGTAAATGGTTTGTTGAATTATTTCTTTACAAATATTTTTATATTTTGATTATCAATCTATTAGGCAATTGCCGTATATTTTTAAATTTGATAGTTGGCAATACTTTAGATATATCTTGATCAGCTTACTAAATATTTGATTCTATAAAGCCTAAAACTCTGTGAAACAATATTTCATGAGCTTTAGACTTTTTGTGTTTAGACTTAAGATTAATTTTAAAACTCGTGATGATCGCTTAGCGCATTCAAATTAAATATTGAATAAGATTTTGCGAGTATGTATTGAGTTTAGTCCTTGATGCATCGGCAAGAATAGCCATAGTTTTTATTTCCGTGGTGCTTTGTTGAATCATCGTTCCCAAAATAAATGTACCGATGCCAAGCACGATCTGCATTATACTCCGTAGAGCTCCACCAGTAAGTGTAGTAATCAACATCAAAATAGTAATTAGTTATAACGGCACCTCCAGGTAAACCAGAAAAACCAGAACTATTCGTAGCTTCTACATTGGGTGGATACCAACCTGTAACCGATTTCATTTTACCTCCAGCAACAGATGGACCGCCTAAATAGTCTATAAGCTCAGTCCATTCTGCATCGCTTGGTAAATGCCAACCCGAAGGACAAACAGTTAGAGCGGTTTGCCAATCATATAGCCTTCCATAAAGGTCACAGTTAGCATCATCTGCATCATAACACCAGCTGTTACCCGTTTCGTAATTTAGATTTTCTGACATCCAAACTTGGTTACCAATAGTAACAGTAGCATAATTGTTTCCATCAGCATCTGCACAGCCAAAAAATTCTAAATTTAAGGTTTGTGATTGAGTCGGAACCATAGTTATGTTGCTAACATTGTCTCCTGAAAGACCTTCAATCAATAACAAATCTCCATCATTATACTGCATTTGAATAATAGATTGAGAACTATTTAAAGTTGATTTATTTTGATAGGTCTGTGGCGTTTCAACTCTAGAGATGATGGTTTGGGAATTCATTGCAACTCCTTCTGAGATTAATTTTGAAGAGCTTTGCCAAGAATTTGTTGAAAGTTTTACAATGTAAACTCCAGCTGGTAAACCATTTATTTCAAACGTATTTATTCCTAAATTCGCTTTTTCAGTTTTACTTGAAATAAGCTTACCTACTAAATTAAAAACTTCCAGTTTCACAATATCTGCTTGATCATTGTAAAAGGCTATTCTGCTTTTTTCTTGCATCGGATTAGGATAAATTTTTATATCCTTCACATCAGCAAAATGAGAATCCACACTAAGTGTTCCAACAAGATTTAAGGTTTCTGAACCTGCTAAACCTAATTCTGTTCCTTGAGTTAAATTTTCAACATAAATGCTATCTACAACGGAGCTTTCTCCTGAACCTGTAAAACTAATCTGATAATTTTGCGCTTTTGCTGCTATGGCAATCAACAAAAGCATAATAAATGTAATTGTTTTTTTCATGACGAAAAGATTTAATGTTAATAAAAAAGTTAGTAAATTAATTTGTCAACAAATATTCTTTAATTGTAAACATCAAACTATAAGGCATTTGGCGTATATTTTTATATATTAGGTATAACCCGTTATGCATTTTGACAAAATTCTTTTAATTCGAGTGAATTTCACGGTTGAAATGTTTTATTCCGAAGTCTCGGGGAGTGTCTAGAATAAGAATTTTTCAATATGAACAGGTTCTTCATACAATTTTTCGAAAAAAATCACTAATAGGATGTCTTTACGTAATTTGTCTGTTTTCAGCGACTTTCAAATTGGTTTACTGGTTTTACTATTAATGAATAAGTTTGATTGAAATTTTTTCCCTGAAGGGAAATGCCGAAAGGCAAAGGGTGTTTTCATATTTTAGTTTACACCCATCCCTAAGCCTTCCCTAAATGGAAAGGAAGAAGCTGATGCATAATTTAAATGAAAAACTTTATTTTAACACGAAAATACACAACGGTTTAAGTATAGTATTCATAGTCAATATATTTTTCATTATTTGTTCAATTTGATTTGAAATTCATTTAAGCTTCTCATTAGTCTTGAAGACATTATATTTGCAATCAAAATCCTGTGTAATCACAATTTTCAAAAATGAAGTCATACGCATACGTTTTCATACTTAGTCTTTTTATCATGTCTTGTTCAACATCCGAAACCTCTTCAGAAAATTCAATCCATACATTGGAATACCAAAAGCAAGTCGATTCGCTTTTAGGCAAGATGACCTTAGAAGAAAAAGTAGGGCAGATGGTGCAATACAGTGGCGGTTGGGATTTAACGGGTCCAGCAACCAATGCCAATACCCAACTCAAAAAACAACAAATTGAAAAAGGCTTAGTAGGAAGCATGCTAAATGTAACTTCTGTAGAACAAGTTAGAGAAGCACAAAAGTTAGCTATTGAAAAGTCACGACTAAAAATCCCGATGCTTTTTGGTTTCGATGTCATTCACGGTTACAAAACCATGTTTCCTATTCCGTTAGGTGAAGCCGCAAGTTGGGACTTAGATTTAATGCAAAGAACAGCAGCAGTTTCAGCAAAGGAAGCCACCGCAGCCGGAGTAAATTGGACATTTGCGCCTATGGTAGACATTTCGCGAGATGCCCGTTGGGGAAGAATCATGGAAAGTGCAGGTGAAGATACCTACCTGAATACACAAGTAGGCTTAGCAAAAATGAAGGGTTATCAAGGCGAAGATTTAGCAAATCCTACCACCATGGCAGCATGCGCAAAACATTTTGCTGGCTACGGTTTTGTTGAAGCTGGAAAAGAATACAACACCGTAAACATCGGAGAAAATGAATTTCACAATGCCGTTTTGCCACCTTTTAAAGTTTTAGCTGAAGCCGGAATTGCCACGTTTATGAATTCCTTTAGCGATATGGATGGTCTGCCTGCCACCGCAAGTCACGAATTACAAAAGGAATTGCTGAAAGAGAAATGGAATTACAAAGGTTTTGTAGTTTCAGATTGGGGTTCCATTAAAGAATTGGAAACGCATGGAGTAACTGCAAACTTAGCTGAATCAGCATCAATGGCAGTTCAAGCTGGAAACGATATGGATATGGAAAGCAATGCCTATGCAGAACATTTAGTACAATTGGTCGAAGATGAAGTAGTAGCTGAAAGCAGAGTAAATGATGCTGTTGGACGAATTTTGAATTTGAAATTTCAATTGGGTTTATTTGATAATCCTTATAAATATTGCGACGAAGCAAGGGAGAAAACAGATATCATGAGCAAAGAAAACATGGATTTAGCTTACGAAGCGGCTTTAAAATCTATGGTTTTACTGAAAAATGAAAATCAAATTTTACCCATTTCAGATGAAGTTAAATCCATTGCTTTAATTGGTCCGTTGGCCAACGATAAAAATACACCACTCGGAAATTGGAGAGGGAAAGCTATTGATGATTCAGCGGTTTCCGTATATGAAGGACTTAAAGGAAAATTATCCAATTCAGTAGAATTGAGTTACCATGAAGGAATTGATTTTATTAAAGGTGGAGAAAGCTTTGGTTCCCCATTAAAAATCAATACCACCGATAATTCAAAAATTGAAGAAGCTGTAAAATTAGCAAAAAGCAAAGAGTTGGTGGTCTTAGTGGTGGGCGAAAGCGCCTTTCAAAGTGGAGAAGGTAGAAGTCAAGCCAACATTGGTTTTGCAGGACTTCAAAACGAATTAATCGAAGCGGTTTATGAAGCCAATCCCAACACGATTATGGTTTTAATGAACGGACGCCCAATGGACATCAGTTGGTCGGCAAAACACTTCCCAGCTATTCTTGAAGCTTGGCATTTGGGTTCACAAGCAGGAAATGCCATTGCCGATGTGCTTTTAGGAAATTACAATCCTTCAGGTAAATTAACGGTTTCTTTCCCAAGAAGTTCTGGTCAGGAGCCTTTTTATTACAACCATAAAAACACAGGCAGACCAACAGGAAGCCCAAATGAAGTTGTTTTCAGTAATACCACCGATGTTAATGATGAGCCCTTGTTTCCATTTGGATTTGGATTAAGTTATACGAGTTTTGATTATGGCGAAATTAAATTGAGTAAAAACAACTTCAATAAAGGCGAAAAACTAACCGCGGAAATCGAAGTCACTAACTCAGGCGATCGTTTTGGTGAAGAAGTTGTTCAACTCTATATTCGGGATTTGGTGGCTAGCCGAACAAGACCTGTTTTAGAATTAAAGGCTTTTGAAAAAGTAGGATTAAAACCTGGAGAATCCAAAACCATTTCTTTTGAAATTTCTGAAAAGGATATCCAATTTTACACTGCTAACAAAAAATGGGAAGCCGAAGCCGGAGAATTTAAGTTGTTTATCGGTCCTCATTCTGAAGAATTGAAGGTGGAAACTTTTCATTATGAATAGTAGACTCATCTAGAGTTTGAAGTTTTGTACATTATCAACATCTCACAAAACCATTAGCTTGTTTTATTCATAGCCTTTCATTTTTTCCAAAAGTAAGTTAAGCTCATCTTCAATCTGCTTAGGTCTTGGCGCACGCGCATTCACTAAATTTCCTTCTTGGTCTACTAAAACATAAGTAGGAGCAAAATTGATGAGGTAATCTTTAATTTCTTCATTTCTAAATTGATTTTCAGCTACCAAATGAACTCCCGTATAAGGTTTACCTTCTAAAACTTTTTCGGCATAAGGACTATCGCCTGAAATAAAACTTCTCCATTCTTCAATCTCTTTTTCACCACTTTCTAAAGCTACATTTAAAAAAACGACATCTTCATCTTTATATTTCTTGTGTAAAGCTAAAGTGGCCGGAATTTCAGCAATACAAGGGCCACACCAAGTTCCCCAAAAGTCGATGTACACTACTTTTCCTTTGAAATCACTTAAACGGTGAATTTTACCAACTGCATCAGGTAATGCGAAATCAGGGGCTGGTTCTCCAGGTGCTAGTTTCAAAAATGGCTCTGCATTTAATTTGAAAAGCTTTTGGTTTTCTTCATCAAAAAATAAAGAATCTGTTTGCTTTCTGAAATTTGAAAGATCTTCAAAAAAACCATCTTCTAACATAGCAAAGGAAAAATCCTTGATGGTACTTAGGGCTAATAAATCATTCCATTGGGTAGGTGCTTTATGTGAAATAAAGTCCCACTTTAAATTTAAATTCTCCACCTTTTTCTCTAAATCGGGATTCTCAAAAATTTCTTTTTCAGTTATATAGGTTAAGTAGTTTTGCGCAAACTCTAAAGTATATTTAGCATTTGTAAAATCATCATTAATATTTACACTATCTAAGAAACTAATGTAATCTTCTTCTTTAGGGAAATGATAATTAAATTCATTTTGCATGTAATAATTTCGATATTCCAAATGTTGCAGTAAAAAGTTGGCACGTTGAATTTCCAAGTGTTTTTTAAGATGAATATCTAGCTGGGTATCGCTATTTTTAGACTGGGCTAATTTTTTAAATCTGGGTTTAAAAATACTATCGATGAATTTTTTGAAATCCATTGCAGAATGAAACTCATCACTTTTTATTTTTTTATAAAAAGCATTGGTTCCTTCAAATAATTGAAAATCCGTTTCAAGATAGTGAAGCTTTTCTGCTCCATTTCCAGTTACTTTAAAACTGGGTTTATCTTGCCATGAAGATTGTTCCACAACAATAGAATCCTTGGGTTCAAGATAAATATCATAATTCAACATGGGATAATTATTGTAGATCAATTGATAAAAGCCTGCATCCAAGTTTTCCATTTCAAAACTTAAAAAACCAGTACTATCCGTTTTAGCAACCGGAAATTTTTCCAATCTTTTTAAACCTGTATAATAACTATTAACAGGAACTAATTCAAGATTTTTGTTATTTAGACTTGGTAATTTTGCTGAAAAGTAGGTGGTTTGATTTTCTTCTTGGCAGGAAATAACTAAAATACAGATGAGCAACAATTTGATGAACTCAGTTTTCATAAGCGATTTTTTTCCAAATATATAGTTTTATTCTTCTTCCAATTCTTTTTCAATTTGCACTTGAAGTGCTTTTATTTTTTCACTTACAAAAGTGTATTCTCTTAATTTAAATTCTCTGTTTTGTTCCGTTTTCCAAAGGCATCGTTTAATTGTATTTTGGTCTTGATCACTCAAATTATTTGCTGGCCGAAGTTGAATCAATTCTAAATTCTCATCAAATTCCATATAAGGTGTAATAATTTCATTTGTAATTTCTATATGATTTCGGTAGTCCTGCATTTCGTAAATCTCATCTTCTAGTTTTTCAAGAATACGGTAATAATAATCGTACACCGAAATAATTTCCAAACGCAGTGAATCGTTCGAAATGGTTTTTATGCTGGTAGCTTTTAAAGATTCGTAGGCAGACCGATTGATAATAGGTGTGTAATTCCTGAATAAAATTTGGTAGTATAAATTAATCGAATCTTGTGGAATTGCTTTTTTTGAGAGCCAATTTTCTATAACTTCAGCACTTCGCATACTGTATTTATAACCTTCAATATTAGATTCAATATCGTATAAATCTCGATCTAGACTATTATTGATTTCGGTTAAAATTTTTAATTCAGAAATACGCTCTTCTCTGTCGCTGCTCCATTCAGACAACATAAAAGCAAGTAATACACTAATAAAAATCAATACAAATTGAATAGAGTAGGAGCCAAACCATTTCATTTTTTTGAATTTTCCCATGATGTAAAATTATTGCTAAATATCTTAAAAAAATGGAACATTTTAATTGAACAAACGCAATTTCTACTTCAGATATTCAATCTATTGTGTATTTTTGAAAATAAACACTCAATTTGAAAAATCTCCTACTAGCCATTTTATCAGGATTTTTATTTGCTGTTTCATGGCCTACTTACGGCTTCGTTTTTTTTCTGTTTTTTGCCTTTGTTCCTTTATTATGGGCAGAACTTCAACTGAGACAAAAAAATACTAGAAAATTAAAAATCAAAGTTTTTGGTTTAGCCTATCTCACTTTTTTAATATGGAATTTTGCCACTACTTCTTGGTTGTATTATTCAGACCCTTTTGGGATGTTTTTTGCCGTGTTGGTGAATTCGCTTTTAATGAGTTTGGTGTTTTTGCTTTATCATATCGTGGCGAAACGCGTTAATTTTACAGCTGCTTCATCCTTTTTTATAGCCATTTGGATTTGTTTTGAATACCTTCATTTGCACTGGGAATTTTCTTGGCCATGGCTCAATTTGGGCAATGCTTTTTCGGAAAACACAGCCCTGATTCAATGGTACGAATACACCGGAACTTTTGGTGGAACGCTTTGGGTGTTAATTGCAAATATCTTGGTATTGAAAGCAATTTTGCTTTTTCAACAACACAAAGACAAAGCAATTTTAGTACGAAGTAGCATTAAACTCATTCTTTTTGTTGGGATTCCAATTGGCATTTCTTTTCTTATTAAATCAAATTTAGATGAAGCAGAGTCTCATATTGAAGTAATTGCCTTACAACCTAACGTAGATCCATACAGTGAAAAATACCATACCGACGATGAAGCCATTAAAAAGAAATTGCTGAAATTGGTTTCTGAAGAAATCAAACCAACAACCGATTTAGTTTTACTGCCCGAAACGGTTTTTGCACAAGGTACAAGATTTAAAAATTTTCAAATAAGTGAAGCACATGATTTTTCACAAAGACTAATTTCAGATTTTCCAAATGTTTCTGTTTTGGGGGGCATTTCTGCTTACGATATTCTTGAAAATGAAAGCGAAAAATCACATCAATCTAATTTACATCCGCGAGGATTTTGGTACAACGACTATAACGCAGCTTTTTTTGAAAAAGCAAACCAGACAACAGAATTCTACTATAAATCAAAATTGGTTGTTGGTGTAGAAAACTTCCCTTACCAATCGGTTTTGCGTCCTATTTTAGGCGATGTAATGTTGGATTTAGGCGGAACAGTCGCTATGAAAACCACACAGGTTGAACGTTCTGCTTATTCACTTAACAATGGCGTTAAAGTAGCGCCCATCATTTGTTACGAATCGGTTTATGGTGAATATGTAAGCCAATATGTTCAAAATGGTGCAGAAATTTTAGCCATCATGACCAACGATGCTTGGTGGGCAGAAACGCAAGGACATAAACAACATTGGAGTTATGCAAAGTTGAGAGCAATTGAAACAAGAAAAGCCGTTGCACGTTCAGCAAATACCGGAATTTCTGGGTTTATTGATGCAGACGGTACAGAAATTAAGAAAACCAAATACAATCAATTAGGACTAATAAGCGGCAAAATTCCTGTTTATAAAAAAGAAACATTTTATGTAAAATCAGGAGATTATATTGCAAGAGTTGCTCAGTTTTTAGCAATTTTCATCTTTTTGTTCGCTGTTGTTAAATTTAAGCGAAGCGGAGTTAAGCGATAGTTTTTAATTTTTCATATATTTGAAGAAGTCCATTTTATCAATTTTCATTTAAGAATTAACAAACAACATACTATGCAAAATCAAGAACGTTTAGAGAAATTTAGACAACTGGTGAAAAATAAATACTTAATATATAATAGTTTATTCCTGAATTTGCCCAATGAAAATACTTCTCATACTGGAATCTTTATTCCTCTATTACATAAACTTAGCCAAGAAGGATATGCCAAAGATGCAGAACCAAAAGATATTATTGAGCAGTTTTTCAATAATCATACAGATAATTTAGATAAGCAAGAACAATTTGACTTATTGTTTAGGATGATACAATACATCGAGCGTCAAGTAGTCTTGTTTGATAGTGTAGAAGATGCTGCCTTTACCAGTTTGAAAAAGCAAAAAATTGAAGAAATTCTTCACCCGAGAAATACCAATTACGAAGATTTAATTGAGCATTTTAAAAACTTTTCGGCTCGTGTAGTTTTTACAGCTCACCCAACGCAATTTTATTCTAACAATGTGCAAGGCATCATGCATGAATTGCGCTTAGGAATTAAAGCAGATAGCATTACTAAAATAGATAACACTTTACAGCAATTAGCCTTTACGCCATTTATTAACCGCAAAAAGCCAACTCCTTTCGATGAAGCCCAAAGCATCATTTTTTATTTGCGCTATGTGTATTACGACACCTTGGGAAGCATTTACCATAATATAGCCAAACGCACAAATTTAAGTCCAGACTACAATCCTAACTTATTAGAACTCGGTTTTTGGCCGGGTGGCGACCGCGATGGCAATCCGTATGTTACTGCACAAACTACTATGGAAGTAGCATCTCAACTGAGAGTTACTATCATGAAGTGTTACTACAATCACCTAAAAGTATTGATGAGAAAGCTTACTTTCAGCAAAGTAGAAGAACCACTTCAAAAATTGAAAAAGAAATTGTATAAACAAATTTTCAAGAAAAAAACCAGCTTGAGTTCTCAGGAAATTTTGAAAATTTTATACAAAGTAAGAAAACTGGTTGTAAGCGATTACAATTCGCTTAATGTAGATTTAATTGATGACTTTATCGGTCGAGTTCATCTTTTCGGAAACCATTTTGCCACTTTAGATATTCGTCAAGATAGCAGTATTCATTTAGAGATTATACAAAGTATTTTCAAAAAAGAATTCAATTTGAATTATGATGAATTAAGCGATGAAGAAAAATTAACTTACTTAACGGAAAAATCGCTTCAATTGAAACCCGAAAACTATGCGGACGATTTGGTTTCAGATACCATAAAAAACGTATATCAAATCAAAGAAATTCAGCAATTAAACGGTCAACGTGGTTTACACCGTTACATTATATCTAACTCTGAAAGTATTTTTGATGTGCTGCATGTGTATGCCTTATTCAAATACTGTGGATATGAAGCAGATGATATAAAAATAGACATTGTCCCACTTTTTGAAACCATGGAAGGCATGGATAATTCTGAAGCGGTAATGAATTCGCTATACGAAAACTCCGTTTACAAAGCCCATTTGCAACGCAGAAGAAAAGAGCAACACATTATGTTAGGCTTTTCAGACGGTACCAAAGATGGAGGTTATTTAAAAGCCAACTGGGAAATTTACAGAACCAAAGAACGTTTAACTTCTCTGTCCAGAAGCAAAGACTATCAAGTAGTCTTTTTTGATGGTCGTGGTGGACCACCAGCGCGTGGAGGTGGAAAAACACATCAGTTTTATGCCGCACAAGGTGATGATATTGCCAAAGAGAAAATTCAATTAACCATTCAAGGGCAAACCATAACCAGCGTTTATGGAACCCACGAACAAGCAACTTACAACTTCGAGCAACTTTTACTTGCAGGAGTAAAAGCCAAAGGAAGAAAAGGTTGGGATCCAGCACATAAAAATTTGATGAATGAATTGTCAGATTTAAGTTACCAAAAATACACCGAGTTAAAAAATCACGATTTATTTATCTCGTATTTAGAAGATATGACCACGCTTAAATACTATGGTGCAACAAACATTGGTAGTAGACCTACTAAACGAAACAAAGACGCTAAACTTACTTTAAAAGATTTACGCGCTATTCCGTTTGTAGGTTCTTGGAGTTTAATTCGTCAAAATGTGCCAGGATATTATGGCTTAGGAACAGCTTTGGAAAAATACCGAGATGATTTTTCTAAAATTGAAGAACTCTATCAAGAATCAGCTTTTTTTAGAAGCTTAATTTTAAATAGCATCATGTCTATGAAAAAATCCTATTTTCCTTTGACATCCTACATGAAAAACGATTCTGTGTATGGCGAATTTTGGAAAGAACTGAGAAGAGAATATTTGTTGACCAAAGAATTGGTGCTGAAACTCACAGGCCAAAAGAAATTGATGGATAACGAAGAATTAGCAAAACGTTCCATCAGCATGCGTGAACAAATTATTTTACCATTATTGACCATTCAGCAATATGCGCTTCAAAAAATTCAAGAGAATGATGAAGATAAAGTTACCTTCGAAAAAATGGTAGTTAGAACCTTATTTGGCAATATCAACGCCAGTCGAAATTCTGCTTAATTTTAAGGATGCTTTTTAGCTATACAAAACGCTGGCTTTTATTTAAAGTCAGCGTTTTTTGTTATGTATTCCTTTTCATTTGTATATAAATCGAACTGACATATTTTATAAAGTAATGGTTATCAATGTTTTGTTTTAATTTCGTGCGGAGTCGAGAACCAGCCACATCTTGACTCCGCTCGATGCTAAAACAGTATTAAAAATGTCACTTTACCCGTTTTGTATTTTGATAAAAGTCTGTCAATTTGAGTGAATTTCATGATTGAAATGAGTGACCCCGAAGTCTCGTGAGTATCGATAATTAGAATTTTTCGATATGAATTGGTTATCGACACTATTTTTTTTTAAAAAATCACTGCCAATGACGTCTTTATATAATTTGTCTGTTTTCAGTTACTTTCAAAAAGCTTTACTGGTTTTATCTTTAGTGAATAAGATTGATTAAATTTTTTTCCCTAAAGGGAAATGCCGAAAGGCAAAGGGTGTTTTTGTATTTTAGTTTACATCCATCCCTTAGCCTTACTTCAATGGAAGGGAAGAAGCTGATGCATAGTTTAAATGAAAATTTTTGTTTTAATTGTCACTTTATATTAAGTAAAATTATAAAATTTCCGAAGGCTCGAACTGACATTAATTATCCAGCAAAAGCTTGTTTCACTTGTTAAACTTAGATTAAACCAATATCATGTGCTGAGGTTTATCTAGTAAAGTTGTATTTTTAATTTAATCGAAAAAAGAAAAATAATATGAAAAAAATACAATTAAGAAGTGGAGCAGAAGTACCAGCTATAGGTTTAGGAACATGGAAATCTGCACCAGGAAAAGTGAAAGATGCCGTAGAAATTGCGCTTAAAGCAGGATACCAACACATAGATTGTGCTGCGGTTTATCAAAATGAAAAAGAAGTGGGTGAAGCTTTTGCAAACACTTTTAATGAAGATACCATTAAACGAGAAGATGTTTGGGTAACTTCAAAATTATGGAATACAGCGCATAAAAAAGAAGATGTAATACCAGCCCTAAAACAAACGCTATCAGATTTACAATTAGATTATTTAGACCTTTATTTAATGCATTGGCCAGTGGCTTTTAAGCCCGATTTAAAGGGTTTCCCAGAAAGTGATGACGACTTTTTGTCTTTAGAAGAAGTACCTATCATTGAAACTTGGGAAGCCATGCTAGAAGCCAAGAAACAAGGTTTGGTAAAGCACGTTGGCGTTTCTAACTTCAGTATAAAAAAACTGAAAGACTTGATGAGCAAAACAGATGATGTTCCAGAGATGAATCAAGTGGAATTGCATCCGTATTTGCATCAAAATGAACTATTGGAATTTTGTAAAAATAATCAGATTGCCTTAACAGCTTATTCGCCCTTAGGAAGCAGCGATAGAACCAAAGAAATGAAGGCTGAAAACGAACCTTCACTTTTAGATAATGATGTTGTAAAGAAAATTGCAGAAAAACGTGATGCAACTGTGGCACAAGTTTTAATTAAATGGTCAGTAGAACGCGGAACTGCGGTTATTCCTAAATCTACTAATCCAGGTAGAATAAAAGAAAATCTAGCTAGTGAAAAGATTGCGCTTACCCAAGAAGATCATGAAGCACTCAAAACCTTGGACAAACATTTTCGCTACGTAAACGGAAAGTTTTTTGAAACTAGTGATGGTAAATACTCCAATATTTACGATGAGTAAAAAAACAGATTATTAGTTAGATTTTAAAAACGGAAGCAACTGCTTCCGTTTTTTATTTGTTGTGTTTAGCCATCAAGTAAATAATAATGTTAAAAATTTTATTATTTTGGTACACTTTAAAACTACCCAATGAGATGGCTTCCTAAATGTAAACCCAAACGCTTTTCCTTTCAATATCGAGGAGAAGTTTGTTTAAACTGCTCACATCCATTAGATGTAAGTGATAAATTTTGCCCTAGTTGTGGGCAACGGAATTCTACTAAAAAAATTAATTTAAAAGACTTAATTGAAGAATTGTTCAGTTCTTTTATTTCTTACGATTCAAAATTATGGAAGTCTTTAAAGCTCTTATTTTTAAAACCTGGCGCCTTGCCTTTGGCTTACGTTAACGGAAAACGCAATCAATTTACCAATCCCTTCCGCTTTTTTTTGAGCATCGCAATTATTTTCTTTTTGGTAATTAGTTTATCCATAAATGAAGAAGATTTTGAAGGACTTAATTTTATGAATAAGGATTCTTATGCTGAAGAAGAATCTAATTTTGAAAACGATAATTCCATTGTTGCTGGCTTTGAGGATGCGATTACTGATGAAACCAACAATTCAAATGATAAAAGAATCAACAAAGTTGAAATTAATTCTTTAATAGACTCCCTTCAAAAGAGACAGGGGAATAAAAAGAGTCCTGTTTTGGATATAGATTTGAAGGATAACAAGACTTCTGCATTAGAAAAAGCATTTAATGATAATGCGCATTTAAAATATGAAGAAGCTGTTGAAAGTGGGATTTTAGAAGATCGCTTTTTAGATTGGTGTTTGTATCGTTTTTACAGAGGATTGACAAAAACCCAACAAAGTATTGCCAGTTTTTTGAACTTTGTGCTAGCTAAAACACCATTTTTTATTTTCTTTTTTGTGCCCTTATTTAGTATTGGAAATTTACTTTTGTTTATGGGCTCTGGCAAAACCTATGTTGACCATATGGTGTTTAATTTCAATTTGAGTAGTTTCTTACTCATCATTTTCGCACTCTCACTTTTAATCGGCTTGTACTGGGAAAGCGGATGGATAAGCTTAATTTTTAATTTGGGTGTATTTTACTACACGTACAAAGCAATCCGAAATTTTTATGGAAATGGAAGAATAGCGAGCATTTTAAAATGTACCTTCATTGCTGTATCCTATCCCATTTCGCTATTTGTTTTTCTGCTTGGTTTAACGGCTTTGAGCTTTGCTTTTTATTAGATGACTGAAGTTTCGGAGCTAATAAATTACATATTTATGAAACACAATATCAAAGTTTTACTGTCTGGTCGAGTTTTTTTTTCGACTGATAAGAAGAAAAAAATGTATCGAGACCTAATTGTAGGGACAACCTAAAACTTTTCGATACATTTAATTTATCTCATACCGTCGATAAATTAAAACACTACCAATGACGTTTTTACGCAAATAAGTTAAATCTATCTAATTGATACCACCATTTTAACCCCGTCCCTAAAGGGTGAATGGCTACTATTTTATTTCATTTATATACTTTTTTGCACTCTTTAGAGATGGGGCAACAAAAAAGAAATTGAAAGAACAATGATTTAAACGTCACTTTCCATCAAATAAAATTTCTTAAATTTCCGTGGGCTCGAAGTGACCTAAAGAGTTGATTTAAAATATTGTAAAGTAAATGTAAATTAAATATAAAGAATATGAAGTTTTATTCATGTAAAACTCAGAAACTTCAGTTAAATGATTTTTATTGCGAAGTCTGAGACTTCGCAATAAAAATCAAGCTAATTCAACTTCAACTACCGCTTAGGAATCTGCTTAAGAACTTCTTGGGTTAATTTCCAAAATTTTTGGGTTGAAGAAATACTAGCTCGTTCGTCTGGTGAATGCGCACCACGAATAGTTGGACCAAATGAAACCATGTCCATTTTTGGATAATGACTTCCTAAAATTCCACATTCCAAGCCTGCATGGCAGGCTGCAATTCTAGCTTTCTCATCATTTTGTTGCTGATAGATTTTGTCTAAAACTTGCACTATTTCTGAATTTGGATTCGGTTCCCAACCCGGATAATCACCGGAAAGTTTCACGTTAAAATCAGCTAGTTCAAATACAGATGAAAGCGAATTGGCTAAACTAACTTTGGTAGACTCAACTGAAGAACGGGTTAAGCATAGCACTTCAATTTCTCCATCTTCAGCAACTACTTTTGCCACATTATTTGATGTTTCAACTAAACCTTCAATACTTGGACTCATTCTATACACTCCATTATGTGCTGCTTCAATAGCTTTTATAAAAGTTTCTTGGTCTTTTTGATTCATTACCAATTCAGGAAGCTTTTCCGTTTTAAAATCGATGTTTAAATTGGGTTCTAATACGCTGAATTCCTGACGAATTTCTTCGGTTAAACTTCTTGCCGCTTTTAGAAAGTTAGGTTCATTTACATGGTCAATAACAACTATCGATTTACTTTCACGGGGTATAGCATTTCGCAATCCACCACCATGAACTGAATGTATGCGCAAACCAAATTCAGTGTGACCTAAAAATAAAATGCGGTTCATTATTTTGTTGGCATTGCCCAAACCTTTAATAATGTCCATTCCAGAATGGCCACCATTTAATCCATTAACCGTAATTTGATAAGCAATGGCTTTGCTAGGAACTTCTTCTTGTTTATACGTTTTTGAAGCCGTAAGATCTACGCCACCAGCACAACCAATTCCAATTTCATCATCTTCTTCGGTGTCGAGGTTCAACAATATTTCGCCTTCTAAAATAGTTGGATCAAGATTTTTTGCACCTGTCATTCCAGTTTCTTCATCGATGGTAAACAAAGCTTCAATAGCAGGATGCTCCATGTCTTTCGCTTCCAAAATAGCCATGATAGTAGCCACACCTAAACCATTGTCGGCACCAAGTGTTGTTCCTTTGGCACGAACCCAATCGCCATCTACATGCATTTCAATTCCTTGTGAATCAAAATCAAAATTGGTTTCATTATTTTTTTGATGCACCATGTCTAAATGCGACTGAAGAACCACGGTTTTGCGATCTTCAAATCCTTTAGTGGCTGGTTTTTTAATAATTACATTTCCAGCTTTGTCGGTTAAGGTTTCTAAGTTTAGTTTTTTTCCAAAATCTTGCATAAATGCAATTACGCGCTCTTCTTTTTTAGAAGGTCTTGGTACAGCGTTTAAGTTGGTGAAATTCTTCCAAACCGCTTGAGGTTCTAGATTTTTTATTGCTTCATTCATGGTATACATATTGAATTTGCAAAACTACAAAATCTAGCAAGAAGCAGAATTTTAAATTAACAAAGTATACTTAAAATGAAGAAGAAACTATTTTATGGAGCTAAATAAGTAAAGGGTTCGATTGGAAGATTTCTAAGAAACCAAAACAGTATCACTAAAGCAAAAACTACCCACGGTGTTGCATTGGCATATAATATATTTTTGCGTTCCTGTTTGTCTTTTTTTCGATAAGGAAATAACCAAAGAAAGGCTTTATAAAGCAAAACTGCTACAGCAAGGATTATTAAAAAGTTGTATTGTAAGGCAGTCCAAATATCACCGTGTAAAAAAGCATGAATAGCGCGCTGTGAACCACAGCCTGGACAATGTAAATTCGTAATGCTATAAAAAGGACACTTCGGAAAAATATTCACTTTTTCAGGACTGAATAAAAAATATAAGCTTAACATTAATATTCCTATTGATGTTAAGCTTGAGTAAAGTGCTATTTTTAAGGCTTTAGTCATTGCTTAAAAAGTGTCGCTAGCGATACCAAATAAAGCAAGTCCATAAATTAAAAACACGCCTACGTATACTAAAACGCCTAATACCAAACCGATGATCCACCATGTTTTGGCATTCTCTGAAGCGCGAATAGCGCCGTCATAATCTCCTACGGCATATTTGGAATTGACTTGAGAGGCATAGACTATACTTACAATACCTGTAATTTGGCAGCACATTATTGTGGTGATAATGGCCATTGCTAGATGATTAGGCGGATGTGGTGGTTTTTGAATTTCCATTTGTTATTGATTTTGTAATGACTGCTGGCGTTCAATTTCCTTCTGAATTTGCTCAAAGAAATCTTCACCGCTCATCATTATGGTAACTACAAAGAAGGCAATTTGACCCACTAAAATAACAATGGCAATAATCCATGCAATTTTAGCATATTTGGCTGATTTTTTAGCACCTTCATAATCACCATTTGCATATTTACTATTTACTTGACTTGCAAATACGATACTTGTAATTCCACCTACTAATCCAAAAAAAGTACAAGTGATTAAAGGAAGTACGGTTGATATAATAGCCATAGCCATATGGTTGTAGGGCTTGATAGGCTTTTCTTGAAATGGGGAGTTTGGTTCCATTGGTTTAAGGTTTAAGTTTATTTTGCCAAATTAGTTTATTTCTTAATAATTTCAAAAAATAATGCAAGCTATGTTTGGTAGAAGGCTTAAACATCCATTAAAATCAACAAATAAATACTACTTTTGAAAAAATGATTTTGTTATGATCAACACCAAAAAACAAGCCTTTTATACCGTATTTATAGTTATAGGAGCAGCATTGCTTTTGTACGATTTAGCTTTTGAAAGTGATGAAGTATATTTAAAAGTGGCTGGATTGGTTATTTTGATGTTTGGGTTGTATTCTTCTACACGGCAATGGGCAAACGATAATGATAAAAGCAAGAATGAAAATGACGAGCTTGAAAATACCACTACTAAAAAGGATGAAGATGTAGAAGACGAAAAACAAAAATAGTTATGAAAAACAGCTTTGAAATCGGTGACCATGTAGCTTGGATTGATGATGACTTGCAAGGAAAAGTTATGGCATTTCAAAATCAAACTCTTCTTGTTGAAACTGCCGATGGTTTTGAAATAAAGGCAAATGCTAATGAATTGGTACTACTACCGGCACAAAACGCGCTAAAAGTAGATTGGGAAGAACTTCAAAAAACCAAACTTAGGGAGTTACAGAAACCAACATCTAACTTGCCTACTAAAAAAGATAAAAAAAAGAAACAAGCTGCTTTAGAAATAGATTTGCATATTCATGAATTGGTTGAAAACACTAAAAACATGAGTAACTTTGAAATGCTGAACATCCAATTGGATACGGCTAAACGGCAAATTGAATTTGCAAAACAAAAGCGAATTAAACGCGTAATTCTAATTCATGGAGTAGGGCAAGGCGTTTTAAAAGCAGAATTGGAAACACTCTTACGCAGAGATGAAGAAGTCAATTTTTACGATGCAGATTACAAAACCTACGGCTTAGGAGCCACAGAAGTCTACATTTATGAAAACGTGTAGGTCGTTATAATTTTTTAGAATACATCAAAAAAAATACCGACTATTAAATAAGTCGGCATTTTTGTATTTCGTTTTTATTTTGGAAACTTCTCATATCTTTTCATAAAAAACACCCTTTGCCATTCGGCATTTCCCTCAAGGGAAAATTTGTTAATCAATATTTTGATTCGTTATTATTACTTCAAATATCTAACTTCTAATATCTAATATCGTTTCATGAAAAAACACCCTTTGCCTTTCGGCATTTCCCTCAAAGGAAAAATTTTCTTATTTGTTATTATTACTTCAAATAGCTAACTTCTAACTTCTAATATCTAATATCTAATATCTAATATCGTTTCATAAAAAAACACCCTTTGCCTTTCGGCATTTCCCTCAAGGGAAAATTTTGTAAATCAATATTTTGATTTGTTATTATTACTTCAAATATCAAATATCAAATATCAAATATCTAACTTCTAATATCTAACTTCCAAAATCTATTCTATCCGCCATTATTCATAGAGAATAAAAACTCGACATTATTTTTAGATTGTTTTACGCGATCTTGAATAAATTCCATGGCTTCAATAGGATTCATATCTGCCAAATATTTACGCAACACCCACATTTTCTGAATGGTGTTTTCGTCTAAAAGTAAATCGTCTCTTCTTGTGCTGGACGCATTTAAATCGATAGCAGGGAAAATTCTTCGGTTGGAAATTTTTCGATCCAACTGCAATTCCATGTTACCTGTCCCTTTAAATTCTTCAAAAATAACTTCGTCCATTTTGGAACCGGTATCTGTTAATGCAGTAGCAATAATAGATAAAGATCCGCCATTTTCTATATTTCTAGCCGCTCCAAAAAAGCGTTTAGGTTTGTGCAACGCGTTGGCATCTACACCACCACTCAATACTTTTCCGCTAGAAGGTTGAACGGTGTTATACGCTCTTGCCAATCGAGTAATAGAGTCTAATAAAATAACTACATCGTGTCCAGATTCAACTAAACGTTTTGCTTTTTCAATAACAATATTTGCTACTCTTACGTGTTCGTGCGCTTCCTTATCAAAGGTAGAAGCAATTACTTCGCCACGTACATTACGTTGCATGTCGGTAACTTCTTCTGGGCGTTCATCAATTAACAACACAATTTGATACACTTCCGGATGATTAGCAGCAATGGCATTGGCAATATCTTTCAGCAACATGGTTTTACCCGTTTTAGGTTGCGAAACAATCATACCTCGTTGTCCTTTTCCAATAGGAGCAAACAAATCCATTATTCGTGTTGAAATGCTGGAACGTTTTCCGTCTAAAATGAATTTTTCTTCAGGGAAAAGCGGCGTTAAGTGTTCAAATGAAACCCGATCGCGAACCACTTGTGGGTCTAACCCATTAATCTTTACAATTCGGATTAAAGGGAAATATTTCTCGCCTTCTTTTGGTGGTCTAACTTGACCTAAAACCGTGTCTCCCGTTTTTAATCCAAACAACCTAATTTGAGATTGAGAAAGGTAAATATCGTCTGGAGACGATAAATAATTGTAATCTGAAGAACGCAAAAAGCCATATCCATCAGGCATTAACTCTAAAACACCTTCACTTTCTATAATGGCATCAAATTCGTACTCAGGTTGTTTGTACTTGTTCTTTTGATTAGGGTTTGGTTTATTCTGATTTTTGTGCTGTGGTGTATTGTTTTGTTTTTGCTCTTTTCGCTGAGGATTTTTTTGCTCTTGATTTTGTTGGTCAGTCTGCTGTTTTTCAGGGCGAGCATTATCTTGACGTTGTTTGTCTTGACGGTTGTTGTTAGGTCGCTGCTTGGTTTGGTGTGCTTTATTTTGTTGATGACTCTGTTTGTTGTCTTCAACATTTTCTTTCTTGTTCTGATTAGAATCTTCTACCTTATCCTGAGCTTTTGCTTTTGGATGTGGCGCATTTTTTTGTTGCTTAGAAGGATGAGACACATTTTTCTTTTCTTGGCCTTTATGCTTACCTTGATTAGAATGATCTCGAGAATCCGTCTTTCTTGGTCTAGGTGTTTTTTTAGGTTCTTCTTTTTTGGAAGAATCTTTTTCGGCTGAGGTCTGCTCTTTTTTATTTTTTGAAGCGGTATGTTGCTTTCTGGCATTTTCTTCTTTGCCTTTGCTTGTGTTGTCCTGCGCAGATTTACTTTCTTCTATTACCGCTTCTTTTACCACATCTGGGTTAGCCGCTTGATAATCTAAAATTTGATAAACCAAATCTAGTTTTTTTAAGTAGCGGTATTTTGGGATTTCAAGTTTTTGAGCAATAGCCTGAAGCTCGGGAAGCTTTTTAGACTTTAATTCTGATATTTCTAACATGAATAAAAATGAATAGTATTAAAAAATATGATTTTAATAAGGAGTCTTATAATTTGTGAATGAGATGATTGATTCGGAAACAATCATTATACTGTTGCAAGTATACAACTTTATTTTCTTTTTTGTGAAATTATCCTAAATATTCTACTATTTTTGCATCTCATAAAAATTTACAACAAAACAGCATGATTCAACGTAGGCAAAGTTTGTATTTACTTGTCGTTGTCATTTTAAATGGCTTATTGTTAACTTATGTTCCTTTATGGAAACAACAGGATAATTCTTGGATTTTTGCTTCAGATTTTGTAGAATCTTTAATAGCCATTATTGCATCTTTGGTATTGGCATTAATCAGTATTTTTTTATTCAAAAAAAGAAAACTTCAATTTGTATTAGGTAGACTTAATATACTTATAAACTTTTTTGCAATAGGATTTTTCGTGTACACGGCACTAAACTTACCTGGAGAAATGGAAATTTCTGAGAAAGGTATTGGGGGCTTGATTCCTTTGGTTTCTATCGTTTTTTTAGCCTTGGCAAACAAGGCCATTAAAAAGGATGAAGACCTTGTAAAATCTGTAGACCGATTCCGTTAAACCTATTAATCTTAGTGTGTTAGTGAAAATCCCAATTCCTTGTGTTTTGGGATTTTTTTATATCATTGATTTAAAAATGCCAACAAAGCACTTTCTAAATGATCGTTGTATAACAAATTAGTGCTTTTTTCAATTTGTCCTGTTTCTGGCGAAATAAAAAATACTTTAGATAAATAATTCTCGTACAAATCTCTGTTTTCGTCTCGGCCTAATACTTGGTACTCGTATTTTTTATTATACTTATATTGGGTTAATGTGCGTTGCCATAATTTCCTATTGTCAAAATCAATGTTGATGCCTATAAATTCAACTTCTGGAAATTTATTTCGCAATTCTCTTACTTTTGCTAGCCTTCTTCTGTGTAATGAAGAAGAATTGGCGGTCCATAAATGAATTAACATAGGTTTTTGGTTTGCTATTTCATGAAAGGCAATTTCTTCAAATTGATGATTGAAAACATAGTGGTTGCTAATTGTTTTACCCACTAAAAAGTTTTTTTGAAATTCTGCTAATCGATGATAATAGTTAACGTCTTCTTCACTTAAATTAATGCCATCTAAAATACGTAAAGTGCTGGTTATTTGTTCTTCGGTACTAGCGTGTATTATTTCTTTTCTAATAAACCGTTTTAGAAATCTTTCTTTTAAAAGATTATCTTCAAAAATGTGGTTTACAATTTCAATGCGTCGGTGTAAGTTATCATAAGTGTTAACATCAAAACAATTGCTTGAATCGGGCTCTTCTTTACAATGTTCAATAGACTTATTTTTTAGATAATTATCAAGAAATCGCAAATACCCGATGTGCGAAAAAAGTTTTTCTTCATTAAAATCAATATTTTCACGGTATCCGAAAAAGTTGTTATCTGCTAACTCTTGCGTTTTATTTTTGAAATATTTTTGAATTAAAAATGCGTAGCGTTCTTTCATATCATAGAACTCAAAATTGATACTTTTTTCTGCAATGTTTAAAAAGTATGGACTCAATTCATGTTTAGATTTGAGTTGCTTCAATTTTTGAAGTTGAATGTTCTTTAATGAATCCGTCATTTTAATGAATTCATTCACACCAATTTTGTAGTAGGAAAGTATTAAATCGTTATTGTTTTCATTTAACAGAAAACTATTGATTAAAAAGTTATTTTCAACAGAAGAACTCGCTGCAAAACTCAAAGATTCATCAAACTCTAAGGTATTTAACCTAAAAGCAATACTATCTCCAGGTTTAGTATAAAGCATTTGTCGCTCTGAGCCGTGTTTAAAAAAGTAAATAGACTCTTTGTCCTGTTTAAATTTGAAGTGGAATTCACCTGTATCTGATAAATAAATGGTGTCTAACGTCTCTCCGTTTCTAGACAAAAGCAAGGAATCATCTAATGGATTTACAATTTTTCCATATACTCTAGTTGTATCGGAAAATTCAGCATCAGATGCACAGGATACGAAAAGAATGATGAAAAAAATAACCGATAAAAACCGCATGTTTCATTTTAATTATTGCAAACAAATATAGATTTAATGTGCTGCTGTAGGTGTTAATCCGCCGTTAAAAGACTGTTGCTGATAATGTTTCGAAAACCCAAAATAAATAGTTACTTTTGCAAAAATTTTTAGCTATGCTATCAGTCTCTAATTTATCAGTTCAATTTGGAAAACGTGTCTTGTTTGACGAAGTGAATACCACTTTTTCAAATGGAAATTGTTACGGAATTATTGGTGCCAACGGTGCTGGTAAATCTACTTTTTTAAAAATCTTATCGGGCAACTTAGAACCTACTTCTGGTCATGTTCATTTAGAACCCGGAAAACGTATGTCTGTTTTAGATCAAGACCATTCTAAATATGATGAGTTTACAGTTCTGGACACCGTTTTGATGGGGAACGAACCTTTGTATAAGATTAAAAAGGAAATGGATGAAATTTATGCCAAGACCGATTTTGATGAAAAAGATGGTGAGCGAGTTGGTGTTTTACAAGTAGATTTTGAAGAAATGGATGGTTGGAATGCAGAAAGCAATGCTGCTTCTTTATTGTCTAATCTAGGAATTGATGCTAGCTTGCATTACACTGCAATAAAAGATTTAGACGGTAAGCAAAAAGTAAGAACCTTGTTAGCCAAAGCACTTTTTGGAAATCCTGATGTGTTAATCATGGATGAGCCAACTAACGATTTGGATTATGAAACTATTTCGTGGTTAGAAAATTTCTTAGCCAATTACGATAATTGTGTAATTGTAGTCTCTCACGATCGTCACTTTTTAGATGCAGTTTGTACGCATATTTCGGATATCGATTTTGGAAAAATAACCCACTTTTCTGGGAATTATACATTTTGGTACGAATCTTCTCAGTTGGCCGCAAGACAACGTGCGCAACAAAACAAAAAAGCAGAAGACAAGAAAAAAGAACTGCAACAATTTATTGAGCGTTTTAGTGCCAATGTATCTAAATCTAAACAAGCAACTTCACGTAAAAAAATGATTGCAAAGCTGAATGTAGAAGACATAAAACCTTCTAATAGAAGATATCCAGCTATTATTTTTGAACGCGAACGTGAAGCTGGAGATCAAATTTTGCATACTGAAGCTTTACAAGCATCATTAGATGGCGAAATGCTATTTAGCAAAGTAGATATCAATTTAAATAAAGGCGATAAAACAGTAATTTACTCTAGAGATTCTAGAGCTACCACTGCTTTTTACCAAATTATAACAGGAAACCAAGAAGCAGAAGCGGGAAAATACCAATGGGGAATTACCACTACACAATCTTACTTGCCAAACGATAACAGCAAGTTTTTTGAAAATGAATTAAGCTTGGTAGATTGGTTAAGACAATATGCAAAAACCAACGAAGAACGAGAAGAAGTTTACATTCGTGGTTTCTTAGGAAAAATGCTCTTTAGTGGAGATGAAGCTTTAAAAACTAGCAAAGTACTTTCAGGCGGCGAAAAAGTACGTTGTATGATGAGTAGAATGATGATGATGAGAGCTAATGTTTTAATATTAGACGAACCAACCAATCACTTGGACTTAGAATCGATTACGGCATTTAATAATTCATTGAAGAACTTTAAAGGTAACATCCTATTTACAACGCATGACCACGAATTTGCTCAGACTGTTGCCAACCGAATTATTGAAATTACACCAAATGGCGTTATTGATAAAATGATGAGCTTTGACGATTATATGTCTGATGCAGCCATTAAAGAATTGCGTAATAAAATGTACGAAACGGTTCCTGCTTAGATAAGTAATTTTTTAAGAAAATACTTAAACCCGCAAGATCTCCGAGACCTTGCGGGTTTTAAAATGTCAAACACCAAAAAACCCTGCAAAGAATTGAAAACTTTGCAGGGTTTTTAATTGATTTCAACTTGAGTTTTATTTACTCAAATACATTTTTCTACGGGTATATAACTCGTAAAATTCATCGTCTTTTAAGCTATCGATGAACAAAATACTTTCTCCAGTACTTTTCATCTCAGGTCCTAATTGTTTGTTTACATTATGAAATTTATCGAACGAAAACACCGGTTGTTTGATAGCGTATCCATCTAACTTAGGATTAAATTCAAAATCAGAAAGTTTCTTTTCGCCTAACATAACTTTAGTTGCGTAATTAACATAAGGTTCGCCGTAAGCTTTCGCGATAAACGGAACCGTTCTAGACGCTCTTGGGTTGGCTTCAATAATATAAACCTGATCGTCTTTTATAGCAAATTGAATGTTAATTAATCCAACGGTGTTTAGAGCTAGGGCAATTTTCTTTGTGTGGTCTTTTATTTGTTGAAGTACCAAATCTCCTAAGTTAAATGGTGGAAGCGTAGCATTAGAATCTCCAGAGTGAATACCACAAGGTTCAATGTGCTCCATAATTCCGATGATGTAGACGTTTTCTCCATCGCAAATAGCATCGGCTTCAGCTTCAATAGCACCATCTAAATAATGGTCTAAAAGCAATTTGTTGTTGGGTATTTTCCGAAGTAAATCAATTACATGCGATTCTAAATCTTGCTTATTGATAACAATTTTCATTCCTTGTCCGCCCAAAACATAGGAAGGCCTTACAAGAATTGGAAAGTCCAATTCGTCTGCCAAGGCTAAAGCTTCGTCTGCGGTTTCAGCAACACCAAAATCTGGATACGGAATTTCCAAGTCTTTCAATAGAGTGGAAAAGCTTCCGCGGTCTTCAGCTAAATCTAAAGATTCATAACTGGTTCCTAAGATTTTTATTCCATATCGATCAAGCTTTTCAGCTAGTTTTAATGCCGTTTGACCACCCAATTGAACAATTACACCTTCGGGTTTTTCATGGCGAATAATATCGTAGATGTGTTCCCAAAAAACAGGTTCAAAGTACAATTTATCAGCGGTATCAAAATCGGTGGAAACCGTTTCAGGATTACAATTAATCATGATGGTTTCGTAGCCACATTCGGCTGCAGCCATTACACCGTGAACGCAGCAATAGTCAAATTCAATTCCTTGACCAATTCGGTTTGGACCTGAACCTAGAACAACAATTTTCTTTTTATCTGTGACTATACTTTCGTTTTTAACATTCGCTTTTGAGTTAGGTAATTGGTGTTCGGCTTCAAAAGTAGAGTAGTAGTATGGTGTTTTTGCTTCAAATTCTGCAGCACAGGTATCTACTAATTTGTATACTCGATTAATAGAAAGTTCATCACGTTTGTTGTATACTTCGCTTTCTAAACAAGATAACATGTGCGCAATTTGCCGATCTGCAAAGCCTTTTTGCTTGGCTTCTAACAACAAATCTTTTTGAATTGTGTCTATGGAAAACTTACTAATTTCTTTTTCTAAGAAATGCAATTCTTCGTATTGTTTCAAGAACCACATATCAATTTTTGTGATCTCGTGAATTCTATTCAAAGGAATTCCCATTTGTATGGCATCGTAAATTACAAAAACACGATCCCAGCTTGCGTAGGTTAATTTTTGAATAATTTGGTCGTAATTGGTGTAGCCTTTTCCATCGGCACCCAAACCGTTTCGTTTAATTTCTAAAGATTGTGTGGCTTTGTGAAGCGCTTCTTGGAAAGAACGACCAATTCCCATGACTTCTCCAACCGATTTCATTTGTAGTCCTAAAGTTCGGTCAGAACCTTCAAATTTATCAAAATTCCAGCGAGGGATTTTTACAATAACGTAATCTAAAGTAGGCTCGAAGTAAGCGGAAGTGGTTTTGGTAATTTGGTTTTTTAGCTCTGTTAAATGGTAACCGATAGCTAATTTACTAGCAATTTTTGCAATGGGATATCCTGTTGCTTTGGAAGCCAAGGCAGAAGAACGTGACACACGCGGATTGATTTCAATAGCAATAATATCTTCTTTTTCGTCTGGACTAACTGCAAATTGCACATTACAACCACCAGCAAAATCACCAATACTTCGCATCATTTTTATGGCTAGGTCGCGCATCCGTTGGTAGGTTCTATCGCTTAGCGTCATGGCAGGAGCAACGGTAATTGAATCTCCGGTGTGAATTCCCATCGGATCCATATTTTCGATGCTACATATTATAGTTACATTGTCGTTGGCATCGCGTAAAAGCTCTAATTCGTATTCCTTCCAACCAATTAATGCTTTATCTATAATTACTTCATGAATAGGCGAAGCTTCTAGGCCGCGCGTAAGTAATTCGTCAAAATCTTCTTCTTTAAAAACAATTGAAGCTCCTGTGCCACCCAATGTAAATGAAGCTCTAATAACCAAAGGGAAACCAAATTCTTGTGCAACTTCTTTTCCTTTTAAAAAGGAAGTAACTGTTTTGGAAGGTGCAACGGCAACACCAATTTTTTCCATCAACAAGCGAAACTTCTCACGGTCTTCGGTAATATTAATAGCATCAATGTCAACCCCGATTAATTCTACATTAAAATCTTCCCAAATGCCTTTGTCATCTGCTTCTATACATAGATTTAATGCAGTTTGACCACCCATTGTTGGTAAAACGGCATCAATTTCTGGATGCTTTTTTAAAATCTCAATGATGGATTTTGTGTTTAAAGGTTTGAGGTAAATGTGGTCTGCCATCACTGGGTCAGTCATGATGGTAGCAGGATTGGAGTTAATAAGAATGGTTTTAATTCCTTCTTCTCGTAAAGACCTAAGCGATTGTGAGCCAGCATAATCAAACTCACAAGCTTGACCAATTACAATAGGTCCAGATCCAATAATTAAGATGCATTTTAAATTTTTATCTAGTGGCATAGTGTAGGTAATTAGTAGATATAAAAAAAGGTGTTGCTAAAAAAAGCAACACCTTTGAAATGTTATATTGAAAAAATCATTTTATTTTCTTCTTAAACTAGCTTCAGACGAAACACTTAATTTCTTTCTTCCTTTAGCTCTTCTTCTAGCCAATACTTTTCTTCCGTTTACGCTAGACATACGGTCTCTAAAGCCGTGTTTGTTTTTTCTTTTTCTTTTTGAAGGTTGAAAGGTTCTTTTCATTTCAATGTATATTTAGTGCGTTGAATATCTAATTTTTATTGCGTGCAAATATACGATAAGTTTTGAGTACTGCAACAAAAAAAATACCGATTTTTTCTTCTAGTTTATGTAAATTTGCCAGCTTAAATCAATTTACATGTTTAATAAAAATATCAAATTAGTAATAACGGCTTTAATTCTAGCTTTTGCTATATATCAATTTACTCAAGGCTTTATAGGAAATGGAATAGCACTAGTGTTTTTTTCCAGTATTTTCGTGTTGTTGTATTTTAAAAATGAAATGATTTTGCTTTCTTTTTGGAAACTAAGAAAACAAGATTTTGATGGTGCAAAACGTTGGTTGGACAAAATTGGCAATCCACAAGCTAATTTAACGCAAAAACAACAAGGTTACTATAATTATTTACATGGTTTGATGACGGCCCAAACCAATATGAATCAATCTGAAAAGTTTTTTAAGAAAGCCATACAACTTGGTTTATCAATGAAGCAAGACATTGCTATGGCTAAATTAAATTTAGCAGGAATAGCAATGACTAAACGTAGAAAAAGAGAAGCACAAAAATTGCTGAAGGAAGCTAAAGATTTAGACAAGCAAGGAATGTTGAAAGACCAGATTAAAATGATGAAGCAACAAATGAAGAAAATTTAACATAGTTTTTCTAATTTCATAATACTTGAAATCCCGCTTTTATGCGGGGTTTTTTAGTAAATAACTTAATATGTGTAGAAATTAAGCTACAATTTGTATGAATAATATTAGTTTTTAGTAGTTATTTTCTTAATTTTTTATAATTTCATAAAAAATAATATTATGAAACGGCTTGTTTTGGTTCTCTTGTTGTTTTTTATCCCGTTTGAAATACTATCTCAAGTAAATTCATCAGATAAAGAAGAGAATGGTAAAACATACTTTTCTGAACAGATTTATAGGTATTATGCCAAGTTCAAAGAAAAAAGTAATCGAGCTTTTGTGTTAGGAAATAGAGAAGAAGCTAATTTTTATTATCAGCAATTGGTAAACAAACATTTAGTAGGTAGCTTTATGGATAATTTTAATGCAGACTGCTTTTCATCAGATCAATGCCAAATACAAGATTTTAAAAAGCCACTTATATTATTTACCTACGCTTCTTGGAGCGTGCCTACTAAAGGTGAAATTCCAGCCATAAATAGCATGGCTAAAAAATACAAAGATGAAGTAGATTTTGCTGTTATTTTTTGGGATTCTAAAAGCGATGTTCGTCAAGCTTCAAAAGCCTACAACAAGCATATTCAGATTTTATATGTAGACGAATTGAAAACAAGAGATGCTTACACCGTTAAAATGTTAAAACATAGTCTTGGTTTTCCTACTATTTTTGTTGTTGGAAGCAATAAAAAAATTATAGAAATAAAACGAAACTTTCAGAACGAAATAGGTATTGAAGATGAAGTTGCGGTAGAAAACTGCTTGAATGAGTTTAAAAATTTAGTAGAAAGTATTCAAAATTTTGAAGAAAACTTAGTTACCAATTCTTTTGACTAATTTACTTTTCAAGAATAAGCTTAACAGAAATAGCTAACATTAAGACACCAAATATTTTTTTCAACATTTTTTCATCTATGCTAATGGCTAGCTTAGAACCTAGATAACCGCCAATTATAAACGAAACTGCCATGATAAGCGCAAATTTCCAATTTAAACTTCCGTCTCTGTAATAATTATAAGCTGCAAAAAAGGTTACCGGAATAGCCAAAACACCTAAGCTAGTTCCTTGTGCTTCGTGTTGAGAAAATCCTAATAAAAAAACCATTAGTGGAACCATTACAATGCCGCCGCCAACACCCATCATGCCGCTTAAAAAACCGGCTAATAATCCAATGAGCATTAAACTTACAAAAATACCTATATTCATCATTCAGTTATTTGGTTAGACCTAAATGTATATGCCGTAGAATCTGGAATTTCAATTTGATAAACTCTTCTAGAGTTGTTTTCTAAATTTTTATCTCTCAGCCAAGGATTGTAACGTTTAAAAGTTTTGTAGCTAATTCCGTAGTCTTTAGCAAGAGCTGCTAAATTTGAAACGGAAGTATCTATTTCAATTTCTTTAGTTTCAGCTAAACTGTAGAGGTGTTCTTTTTCAATTTTGAAACCATAGTCTTCATAATTACCAATTATTTCTTTTAAAGCTAGAATGCGAAAAACATAACGCGAAGTTTCTTCAACTAATAATAAATCGTAATAATCGGTTACTTCTTGTCTTTCCAGTTGTCTGCTAATTCCTGTATTTCCTGCATTGTAAGCAGCAGCTGCAAGTGTCCAAGTGCCAAAACGTTCTTTAGAATTTAAAAAATACTGACAAGCTACACGAGTTGCTTTTTCAATATGGTAGCGTTCATCTATATTATCGTTAATTTCTAAGCCATATTCTCTGCCTGTTTCTTTCATGATTTGCCAAAAACCAGTTGCTCCAGCGGGAGAAACTACTTGCATAAATCCGCTTTCAGCAAGTGCTAAATATTTAAAATCGTCTGGAACTCCGTATTCTTTTAGGATGGGTTCGATTATTGGAAAATATTTATGCGCTCTTTTAATGAGCAAAACAGCATTAGATTGCCAATAGTTATTCACCAGTAATTCGCGATCTAAACGTTCTCTAACTTCAGGATCTTCAAGGGGAACATTTTCTCCAGCAAATTGAATTTGTAAGGGCAAATCTAAAGCGTAAACTACACTTTTGCTATTGTTGCTTACTTTGGGTTCAACTTCGTTAGAAGTGACTGTGTTGGTGCCAAAAGCTGAAATTAGTAAATAGGCACTTAAGCCCATAAATACTAAATTCGAAAATACTAATATATTTTTTTTCATAACTATTCTGCTAATTTTCCTACTGTTAATAAACTAGGTAAGTGTTTGTTGAACCAACGGTATTTGTTCAAAATCATGATGTGCGTACCATCTTTCAAAGGTATGAAATCTTTGATTAATTTTATGGGAAAAACCTGATCTGCTGTACCGTGAATATGAATTAAATTGGATATGATTTCAGTTTGATTCCAACATACCATATTTTCAATTGCCCATTCTAAATACACCTTCTCGTTAACGGATAAATATTGCCTATACAATTGAACTCGTTTTTTAATAAAATTACCAACCGGTAGTTTTTCAATATGGTGCATGTAATTTAATAAACCCAAAGGTAAAACTTTATATGCACCTGTTTTTTGTGCAAAACGCATGTGTGGTGGTAATTCTTCATTACATTTTACACTAGAAACTATAATTAATTTCTTAGGTTTTCTAAGTTTTGCCATTTCCTGTACCAAAACCCCACCAAACGAAACCCCTACCAAGGCAAAATTCTCCTGATTTACTTCATCTAGCATTCGTTTTGCATATGCAGACAAAGTTTCGTTAGGCAAAGGAATTTTCCATGAAAGCAAATGGGTTTCAAATTGATTTGCAGGCAATTCAATATACTCAAATATACTTGGATTCGCTGCCATTCCTGGCATTAAGTAAACATGTAAAATAGGCTCATCTTTTTTCATAATCAAAGAGTACAATATTAAACCAAGTTTAAGTTTTAAAGTCTTATTAATAAGATTTTAATAAATGTTTGCAAACGTAATAATTAAGACACTTACTTCGTTGTAAATTTGTATAAGATTATAATAAGACCGAAGATGATGGAAGAAACAATTAGTATTAAGAAAAATGATTTTTTGAGACAATTTGAAGCACTTGTGGATAATGAGCTTATAACTATAGAGTTTGCAGAACAAGATCGAAAAACTTTTTTAACCAAAATGGTAATTAGCGACCACTTAAAGGAAGATGGTTATGTGAATATTGTAGTGAAATCTGTTTTGGATATCTTAAAAGAAGAAGAAGTAAAAGTGGTTCCCACTTGTATTGAAGTAAAAAGCTTTATTAGAAGAAACAAAATGTTATACCAAAGCATGTTGCCTGTAGGCATTGCTTTGTAGTGATTCTTCCATTTAAAATTAAACCAATTCAGCTACTTCGCTAAGCAATTTGGCTTTTACCATACCCGTTTCATCAATTTCTTCTAATTGAACTTCATGAAGTTGATTGACTAAATTGGGATTCCAAGGATGTTTAATTTTTACATAGTTTTCTGTAAAACCATGAATGTAGCCTTCTTTGTTTTCACCTTCAAATAAAACGGTTTTGGTTTTACCTAATTGACTTTCATAAAAAGCTCTTCGTTTTTTAGCGGATAGTCCACGTAATAGTTTACTGCGCTTTTTTCTTTTTGCTTTAGAAACTACACCATCCATTTCTGCGGCTAAGGTATTGGGTCTTTCAGAATACGTAAAAACGTGCAGATAAGAAATATCCAACTCATTTAAAAACTGATAAGTTTCTAAAAAATGTTCGTCGGTTTCACCTGGAAAACCAACAATAACATCTACACCAATACAAGCATCGGGCATTTGTTGTTTGATTTGTTGTACACGGTCTACATACAACTCGCGTTGGTAGCGTCTTCGCATTTGTTTCAACATTGCGTTGCTGCCACTTTGTAATGGAATATGAAAATGCGGAACAAAACACTTGCTTTTAGAAACAAAATCGATGGTTTCGTTTTTCAATAAATTGGGTTCGATAGAAGAAATGCGCAAACGCTCTATTCCTTGAACTTCATCTAAAGCTTTTACCAATTCTAAAAAGGTATGTTCGTGTTTTTTATTGCCGAATTCACCTTTGCCATAATCGCCAATATTTACTCCAGTAAGCACAATTTCTTTAATGTCTTGTGCTGCTATTTCTGCTGCATTGTTCAACACGTTTTCTAAGGTATCTGATCTAGAAATACCACGTGCTAAAGGAATTGTACAATAGGTACATTTGTAATCGCATCCATCTTGCACCTTCAAAAATGCTCGAGTTCGGTCGCCAATTGAGTAGGAGCCAACGTAAAAATCGGCTTCGTTGATTTCGCAAGAATGTACTTCGCCTTGTTCGTTTTTACTGAGATCGTTGATGTATTGCGTAACTTTAAATTTTTCAGTTGCACCTAAAACCAAATCAACACCATCGACAGCTGCCAATTCTTCGGGTTGCAATTGTGCATAACATCCAATGCCAATTACAAAGGCATCATCATTTACTTTTTGAGCTTGTTTTACAATGCTTTTAAAGCGTTTATCAGCATTTTCGGTAACACTGCACGTATTGATTACGTAAATATCTGCTTCTTCATTAAATTCTACACGTTGGTAACCATCATCTTCAAAACTTCGGGCAATGCTAGAAGTTTCAGAAAAATTGAGTTTACAACCTAAGGTATAAAAAGCTACTTTTGGGTTTGGCATTCCAATATTTTTTTCAGCTATTTATTCAACAATTTAAAATGTAAATAGCTAACTGACATTAACTTTAATAGATTTGCAAAGATACTAACTTATATTTGCTTCTTAAAATTGAAAACCTTGCGAAAAGTCATCAACTTCAGTTTATTAATTTGTTTTGTTTTCAGCATTTGGAGTTGTACAAACTCCACCACAGAAATTCCGTCCCATACTGTTTTTCGATATAACGAACACGCCAACATTACTTCGTTAGATCCTGCTTTTGCAAAAGACCAGCGTAATATTTGGGCTTGTCATCAGCTTTATAATAAGTTGGTTTATTTAGATGAAAATTTGAATGTTAAACCTGATGCTGCAAAATCTTGGGAAATTAGCGAAGATGGTTTACAATATACATTTAAATTGAAACCAGATATTTATTTTCATCAGCATTCTATTTTTGGAGCCGATTCTACACGAAGCATTTTAGCTAAAGATGTTGTGTACAGCTTAAACAGATTAACCGACCCAGATGTAGCTTCACCTGGAAGCTGGGTAATGCAAAATGTGAAAGAAGTTAAAGTGATTGATTCATTAAGTCTGCAAATTGATTTGAAAAGGCCTTTTCCTGCTTTTTTAAGTTTGCTTTCCATGCAATATACTTCAATTGTTCCTGTGGAAATGCAAAAGCTTGACTTTAGAACTTCTCCAATTGGAAGCGGTCCGTTTTATATGAAGCGTTGGATTGAGAATGAAAAATTGGTGTTCAGGAAAAATCCTTTGTATTTTGAAACGGATGAAAAAGGAAATCAGTTGCCTTATTTAGAAGCAGTTGCTATTACCTTCTTACCTGATAAACAAAGTGAATTTATGCAATTTGCACAAGGAAACTTAGACTTTTTAAGTGGTCTAGATGCTTCCTATAAAGATGAATTACTTTCGCCTGATGGAAAATTAAATTCAACATATGAAGCACGTTTATACATGCAAAAATCACCTTATTTGAATACAGAATATTTGGGGATTTATCAAGAAGGCAACAATCAGGCTTTGCAATCTAAAAAGTTTAGACAAGCTTTAAATTATGGCATCAATAGAAAAGATATGATTGCTTATTTACGCAATAACATTGGTGTTCCTGGCGTAAACGGATTCATTCCAAAAGGCATGCCTGGTTTTTCAGATGAAGCAAAATATACGCATCAACCCAAATTAGCAAAGCAACTTATAGAAGAATTTAAGGCTGAAACGGGTATCCAAAATCCGAGCATTACGTTGGCAACCAATGCTTCCTATTTAGATTTGGTTGAATTTATTCAAAAAGAATTACAACAATTGGGCATTGATGTGCAAATAGATGTAATGCCGCCATCCACTTTATTGCAACAGCGTTCAGCAGGACAATTGCCCATATTTAGAAGTAGTTGGATAGCCGATTATCCCGATGCAGAAAATTACTTGAGTTTGTTTTATTCGCCTAATTTCTCACCCAAAGGACCTAATTATACCCATTTTTCAAATGCGCGATTTGATAGTTTGTATACTGAAGCGCTCAAAATTTCTGATGTAAATGAACGCATCAACATCTACCAACAAATGGATTCCATTTTAATGGAAGAAGCTCCCTTTATGGTGCTATATTACGATGAAGTAGTTCGATTTACACAGAATAATGTAAAAGGATTAGGTATAAATCCTTTAAATTTACTGGAATTAAAAAAAGTACAAAAAACACAACAAAATGAACTTTAAAAAATACATTAGAGATATTAATGATTTTCCAAAAAAAGGAATTGTGTACAAAGACATTTCTCCCTTGTTAGGAAACAGTGAAGCCATGAAAGCGGCTGCAGATGCTTTAGTTGAAAACATAAAAGACCAGAAGATAGATAAAGTTGTGGGAATTGAATCTCGCGGTTTTTTTATGGCCACTTTGTTGGCAGAACGCTTAGGTGCTGGATTTGTCCCTATTCGAAAACCAGGAAAACTTCCTTATAAAACCTTTACTGAAAGTTACGATTTAGAATACGGCACAGACCAATTGGAAATTCATCAAGATGCAATTTTACCTGGTGAAAGAGTGATTTTGCATGATGATGTGCTAGCAACTGGCGGTACTGCAGAAGCTGCCGTAAAATTGATCAAAAAGCTAGGCGGCGAACTCATCGAAAGCAACTTTTTAATAGAATTGGAGTTTTTAAAAGGAAGAGAAAAAATAAAAACTTCACCAGTTCAATCACTGATGAAGTTTTAGATATTGTTATTTTTTTACAATCAACTTTAACCTTTCTGCTCACTGTGTCTCAGTGGTGAAAAAACCACAAAGAAACAAGGTTCAAAAAGAAATCTGAAATCCTAAATCAGAAATCACAAATCTTCAATCACAAATCTCCAATCAAAAATCTATATAATCATTCCAGCGGCTACTGTTTCTTTGGTTTGATCATTGATTAAAATAATGCTTCCTGTAATTCTATTCGATTTATACGGATCAATCATCAAAGGTTTGGTAGTCCTAATTTTTGCTCGAAAAATATCGTTTCTATTTAAATTTTTGTCTTCTGTAATTCGATTATACGTATTTACATCAACTTTGTAAATTACTTCTTTAATCATAGCTTTTTGCTCATTACTGGTGTGCATAATGGTATATTTTGCACGATCTTGAGCAGGAGTATCATTCAACCAACACATCATTACATCAAATTCTTGACTTGCATCTGGTTGATTGTTTTTTCGCAAAATCATGTCACCCCGACTAATATCAATATCATCTTCTAACGTCATTGAAATCGACATTGGTGCAAAAGCTTCTTCCACTTGTTTGTCTCCTGCATTTATGCTTTGAATCTTTGAAGTGAATCCCGAAGGTAAAACCACCACTTCGTCACCAACTCGATACACTCCACTTGCAATTCTACCGGCATAACCGCGGTAATCTCTAAATTCATCTCGCTGAGGTCGCAAAACGGTTTGTACTGGAAAACGCGCATCAATTTTATTGATGTCGCTACTAATATGTAAAGTTTCTAATAAGTTAAGTAAAGGAGAACTTTGGTACCAATCCATATTTTCCGAACGGTTTACTACATTATCTCCGTTTAATGCACTAATCGGTACATAACGTACGTCTTTCATATACAATTTTGAAGAAAATTCTTCAAATTGAATGATGATGTCGTTATATACTTCTTCTTTATATTCCACTAAATCCATTTTATTGATACATACAATAACATGTGGAATTTGCAATAAAGAAGCGATGTACGCATGACGTTTGGTTTGTTCAATCACTCCGTTTCTGGCATCGATGAGCAGAATGGCTGCGTTTGCAGTTGATGCACCCGTAACCATATTTCGGGTATATTGAACGTGACCTGGCGTATCGGCAATAATAAACTTACGTTTAGGCGTGGTAAAGTAACGGTAAGCTACATCAATCGTGATGCCTTGTTCGCGTTCATCTTTTAAACCATCTGTAAATAAAGCCAAGTCTACACCTTCAATTCCTTTTTGTTTGCTGGTATTTTCAACGGCTGAAAGTTGATCTTCAAAAATAGATTTAGAGTCGTAAAGCAATCTTCCAATAAGTGTACTTTTTCCGTCGTCTACACTTCCTGCGGTGGTGAATCTTAGTAATTGATTTTTATCGATTTGCATAATGAAATTCTGGTTTTGTAATGTAATTTAAAAGTTTAGTGTGGTTGAAAAGATTAAAAATAACCTTCCTTTTTACGGTCTTCCATTGCGGTTTCAGAACGTTTATCGTCAGAGCGATTTCCACGTTCGGTTTGTCGCATGGTCGAAACTTCTTCCACAATTTTCTCCATGGTATCGGCATCCGATTCAATTCCACCCGTAATGGTAATGTCGCCTAAAGTTCTAAATCTAATTTTCTTTTTTACAATTTCTTCATTGGGTTCCAATTTTAAAAACGCAGAATTAGGAATCCATGTGTCATTTCGCCAAACTACTTCGCGCTCATGAGCTAGATACAACGAAGGAATTTCAATTTTTTCGCGAGTTAGGTAATTCCATACATCCATTTCCGTCCAGTTACTAATTGGGAAAGCTCGAAAATGTTCACCTTCAAAATGCTTTCCGTTGAGTAAGTTCCATAATTCTGGACGTTGATTTTTAGGATCCCATTGTCCAAAATCGTCACGATGCGAAAAGAAACGTTCTTTTGCTCTTGCTTTTTCTTCATCACGTCTTCCGCCACCAATGGCACAATCTACTTTGTGTTCTTCAATAGCATCTAAAAGCGTAGTGATTTGCAAAGCATTTCGGGTAGCGTTTTTTCCTTTTTCTTCGGCTACACGACCTGTGTCAATCGACTTTTGAACCGAACCTACAATTAAATTCACACCTAATTTTACAGCTAAATTATCTCTAAATTGAAGTGCTTCAGGAAAGTTATGCCCCGTATCCACATGCATTAATGAAAATGGAATTTTGGAAGGATAAAAAGCTTTTCTAGCCAAGTGGGTAACTAAAATGGAATCTTTTCCGCCTGAAAATAAAATAACAGGATTTTGAAATTGCGCCCAAACTTCTCGTAAGATGTAAATGGCTTCAGATTCTAATTCGTCTAAGTAATTTAAATAATACTGACTCATAATAATTATAATTTAGTAGCTAAAAAGTCCAAGACTTCTTGAACCGATTCGGTTATATTTTTATTTTGGGTTGTAATGTGCAATGCAGGATTTTTGGGTGCTTCATAAGGAGCAGAAATACCGGTGAAGTTTTTTATTTCTCCAGCTCTAGCTTTTTTGTACAAACCTTTTACATCCCGTTTTTCACATTCTTCTAATGGCGTATCGACAAAAACTTCATAAAAATCAAAAGCGCCAATAATTTCTTCAACTTGTTTTCGGTCTTCAATTAAAGGCGAAACAAAAGCTGCAATGCAAATGTTTCCAGCATCTACAAATAATTTGGCAACTTCAGCAATGCGGCGTAGGTTTTCTTTTCGGTCTGTTTTGGTGAAACCCAAACCATGGTTTAAACCCGTTCGAATATTGTCACCATCTAAAGAATAACATTTTTTTCCACTTTCAAATAAGGCTTTTTCTACCTGATTGGCAATGGTCGATTTTCCTGAACCGGAAAGACCGGTAAACCAAAGTACAAAAGATGGATGGCCATAATTGGCATTGCGGTCTTTGCGCTGCACATCGTAATCATGAAAAACAATATGTTCACTCATAGTTTTATTTTTGATTGCTTACCATAAAGTAGTTGTTCAACAAATTTTCTCTATTGTACAGCATTTCTTTACCTGTTTTTTGGTCGATTACCTGCAAACCAACAGCTTTACAAATGGCTTGTCCAGCTGCGGTGTCCCATTCCATTGTGGGTGCAAATCGGGGGTAAATATCAGCATCGCCATCAGCTACCAAACAAAATTTAAGCGAACTTCCTTTGGAAACCACTTCAATTTTTTTGTTGGTGGTTAAGCTATCGATGAAGTTGGTGGTATCTTCATTCATATGCGAGCGACTTCCAACAATACGTAAATTGTTCGCATGTTCTTTTGGTTGAATAGCTTCAGCATTTTTTTGAATAAAATCCATATCAAATACAGGTTTTACTAACTGTACTTTTTGCGCTAATTCAGTTGAAGCATCTGCGTAATACAACACCTTAGTAGCGGGAACATAAATTACACCCAAAGTGGTTTTTTGTTGGTGAACCAACGCGATGTTTACGGTGAATTCACCATTTTTTTTAATAAATTCCTTAGTGCCATCCAACGGATCTACAATCCAACAAGATGTCCAATTTTTTCGCTCTTGGTAATCGGTTTGTTTGTTTTCTTCGCTGATGATGGGGAATTCAGTTTTATCTAAATAACGCATAATAAAGCGATTGGCTTTTTGGTCAGCTTCGGTTAAAGGCGAATCATCCGCTTTAAATTCCACTTCAAAATCTTTTTGATAGATTTCCATTATGGCTTCTCCAGCTTCTATTGCCGCTTGTATGGCAATTTGTAAATGTGTATTCATTCAATTGAAATTAGTTGGGGGCAAATATAGATAATATTTTTAGTCTATCGGATTTATAGACTATTAATCAAGTAATTTAACAATTTGGTGATAATCAGTTGCTAATCTTTTAATTCTTCGCTTCTTTAGCGATGGAAAGAATAATGTAAAATAGTATGATTAGCGGAACACCTGCAAATTGGAAAAAGAACAATAATATCATGCTGCCAATAATCAACAGATATCTAAATAAGTTCTCTTTAAGTTGAAGATTTTTAAATTTTAAGGCAAACAGATGAAAATTAGAATTCAATAAATACGCACTTATAATGGAAATGGCTACAAGAAAAATAGGCGCTTCTGCTGCATTGGCTAGAAAGCTATCGGGTTGATGTATGGCAATTAGCGGAAAACTTAAAATGAGTAAGGTATTTGCTGGCGTAGGTAAACCAATAAATGAAGAAGTTTGGCGTTCGTCTATATTAAATTTAGCCAATCGATACGCAGAAGCTAAGGTCACTATAAAACCCATATAAGCTAAATAATGCGTTTCAGTTGAAATGAAGAATTCGCTCGTTCCATGTGTTAAAGCTTCATCTAACAACTTAAACAAAACAATACCAGGCACTAATCCACTGGTTACCATGTCGGCTAAGGAATCTAATTGCACGCCAATCGGGCTTTCTACTTTCAGCAATCGAGCTGCTAAGCCGTCAAAAAAATCGAAGAAGATGCCTAAGGCTACAAATAGTGCTGCTTGTTCAAATTGGCCTTCTACAGCCATGAAAGTGGCTACAATTCCAGAAAGTAAATTGAGTGCGGTTATAAGGTTGGGTATGTGTTTTTTCAAAATATATTTTGTTTCAAACAATAAGGGAATACAAATAAAGTTTATATAATTACAAATTAAATAAGATATTTGTCAAAAATTCAAATTTTGAAGAGAAACCTTCTCATTCTTTTTATTCTAGCCGCTTCTACATTAACCGCGCAAAGTGTAAGAAAATATTCTAACGAATTTTTAAACATTGGGGTAGATGCTGCTGCTTTTGGTATGGCCAATGCAGTTACAGCAACCACTAGCGATGTTAATTCTGTATATTGGAATCCTGCAGGTTTGGTACATATTAAGGACAACCAAATGGCAGCAATGCACGCTAATTATTTTGCCAATATTGCCACCTATAACTACATTGGTGGTGCAATGCCTTTAGATGAAAGAAGTGCAGTTGGGATTAGCATGATTCGTTTTGGGGTAGATGATATTTTGAATACTACCCAATTAATCGATAATCAAGGAAACATAGACTACAACCGAATCAGTTTATTTTCTACTGCAGATTATGCTTTTGCCTTAACTTATGCTCGAAAAACCAAAATTGAAGGATTGAGTTTTGGTGCTAACGCGAAGGTAATTCGTAGAGTAATTGGGCAATTTGCTGATGCTTGGGGTTTTGGTTTTGACGCAGGATTGCAATACGAAACCGGTTCTTGGAAATTTGGTGCCATGGCGAGAGATATCACTACCACGTATAATACGTGGAATATAGACGAAGACGAATTTGAAAGCATTCAAGGTGCTGTAGAAGGCGAAAACCAAGAATTACCAGAAACCACTGAAATAACCATTCCTAAACTGCAAATGGGAGCGGCACGAACTTTTAAAATCAAAGAAGATTTCGATTTGACTACAGCTCTGAATATGGAAGTTCGATTTGCGCAAACCAACGATATTATTTCAACAGAAAGCTTTAGTGCAACACCCGCTTTTGGTTTTGAAGTAGGCTACACCAATATGGTTTTCTTACGTGGTGGAGTGGGGAATTTTCAAGATGTGCAACAATTGGGTGGCGGAACACAAGTAGGTTTTCAGCCTAATTTTGGTGTCGGTTTTCGCTATAAAGGCATTCAAATAGATTATGCCTTCACCGATATCGGCGATCAAAGTGTAGCCTTGTATTCTAATATTTTCTCTTTGAAATTAGATTGGAGTGTTTTTCGATCTAAGTAATTTTAATCACGAACATTACTTCTCATACTTGATTTTTTGGTTTTAGATTATAAGTCTTAACTGAAATTTTATTTTTCTGTAGATCCGCACTTGTTTTATAACCAGGGTGCTACAGCATCGAGCTAGTTCATGCTGAGCGAAGTCGAGGTAGACTGATAATGTTGCTTCTCGATTTTAGTTTATGCTGACCAAAGTCGAAGGCTTCAAACTTTTTTATAAAAAAATCTTAATATCTTCTTATTTTTATAGGTGTCAAATTTAGTTAAAACTATACACTTTATTGCAGCTGTTTTAGCTTCTAAAAACTTATTAAATGCCACGAATACACTAATATATATGGTTTGTACTTAAAATTCATTAGTGCATTCGTGGCAATCCAGACGTTCAGTCTGCAATCAAACCAATGGAATTAAGTCCATAGTGATTGAGTAAATACAAAAACATCTCATTTTTACATTAAAATCACAAAAAGAAAAACTTCACATTTAGCACTCAAATGCTTACTTTTGTGGCAAATTTTGTAAGAATATGTTTGATAGTTTAAGCGATAAGTTAGATAAAGCCCTTCATGTATTAAAGGGACACGGCCAGATTACAGAAGTAAATGTTGCCGAAACACTTAAAGAAGTTAGACGTGCTTTGGTCGATGCCGATGTGAATTTTAAGATTGCCAAAGATTTCACCAATACGGTTAAGGAAAAAGCATTGGGTCAAGATGTGCTTAAAAGCTTAAAACCAAGTCAATTAATGGTTAAAATCGTTAAAGACGAATTAACCGATTTAATGGGGGGCGATGCTGAAGGTATCAATTTATCTGGACAACCGAGCATTATATTAATGTCTGGTTTACAGGGTAGTGGTAAAACCACATTTTCTGGTAAACTGGCCAACTTTCTAAAAAACAAAAAAACAAAAAAACCACTATTGGTAGCATGTGATGTGTATCGTCCAGCGGCAATTGACCAATTGCATGTGGTAGGTGACCAAATTGGTGTTGAAGTATATTCCAATAAGGAAGAAAAAAATCCAGTTAAAATTGCAGAAGCTGCAATTGCTCACGCCAAAGCCAATGGATTTAACGTTGTAATTATCGATACCGCGGGTCGCTTAGCTGTAGATGAACAAATGATGAATGAAATTTCAGACATTCATCAAGCTATTGAACCACAAGAAACTTTGTTCGTAGTAGATGCCATGACGGGCCAAGATGCGGTAAATACAGCCAAAGCTTTTAACGATAGACTTAATTTTGACGGTGTAATTCTTACTAAATTAGACGGTGATACGCGCGGTGGTGCAGCTATTTCAATTAAATCGGTTGTAAATAAACCCATTAAGTTTATTGGTACAGGCGAAAAAATGGAAGCCATTGATGTATTCTATCCCAACCGTATGGCCGATCGTATTTTAGGTATGGGTGACGTAGTTTCTCTGGTAGAACGTGCTCAAGAACAATACGACGAAGAAGAAGCAAGACGTATACAAAAGAAAATTGCCAAGAATAAATTCGGTTTTGATGACTTTTTGAAACAAATTCAGCAAGTCAAAAAAATGGGAAACATGAAGGATTTAATGGGCATGATTCCTGGCGCGGGTAAAATGATGAAGGATGTAGATATCGATGATGATGCCTTTAAGCATATTGAAGCCATTATTCATTCTATGACTCCATTGGAACGCGAAAACCCAAACATGATCAATTCTTCCAGAAAACGAAGAATTGGAAAAGGTTCTGGAACTTCTGTTCAAGAAGTAAATCAGTTGTTGAAGCAATTTACCCAAATGAGCAAAATGATGAAAATGATGCAAGGCGGTGGCGGAAAACAAATGATGAACATGATGAAGAACATGCGTTAGAGCAGAATAAATTCAACTTAAACACACAACACATGACAATTTTAGACGGTAAGAAACTCAGCAACACCATTAAAGATGAAATAAAAGCTGAAGTAGATAAAATGAAGCAAAAAGGGGAAAAAGTGCCCCATTTAGCTGCAGTTTTAGTCGGAAATGATGGAGCAAGTTTAACCTATGTTAACAGTAAAGTTCGTTCATGTGAACGTGTTGGATTTGAATCTACATTATTACGATTACCTTCAACAATTAGTGAAATTGAATTGCTGGACAAAATCGATGAATTAAACGCTAATGAAGACATCGACGGTTTTATTGTTCAATTGCCATTGCCCAAGCAAATCGATACGCAAAAAGTAATTATGCGTATTGACCCTGACAAAGATGTAGATGGTTTTCATCCTACCAATTTTGGGAAAATGGCTTTAGATATGACTACTTTTATTCCAGCTACACCTTTTGGAATTTTAGAATTATTAGAACGTTACGATGTACAAACCGAAGGAAAACATACCGTTGTAATTGGTCGTAGTCACATAGTAGGAAGACCGATGAGTATCCTGATGGGAAGAAAAGGCTTCCCAGGAAATTCAACAGTAACTTTAACGCATAGCCATACCAAAAACATCACACAAATTACCAGTCAGGCAGATATTATCATTACCGCATTAGGAGTTCCAAATTACCTTAAAGCAGAAATGGTAAAAGATGACGCCGTAATCATAGATGTAGGAATTACGCGTGTTCCTGATGAAGATAGCCCAAAAGGCTATATCATTACCGGCGATGTTGATTTTGAAAAAGTAAAAGAAAAAGCATCTTTCATTACACCAGTACCAGGTGGAGTGGGTCCAATGACCATTTCTATGCTATTGAAAAATACTTTGTTAGCAAGAGAGCTTCATCGTAAGCGTAAAAATTTGTAGGCACTTTAGTACGTACTCTTTAATACATTGAAATTCTTCAAAGTAGGTTGCTAATTTAATTGGTAATTCTATCTCAATTTATATTTCTTCTACAATTCGAAATATGAATTTTTATAAAACTTTAGCTATTGTAACTCAGGTTACTTTTAAAGAGTTAATTTGGACTTAGTTTCGCGTTGAATTAAATTCAACTTATGGAAATTATTGAAATACTAGGATATTTTGGCGCACTCATCATAGGAGTTGTTTTAGGTTTAATTGGTGGCGGCGGCTCAATTTTAACCGTTCCAGTTTTGGTGTATATGTTTGCTATCAATCCTGTTTTAGCAACGGCTTACTCTTTATTTATCGTGGGTTTATCGGCCTTATTTGGTGCAGTAAGAAACATGCAGAAAAAATTAGTAGACTTTAAAACAGCTATTGTTTTTTCTATTCCCGCATTTATAGCAGTATATTCTACACGAATGTATTTAGTACCAGCTATTCCAGATAGTTTATTTCAAATAGCAGACTTCGAAGTGACCAAAAACATAGCTATCATGGCATTTTTTGCACTCATTATGTTATTGGCTTCCGCGTCTATGATTCGTGATAAAAAGAAGCCTGAAGAAAAGCCAGATGAAAAAGTAACTTACAACTATCCGCTAATTATTGTAGAAGGTGCAGTAGTGGGTGTAATAACAGGTATAGTTGGAGCTGGTGGTGGTTTTCTAATTATTCCTGCCTTGGTTTTATTAGCTAAATTACCTATGAAGAAAGCAGTAGCAACTTCATTACTTATTATATCGGTAAAATCCTTAATCGGTTTTTTAGGCGATGTTCAAAATTATGAAATTGATTGGATGTTTTTGGGAGTTTTTACTTCCCTCGCTGCCGCTGGAATTTTTGTGGGAATATGGCTTAATAAATTCATAGACGGAAAAAAACTAAAAAAAGGTTTCGGTTGGTTTTTAGTGGTCATGGGTATTTTTATATTCTATAATTTACTTTCAGACTAGTGTAATTAAAGTTACAGAACTTTAAAAACCAATCATTTAATATTGTATAAAAATTGAATAAAATGAAAGTAGAACAAATATACACAGGTTGTTTAGCACAAGGTGCTTACTATATAGAAAGTGAAGGAGAAGTTGCAATTATAGATCCATTGCGTGAAGTGCAATCCTACATAGATCAGGCAAATAAAAATAAGGCTCAAATAAAATATATTTTTGAAACCCATTTTCATGCAGATTTTGTAAGCGGACATATAACTTTAGCAGAAAAGACAGGAGCCAAAATAATATATGGACCAAACGCTCAAACTTCTTTTGAAGCATACGTAGCTAAAGACGAAGAAATCTTTCAACTAGGAAAAGTAAAGATAAAAGTTTTGCACACCCCAGGACACACCATGGAAAGCACAAGTTATTTACTACTGGATGAAAAAGGAAAAGAACATGCTCTGTTTACAGGAGATACACTCTTTTTGGGCGATGTGGGAAGACCAGATTTAGCACAAAAAGCGGCAGACATGACTCAAGAAGAATTGGCAGGAACACTTTATGATAGTTTGCGTAACAAAATTATGCCCTTACCAGATTTCATTACAGTTTATCCTGGTCATGGTGCCGGGTCAGCATGTGGAAAAAACATGATGAAAGAAACGGTAGATACTTTAGGAAACCAAAAACAATCGAATTACGCATTGCGTAAAGACATGTCTAAAGAAGAATTCATTGAAGAAGTAACAGAAGGATTGCTGCCACCGCCACAGTATTTTCCATTAAATGTAAAGATGAATAAAGAAGGTTATGAATCTATAGATACGGTATTGCATCGTGCTTTAAAAGCCTTAACCCCAGAAGAGTTTGAACTAGTTGCTAATGAAACTGGAGCTTTAGTTCTTGATGTGCGTCATGAAGATGATTTTGCCAAAGGGCATATTCCAAGCTCAATTTTTATTGGTCTTGATGGAAATTTTGCTCCATGGGTAGGAGCACTTATTGCCGATGTAAAACAACCCATTTTAATTGTGGCAGCAGAAGGAGATGAAGAAGAAGCAGTTACTCGCTTGTCTAGAGTTGGATTTGACCAAACTTTAGGGGTTTTAAAAGGTGGTTTTGAAGCATGGAAAAAAGCATCAAAAGAATATGATCGCGTCAATTCTATTTCTACGGAAAAATTTAAAGAGGTTGCTGAACAAACAGATACCAAAGTTTTTGATGTAAGAAAAGAATCAGAATACCTTTCAGAACATTTGCCCAATGCCGAAAATACACCACTCGATTTTTTAAATCAGCATTTAGCAGAATTTCCTAAAGAAGAAAACTTCTACTTGCATTGTGCGGGCGGTTACCGTTCTATGATAACAGCTTCGATATTGAAAAAACGCGGCATACACAACTTAACAAATGTAGAAGGTGGTATGGATAAGATAAAAGAAATAGGGATGAAGCTTACCGATTATGTTTGTCCGTCTACCTTATAAAAAGAGTTTGATTGTAGTTTAGGTTTATTGTTTAAAAACTGCTTCCCAAAAAGAAGCAGTTTTTTTTTATAAATTATTGTCAAAAGTAACAAAGGTTACATTTACAACTATAAGTATAAACTATATTTGTAGCAAATAATAAAAGTTTTTAACTATGGAAAATAATGTGAATTTACAAGAACAAGCAATGATTACTATGCCTAGAATCGGTGATCAAGCTCCAGATTTTAATGCTGTAACTACGCAAGGAAACATTAAATTATCAGATTTTGCAAAAGACAAATGGATAGTTATGTTTTCTCACCCTGCAGATTTTACGCCAGTTTGTACAACAGAAATGAGTGGTTTTGCTGAACGCAAAGCAGAATTTGAAGCTCTAAACACCGAGCTCTTAGGTTTGAGTATCGATTCAATTCACTCGCATATTGGATGGGTGGACAGCGTTAAACAAAACACAGGAGTCTATATGGATTTCCCAATTATAGCTGATATAGATATGAAAGTATCTAAGCTATACGGAATGCTTCAGCCCAACGAAAGTGAAACAGCAGCAGTTAGAGCGGTTTTCTTTATCGATCCAAAAAAGAAAATTAGATTAATCATGTACTATCCATTAAACATTGGTAGAAACATGGATGAAATCTTACGCGCCTTAGAAGCACTTCAATTTTCAGATAAAAATGGTGTTGCTTGTCCATTAGATTGGAAAAAAGGAGATAAAGCCATTGTGCCACCACCAAAAAATTTAACCGACTATGAAGCGAGGTTAAAAGATGATAGTGTTGAAAAAACCACATGGTACTTAGCCAAAAAGCAAATTGATTAAGTAATTCAGTTTTGCTAAAAAAAACAAGCCGTCTCGATTAATTTTGAGACGGCTTTTGTGTTTCAAAATAAAATTAGTTTCTCTTGTAACTTTTGTTACCTTTAAGTTTGAAGACAAAACTTAATTTTGATCAAATTTTCAACTATGAAACAGGTACTTCCTTTGTTTTTTTTGCTTTCACTCTTAAGCTGTAAAAACAACGAAAAAAAAGACAATTATTCTACAGTAGAAGATGTAAAGTTAGACGAAACCAGTCTCGCACAAAAGGCTAAACAAAACATGCAAAACAAATGCTATGTTTGCCACAATCCTAGTTCTTCAGAAAAAAATAGAGTAGGACCACCCATGGCAGCTATCAAGGCAAGATACATGAAGGATGCTTCAAACAAAGAAGAATTTATTTCTGCGATGTGGAATTTTGTTGAAAAACCTTCCAAAGAAAAAGCAAAATTAAAAGGTGCCGTAAAACGATTCGGTGTGATGCCTTATCAAAAATACAATCAAGAAGAAATTGAAGCCATTGCAGCTTTTATCTACGATTACCAAATTGAAGAACCCGAATGGTTCAAAGCGCATTGGGAAGAACGCCACGGAACATATTCTCAATCGGGTAAAAAACTCGCAGAAGTAGAAACCGACCAAAAAGATTACCAACAAATCGGGATGAAATACGCTAAATCTACCAAAGCGGAGTTGGGTAAAAATTTAATGGGAGCCATTCAAAAAGAAGGTGTACTTCATGCGTTGGAATTTTGTAATGTACAAGCCATGCCTATCACCGATTCCATGGCAAGGTTTCATCAAGCGACCATAAAACGGGTTTCAGATAAAAATAGAAATCCGTCTAACAAAGCAAATGCTACCGAATTAGAACATATATCATTTTTCAAAGATGTCCTAGCACAAGGAAATGAACCCAATCCAATTGTAGAAGAAGATGAAAATTCAGTTCATTTCTATTATCCAATTGTTACCAACGATATGTGTTTAAAATGCCATGGTAAACCAGGCCAGCAAATAGAACAAAAAACCTACGACAAGGTTTTAGAATTGTATCCGAATGACAAAGCCATTGGTTACGATGTAAATGAAGTTCGTGGAATTTGGAGTATAGAATTTGATACAAATGAAGCCAAATAAGCTTATTTTTCTAGTAATTGTTTCTGTTTTTTGGGCTTGTCAAAATGCACATCAAGAACCAAAAGAAAACAATGCATCCATCCAAAAATCAATAAAAGACAAGGTTTCAATTGAAACCGAAAAAAAACAGCACGACTGGTCTTACGAAGGGGAAACAGGACCCAGCCATTGGAGCGAGCTGGAAGAAAATTCATTTTGCAACGGAAATTTTCAATCGCCTGTAAACATTGTAAAATACAAAAGGGATAAACGTTTAAAACCTATCGATTTTCATTATTCAAAAGAAACGATTTTGCATGATGTGGTCAATAATGGTCACACTATTCAATATGATTTTGAGCCAGGCGATTATGTTGTTTTTGAAGAAGAAAGCTTTCAATTGAAACAATTTCATTTTCACGAACCAGCCGAGCATACCATTGATGGTGTTCGCTACCCAATGGCTATTCATTTAGTGCATCAAAATGAAACTGGAGCATTTTTAGTGATGGAAATTCTGGTAAAAGAAGGCAAAAGCAGCAAACCTTTCGATTTTCTTGAAAGTTTTTTACCCATTGCCAACGGCGAAACCAAATTGGTAAATCAAGCTTTTGATATGAATTTAAATTTACCCAAAAACAAAGGCTATTTTACTTATGTTGGCTCTTTAACCACACCGCCATGTACAGAAGGTGTACGATGGATTATTTTTAAGGAGTCCATCACCGTTTCTTTGGAACAAGTAGAATTGCTGAAATACTTAATGCCGATTCAAAATTTCAGAAATGAACAACCCATTCACGGAAGAGTCATTTTGCAAACAAGCTTTTGATATTTTTAAAGGCTTGACATCCAACAACAGAATTTTCTGATTATCCATTTCTTAGTTTACAACATTTGTTTATTTTTAACGTTTAATTCTTATATTAACTTAAAATATTAACAAATGAAAAATTTCAAAATTTCAATTTTAATCTTGTTTTTGTTGCCTTCACTCTTGTGGAGTCAAGATTTTCAAGATTTATCCAAAGAATTACCAGTCGATGAAAACGTTCGCATCGGAACCTTAAAAAACGGCTTGACGTATTACATCAGAAACAATGAAAAACCAGAAGATAAAGTAGATCTTCGTTTGGTTCTAAAAGCAGGTTCAATTTTGGAAACCGATGAACAAAAAGGACTTGCTCATTTTATGGAACACATGTGTTTCAATGGAACGGAGCGTTTTCCAAAAAACACCTTAGTAGATTATTTGCAAAGTATTGGAGTAAAATTTGGTCAGCACTTAAATGCATACACCAGTTTCGACGAAACCGTCTATTTTCTCCCAATCCCAGCAGACGATAAAGAAAAAGTAAACAAAGGCTTTCAAATATTAGAAGATTGGGCATTCAACACCGTTTTAACTCCAGAAGAAATAGACAAAGAACGTGGCGTTGTTTTGGAAGAATACAGAATTGGCTTAGGCGCTAACAAACGCATGATGTCTGAATACCTTCCGAAATTAATGCATAATTCCAGGTATGCAGAACGACTTCCAATTGGAGAAAAAGAAATTATTGAAAACTTTACCTATGATAAACTGACTTCCTTTTATAAAGATTGGTACAGACCCAATTTAATGAGTGTAATTGTGGTTGGTGATGTAGATGTAGAAGAAATGGAGAAAAAAGTAAAAAAACATTTCGCTAAATACAAAAATCCTAAAAACGAAAAACCAAGAAAATATTACGGGCTTCCAGGTCATGAAGAAACTTTGGTTTCTGTAGTTACTGATCCAGAAGCTACGGGCACTAATGTGCGAGTAATGTATAAAGATGAAGAAAAAGACCCAGCCACAAAAACACTAGGAGATTTTAGAGAAAACATGCTGAAAAGTCTTTTTTCATCAATGTTGAACAACAGATTAAGAGAAAAATCCAACGAAAGTAATCCACCTTATACCTATGCATATTCATTCCATGGAAGCACTTATGCCAAAGACTACAAGGCTTTCCAATCTTTTGCTATGACAGCAGAAGACAAACAATTAGAAGCCTTACAAGTAATTATGGAAGAAAACGCTAGAGCCAAAAAATTTGGATTTAGCGCTTCTGAATTCGAACGTGCAAAAGAACAATTATTGTCCCGAGCAGAATCATCTTACAATGAAAGAGATAAAAAGAAATCTTCGCAATATGTTTCAGCATACCAAAATAACTTTTTAGAAGATTCTCCACTTTTATCGGAAGAATATACTTTTGATGCCTACAATCACTTTATGCCAACAGTACAATTAGAAGAAGTAAATCAGTTGGCTAAAGATTTAATCAAAGCGCAAAATACGGTTGTTATTTTAACGGGACCAGAAAAAGAAGGATTAACTCCACCAACAGAAGATGAAGTTTTAGCAGTTTTGGATATTGATGAAAGCAATCTAGAACCTTATCAAGATTCAGAAATAGCAGAAAGCTTAGTTAGAAACCCACTACCAAAAGGAGAAATAACCGCCAAAGAAACAAATGAGACTTTAGGGACAACGGTCTATACTTTGAGTAATGGAGCAAAACTTACGGTGAAGCCTACGGACTTTAAAAATGATGAAATCATGTTTAGAGCCATCAGCTATGGCGGTTCTAATTTATTGAGCAATGAAGATTACAAAGAAGTGCAATGGGCTTTAAGCGGTTTAAACGAAGCAGGAATCGCCGGAATGAATCAAAATGATTTAAATAAATTTATGTCTGGAAAAGAAGCAAATTTACGCATGAGTATTGGCTCTACCACAGAAAGTATGTTTGGAAGTACAAGACCAAAAGATTTTGAATTGCTGATGCAAATGGTGTATGCGAATTTCACCGACTTAAATTATGATGAAGAAGCTTTTGAAACATTTAAAACCAAGCAGAATTCATTTTTTTCTAATATGTCTGCCATGCCACAGTTTTATTATCAAGAGCAGTTTTATGGGTATTTAATGGAAGACAATCCAAGATTTAACGGAATGCTACCTTCTGAAGAAGATTGGGAAAATACCAATTATAAAAAAGCATATGAATTTTATCAGCAACAATTTTCCAATGCTGGCGATTTTCACTTTTTCTTAGTTGGAAATGTAGATTTAAATGAAGTAGAAGAATTAGCAAAAACCTACATTGCATCCTTACCTGCCAAAGATAATGCTGACAAAATGATTGATTTAGGCTACCGCATGAAAAATGGAGAAATTAAAAAAGTAGTTAAAAAAGGAACCGATCCGAAAAGTACAGTAAACATTATGATGTACGGAGATGTCGAGTACGATTCTGGTGAAGCACTCGCCATGAAAGCTTTAGGAGAAATATTAAGCATTAAATTGATAGAAGAATTAAGAGAAAATGAAAGCGGTGTGTACGGAGTTTCAGCAAGAGGCTCCATGAATAAAATGCCTTATGCATCTTATAATTTTTCCATTCAATTTCCTTGTGGACCAGAAAATGCAGAACAATTAACCAATTCAGCCTTAAAAGAGCTGGATAAAATTATTGCTGAAGGGCCAACTGCAAAAGATTTAGAAAAATTCAAAGAAGCACAAAAAGTAGAATTTAAAGAAAAGTCCAAGGAGAATAATTTTTGGATGGGACAGCTAACTAATGCATATACAGACCAGAAATCTCCAGATAAAATGTTAGAATATCTAGAGCGTGTTGAAGCACTCGAAGCAAACAAAGTTCAGGAAGTTGCTAAAAAGTATCTAACCAAAAACCGTATAATCGGCATGCACATGCCTGAAGATGAAAGTTAAAAAATAGATTAATTTATTGCAGTTGAATTAAAACACCCTGATTGGTAATAACCAATCAGGGTGTTTTTGTAAATACCTAAATTTCCATTCTTTGCGAAAAGCTTAGCGACTCTGCCTATGCCGACAGGTAGGTTTGCGTAAAAAATATATGCAAAACTCTAATAATGAATTATTCATATCATATTGAAGATTTTTTGTTACTGATCAATCACATTTTTTTAAAATAATTCTTCGCGTCTTTGTGCCTTTGCGAGAAAAATAGATATAAAACTCTAACAATGAATTATTCATACAATATTGAAGATTTTTTTTATACTGATCAATCACATTTTTTCAAAATAATTCTTCGCGTCTTTGTGTATAAACCTTTTGCCAGTAGATCGGTTTCCGAGAATTTATGTTTTAGTTAGTGTTTTTATGGAACTCAATTTAAGGTTGAATTGGTATAATTTAAACTATCCACTTCAGTGAATCCCCTTTAGCTTCTATAATCTTATTTAACGACACGAATACCCAAAAACTAATGTTTTATATTTATAAAACATTAGTGCATTCGTGGCAAAACAGACTTTTAGCCTGCTATCAAACCTATAGTCTTCAGGTCTATAGTGATTGATTAAAAATTCAACTAAAATCTATTTCACAGCCACCAATTCCACGTCAAAAATTAAAATAGAATTTACAGGAATCACTCCGCCAACGGCTTGATTACCATATCCTAATTTCGGTGGAATAACGAAACGCGCCTTACTGCCAACGTTCAATAATTGAATACCTTCATCCCAGCCAGCGATTACTTGACCTACTCCTAAAGGAAACTCGATAGGTTGTTTTCTGTTGTAAGAAGAATCGAAAGTTTTTCCGTTGAGTAAACTTCCTTTATAGTGTACTTTTACAATATTTCCTTTTTTAGCTCGAATGCCATCGCCTTCGTGTATAATTTGATAACGCAATCCAGACTCCGTTTCCTGAAATCCTTTGCTAACTTCATCAAGTTTTTGTTGTAATGCTGCTTTTTCTTGTTCAGCTTTCTTTTCTTTTTCTGCTTTTAAGTTTTCGAACGCATGCACAGCATCAAATTTTTGAGCAGCATCTCCAATGCGGAGGATTTCCACTTTTTCAATTACATCGCCTTGCTCAATAACATTTACTACATCCAGACCTTCTACAACATAACCAAAAACGCTGTGCTTTCCATCCAACCATGGAGTTGCTTTATGAGTGATAAAAAACTGACTGCCGTTGGTTCCTGGACCTGCATTCGCCATAGACAATACACCTGGGCGGTCGTGTTTTAAATCGGGGTGAAACTCATCATCAAATTGATATCCAGGGTTTCCAGTGCCATTCCCTTTTGGGTCTCCACCTTGAATCATAAAATCAGGAATTACCCGATGAAATTGTAATCCATCATAGTAAGCTTCACCACTTGGTTTTGCTTCGTTTTCTATTTTTCCTTCAGCTAATCCAACAAAATTTCCAACGGTAGCAGGAGTTTTATCAAAAGTGAGTTCTATCTTTATTAAACCTTTATTGGTCTGTAATTGCGCGTATAATCCTTCTTTCATTTCAGTAAATTTTTTAAAGGTGCAAAAGTAAGTTTTTATTTCAAAAGACCCTAAACCAATTTTAGCAATACGGATTTCAATTTTTTGTGGTAAAATGAAGAGACAATTGGTTAATTTTTATGAGGCTTAAATTTAGTTAAGATTTTGCAGCTTTTATAAACTTATTAAACGCCACGAATACTCGAATAGTTAAGGTTTGTACTTCAAAACATTAGTGCATTCGTGGTAAAACAGACTTTCATTCAATAATCAAACCTATGGACTTAATTGCATAGTGATTGAGTCATTTCTTGCTTAGACGTATCACACAAGTAATCTAGTTTATTATGTAAGAGCATCCCCTTGAGGGGATTTTAGGGGTGTTTTGTGAATACATAAATTTGCATTCTTTGCGAAAAGCTTATCGATTCTCCCTTTGCCAGCAGTTAGGTTTGCTAGAAAAATATATGAAAAGTAGAGATATCTGATGTTTAAATTGGTATAATTTACTATCCACTTAAGTGAATCCGCTTTAGCTTCTAAAAACTTATTAAAAGCCACGAATACACGAATAGTTTAGATTTGTACTCTAAAACATTAGTGCATTCGTGGTAAAACAGACTTTCATTCAATAATCAAACCTATGGAATTTAAGTGCATTGTGATTGAGTATCATTGTTTACATCAATCTTCGCTTAACAGCAATTTAGCGAGAATTTAAAATTTCAGGATAAAGAAATTAAGTAATTAAAAAACTTCTTCCCTTAGAGGAAAGACTAGAGATGGGTTTTTTTCACCATAAAGAAAAAACCTAATCCAAACTTTTTCCCTAACCTGTACTGAGCTAAGTCGAAGCACTTGTGCTGAGCTAAGTCGAAGCAAGGGAAACTAGCGATGGATAAAAGTTATTTGTTCACAATCAACTACATATACAATAGTTTGTCAGGTCGAGCAAAGTCGAGACATCAATAAAAAGCATTTTATAGGTAGTATTTTTAATAGAAAAACGCTTATAAACCTTTTCTTGGACAATACTTATTTATATATCACTTTTTAAGTCTTTTTATTTTTGCTTTGAAAGTGAAAACGTATATTTGCTAACTTAAGAATGTGTTAAATGAGCAGAAACTTTTTGGTTTTATCATTGTTGTGTTTGGTTTTAGCTTCGTCCTGTATCAGCAGAAAACAAATTACTTATTTGCAACAAGGAGATGAGGATTTAACAGATTCATTAATCAGTTTGCAAAAATTACAGGAGCCTTACCGTGTGCAAATTAATGATTTATTGAGCATTCGTGTAAAAGCATTAGATCAGGAATTAGTGAGTATTTTTAATCCAGTAACCGATGCAAATGCAACGGCTACTACTGAAGAATCTGCCTATTTCGATGGTTATAAGGTAGATCGACAAGGTGAAATACGTATTCCTAATTTGGGAAAAATAAAAGTAATAGGTTTAACTCTTGAAGAAATTGAGCAATTAGTTGAAAAGGAATTGTTGGACAAATCCTTTAAAGAAGAAGCCAATTTATATGTCACCGTTCGCTTACCTGGTATACGTTACACCACATTAGGTGAGTTTGGAAGTCAAGGAGGTCAGGTGTTTTATAGGCCTGAAGTAACACTTACAGAAGCTGTGGCAAATGCAGGTGGTTTTAATTTAACAGGCGATATGCGAAACTTAGTCATTTTAAGACAGTATCCTGATGGCAAACGCATTCACCATGTAGATATGACGAGTATAGATGCTATAAATTCCCCTTACTATTATATTCAACCTAATGATGTGCTGATAGCAAATCCTTTGCCGCAAAAAACTTTAGGTTTAGGTGAAAACGCTTTTTCAACAATCACTTCATTGATTGGTATAATTACTACATTTTCAATTTTATTTATCCGTTTTAATTAGTAGCATAATATGGCAGAAGAAGATGAATTTGAAATTGGCGATGTAACGGGTAATTTTGACATCAAAGGCTTTTTGTTCAAGCTGCTAAGTTATTGGTGGATATTCCTAGGTAGTATAAGTATTGGTTTGTTTATTGCGTATTATATAAGTGTACGTAAGCTTCCTATTTTCGAGATGTATAGTATGGTCGAAATTAAAGACAATTCAAACCCTTTGTTTACTTCTAACACTAGTCTTACTTTTAATTGGGGAGGAAAATCGAACAAGGTAACTTCTACTATAATTGCATTACAGTCTAGAACCCATAATGAACGGGTGGTTAAAAACCTAGAGTACTACATTGAGTACCTGAAAATGGGTGAGTATCAATTGGAAGATGCGTATGGAATTACACCTTTTAGGATTCAGCAAGACACCTCGGCTTACCAATTACAGAATCAGTTGTTTAAAGTCACAATTCTTAATGAAAAGGAATACGAATTAAGTTTTGAATCAGAACTTCCGTTTACGGGTAACTTCTTTAATTATTATAAAGAAGATGTAGAGACGGAACGCATTGATTCCGTCAGTTTTACTAAAAAATACCGTTTTAACGAAAGTGTAAATACCTTCTTTTTTAAAGGAAAGCTAAACAAAATTCAGTTAAAACGTCCACCAAAAAAAGGATCTGAATACTTTTTTAAGTTTACTTCCTTACACGGAAAGGTAGGTAAATACCAAAATATTAAAGTCGAGATAAAAGATGGTTCTTCGGTAATTAATCTAGGCTTAACGGGAAACAATAAACACCGAATGGTAGATTACCTTAACGGTACCGTAAATGAGTTGAGCAAGCTAATGCTAGAAGAGAAAAACTTATTTGCTACCCGTACCATTCAGTTTATCGATTCTATGTTAATCGATCGAGGAGACGAATTGCAACTGGTGCAAAACGAATTAGACCAGTTTAAAACCGAACGCAATATATTTGATCTAGATGCGGAAAGCGAATTGCTTAGAAGTAGATTAACTGCTTTAGATAACGAAGAGCGTCAAATGATCCGCAGTATCGATTACTACGAAAACCTAAAGGAATACTTGGTCAATAAAACCGATTATTCAGATATTCCTGCTCCTTCGGTAACAGGTATACAAGAATCCAGTATAAGTTCTTTAGTCCAACAAATCGTTCAATTATCCAACCGTCGAAATCAGCTGAGTTTTACCGCCCAAGAAGGTAACCTGAACCTGATTGAAATTGACCGAGACATTGAGTCCTTGAAAAATGTATTGTTAGAAAACATCGACTCTTCCTTAAAATTACTCGATAAAGATTTAAAACGTATCGGTAAGGAAGTAATGGAATTGGAAGAAGAAGTACGAGAGTTGCCTCAGGACCAACAAGATTTAATGAAAATTGAGCGTAGATACGATTTAAGCCGCGCCACTTACGATCTATTCTTAACCAAAAAGAATGAAGCCAAATTAATTAAAGCAGCCAGCGTAAGCGATATTAAAGTTATCGACATTGCCAAAGATACAGGTGGAGGAAAAATTGGTCCAAATAATCAGCTGAACTACGTAATGGCGATTTTGTTTGGAAGTTTAATACCGCTTTTGTTTGTCTTTGTCGTTGTTTTACTAGATAATAAAATAAACAATCCACAAGATATTGAAAAGAAATCTAATATTCCAATTTTAGGAGTAATAGGTAAATCGCCAATAGCAGGAAATTTAGCTGTACTTAAAAAACCACGTGGTGCTGTTGCGGAAAGCTTTAGAGCTATAAGAACAAGCCTGCAATTTACATTTAAGAAAGATACAAATAAATCATCTAAAGTAATTATGTGTACTTCATCTATATCAGGTGAAGGGAAGACCTTTACATCTATCAATATTGCTTCTGTATTGTCATTAAGTGGTAAAAAAACTGTTTTAGTCGGGCTTGACCTTCGTAAACCTAAAATATTTGATGATTTTGGAATCAATAACAAAATTGGTGTCGTAAACTACCTTATCGGTCAGAATGGTTTAGATGAAATTAAACAAAATTCTGGTTACGATAATCTAGACATCATTACATCAGGGCCAATTCCTCCCAATCCATCAGAGTTAATAATCAATGACCAGATGGACGAATTAATAGCTAAATTAAAAGATCGATATGATTACGTTATCATAGATACACCACCAATTGGTTTGGTTTCAGATGCTTTAAACATTATAAAATATGTAGATACCACGCTTTATTTAGTTAGACAGAATTATACGAAGAAAGGTATGTTAGCCATTATCAACGAAAAATACAAACTAGGCGAAGTGAAAAACATAAGTTTCGTCATGAATTTCTTTGAACAAAAAGCCAAATATGGTTATGGTTACGGCTATGGCTATGGTTACGGCTATGGATACGGATACGGGAAATATGGTGACGGATACATTGCTAGAGACAAAAAAAGGAGCTTTCTTAGCAAATTGTTTAGGAGAAAAAAGAATTAAGATTTTAGGAATTAGAAATTAGCTATTAGCCATTAGATATTAGAAATGAGATATTAGAAATAAGAATTATTAACTAACAGAAAACTTCAATGAAGTAGCAATTTATAATTGCGTAATTGCCTGCCCAATCTGTCGATGTATCGATAGTTATGGGAATTAATCCCGAGAAACGAAGTGAATCGGAAAGAAAACAAAAAAACAAAAAACAGAAAACAGAAAACAAACTACCAACTAAATACAAAAAATTAACTTTAGGCTGAGTCTTCCGATCTAAAGTCGGGATGTATCGAAGCCAACTAACAACTATACCATGAATACTAACCACACTATTGCAATTATCGGACTCGGTTACGTTGGCTTACCGCTTGCCGTTGCCTTTGCAGAAAAATACAGGGTAATTGGTTTTGATATCAACCAAGAGCGAGTAAAAGAGCTTCAAGCAGGACATGACCATACGCTAGAAGTAGAAGATAAAGAGCTAAAAGAAGCCCTGAATAATGAAGAATTTGGGCTAAAAATTACAGCAAATTCTAAGGATTTAGCTGATGCTAACTTCTATGTAGTTACCGTACCCACCCCAACCGACAAAAATCGCCAACCCGTTTTAACCCCTTTAACTAAAGCCAGTGAAACCATTGGCAAACAACTGAAAAAAAAGGACATTGTGGTATACGAATCAACTGTTTACCCGGGCGTTACAGAAGAAGTATGTGTGCCTGTTCTTGAAGAAGTTTCAGGTTTAAAAATGAACACAGATTTCTATGTAGGTTATTCACCTGAACGCATCAATCCAGGCGATAAAAAACACACGGTTACAAAAATACTTAAAGTAACATCAGGTTCAACTCCAGAAGTGGCCAAGGTAGTAGATGATGTGTATGCTTCAGTTATAACAGCGGGTACACATCTTGCACCGAGTATTAAGGTAGCAGAAGCGGCCAAAGTAATTGAAAATTCACAAAGAGATATCAACATTGCTTTTGTGAATGAATTGTCTAAAATTTTCAGGTTATTGGGAATTGATACTGACGATGTATTAGATGCAGCAGCAACCAAATGGAATTTCACCAAATACACTCCAGGATTAGTCGGCGGACATTGCATTGGTGTAGATCCATATTACTTAGCGCAAAAAGCACTTGAAGTAGGCTATAATCCTGAAATTATTCTTTCAGGGAGAAGAATGAATGACGGTATGGGCAGATATGTGGCTAATGAAGTTATTAAATTGATGCTAAACAAAGAAGCCAAAGTAAAAAATGGAAATGCCTTGGTTTTAGGAATTACATTCAAAGAAAACTGTCCTGATACCAGAAATACAAAAGCCATTGATGTTATTGAAGAGTTAAAAAGCTACAATATGCATGTAGATGTATGCGACCCTTGGGCTAATCCGCAAGAAGTGAAACAATTATTTGGGATTGATTTAATAAGCGATTGTAAATCCTTAAGCAAAAAATACGATACCATTGTGTTGGCTGTATCGCATGCCGAATTCTTAAACTTAGATTTCGATGCTTTAACCGCAGACCACAATGTGATATTTGACGTGAAATCTTTTTTACCTAAAGATATTATCGACGGAAGATTATAAAATGATCAGGTAAATTGTCATTCCGTTTAAAATTTGTGTCAATAAATTTTATACGGAATCTCAAGACATTAACCTAATGCTTATTTTAAGCTTTCAATCCATAAAACCAAGCCGTATATAAAAAGAAACAGGCTTTTTATAAAATCTTAAAAATTAGCATTTAAGTTTTTTTTATAAGTTCGAGATAACTGTATATTTGAGCTTGATTTAAAAAAATATCAGCTAAAGTCAAATGTAAATTGGGACTAGCTATGGCGAAGCCGTGGGAAAATTCTCCTAGTCTACGAAGGGTGAATCTAACCTAAATCTTAGATCCTACTAATCATGCCTAAACGAGCACATCATTGTTACTGCGTTTACATCATGACCAACAAACCCAAAGGAGTTTTATACATAGGAGTAACAGGAGGTATAGATGACCGAATTGAACGACACAAAGCAGGCAAAGGAAGCAAGTTTACCAAAAAATATAATTTAGATAAAGTAGTTTACATCGAAGAGTTTCAATACGTAAACGACGCCATTGCAAGAGAAAAGCAACTAAAAAGGTGGCATAGACAATGGAAAATTAATTTGATAGAGCAAGATAACCCAAAATGGGATGACTTAAGACCAAGTTAATTGGATTACGAATTCATGAGATGCTGAAATAAATTCAGCATGACAGTTTTTTTTGAATTGTCACCCTGAATTTATTTCAGGGTCTCATTATCACAACCTAAATCATGACACAAAACAAAAACATATCAACAAATAAATTCTTAATCACCGGAGGCGCAGGGTTCACCCTGTGAAATAATGGCAAATGTTAGAAAACTTCTATTATACATATGTACTAGAAAGTTTAAAAGATGGTAAAAAATATACGGGTTACACATCAAATTTGCCATTAAGACTTGAGCGGCATAACTCAGGTCAAGTTACTTCGACTAAATACAGAAGACCACTAAAAATAATATATTTTGAAGCATGTTTAAGCCAACAAGATGCAATAAAAAGAGAAAAATATTTAAAAACATTTTACGGTAAACAATTCATAGGCAAAAGGCTCAAGTCTTATTTCACTAGTCAAGAAGAATAATAATTTATGACACACAATGATAATATAGCAAATAATACTTTCTTAATCACCGGAGGTGCAGGGTTCATTGGCTCCAACATCGTTGAATTTCTCCTTCAAAACAATTGCCCCAAAGTAGTGGTGCTCGATAACCTATCCAATGGCTATTACCACAACATCAAAGAATTTGAAAATCATCCGAATTTTGAATTCATAGAAGGTGATATATGTGATTTGGAAACTTGCAAGAAAGCCATGACCGGTATCGACATTGTATTGCATCAAGCAGCGCTTGGTTCAGTTCCGCGTTCTATTAACGATCCGATTACAACCAATAAAGTCAATATCGATGGATTTCTAAATATGCTCGTGGCACAAAAAGAATCTAAAACCGTTAAACGCTTGGTGTATGCCGCTTCATCTTCCACTTATGGCGATTCAAAAGCACTTCCCAAAGTAGAAGAAAATATCGGAAAGCCGCTTTCACCTTATGCAGTAACCAAATATGTAAATGAATTGTATGCTGATGTATTCGCAAAAACCTATGGTTCAGAAATAATTGGCTTGCGTTACTTTAATGTATTTGGACCCAAACAAAGTCCAAATGGAGCTTATGCTGCGGTAATTCCACTATTTATGCAAGCGCTAAAAGACGAAAAAGCACCCACCATGAATGGTGATGGCGAGCAAACCAGAGATTTTACTTTTGTAGAGAACGCTATACAAGCCAACATCAAAGCAGCTTTTGCACCCAAAGAAGCCACTAACCAAGTGTATAATGTAGCCTTTGGCGAACGCATCAGTTTAAATAAGTTATGGGAAGATTTACAAGCTATTTCAGGGATCCAACTACAAGCCAATTACGGTCCGCCACGACAAGGAGACGTCCGTGATTCCTTAGCAGACATTTCCAAAGGAAAAAAATTATTAGGATACGACCCTGAGTTTTCCGTAAAGGATGGGTTGAAAATCACGTGGGAGAAGTTCAGCTCCTCAATTCCCAAAGGGGAATAAGCAAATTTCACCTGTCATTCCGTAAAATTTCCCAAGAAATTTATGCGGAATCTCATGAATCTAAACATAAAATAATTATTGAAAATACCGCATTATGTTTTAGCATCGAGCTAGTTTATACTGAGCGAAGTCGAAGTAGAGTCGAGATGCATTTCAACTAAAAACCAACAATTACAAACTAATAACGACCAACGACCAACTAAAATTACCAACTAATAACTACAGGCTAATAACTACCAACTATCAACTAAAGCACAGCAAAATGAATCGAGAAAAATTGATACAACAAGCTACTCAAAATTTACAGTATTTACCTGAGAGTAAACTTAAAGATGTGAGTGATTATGTTGAATACTTACTGAGTAAGCTAGATAATCAGATAGTACAGAAAAATATTGAGCAATTAGCTACAGATGCTAAAACATTCGACTTTTTAGCTGATGACGATGACTTGTATGATGAATCAGATTTAAAAGAACGTTTTAAGTGAAAAAAGGAGATATTGTACTAATCCCATTTCCATTTACTGATTTATCTGGAATTAAAAAACGACCAGCAGTAATTTTAGTGGAAGCTAAAGATGACATAACGGTAAGTTTCATGACAACTCAATTAAAGTGGAAAACTAATCATGACATGATTATTAAACCTACAGAATTAAATGGTCTAAAAATGAATTCACTCCTCCGAGTTGGGAAAATAGTTACCTTAAATAAAAATTTAGCCATTGGGAAACTAGGAGAATTAAAACATGCGGAAATAGCAGATTTAAATAATTCCTTAATCAGTTTGCTGAAACTGAATTAAAAATCACGTGGGAAAAGTTCAGCCCCTCAATCCACAAAGGAGAATAAGCAAATTTCACCTGTCATTCCGTAAAATTTCCCAAGAAATTTATGCGGAATCTCATGAATCAAAGCCAGGACTTAAAGCAAACTTAATTTGAATTGTAAAAAAAATAATTCACTAAGCTAAACACCCAACTTTCCCGATAATTATCGGGACTCCCTTACTTCGGTTTAACTCAGCGCAAGCAAGGGAGAAATTAATTCAAATCTTTAAAGTTATCAGCTTAGAAATAAGATTTCCTAATTAAAATCCCCCTTCGGGGGTTTGGGGAAACCAACTAACAGCTAAAAGCTACGAGCTAATAACTACCAACTAACAACATTGTACAAAAGATGAACAAAACAGAATCTAAGGAATGGCTTTACGAGATCAACTCAGAAAAAAGCTTATTCGATTTTAACTTTAAAGAAATATGGCGCTATAAAGACCTATTAGTGCTCTTTGTAAAACGAGATATTGTTACCGTATACAAGCAAACCGTTTTAGGGCCATTATGGTTTTTAATTCAGCCACTTTTTACTTCAGTCATCTTTACTTTAGTATTTAATAATGTAGCCAATATACAAACCGGTACAGTGCCCAGTTTTTTGTTTAACCTGGCGGGAATCACAGCTTGGACGTATTTTAAAGAATGCCTGACAGGAACATCTAATACTTTTACAAAAAACGCAAGTATTTTTGGAAAGGTGTATTTTCCAAGAGTAATTATGCCCATGTCCATTACTGTTTCTAACTTATTAAAGCTCGGCATACAGCTAAGTATTTTTATCGGGTTTTATATTTACTTCGTACTTTCAGGAAGTCCTGTGAATCCCAATGCCAACTTAGTTTTATTCCCGGCTTATGTATTTATCATGGGAACAACAGGCTTAGGTTTGGGAATGATTCTTTCCGCTATGACCACCAAATACCGAGATTTAACCGTTTTGATAGGCTTTGGTGTGCAGCTGTTAATGTACATCTCTGCTGTTCCTTTCCCTATGGGGGAAATTTTAGAAAAGAAACCCGAATATTTCTGGGTATTTAAATACAATCCCTTAGCACAAATTATAGAAGGCTTCCGTTATATGACCTTAGACACAGGAATGTTCACCTGGTGGGGATTCTTTTACGCACTTGGTTTTTCATTAGTGGTTTTCTTTTTGGGCTTAGGAATTTTTAATCGCACAGAAAAGAGTTTTGTAGATACGGTTTAGCAGCGAAGCTGCGGTTGGCAGTTCTTAGTTGTCCGTTGACAGTTGTCCGTTGACAGTTGTTCGTTGTGATTTAACCGATAACCGATAACCGAAAACAGATAACTGATAACAGATAATCTAACCGTTGACAGTTGTCCGTTGTCCGTTGTCCGTTGTCCGTTGTGAGTTAACCGAAAACAGCTAACCGATAACCAATTACAGATAATCTAATCGTTGACAGTTGTTCGTTGTCCGTTGTGAGTTAACCGAAAACAGAAAACTGATAACTGATAACAGATAATCTAACCGTTGACAGTTGACAGTTGTCCGTTGTCCGTTAACCGAAAACAGCTAACCGAAAACAGCTAACCGAAAACAGCTAACCGATAACCGAAACCCGATAACCGAAAATGAAATCTTACAAAGACTTAGAAATTTATCAACTTGCATTTCAATATGCTATTGAAGTTCACAAGTTAACTCTGTTATTGCCTAAGTTTGAATTATACGAACAAGGGAGTCAAGTAAGAAGATCATCAAAAAGTATTAAGGATACAATTGCTGAAGGTTATGGGCGAAGAAGATATAAACAGGAATTTATTCGTTTTTTAATTTTTTCTCATGCTTCATTAATAGAGTGTAAATCACAACTTGAAATGTTAACGATATTATATTCAGATATAAATTTTAAACAGATGATTGAAAAATACGATAATTTAGGAGCTAGAATTTATAAATTTATAGAGTATGTTGAAACAAGTTGGAAGACAAAGAAGTAGACAGTTGTCCGTTGTGAGTTAACCGAAAACAGATAACTGAAAACCGCCAACCGACAACCGACAACCGAAAACAGAAAACCAAAAAGAGACAACCGATAACAGCCAACCGAAAACTGCCAACCGAAAACACAACCAAAAAAATGAACAACATAATTCTAAAAGCCGAAAACATCTCCAAACAATACCGACTTGGTTTGGTGGGGACGGGGACAATGAGTCACGACCTGAATAGATGGTGGCACAGAGTACGTGGGAAAGAAGACCCGTATTTGAAAATTGGCGCAGAAAACGACCGCTCTAAAAAAGCTGAAAGTGACTACGTTTGGGCATTGCGCGATATTAACTTTGATGTATATGATGGAGATGTGCTAGGTATTATTGGTAAAAACGGCGCTGGTAAATCTACTTTGTTGAAGATTTTATCGCGGGTAACCACACCCACCACCGGAAGCATTAAAACCAAAGGCCGTATAGCTTCTTTGTTAGAAGTAGGTACCGGTTTTCATCCAGAATTAACAGGAAGAGAAAACATTTACCTAAACGGTGCTATTTTAGGCATGACCAAAGGTGAAATTAAAGCCAAGGAAGAAGAAATTATAGACTTCTCAGGTTGCGCCATGTATATTGATACACCTGTAAAACGCTACTCGTCAGGAATGCGTGTACGACTCGCTTTTGCGGTTGCCGCGCACCTAGAACCTGATATTTTAGTAGTAGATGAAGTCCTAGCCGTGGGCGATGCCGAATTCCAAAAGAAAGCCATTGGGAAAATGAAAGATATTTCTGGTAACGACGGCAGAACGGTTTTGTTTGTGAGCCATAATATGGCGGCGGTGAAGAGTTTGTGTACAAGAGGTGTTGTGCTGGAGAACGGTAAAGTGGCTTTTGAAGGTGGCACGGATGAGAGTGTAAGTTTTTATTTAAGCAAAAAGGAAGAAAATAAATTAGTTAATTTTCCTATTTTGTTTGAAGGCGGGCAAATAAATTCCTTTGAAGTCTTAGATTTTATGGGTAATGAATCAAACCTTTTGTTAGGTGAAAGTTGTAAGTTTAATTTACAACTGCGTATTAAAAACCCTAAAAAGGCAAAAATAAATATCAGATACCAAGTATTTGATAAGGAAGAGAAATTAATTACAACATTAAATGCTATGCACCTAAATGCTAATAAAGTTTTGAAAAGTGAAATACAAAATTTTGTTTGTTCAATAAACAACTTAAGATTAGCACCAGGTACCTACTCTCTCGGAATCGTGATATTAGATTTAAATTTAAGAAAATATTTTTATAAAAATAATGACTTTTATGACTTTACTGTAGAATCTGGAGATGTTTTTAAAACTGGTAAGCTACCAAGCAAGGAAAATATAGGGGTATACCTATCTGACCAAGATTGGAATATAGATTAGTTTAAAATATTTTGATATTAGATACTTTAAACTAAATTATTTAAATACACTATAAATTAACAATATAATTAAGCTAAAAATGCCTTACGATAAAAAAAATAAATTTATTTTCATTCATATTCCAAAAGTTGCAGGAACAAGTATAGAGAAACATCTTGGTATATATTACAAAAATAAAAGTTTCTCAACTGAATTAGGATTCGGGAAGTTTGAAGCTAATAATATAGTTTATTCGCTTCAACATATCACATTAGCACAATTATTGGAGTTGAATTTGTTAACGAAAGCTGATGTTAATAATTTCTTTAAATTTTGTTTTGTACGTAATCCATGGGATAGAGCTGTTTCGGGTTTCAAATGGCATAAAAAGATTAAAAATAAAAAAATTACTTTCAGAGAATACCTATTACTTTGTAAAAAACATTTTCATACGAATCAGGATAATAGATCAATGAATTTAGAAAACTGTCATTTTTTACCACAATCTTGGTATGTTTTCGACAGAAAAAAAAGTTTGTTGGTAGATTTTGTAGGTAAATATGAAACGCTTCAAACAGATATGAATTTTGTTTTAACTAAATTAAATATGGAATTAAGTGAACTACAAAATCATAATAAAAGTAAAAAAATACCTTATTTTTTTTATTATTATGATATTAGAAATATATTTTTAGTGAAAAAAATTTACAAGGAAGATATAGTGAATTTTAAATACTTTTTTTTTAAATCAAACTCTTTAAGTCTTTTTTTTCAAAGACTATTATCTAAATATAAAAATAAAATCAAAAACTTATAACATTGAATTGAGATGTATAAACAAAAAAAATGCTATTTACTATTAACAACTATCCCTGTGACGGTATTCAAAAAAAAATTTATTATTAGTAAAATATTATAAAAGAAAAGTTGTAAAGATTTATTTTTTTGAATAATAAATTAGATCATGAATTTTTTTTGTAATGAATCAAATTAAAATGATTTCAAAATTATCAACGTGAAATTTATAAAAAATCAATATTGGGCTAAATATTTATGGCGATTAAAAGGATATGTGCCGTATGTCAAGGCTAAACTATTAATACGATTTTTGTTGAATGGCTTGGAATAAGACGGCAATATGATATCCCAGATTTTGTATTAAAAAGAAAACATTAAATACAATATGCAATTTATTACTCAATTATTCTAGCTATATTATGAATCAACAAAAAAGACAATAAATTTATTTATTTTCAGTTTTAATTTATGAAAAAATTTATTTATCAGAATATACTATTTTTTTTACCGTTGATTTTAATCGCTTCAGGTGTTGAATTATATAATAGAGTGAACAATACATTTTATGCGAAAGCGAAGTATGTGAAAAAATATCAAAAATCTATAGAAGTATTAATTCTTGGTTCTTCTCAAACATGGAGAGCGATAAATCCTGAATATATGACAATTAAAAGTGCTCCACTCGCTCACGGTGGCAGTAGTTTAAATATTGACTACCTACTATTTAAAAATTTTATTGAGAATTTACCAAATCTTAAAGTTGTTCTGTTAGAGACTTCTTACCATACTTTAGACGATTATCGTAATGTGGAATGGAGCAAAAATCATTTATTCTGGATATATTATGGAGTTAATAATTATGGAAGCCATATACCTAAATCTGATTATTTCTTACTTACAGCTAACTATAAAGAATATTTTAAAAAAACATGGACATCTTCAATATTTCCTGAATTTGGTAAATTTAATAAGTATGGCTACATCACTACAGCTAGTGAAACATTAGAAACTGGACATTATGACTCTTTAACCTTAAAAAAAAGACATTCATTTGAAAACATACAAAACTACAATAAGAACAAAGATTTACTTAATGAGATAATTGATATTTGTGAAGAGAAAAAAATTGATATTGTTTTTTTCTCTCCACCAAAATATTATACATATAATAACTACAATAACATAAATAAATTAGCACGAAGAGATTCATTAATTTCATTTTATGAAAATAGAAATAATATACATGTTTGGAACTATGAAAAAAAGTGGGAAAAAGACACTAAAATATTTTATAACGAAGACCATTTGAATACCAATGGATCTAAAAAGATTACAATAGAAATTGATGCAAAACTGAAAAAAATCATAAAAGCACGTATATAAAATTTTATCAAGAATTGGTTTGATAGCGCTAAACTTAATGATTTAAGTTTGCGTTAAATTTTATACTTAACAAAAAGATGCATAATATAAAATCACCTACTTTTCATACACTAACACCTTTTGAGTGAATAAACAGTGAGCAAGAAATCGTTTTAGAAAAAAATATAAAGTAAGAAATACACCAATTAGAAGATTTGTTTTAGGGATAATTAGTATTTGATACTAGATTTATTTCTGTCGTATAAATCCTCTTTAATTCATTATTATGTTGTGCAAAAGTTCATTATAATATTTTTCTGTTTTTTAAATCCTATCTATTTTTACATATACTTAAAGGGTTTTTATGTTTCAAAATTATGCACACTATTTCTTATATTAAATGTTAGTTTCAAAGTGAGTGCTTATGTAATATTAAAAACTAATCCTGGGAGATTTATTAATTTTTTTGATTTTTATGTTTATAAATAATTATCATGTTTTATTAGAAAATTGCCGTTATCAAAAAAAGTAAATAAACAAATACCTTTTTAGCACGCATATTTAATTAGAGAATTTTTAAAGTTCTTTGGCTTTTATGATTCTCTAATTAAAATTCACTAAAAATATTTAAAAAAACTTTTTAATAAAATTTATCGGAAACTTCCAATTAATTATAGTGTTAAATTGCAAACTAAATTAAATAATAGTCTTAAAAATAATGTTCCAGTTGATTATTTTGAAGAAAGTAATCAAATACTTAAAAAAAGAATAAATTTTAATAACAAAATTAAAGCAAATAGGTTATTAATAAGCTTGGTTAAGATTTAAACTATACTATTCTAAATATCATGGCTAATCAAAAAAAAATCTTATTCGCGATAAATCATCTCACTTATGGTGGTATACAAACACAAGCAATTACTTTAGCAAAAGAATTTAGAAGTAGAGGCGCAAAGATTTATTTTTTTTGGACGGATAAGTTTGATGATGATTTTGTAGATAGAGAATTAAGACAGAATGGCTTTGAAATTATTGATGGAAAATTTATAAAAAATCAATATTGGGCTAAATATTCAAGGCATTTAAATCGGTATGTTCCTTTAATCAAAGCTATACTTTTAATGAGATATTACCGCATTGATTATATTATACCATATCATAATCCACTATGTTATTTTTTTGGTGCTATTCATCCATATACATCTGCAAAACTAACTGTCTATCATATCAGAAATACAGTTTTAGAAAATGAACCAAAACAATCTTGGCAATTTAAAAAAGCACTAAATCATGCTTCTATAATTATTGCTAATTCTAATCATGCCAGATTAAAGTTTAAAGAAGTATATGGTAAACATTACGATTTAAATATAAGAACCATTCACAATGGCATTAAGTTAAGAGAAATAGATAATAACACTGATTGGAAGACATTTTTTAAAGTTAAAGACTATAACTTTATAGTTACATCTTTAGCTAATTTTTTTAAAGATAAGGATTACACAACTATTTTTAAGGCTTGGAGTATATTTATTAAAAAAACAAATTCTAAATCTATTTTATTGGTTGCAGGAGATGAAGGTATAGAAGGTTTTAAGCTACGCTATCAATCCGAAGTTCAAAATCTAGGTCTTGAAAATAAGGTTAGATTTATTGGTAGAACATCATATAATTTGGAGTTACTATCCATATCCAATTGTAATATTTTAAGTACTTTAAATGAAGGATTACCCAATAGTGTTATTGAAACTCTAGGGATGAAGACACCCTTTATAGGTGCAAAAGTAGATGGTGTTGAAGAAGTTGTAGGTGAAAATTATCCTATTCCAAGGTTTGCCGTAGGAGACCACCAACAACTAGCTGACATATTGTTTAAACTATATAATAGAGAATATAGTTTAGAAGAAATTAATTCCTATTCATCTAAAAGGTTTCAAAAATTTTCAATTGATAAATTATTGAAAGAATATTCTAAAATTATAAAAGTTTAGTAAATACTTCTAAACATCGCCTACTATTATGATATTCAACTCACTTGATTTTGGGATATTTCTGCCAATAGTATTTATATTATATTGGTTTGTATTTCAAAAACATTTAAAAGCACAAAATGCCTTAATTGCTTTAGCAAGCTATTTATTTTATGGTTGGTGGGATTGGCGGTTTTTAAGTTTAATCATCTTTAGTTCTGTTATAGACTATGTAATTGGCTTACGACTCCAAAAAACAGATTTAAAACACCAACGGAAATTATTACTCTGGACAAGTGTGTTTGTAAATCTCGGATTTCTTGGCTTTTTTAAATACTTCAATTTTTTCATAGATAATTTTGTAGAAGCTTTTAGTTTCTTTGGTTACCAAATTCCGAATACAAGTTTAAACATCATATTACCTGTCGGTATTAGTTTTTACACCTTTCAAACCTTAAGTTATACCATAGATGTGTATCGAAAACAATTAAAACCAACAAAAGATTTTATAGCCTTTACTGCCTTTGTTAGTTTCTTTCCACAACTTGTGGCTGGCCCTATTGAACGTGCCACTAATTTATTACCACAATTTTACAAGAAACGTGAATTTGATTATGCTAATGCTGTACTGGGGATGCGTCAGATTTTGTGGGGTTTATTTAAAAAGGTCGTTATAGCTGATAATTGTGCAAGGTTGGCCAATGAAATATTTAATAATTCAGCCGATTATGGTGGTACCACATTAATTTTAGGAGCGTTAATGTTTACTTTTCAAATTTATGGTGATTTTTCAGGATATTCAGATATTGCCATTGGCACATCAAGACTCTTTGGGTTTAAACTGATGAAAAACTTTGCATTTCCTTATTTCTCGAGAGATATAGCAGAGTTTTGGCGTCGTTGGCATATTTCTTTATCCACATGGTTTCGCGACTATCTCTACATTCCGTTAGGTGGCAGTCGCGGCGGTACGGTAATGAAAGTGAGAAATACATTTATTATTTTTGTGGTTAGTGGCTTTTGGCATGGAGCTAATTGGACGTTTATCGTTTGGGGAGCCTTAAATGCAATTTATTTTTTACCCTTATTACTGCGTAACAAAAACAGAGTACATACAGGAGAGATTGCTGAAAACAGGTTGTTTCCAAGTTTTATTGAATTGAAAGGGATGTTGGTTACGTTCAGCTTAACTGTTCTAGCTTGGGTTTTTTTTAGAGCTGAAAACATCAGTCATGCAGTTCAATATTTATATGATCTTTTTTTAGGTATTGGGAGTTATAAAAATATTTTTATCACATATAATTTGTTAAAAGACTTTAATCTCACACTATTGTTAATTCTTATTTTATTTGTTTGTGTTGAGTGGTTTGGCAGAAAACAAGAATTTGCACTAGAAAAAATGAATAGAATATCAGGTAGACCATTTAGGTGGTTAGCTTATTTTTCTATAATATTAATAATAGGGATATTTATGCCTACCGAAGAAACCCCTTTTATATATTTTCAGTTTTAGTTTTGAAAAAGTTTATACTCAAATCATTAGTTTTTATTTTTTCAATGGGTTTATTTTATTGTTCAGGTATTTTTATTCTTGAGCATTATCTACCATCCTTTTTAAGACCAAATATTAGCTTTAAAATGGGTGCTTATGGTCATTTACATTCTAGGATTAAAGAAGTAAATGATTTTAAAAATGTAGATATATTATTTTTAGGTTCTTCACATACTTATAGAGGATTTGATACGCGCATTTTTTCAAAAAATGGTTATCATACATTTAATTTAGGTTCGAGTTCTCAAACACCTTTACAAACCAATATATTACTTAATCGTTACTTAAATCAATTAGCACCTAAATTAATTGTTTACGAAGTATATCCTGGTACCTTTATGTCTGATGGTGTAGAATCTTCTCTTGACTTGCTTTCTAATGATAAAAATGACCTTGATTCATTTAAAATGGCATTTAAAACTAAAAATATTAAAGTTTTAAATACTTTTATATATGCTTCTATTCGAGATATGTTGAATCTAAATACGAATTATACAGAACAAAATAATAAAGGTGTAGATACATATATACCTGGTGGTTATGTAGAGAAAGAAATAAGCTACTATACACCGAAATTTATCGACAAAAGCGAAATAGTATTAAGAGATAACCAGTTAGATAATTTTGAAGAAAACATTCAAAAAATAAACAATAAAAATATTGATTTAATGCTCGTTTACGCTCCTATATCCAAGTCTAAATACAAAAGTTTTAATAACAAAAACCATTTTGATAGCTTAATGCATGAGCATGGAAAGTATTATAATTTTAATGAAATATTATCTTTAAACGACTCATTACATTTTTATGATTCACATCATTTAAATCAAAAGGGAGTTAAAAAGTTCAATAAAAAATTGATTGAAATTCTACAAAATGAATCACAATTATAGAATATGTTGAATTATATTACTAGATTATAATCATATTGAAAATATTTAATACTAAACCACCTTTAATAAAGAGTTTACAAAACAAGATAAACTAATGGAAATTAAACCTTTATTATCCATCATCATCCCCACTTACAATCGTGTAGGTTTAATTAGCGAAACACTGGATTCTATTGTGGCACAAACCCACCAAAACTGGGAATGTATTGTTATAGATGATGGTTCAAGCGACAACACAGATGAATTGCTAGCGGAGTATGTAAAAAAAGATAATCGCTTTATTTATGTAAAAAGAAATGAGAATTATAAACCTGGCGGTAATGGAGCACGAAATTATGGTTTAGATTTAGCACAAGGCAATTATATTGTATTTTTTGATAGTGACGATTTGATGACGGAAGATCACCTACAGGTTAAGTACGATTTAATTACATCTGGGGAGTATGATTTTGGGATTACTAGAACAAAATATTTCAACTATACTAATAAGTTTATTGATAGGTATTATAACTTTACAACCAAAGATATTACAAGAGACAATTATGTCCTACAAAAATTAAACTGGTTAACATTAGACGTGATTATAAAATCATCTGTTGCAAAATCTATTCGTTTTAACGAAAACATTAAAATAGGGCAGGAGTACAATTATTTCTCAAAATTGGTTTGCTTGACTGCTAAAGGTGTTTTTTTAGATAAAACAGTCAGTTTAAGACGCTACCATGAAAATTCTAAAAGAACAACCTTAGCAAAAGGAATTCATTATGCCAGAAACCAATCTGTTACCAATTGGTATATATTTGTAGACACCAAAGACTTCTTAAGCATAGAAAACCAAAAGGTTTTACTCAACAAAACCTATAACACCATACTTAGGAATAAAAGCATACCAAAAGACATAAGTAACATAAGGTTTTGGAGGTATATTTTTAACTATTTCGGCTTTAATGCTTTAATTAAATTAGTCTATTTTTATGTCAATAAATTTACAAAACGAATGTATTTTCTGAAAAGAATGGCATTGAAATACTAGTCAATACTTGATGATGTCTTAAAATCAAATTAGTGTAAATTTTTCATGGAAAGCCTTAGTTCTCTATAACTTTTACTTTCCTACCGTTTAACAAGGGAAAACATTAGAACTGCAAACCACCAACTTCAATGAAACAACATTTTACAATAGGGTAATTGTCTGTCCTGTCTATCTATCTATCTATTTAGATAGCTTAGGGAATGAATCCCGAGTAACGAAGTGAATCGGTACAAATACCGACAACAGACAACCGATAACCGAAAACCGACAACTGAAAACAGCGCAGCGCCACAACAGGCAACTTGTTGCTATCATAACAGTAGATAAGCGAAGCGGCATCTACGTCATAACTGACAACCAACAGCGAGTTCACGAACATCAAAACATTTACAACAAGAATAGCGGTTCACGAATCACAAGTCACAGTTCACAGAAGACAGATTCAATGAAATAGCAATTTACAATTGTGTAAACGCCTGTCCAAGCTGTCGATTTATCGATAGCTTAGGGAATTAATCCCGAGAAACGAAGTGAATCGAGAAGAAAACCAACAACTTCAATGAGATAGCAATTTACAATTGCGTAATCGCCTGCCCTGTCTATCTATCTATTTAGATAGCTTAGGGAATTAATCCCGAGAGCAACGCGATTCGGGACAAAAACAAAAAACCGACAACCTTTACAACAGCGCAGCACCACAACAGTGAGTTTACGAACGCCATAACCTTTACAACAAAAATAACGGTTCACGAATCACAAGTCACAGTTCACAGAAGACTAAAGACAGAAGACTAGCAACAAAAAACAACTAATGACCATCACCAAAACCAACATACAAGAAGCATACATCATACAACCACAAGTATTCAAGGATGAGCGCGGCTATTTCTTTGAAAGCTTTAATCAAGAGAAATTTCAAAACGAAACAAGAATTACAACTCAATTTGTGCAAGACAACGAGTCCATGTCCAATTATGGAGTAATACGCGGTTTACATGCGCAATCAGGCGAGTTTGCGCAAGCCAAACTCATTCGGGTTATACAAGGAAAAGTCTTGGATGTAATTGTAGATGCTAGAAAAGAGTCACCAACCTACGGAGAGATATTTACAATAGAACTAAATGCAGAAAACAAAAAACAGCTTTTTGTACCCAAAGGCTGCTTGCATGGTTTTTCGGTGTTAGAAGATCAAACCATATTTTCATATAAATGTGATGCCTATTACAACAAAGCTAGTGAAATAGGTGTGCATCCGCTAGATCAAAGCCTAGCCATCCATTGGCAAGTGCCAGAAGACAAGCAATTGCTTTCGGAAAAAGATAGATTGTTGCCAAGTTGGGAAGATTTTTTAAAGAATAACTCTGAAAAATAAAGCCAAAACTTCTTCCCTAGAGGGAAGACTAGAGATGGGTGTTATTTTTGAAGCAAACTTAAACACCCTTTGCCTTTCGGCATTTCCTTCAAGGGAAAAGATATAATTGAAGGCAAAAACATCTTCCCTTGAGGGAAGACCAGAGATGGGTGTTGATAAATATGAGTGTTATTTCAGATTTAAAAGTCAAACAATCAATTTATAGGATAAAGTAATCATCTTCCTTAGCCCGTGCTGAGCGACGTCGAAGCAAGGGAAGACAGGAGATGGGTGTATTTTTTACACAAACAACGGGAAATTCAATGAGATAGCAATTTACAATGGCGTAAACGCCTGCCCAAGCTGTCGATTTATCGATAGTCATGGGAATGAATCTCGAGTAACGAAGTGAATCGGGACAAAAACCGAAAACCGAAAACTGAAAACTGACATTAATTAAAATTTGATTATTTTTACATAAATATGAGTGTTATGGTAGATTATAAATCGATTATAAAACGTGATCCTAATAAAGGGTTTGGAAAGCCTTGTGTTCGTAATACAAGAATCACGGTATTTGATGTTTTAGGCTGGTTAGCAATAGGCATGACAAATGATGAAATTATTTATGATTTTCCAGAACTTACCGTAAACGATATTAAAGCTTGTTTAGCTTATGCTGCAGATCGTGAGCACAAATTAAAAAATGCTTCGTGAAACTCTTGTTAAATAAAAGTGCCTATTTCAAACCAAAACCTATAACAATCAAGATAATCTAAATTTAGAATTTAAAATTGATAATTGAAAAATAAGTGAACAAACAACGAAAAACTGAAAACAGTTCTCGATTCAATCCCGAGAAACGAAGTGAATCGGGACAAAAACCAACAACCGAAAACCGAAAACCGAAAACTGACAACCTTTACAACAGCGAAGCGTCACAACAGTGAGTTCACGAACGCCACAACTTTTACAACAAAAATAGCGGTTCACGAATCACAAGTCACAGTTCACAGAAGACAGATTCAATGAAACAACAATTTACAATAGCGTAAACGCCTGCCCAAGCTGTCGATTTATCAATAGTCATGGGAATGAATCCCGAGTAACGAAGTGAATCCGTACAAAAACCAACAACCAAAAACCGACAACTAAACACGTCGTAACATTATGCCCACAAACCAATCAATACATATGCGAGAACAACCACTGGTCTCAATTATTATTCCGACTTATAACCGTGCCCATTTAATAGGTGAAACCCTAGACTCGGTGTTAGCCCAAACCTACCCAAACTGGGAATGCATCATTGTCGATGACGGCTCTACGGACAACACGGATGAAGTGGTTGGTGCTTATGTTGAAAAAGACGCTCGTTTTAAATATTACCACCGACCAGAAGAGCATTTACCGGGTGGAAACGGGGCACGAAATTTTGGGTTCAAGATGAGTAAAGGCGAGTATGTGAATTGGTTGGATAGTGATGATTTATTGTCTCCATATTTCTTATCAAATAAAGAACTTGAGTTTTTAAATGGGAATTTTGATGCTATTGTTTCCCTGAGTCAAACTTTTAATAAAATTTCTGGAGATGGTTCAATTTTGTGGAATATTCTACCTGATAATAAAGACCAATTACAATTAAATAACTTAGTGAATGATTTTCTGAAACAAAATATGCTATGGCCACCGATAGCAATAGTTTGGAAAAAAACGTTTTTCGATAAAAAAAAGGAGCTATGGAATGAACATTTGAAATCCTGGCAAGACTGGGAATTTCATATTAAAATGCTCTTAGAAAAACCAAATCTTCATTTTAAATCTTGTGATATTGATACCTTTTATCGCATTGATAGTAGCGATAAAATTTCAACTAAGGCAAAGGATAAACAATTTTTCATAAATCTTAAAAACAGTATTGACGCTGTTATTTTACTCTTAAAAAGTAAAGCTTTAATAGATATTTTCTCTTCTGAAATTAAGAATCTTATCGCAAGAGTTTTAATAAGGCTGCCCATACAAAATGGCTACTATAAATTCTCATTACTAAGTGCTTTAAAGTATACATTTTTCTTAAAATCTTTATTTCCTATAAAATCACTTATCTTAGAATTAGCTAGACAATATTCTATCTCTAGAAAAATAAGCAGTTTTCTCTATAAATCTTATAAAGAAAAAATCAAGTTTGATACTACATTTATGAAATTAACTAAAGAGAATTTAAAATAATGAACGGAATTTCAGTCATCATATGTTGCTATAATTCTGAACAAAGAATCAAACCAACACTTGAGCATCTTAACTTACAAGAAGCCAATTTCCCATGGGAGTTGATTATTGTTGATAATAATTGTACAGATGCAACAGTACAAACCGTTAATTACTGTATAAAAGAAATGCATCAGCTTGCTGAACGTACAAATATTGTTAAAGAAACTGAACCCGGTTTAAATTATGCGAGATTGCGTGGTGTTAAAGCATCAAAATATGACCTAGTATTGTTCTGTGATGATGATAATTGGCTCAATGAAAGCTATCTTCAACGAGGTTTTGATTTCCTAAAAAATAATCCAGACTTCGGAGTTGTGGGTGGTAATGGGATAGAAAAGTGTGAAATTAATCCACCAAAATGGTTTGATAAATACAAATCTTTGTATGCAATTGGATGCAGGAATGATGGTGAGGTCTCTAACGTTTACGGTGCAGGCATGCTATTAAAAAAAGAATTATTGAGTGGTATTAATTTCAGTATGTCTGATAGAAAAGGAGATAGCCTTGCTTCAGGCGGTGATAGTGAAATTTGCTATAATGTAATTAGTAAAGGTTACAAAATAAGGCAGTTATGTGATAATACTTTTTATCATTTTATCCCTAAAGACAGGTTAAAGAATATATATATTTATAATATGTTTTACGCAGTTGGGAAGACTAGAAAGGAGTTATATAAAATCGCTCCAAAGCATTATAAGCTATTTAATCCGTCTTACAGACTTAGAAAAGATATAAAAAATTTATTTAAAGCTTTGCTAAAATTAGATTGGTTAAGTGTAAAGTGTAACTTTTATTCTCTAAAAGCCTATTGGTTAAATTAAATAATAATGAAAAAAATTCTCTTGTTCTCACCATTATGTAAGCCTAAAGATGTTTTAGAAGTTACGCTTCCTTCTTACTTAAATTTAGAAAGCGAAGGTTTTACTTATGATATACTTTTGTACAATGATAATAATATTGAGGATTCAAAAAAATATACAGATAACTTCATCTCACAACATGATAATGTTAGCTTGTTACCCAATATTTTTAATGAAAATTCTGCATACCAAAAACATAATTGGAATATCAGTTTAATAGACCGTATCAGTGCTATTAAGAATAAAGCTATAGAGTATGCCTTAAAAAATAATTATGACTATATTTTCTTAGTAGACGCAGATTTAGTCTTAAACCCGAACACCTTAATGAGCTTAGTAAACGCTCAGAAGCATTTTATTTTTGAGATTTTTTGGACCATGTTTACAAATGCACATTACTATAAACCCAATGCTTGGGATTATCATTCTTGGGTATATGATTCTCCCGAAAGTATTATTAAACTTAAAGAGCCAGGCGTTTATGAAGTAGGTGCTGGTGGCGCGTGTACTTTGGTGAGTCGAGAACTTTTAGAGCGCGGTTTAAATTTTAATAGATTGTCAAATATGAGATTCCCGGGTGAAGATCGTCACTTCTGCACAAGGGTTCAGGCTTTAAATGAAAAAGTTTATATCGATACGCATTTTCCAGCATTTCATATACATAACCCAAGGCTTGTAGACCAGGCTAAACTGTGGTATAGTAATGGAGCAAAACCTGAATTTTTTAAGTCTTGGTTAACGGCTATCTGGGAAAATCAGGTTAGGAAAAATTTTGAAGAACCTAAAACTAAACTTGCTAGGATAAAAAAAGGCTTATATTTTGCACGAAGGGCTTATATTAATTATTTTGATAAACTATAAATAAAAATTGTTATCTGTTTTAAAACTAAGATTAAAAATTTACTTTTAATTAGAACAGAAATTGTTAAGATTTAAAATTTCTAAAATCACAAATTATACTTTGTTATAACTGATAATTTAGAACCTAATAAAATGCATAATTGCCTGAATATTCATCTAAAATAAAAGGACAAATTTAAAATCTATGAGTAAAACAACTATTAAGCCATGTCTTTATTTACATATTGGAAATCCTAAAACAGGTTCAACCTATTTACAAAAAAAAGTTTTTCCTGAACTTGAAAATATCACATACCATTACAAGCCTAAATATAATATTTTAAAAGAATACAGAAACCAAAAGTCTACCTTTGGTCGTTTCATGCGAAGTTCACCGGTTGTTTGGAAAAATTTTGGTGATGTATTATTAAACAACTTAGGTTTAAATAGTTTTGAAAAATCAGATATATTAGTTTCCGATGAACACTTTGTTGAAGCGAATGACCCTTTTCGTATAGCACAACACTTGCACGAACTTAAAAAGCGAATTTATAAAAGCCACAACCTTAAAATATTAATGATTATTCGTCGCCAGGATACATGGATTTCATCCTGCTATGCCGAAGTATCGAATACCCATAAGCGAGTTTCACAAAAACATTTTAGGGAGTATATTTTAAATCGTATTGATCCTTTCAGTGCTTGTAATGACGGTGTAGGAATTCGGTTAGACTACTATACTTTAGTTTAAAAAATTCAGAATGTTTTAGGTAAAGATTCTGTTAAAGTTTTACCTTATGAGTTACTAAAATCAAATCCAAGTTTTTTTACAAAAGAGTGTTGTAAAGCTATAAATTGTGAAGTTCCTAGTTCACTTTCATTCAAGAGTGAAAATGTGCGGTCTTCAGGTTCAAATACTTGGAAATTACGGCCAATGTCTAATGCCTACAAACCTAAAATCCAGTTAAGGCCTCATCGTGTGTTTAAGACAATTTTTGGTAAAAGCGTGATATATTTTCCGGCATTATCGAATATTAAAAGAGCTAAGGAAATTATTCTAACTAAAGAATTTTCAGAATTAATTTTAGAGCGTTACAAATCCGAGAACAAAAAACTAGATGATGAATTTAATTTGGGATTAAAGGATTTTGGTTATTACCAATAAATATTTGATATCTTGATATTTTTATCAAGAAATATGCTAAGAGTAATTTAAAGGTTTAAAAATATTAATACGAATCGATGATGAAAAAAAAGATAGTTTTAGATTTAAAAAGTGATTTTAATAAAATTATTAATAAATTATGAAAATACTAATATGTTTCGGCACAAGGCCTGAAGCCATTAAAATGGCTCCTGTGGTTAAAGCTTGCCTGAGTCATCAATCTATTAACACTAGAGTTTGTGTAACAGCACAACATAGAGAAATGCTTGACCAAGTCTTAGATTTTTTTGAAATCACACCTGATATAGACTTAGACTTGATGCAAGCTAATCAATCGCTTAATCAACTTTCAGCAAGAATTATTGAGAAAATGGATGCTGTATTGGTTGCAGAACAACCCGACTGGGTTTTAGTCCATGGCGATACCACAACCTCCAGTATGGTCGCTTTAGCCGCTTTTCATCTAGGAATTAAAGTCGGTCACGTTGAGGCTGGTTTGCGCACCTACAATAAATATTCGCCATTTCCAGAAGAAATCAATCGTCAACTTACTGGTAGAATTGCCAATGCACATTTTGCACCTACCCAAAAAGCCTACAACTGCTTGATGAATGAAGGTGTAAAAAATGAAGAAGTTTTAATTACAGGAAATACTGTGGTAGATGCTTTACAAATGGGTTTAAAGCTAGCAAAACAAAAACATCCTGAATACCTAAAAAAACTACTAAATGAGCTCAAACCACAAAAAAAACTCATATTAGTCACAGGACATCGAAGAGAAAATTTTGGAGAAGGATTTTTACAGCTTTGCCATGCGCTAAAAAATATTGCCAAACAGCATGATGTAGAGATTATATATCCCGTACATCTTAATCCTAATGTAAAAGATGTCGTGCATAAAGAACTCGGGCACTTAAACAATATCCATCTTATACCTCCAGTAGAATATCCTGTAATGTTAGGTTTGTTAAATGCTTGTGAATTAATCATTTCAGATTCTGGAGGTATCCAAGAAGAAGCCCCGAGTTTGGGTAAAATGGTTTTGGTGACTCGAGCAACATCAGAGCGCATGGAAGGCATAGAACAAGGTTTTGCTGAATTGGTTGGCACCAATGCAGATAAAATTACAGAAAGGGCTTTGTTTTATCTAAATCATCCTAAAGTCCTAAAAAAGCAAGATAATCCTTACGGTCAGGGAGATGCTTCTGAAAAAATAATCAACTATATTTTAACTAGATGAAGATTTTAGTATTAGCCGAAAATTTAGAAGTAAATCGGACTTCTTCTGGTATAACGAGTAATAAAAATATTTTAATGTATCAAAGATATTTTAATCATGTGGATGTTATCACTTCCACACCTTTAAATCAGTTTAAACAAATAGAAGGAGTTAATTATACGAAATTCACAAACTCCTCAAAGATGCTATTAGAAAAAATACCAAAGATAGCAGCCCTACCAGCTTATTTAAATGGCTTAAATTTTACTGCTAGACGTATTATTGAAGACTGGACTCAAGTCATTAAGAGTAAACTAGATAAAAAGAATTACAGTCTGATTGTAAGCTTAGGGTCTGGTTTAAGTTTTGTTCCTGCTTATGCAATGCTTAATATAGATAAAACGTTGTATGGTAATTACATCATGTTTGTCCATGATCCCTATCCCTCGCATCAATATCCACCGCCTTACAAAAAAAAATCAACGTATTTATATAAAGTTCAAGCAAAGCTTTTTGGTAAGGCTTTATCCAAAGCAGACATAATTTCGTTTCCTTCTCTACGTTTACAGGAATGGATGGCTCAATTTTATAATTTGCCTATCCAGAAACAAATAATACAACCACATTTAGGTTTAAATATAAATGAATTATGGACTATTTTGCCAAATATAAAAACTAAAAAATTACCAGTTTATCCAGATGGTATTAATATTATTCATACAGGCACGCTTTTAGGTCCAAGAACGCCAACCTTTTTAATAGAAGCTCTCAAGCTATTATTTGAAAAACATCCAGAATCCAGATCCATAGTAAAACTACATATTGTAGGTAAAATGACAAAGGAGTGGAGTGAAGAGAATTTAGTAGCCGAAAATGTGCACATCCATAGTCATCGATATACTTATCAAGAAAGTCTGGAAATCCAGAAAAATGCTGATGTTTTACTTCTTTTAGAAGCCGTATCTGATGTTTCTCCTTTTATGCCTGGAAAATTGGCAGATTATTTAGTCGCTGATAAACCTATTTTAGCGCTTACTCCAAAACAATCAGAAACAACAAGAATACTTGGAGAAAATTATCCTTTACTAGTAGAAAACGGAGATGTTGGAGAGATATATAAAAAATTGGTGATTATTTATAAGTCTTATCAAGAAGGCTCAATAAATGAACTTATTCCTAATAAAAAAGCTAGAACGTATGTTAGACCAGAAGAATGGATTAATAGCTTAAAAAAAACATTAACCTAATGAGAAAAATCTGCGTAGTAGTAACCGCACGCCCATCCTATTCCAGAATTAAAACCGCTTTAAAAGCCATCCAAAAGCATCCTAATTTGGAGTTGCAATTGGTCGTGGCAGCTTCAGCTTTGTTGGAGCGTTATGGTACAGCTGTGAATTATATTAAAGCAGATGGTTTTCATATCGATGCTAAGGTATTTAATGTCTTAGAAGGCGAAAACTTAACCGCAGCAGCAAAGACTACTGGCATAGGTATTTTAGAGTTGTCTAGTGTGTTTGAAAATCTTCAACCCGATATCGTGGTTACGGTAGCCGACCGATTTGAAACCATGGCAACGGCCATTGCCGCTTCGTATATGAACATTCCTTTAGCCCACATTCAAGGCGGAGAAGTCACAGGCAATATCGATGAAAAAGTAAGACACAGCATCACCAAACTAGCCGATTACCATTTGGTCGCTTCACAAGATGCAGAACAACGCGTATTGAAATTAGGAGAAGAAGCCAATTCGGTGTTCAATACAGGCTGCCCATCCATAGATTTAGCCAAAGAAGTTCAGGGACTCAACCAACTGAATTTTAATCCCTACGAAAAATATGGTGGCGTGGGCGCGCAACCTGATTTAAGCAAGGGCTATTGGGTAGTCATGCAACATCCAGTTACTAACGAATATCAAAACTCGCGAAAGCATGTAGAAACTACTTTAGAAGCCATTCGCCAACAAACAGATGTTCCTGTGTTGTGGTTTTGGCCAAACGTGGATGCAGGTTCAGATGGTACATCTACGGGTATTCGCGCTTTTAGAGAAAAATACGATGTAGAGCATGTGCATTTTTTTAAAAACATGCAAGGCAATGATTTTTTAAATTTATTAGATCAATCTGAAGGCTTAATCGGGAATTCATCCGTAGGAATAAGAGAATGCGCTTATTTGGGTGTTCCGGTGATTAATATTGGAAGTCGCCAAAATCGGCGTCAGCGTGGCAATAATGTTATGGATGTCAATTACAGTACCCAAGAAATCACCCAAGCCATGAACCAAATCCAATCCAACCCAAGACCCACAACAGCCACTATTTACGGTGAAGGCGATGCAGGAGAAAAGATAGCTGCTGTTTTAGCAAAGGTTGAATTGAAGTTTCATAAGACGATTGTTTATTAGTGATTAGTCGATAGTGAATAGTTGATAGTGACTTGTGACTAGTGGATGATGAATGCTTACTCATAACCAGTGGCTAGTCCTTATATACGTTTGCTCTATTCACAGCCCACGGCTCACAGTTCACAATTCACAGTTTACTAACAAATGAATTCACAGTCCACAGCTCTCAAATCACAGTTCACAGCCCACGACTCACAAATCACGGTTCACAGTCCACAAATCACAGTTCACAATTCACAGTTTACTAACAAATGAATTCACAGTCCACAGCTCTCAAATCACAGTTCACAGCCCACGACTCACAAATCACGGTTCACAGTCCACAAATCACAGCTCACAGTTCACAGCTCACAAATCACAGCTCACAAATCACAGCTCACAAATCACAGCTCACGTCTCACAAATCACAAAATGATTTAACCACTAAAATTTGATTAAATGACACACAAAAATTTAGACGCTTGGAATAAAAGTATGGACTTGGTAGACAAAGCTTACGAAATTGCAAAAGAATTTCCTAAGTGGGAAGACTTTATTTTAAAGCAACAATTTTTGAAATCAGCAATTTCTATACCATCGAATATATCAGAGGGTTGTGGACGAAGTTCTGATAAAGAATTAATTAGATTTTTAGATATTAGTTTAGGTTCATTAGCAGAGTTAGATACTCAATATGAAATCGCCGTAAGACTGTCATACTTTTCAAGAAACAATGATTTTGAAATTTTGCTTACCGATTCAGGTAAATTAATGATAGGGTTGAAACGATATTTACAAAATAAAAAAAGATAGCTTAACGATTTGTTGCTTTTGTATGGTGAGTAGTGATTTGTGACTAGTGACTAGTAAATAGTGTTTCGTGAATAGTGATTAGTGATTAGTGAATGGTGTCACGTGAATAGTGGCTAGTCCTTATATACGTTTGCTCTATTCACAGTTCACAAATCACGGCTCACAGCTCACAAATCACAGTTAACGAATCACGGCTCACAGTTCACAGCTCACGCCTATCAGCTCACAAATCACAAAACACGGTTCACAGCCCACAGCTCACAAATCACAGTTCACGAATCACAGTCCACGAATCACAGCTCACATTTCACAAATCACGGTTCACAGCTCCCAGCTCACAAATCACGGCTCACAAATCACGGTTCACAAATAACAGCTCACATTTCACAATTAACAAAAATGCACAGCACACAGTTCACAGTTCACGGTTCACCGAATATTTTAGCAATAATTCCCGCCCGCGGCGGCAGCAAAGGCGTTCCTAGAAAAAACATCAAAAAATTGGGTAGTAAACCCTTATTAGCTTATACGGCAGAAGCTGCACTAGCATCAAATTTAATTAGCAAAGTAATTTTGTCTACTGAAGATGAAGAAATTATGCAAGTTGGAAAGGCGTGTGGGTTAGAAGTTCCCTTTCAGCGACCAGAAGATTTAGCAAAGGATCAGTCGGGTAGTTTAGGAGTGGTTCAGCATGCGATAGAGTTTTATGAAGAAAGAGGAGAATATTTTGATGCTGTTATTTTGTTGCAAGTGACATCGCCTTTTAGATCGAAGGGTTTCATTGACCAAGCTATTCAAAAGTTTATACAATCAGATGTAGATGCTTTAGTAAGCGTTTTACCAGTGCCACATGAATACAATCCACATTGGGTTTTTGAAGCCGATAAAAATGACAACTTAAGCATTGCAACAGGTGAAAGGCAAATTATCAAACGGCGTCAAGATTTACCTCAAGCCTACTTTAGAGATGGTAGCATTTACATCACCAAAACAAAATTCATAAAACAAGGGAGTTTTTTTGGAGAACACTTAACCTACATCGAGTCAAACCCAAAGATGTATGTCAATATAGATACAATGGAAGATTGGAAGAAGGCAGAGGAGATGGTTTCCAAAATCAATTAAATTTGAATAGAATATTATTTAATATTTTTTCAATTTTTACATAAAATCTCATTTTGGCACTTCAAACAAAACAGCTTAAACTTAAGACATTTTTTATTATGTTTTAGCTTCGAGCGGAGTCGAGAAGTAGTTTATACAGAGCAAAGAAGAAGTAGAGTCTGGAACACACACTCACACACTATCAAAATGAAAACCTATTACGTTTACATCATCCACTGTACTGACAATACCTATTATACTGGAATGACTAATAACATTAGTAGACGATGGCACGAGCATTGTTACAGTGAAGAAAACCCAGATTCATACACTTTTAAAAGAAAACCATTAAAATTAGTTTTTCATGAAGCATTTAACGATGTCAATCAAGCTTACGAATTTGAACGTAAAATTAAAAAGTGGAGCATAGCAAAAAAAGAAGCACTGATCAATGCAAATTGGGATAGATTAAAAGAATTAGCAGAGTGTAAAAATGAGACGCATTTTAGCAATAAACCTAAAGAAAACTAAGCTTACCTAATGTTTAGCTACGAGTTTCTTAATCCTTCTTGAAAATATTCTTATGTTTAGCTTCGAGCGGAGTCGAGAAGTAGTTTATACTGAGCGAAGACGAAGTAGAGTCGAGAATTAGCTTCGAGTGTAAACGGTTCTCGACAAAGCTTGTCCAGAGCATAGTCGAAGGGATCGAACTTCAAACAAAGAAAGCCCGAATTAAAAACATCATCACTTGTTCAGCTTCGAGCGAAGTTGAGAAGTAGCTTCGAGTTTGCCAGTACTGAGCCCCTCAATCCTTCGGGATAAACTCCGTCGAAGTGTCGAGAAGTTTAGAGTACATTATTTATACAAGACAAAACAATTCTTGAAGTCGAGAACAAACAATCAAAAACTTAAAAAATTATGTGCGGTATATCCGGTATCATAGGCCAAAAAGCCAATAAAGAAAACATCACAAAAATGACAAAAGCGCTTTACCATAGAGGCAATGACGCTATACAGCAATGGATAGAAGATGATGTTGCTTTAGGGCATAACCGATTGTCCATCATCGATTTACAAGAAGCATCCAATCAACCTTTTCAAAAAGAAAATTCACATTGGGTGTTGGTCTATAATGGTGAAATTTATAATTATATTGAATTAAGAAACGAGTTAATTCAAAAAGGATGCACCTTTACAACACAATCTGATACGGAAGTTTTGTACCAAGCATTTTTACAATGGGGGGAAGCTTGTTTGGAACGTTTCAATGGAATGTTTGCCTTTGCTTTTTGGAATACAGAAACCAAAGAATTGCTTGCAGCTCGCGATCGCTTTGGTGTAAAGCCATTTTATTATTATCATGATGAAGAAAACTTCATTTTTGCTAGCGAAATAAAAGCTATTCGGAAACTGATTAAAACCAATTTAAATGAAAAGCTTCTAGCTAATTACTTAGCTTTCGGAAGCTATGGGATGCTCCAAGAAAGCTTTTTTGAAGAAATAAATCAATTACCAGGAGGACACTTCATAAAGTTAAAAAAGAGCGATATAGAAATCAAGCAGTGGTATGATTTTGTTTCTAGAACGAATAAAAAAATTCTAGAGCTTCAATACATCACTGAAAATGAAGCCAAAGAAGCCTATAAGTTACTACTTCATGATAGTATACAATTGCGTTTCAGATCTGATGTACCGGTTGGTTTTACGTTGAGTGGTGGAGTAGATTCTTCCTTATTACTAGCTTTGGTAAATCAACGTGAAGAAGCAAAAGACATTAAAGCATTTACCTTTTATACAAACGATGAACGTTACGACGAGCTTCCTTGGGTAGAACAAATGGTCACAAAAACCAAAACCCAACTAGAAAAAGTTCTTTTAACAGCGGACGAGGTAAAAGAGCGCCATCAACAACTGAGTAAAATCCAAGATGAACCCTATGGAGGTGTCCCTACCATTGCTTATGCAAAAGTATTTGAAACTATGGCTAAGCAAGGTATAAAAGTGATTTTAGATGGACAAGGAATGGATGAAGCCTGGGCAGGATATGACTACTACCAAAATAACTCCAATAGTACCATCCAAGGGCAAACCAATGCAAGTCCGTTTAAAACAAATGTTCTAGTGGAATCTTTTTTAGCCAAAGCTGAAAAACCAACATACCCAAAACCCTTTGATGACGATTTATTGAACAAACAGTACCGCGACTTGTTTTATACAAAGATAACCAGAGCATTACGCTTTAATGATCGGGTTTCGATGGCATCAACTACCGAATTACGCGAACCTTTTTTAGATTACCGTTTAGTTGAATATGCATTTTCATTACCTACAAAAATGAAAATAAGGAATAATCAAGGCAAATACTTACTCCGGGAAATTTTAAGCGATTATAGTAAAAATCTGGCTTTTGCTCCTAAAAGACCTTTACAAACACCACAACGTGAATGGCTAGCAGAAGACCTAAGTGCTATGGTTGAAAATGCAATAATTAGCATTAAAAAAAGTAATTTAGCAGTTCTATTTGATACGCAACAACTACAAAAAGAATGGAAGAAATATCAACAAGGAGAACAAGACTCAAGTTTTCATATATGGCAATGGATAAGTGTCAGTAAATTAGGCTTTAATGAAAAATAAGATTTACATTCTAATGCCTGATGGCGTAGGAATTAGAAACTATATATATTCAAGTGACTTTGATGATTTTGGATTAGAAGTCACACTTTTACATAATTTTAAACCTGATACGATAACTGATTTTTGTTTGCAAGAATCAATAAAATTACAACAACTTTCAACTTATAAAGAAAGCTTTCAGGAAAAGTTTTACCGTGAACTTATACATTTAGTGCGATTAAAGTATAATGCCAAAATAAAAACTAACTCAAGCATATTGAGTAATTATATGCCTAAGAAAAATGCGTTAAAACTTAAATTATTTTATGCTATTGTTGAATTCTGCTCGAAGTTTTATATTTCTCAAGGTCAAATTCAAAATTTAGAAATTCAATATCAAAAAGCTATAAGGTCTTCAAAGTTATATCAATATTATTATAATTATTTTAAAGAGCATAAACCCACTAAATTATTTTGTACACATCAACGTGCTGTGATTGCTGCACCAATTTTTGCTGCAGCTAAAGATGCAGGTATAAAAACGCTTACAGCTATCTATTCGTGGGATAATTTACCTAAGGCTAGATTAGCTCTGAGAGCAGATGAATATTTGGTTTGGAGTCCTTATATGAAAGACGAATTAACAACCTACTATCCTGAAATTAAAGATCAACAAATAAAAATACTAGGTACACCACAATTTCAGTTTCATTATGACGACTCTTATTTATGGACAAAAGAAAAGTTGGCTGAATTTTATGATTTAGACTTAAATAAAAAATGGTTGTGCTTTAGTGGTGATGATAAAACTACCTCGCCTTTTGACCCGGAATACTTACAAGATATAGCTGAAGAAATATACAGTTCGGGTCTAGCTACTGAATGGCAAATTTTATTAAGGCCTGTACCTGTAGAAGGCTTTGATAAATACCAAAAGGTTATTGATAAATTTCCTGAAATCATAAAAAAAACAGGGGCAGACTGGGTGATGTCTTCAAATTGGTCTGATGTTTATCCTAAAGAAACAGATTTAAATATACTATCGAGCTTATGCGAACACGCTGATGCTGTCATTAATGTAGGCTCAACAATGGCTTTAGATTTTGGTATGCATCATAAACCTGCTATCTATCTAAATTATGAAGTTAAACCAAATTCACATTGGTCGATTAAAAGAGTATATAAATTTCAACATTTTAGAAGTATGGGAGAGCTTACACCCGTTATTTGGTTGAATGATAAAAAAGACTTACCTGAAATTATCATGAACTTGGGTAAATACCATCAACAAACAAAAGAAGATATGCAAACCTGGTGTGAACGAATTATTCCAAAAGAACTTCGTGTATCATCAAGCCATTTAATTAATCAATACCTTATAAACAACTAAAAATGCACATTGTTTTTTTAACATCAGAATATCCAAAAGAAGGCTTTCCACATGGTGGAGTAGGGACATTTATAAGAGTTTTAGCAAGAGGATTAGTTAAGCAAGGTTTTTTGGTAAGTATAATTGGATTAAACTATATAGAAAAAGATGAAGTAGAAAATGATAATGGAGTACAAATTTATCGATTCAAACGTTCATCAATACCTAAAATGGGATGGTACTTCAGTAACAAAATAATAAATGATGCAATAAAAAGATTACATCAAAACCAACCCATAGATGTAGTTGAAGCAACCGAATTAGGCCTAGCATTTATAAAAAAAATAAAAGGAATAAAGTATTTAATACGAATGAATGGCGGTCATCATTTCTTTGCAGAGTCTGAAAATAGAGATGTAGAAACTTGGAAAGCTTATCAAGAAAAGCGTAGTTTCCAAAAAGCTGACCATATCATAGGTGTAAGTAAATATGTGCTGAATCATACGGCTAAATTTTTAGATTTTGAATCTAAACGTGGAGAAGTAATTTTTAATCCCGCTAACTTAGACATGTTTTACAAAGCGGATTTATCTAAAGAGATAAAAGGGCGCATCTTTTTTGCAGGTTCAATTTGCGAAAAAAAAGGCATAAGGCAACTCGTTAAAGCCATGCCCCAAATCAAACAAGCTATACCAGAAGCCCATCTCGTCATAGCAGGTCGAGATACAAAAATTCGAGGCACACAAGATTCATATCTAGCTTACTTAAAAACTGAAATACCAGATGAAGTTAAAAAGGATATTCATTTTTTAGGTCCTATAGAAAATACACAAATACCCAAAGAAATAGAAAAAGCGGAAGTTTGTGCATATCCATCGCACATGGAAGCCATGCCCTTAGCCTGGATAGAGGTATTGAGCATGGGCAAAGCCTTTGTAGCTAGCAATTTAGGTCCGGGGCCAGAAGCGGTAAAACATGGTGAAACAGGATTATTGTGTAATCCTTTAGCTATTGGTGATTTAGCCAAACAAGTCATCTATATGCTACAAAATCGTAAAGAAGCTCATCAAATGGGTCAGAATGCTATTCAAGATGTTAAAAAACGCTTTAGTTTAGAGGTGCTAATGAAGCAGAACGTTGAGATGTATAAAAATTTAATCAAAACCAAATAAATGAACTTTTTTGATAAATTATTTTACACCAATAAATACATTAAGAGCATTCACTTAAAGTTTTTTTTATTGTTTTTTAAAACTAAAAAGCTGGATAGTAATTTTGATTTGTCTGAGGAAATTAAAAAGAGCAAGTCTCTTGTAGTTCTTGCTTCTGGACCCTCAGCAAAAAAGTATAGGCATGAAAAAGATGATTTAATTATTACAACAAACTCTTCATACCTCATGTTGCATAAACATGCTAGATTTATTCATATTATCAAAGACTTGGGGTACTTACATAAATTTTTGATGTTTGGATTAAAGTTTAAGCCTCTGGCAGTAATCATCGATATCAACACACATTCAAATGGTAAAGGTTTTGGAGCTCATTCTATAAAGTTATTAAAATCTTACTTAGGAAGGCGCTACTATTCTTTTCCTGTTATAATTACTGATAATGAAAATTTATTTACTGAAAATAGGGTAAATTATGGAAATCAAATGAGTGATTTTTTTGAAATCAATAAAATTAAAAGAAGCGCTTCTAATAGTGGAGAATTAATTTATGCCTATGGAGTTTGGTTATCTTCACAAGAAAATAGAACGATGAAAGTTTTTGGCATTGACGCTGGTGAAGGCGGTAATAAACACTTTGATGGAAGATCTACAGCATCTAATCATGTTGCATTTAGGGATCATAATAAAAAAAGAATGAGTGATTTTTTTGGAGAGTGCCAAAATAAATATTCACATATTTTTAATTATTCCTTTTTTAAAAATAATACTGAAACAACAAATCAATGAAAATACTCGATTGTACTATAAGAGACGGGGGTTATTACACCAACTGGGATTTTGATACCAACTTAGTCGATACTTATTTAAAGGCTTTCAATCATTTACCAGTTGAATATTTAGAAGTAGGTTACCGTTCTCAAGCCATGCCAGGATATTTAGGTAAGTATTTTTATTGCCCTATATCCGTATTGGAAGATTTAAAAGCAAAATCCAATAAGAAGCTAGTTATCATTTTGAATGAAAAGGACGTAAGAGCTGAAGATGCTGAGGAATTACTCAATCCTATAAAAGATTTAGTAACCATGGTACGCATGGCCATCGATCCAAAAAACTTTAAACGGGCTTTAGTGTTAGCACAAAAAGTAAAAGAACTCGGTTTTGAAGTCGCTTTTAACGTGATGTACATGTCTACATGGAAAGAAGAGCGAGATTTTATTGACTTACTGCCGCAAGTAGATGGCATAGCCGATTATTTTTATATGGTAGATTCCTTTGGTGGAGTTTACCCAGAAGATGTAAGTGAAACCATTGCGCTTGTCCGATCCAAAACCAAGGTAAAGCTGGGTTTTCATGGGCATAACAACTTAGAAATGGCATTAGCCAATACACTTGTTGCTATTGAAGAAGGAGTGGATTTTGTAGATGCGACCATTACTGGAATGGGACGCGGCGCAGGAAACTTAAAAACAGAATTATTGCTTACCGCTTTACAAGCCAAAGGAAAACTTGAGTTTGATTACAATGAATTAAGCAAAGTGGTAGATGCTTTTACCAAACTGCAAAAAGAACACGAATGGGGTACGAATTTACCCTATATGGTTTCAGGTGCCAACTCACTTCCACAAAAGCAAGTCATGGAATGGGTGAGTAAACGCTACTATTCGTTTAATTCCATTATTAGAGCATTAAACAACCAAAGCCAAGGTAAAGAAGACAATATTGCTTTACCAAAACTGGCCACAAATGAAACCAAGTACCAACGGGCTTTAATTGTTGGTGGCGGACCAAGTCCTGTAGAACATTCAGCTGCTATTGATCAATTTCTAATCCAAAATCCTGATGTTTTAGTAATTCATGCTAGTTCTAAAAATGCGTTGAGTTTTACAAAAGTTCCTAATGAGCAAATCTTTTGTTTAGTAGGTAACGAAGGTCACCGTATGGAAGAAGTATTTGGAGAACGAAAGATTGAAGGCAAATGTATTTTACCTCCTTTCCCAAGAAAAATGGGGACATATATACCTAAAGCATTAGAAAATAACGCTTTTGAATTACAAGATGTTAATTTTACAAATGAATTCAAAGATTCACACACCACAATTGCTTTGCAAACAGCCTTGGAGTTAGGGATTACTGAATTATTTGTAGTAGGCTATGATGCTTACAGTGGAAACATAAGCGAGAAAGAACAAGAATTGTTCAATGAAAATGTACAGCTATTTAAATCTTATAAGGCAAAAACAAAAACTAAATTAATAACCTTAACAAGTACAGGATACAAGCAATTAGAAAGCCAATCCATTTACTCATATATTTAAATTATGGTAGGTATTTTTTCAAAAACAATTGATTCAAATTTAGTTGAAGCCATAAGCTATTCTGGTTTAGACTTTATGATTTTCGATCAAGAACACGGCACAGTAGATTTAACGACTATTCAAAACCATGTAAGAGCTACAAAAATGGGAGGGATGACTTCCGTAATTCGAGTAGCAGAAAATAACCACAATAAAATTGGTAGTGCCTTTGATACAGGAGCAGATATGGTTCAAGTACCTAATATAAGCTCCGTAGAACAAGCTAAGCAAGCCATTGAAGCCGCTAAGTTTTACCCCAAGGGCAATAGAGGAGTTTGTTGCTATGTAAAAGCTGCCAACTTCGGTACAACAGAAAAATCAACATACCTAACCAATGCAAACACTAAGCAGCTTATTTTGCAAGTTGAAGGCAAGGATGGGATGAATAGTATTGATAGCATACTTGAGTTAGATGGATTTGATATATTGTTTATAGGTCCTTATGATTTATCACAATCCCTTGGTTATCCTGGACAAGTTGACCACCCTGAAGTGGTAAAAGCCATTGAAGTGTTAGCTAAAAAAGTAAAAGCAACGGGAAAAATATTAGGAACCTTTGTAGATAGTTTTGATAAAATAAAACTTTTTAAAGAAAAGGGATTCAGGTATATAGCCTTTTCAGTGGATTTAAATCTTTTTGCTGGGTTATGTAAAAGCATAAAAAAAGAATTTTAATGGAAAATTTTTTGAAAGACGATTTAACAATAATCATTCCCGTCCGAGAAGGAAGTACCAGGGTGAAAGATAAAATTTATCTAGAAATCGAAGATGGGGTTTCACTTCTTGAATGGAAAATTAGTGAGCTGCTGAATTACCGTAAAGACTTAAACATACTTATAAGTTCTAATTCTGAAAATGTAAAGGCAGTTGCCCAGAATTTAGGGGTGGGATACCATGAGAGAGACTCTTATTTGTGTAAAGGACATATTGCAAGTTTTTCTGAAGTAATCACTGGAATTGTTAAGGATATTGACACCAAGCATTTTGCTTGGTGTACCGTTGTGGTTCCTTTTATGTCTAAATCAATGTTTCAACAATGTTTTGAAGATTATTTTAATAATGTTATAAAAAACAATTCGCATGATAGCTTAGTGAGTGTAAATTTACTTAAAGAATACTTTTGGTTAGATGATAAGCCTTTAAACTACAAAGCAGATAAAAATCATACTATAAGTCAAGAATTGCCAGACATATTTAAAGTAACCAATGGTCTTTACATGAGGGATAAAATATCTACTCTGCATGAAGGCTATTTCTTAGGGCCTAAGCCTTATAAGTCTTTACTTCCAAAAGTAGCGGGAATAGATATTGATGAATACGAAGACTTTGAATTTGCCAAAGCAATGCTGCCTATTTATAAAGAAACATACAGGTGATAACAACAATTTTTTGGGATTTCGACGGCGTTTTAATGAATTCTAACGCGGTTCGGGACAAAGGTTTTGAAATGGTATTAGCCAATTACCCTAAAGATCAAGTGAAGCAACTTATGAATTTTCACCAAGCCAATGGTGGCTTATCGAGGTATGTAAAATTCAGGTATTTTTTTGAAGAAGTAAGATGCGAAAAAATTACTGATGAGCAAGTGCAAGTTTGGGCAGATCAATTTTCAGAAATCATGTTAGCCAACTTAATAAATAAAGACTTACTCATTAAAGAAACTCTTGATTTTGTTAAAGAGAACTATCAAAAATACAATATGCACATTGTATCGGGTTCAGATGGCAATGAATTGCGGCAGATATCCAAAGGAGTTGGTATAGATCAGTGTTTTAAAAGTATTGAAGGTTCACCAACACCTAAAAAACAATTGGTGGCTAATGTTCTTAATAAAAACAATTATACTCCTAAAGAATGTGTCTTAATAGGCGACTCAATAAATGATTTTGAAGCGGCTCATAAAAATAAGATACAATTCCTAGCTTATAACAATAAAGAGCTCGTTTTGACTTATCCTGAATTTAAACCTTCTAATTTTTAATGAAGTTTTTAATTGTAACACATGCTGAAACTTACAAAAAAGAAGATCAATACTTTGCTTATGCGCCCTACGTTAGAGAAATGAATCTTTGGGCAAAATATGTTAACCAAATCAGTATTGTTTCTCCTGTAGGAGATTCTTTTGAAAAAAACATCAGTTTAGCCTATCAGCATAACCAAATAAAGTTTTACCAAGTATCCGCATTTTCATTAGTTGGTAGCAAAGAGATACTCAAGACTTTATTCAAACTACCACAGATTCTTGCCGTTATTTACAAAGCCATGAAACAAGCCGATCATATTCATTTGCGGTGTCCAGGAAATATGGGTTTGCTGGGATGTTTAGTTCAAGTTTTATTTCCCAAAACCCCAAAAACAGCCAAATATGCCGGCAATTGGAATCCAAAAGCAAAGCAACCTTGGAGCTATATACTTCAAAAATGGCTGTTAAGCAATACCTTGCTAACCAAAAATATGCAAGTTTTGGTTTACGGTAATTGGCCAAATCAAACACAAAACATCAAAGCTTTTTTTACAGCTACTTATCAAGAAAGCGAGAAAGAACCTATCAAGATTAGAAATTATACCCAAACACTTCATTTTTGTTTTGTAGGCAGTTTAGCTCCCGGCAAACAACCTTTAAAGGCCATTCAATTCGTGCAGGAATTGCAACAAAAAGGTATAGATGCAATTTTACACATCTATGGGGATGGAACTGAACGAGAAGCTGTAAGCGATTACATCAAGCTTCATCAATTAACAGATACGGTTTTGATTTACGGAAATCAACCCAAACAAAAAGTAAAAAAAGCCATACAACAGGCTCATTTTTTAATCTTACCTAGCAAATCAGAAGGTTGGCCAAAAGTAGTAGCAGAAGCCATGTTCTGGGGCTGTATTCCTATAGTTACTCCTATTTCGTGTGTGCCTTGGATGCTAGATAATGGAAAACGAGGTATTTTGATGCTGGATACTAAACTAAATGAAACAGCGAATAGCATTCAATCGCTGATTAATCAACCAAGCGAATTGGAACGCATGGCCGAAAAAGCAGCCCAATGGTCAAGGCAATATACCTTAGATAAGTTTGAAAAAGAAATAGAAAAACTATTAGCCACTTAATGTTGTCCATTTTTAAACTAAAGTTCATATAAAGTTTGTTGCAGGAAGTTACACAATAAACCTATTTCATTACATTTTTAAGAAATAATAGTTTAAAAGTAAGTAACAACTTCAATGAAACAACAATTTATAATTGCGTAATTGCCTGCCCAATCTGTCGATGTATCGATAGTCATGGGAATTAATACCGAGAAACGTAGTGAATCGGGACAGCTAAAAAGTTCTCGATAGTTCTGCTGAGTATAATCGAAGTACAATTTTGCAAACAACGGTTAAAAAAAAACAGAAATTATTCGTAGCAGAATCACTCGAACAGACAACTGAAAACAGCGAAGCGACATAACAGTGAGCCTGCGAAATCCACAACTTTTACAACTTCTCGTATCTAACAACATTAAAAAAAACTGTCATTCCGTAAAAATTTATGAAGTAAATTTTATACGGAATCTCATGATGAAAATCCAATACTTCAAAACACCACCAAACCAATAACCGAAAACCGAAAACCGAAAACCGACAACCTTTACAACAGCGAATCGAAATAACAACCAACAACCAACAACTTCAATAAGATAGCAATTTATAATTGCGTAATCGCCTGCCCAATCTGTCGATGTATCGATAGTCATGGGAATTAATCCCGAGAAACGCAGTGAATCGGGAAGTCAACCAACAACTAAAAAAATGCCCAACAAAAATAATGCTCAACAAAAATAATATACGAGTAATCCAGCTAATCGACTCCTTAGATGCAGGTGGTGGAGAACGCATGGCAGTAAATCTTGCTAATACCTTAGCCGAAAAAGTAGCCTTTTCAGGTTTAGTTTGCACCCGAAAAGAAGGAGTTTTAAAAGAAACAATCAATAAAGAAACTGCTTACTTCTTTTGTAATAAAAAACGAAGTATTGATTTTTCAGCTATAAAAAAGACATTAAGCTTTTTAAAGTCAAATAATGTAGAAATTGTACATGCACATGGGAGTTCCTTTTTTTTCGCCTTTTTATTAAAATTAGTGGATTCTAGCCTAAAAATAGTCTGGCACGACCACCATGGCAATAGGGTAAATGAAACGAATCACTTCAAGAGTGAAATTTTAAAACAAGTTTCAAGATATTTTTCGCATGTGTTTTGTGTAAGTAATGATTTAGTTGAATGGTCAAAAACCAATTTAAAAACCAATTTGATTAGCCACATCAATAATTTTGTTTCGCCAGATACAAACCAAAATATTTCAAGGAATTTTAAGTTAAATGAGCCCTGTATAGTATGTGTTGCTAATCTAAGAAAACCCAAAAACCATTTTAATCTAATCAATGCGTTTAAAATTATTAAAAACAATGATGCTTATAAAAGCTGGAAGTTGGTTTTAGTTGGAGACAATAAAAATGATGAATATGCTCAATCGCTTAAGAAATTAATAAGTAATTCATCTTTAACTCAAGAAGTTTTAATCTTAGGTCAACGCTCAGACGTAAGCAATATTGTTAATCAATCTAAAATTGCTGTTTTGTCATCAGATGTTGAAGCACTACCTATGGCATTAATAGAGTATGCTATGGCAAAAAAACCAGTAGTAGTCACTGATGTGGGACAATGCGCTGAAGTGATAGGAAACTCTGGTAAGTTAGTAGCCCCAAACGATGCAAAAGCTTTAGCAGAAGCGATTCAATTTTATATAGAAAATCCTACTGAAGCTAATAAAGATGCAAAGGCTTTGCATGAAAAAGTAAATAATGAATTTAATCCAAATACCATAATAGAACAAGTAATTCAGGTATATAGTTCGGTAATTTAAAGTCAATAGTAGCTAAAAGAGAAAAGATCAAAGGCCTTAGATAATTTAGAGCATATAAAACCAGACAAATAACTATGGACACTAAACACATGACAATTAACTTTTCACTGTTCACAATTCACTGTTCACGATTCACCTTGAACAAGGTCTAAGAGCTAAAAGCTACAAAAAACAACTGAAAACAGATAACCGTAAACAGAAACCCAACACAGATCACGATTCACTATTCACCCTGAGCAAGGTCTAAGAGCTAAAAGCTACAAAAAACAACTGAAAACAGATAACCGTAAACAGAAACCCAACACAATTCACTATTTACCCTGAGCATGTCGAAGGGTTCACAGTTCACGGTTCACGATTCACCTTGAACACGGTCTAAGAGCTAAAAGCTAAAAGCCACAAGCTATAAAAAAACATCTGAAAACAAATAACCGTAAACGGAAAACCCATCAACCATCGAAATTAACAACTAAAAAAGCACTAGAATGTATTTAATAGCTGAAATAGGTCAAGCCCATGAAGGAAGTTTAGGCATGTTGTATGCGTATATTGATGCTGTAGCCCAAACTGGGGTCAACGCCATCAAATTCCAAACCCATATCGCCCATGCAGAAAGCAGCGAGTTTGAACCTTTCCGAGTTAAATTCTCCAAACAAGATAAAACGAGATATGAGTATTGGGAACGCATGTCCTTTACTCAAGAACAATGGAATGAGATAGGTAAGTATACAAAAGAAAAAGGTGTAGACTTTATCAGTAGTCCATTCTCCAATGCAGCGGTAGATGTATTGGAAGAAGCAGAAGTAGATACCTATAAAATAGGTAGTGGAGAAGTAACCAATTTTTTGCTACTAGAAAAGGTAGCGCAAACCCAAAAACCAGTCATCATATCGAGTGGTATGAGCTCGTACACCGAATTGGATGCAGCGGTGCAATTTCTATTGCAACGTAATGTAGATTTGAGCGTTTTACAATGCACCACGGCTTATCCAACACAACCAGAACAATTTGGCTTAAATGTAATTACAGAATTAAAAGGTCGCTACCCCGATTTAAAAATAGGCTTTTCGGATCATTCGGGGTCAACGGCTGCTGGAATTGCAGCTACTACATTAGGAGCTGAAATTATCGAATTCCATGTGGTGTTTCATAAAGAAATGTTTGGTCCTGATGTAAAGGCTTCATTAACCTTAGAAGAAACCAAATCCTTAGTGGAAGCCACAAATACCATATTCAAAGCAATAAATAATCCAATCGATAAACAAGATCATAAGGAATTCTCGAACTTAAAGGCTATTTTTGAAAAATCATTAGCCGTGAACAAAGATTTACCAAAAGGTCATGTTTTAGGTTTTAAAGATTTAGAAGCGAAAAAACCTAAAGGGAAAGGTGTAGATGCTACTGACTTTAAAACTGTTCTTGGAAAAAAGCTGAATCAAGCTAAAACAGCTTGGTCTTTTATCAATCAAGAAGATTTAATCAATTAGCTAACAACTTAATTTGAATAATTGTTAACATCTCGTATAAATAATAAAACCAAAGAAGATTTAAAGCCAATTTTACTACATGTGCTATTGGGTTTATTATTATATCTGTTAGAACCACTGGGTATTTTATATTTTTTTGGTTTTTTAATTTATTTTGAACTTAAAATTATTTACTCTACAAACAAAGTGTTATGGACTTTGGTTGCAGCTGGTTATGTTAGCACTTCAGAAGTATTTCTAAGAATGACTGGATCAGTCCCTTTTTGGGAATCGGGTAAGTATTTAGTTACCTTTTTTATGCTTCAAGGCTTATATTTTAAAGACTTAAAACTTAAAGCATTTCCAATATTAATATTGGCATTGTTATATTTTCCAGGTATTTATGTAACCTACTTAAATTATATAGATATTGAACAGAGTTTTAGAAAAATGATACTTTTTAATCTCTCTGGACCATTGTCTCTTGTTGCTACAGCTTTATTTTGTTACAAAAGGCAAATTAAGGTAAATGATATATTAAGAGTTACAGATTATATGATTTTACCAATTATATCCATGGCTATTTATGTTACTTTTAAATCTCCATCTTTTGAGAATGTAACATTTACAACAGAATCGAATCAACAATTATCAGGAGGTTATAGCGGTAATCAAGTTTCTACTATTTTTGGTATGGGGGTTTTTTTAACTTATATTCGATTTTTAATACCTCCAAAACAGATTATTTTAAAAGTGCTAAATAATTTTTTTTTAGCTTTTTTTGCATATAGAGCACTCTTAACTTTCTCCAGAGGTGGACTATTAACTGGGTTAATAATGTGTGGTATATTAACTTTACTCTTTTTAAACTGGGCCAACATTATAGCTAAAACTAAAGTAATATTGAAATTAGGATTATTGTCTTTAGCTGGTTTTGTAGTTTGGGGGTATACGATAGCTGTTACAGGAGGCTTAATTTTTAATCGATATGCAGGTATTAATGCAAAGGGAGTTAAAAAAGAAGACATCAGTACTGGTAGATTTGATATTTTTACAGAAGAAATAGAATTATTTATGCAAGATCCAATTTTTGGCATTGGAGTGGGGATGGGCAACATTCATCGCATAGAAACCTTAGGGCATACTATGGCTTCACACAACGAAATAGGAAGAATGATTAGTGAACATGGCTCCTTTGGGATAGCAGCATTAATAATGTTGATTTTAATTCCATTATTTACTTTTTTATTTAAACCAAAGAATTTATTTATTATTCCATTTATTCTTTTTTGGTTTTTAACTGTAAATCATTCCGCTATGCGAGTAGCTCTACCTGGTTTTTTTTATGGCTATGCCCTTCTTGATATAACCTATGGAAAAAAAAGAAAAAAGAAAAAACATCCTTTATCTGGGCAACAAACTCGCTCAGAAAAACCGCAACTTAACCCATCTTGAAACCTTAAGTAAGGATTTAGAAAAGGAAGCTTATCAGGTGAAAACCTTTTCTAATCAAATTAATCCTGTACTTCGGTTGTTGCAAATGCTTTGGGCAAACCTTAGTCTGAGGAATTGGTATGAGGTGTTGCTAATCGATACGTATTCTACATCGGCTTTTTGGTATGCGTATTTAAATGCTCGCTTAGCACGCCTTTTTAATAAAAAATACATTTGCATCTTACATGGAGGTAATTTACCAAAGCGCTTAAATAACAGCCCGAAACTTTGCAAAAAACTCTTTGGCAAGGCTTACCTAAACATTGCTCCTTCGCATTATCTATTAGAAGCTTTTCAAGAAGCAGGCTATACCAATCTAAAATACATACCCAACACCATTGAAATAGGGAAATACCCTTTTCAATTAAGAAAAAAAGCAACTCCCAAATTACTCTATGTACGTTCCTTTGCACATATTTACAATCCCATTTTAGCTTTAAAAGTACTACAAAACTTGCGAGATGATTTTCCAGATATACAATTAAGTATGGTAGGTCCATTTAAAGATGAATCCATTAATCAATGCAAAGCTTTTGCAGAAATACACGATTTACCAGTAAGCTTTACTGGCGGTATGCCTAAAGAAAAATGGTTGAATTATGCAAAAGATTTTGATATTTTCATCAATACTACCAATGTAGATAATACACCTGTAAGTGTAATCGAAGCCATGGCATTAGGCTTACCGGTGGTGACCACTAATGTAGGTGGAATTCCTTATTTATTAGATGAAGATGAAGCCATGCTCGTCCCACCTGATAACGTAGATGCCATGTCTGAAGCCATAAAAACACTCATCCAATCACCTAGTTTGGTCGAAAAGCTTTCGCTTCAAGGGCGTCAAAAAGTAGAAGCCTTCGATTGGCAAACCGTAAAACAAAAATGGATTGAAATCTTATAATCTTAGCGTCTATTTATAAATGAACTGTCATTCCGTAAAAATTTATAAAGTAAATTGTATACGGAATCTCATGATGAAAACCTATATTTTTTCAAAACAATTCCAAACCAATAATCGAAAACCTACAACTTCAATGAGATAGCAATTTATAATTGCATAATTGCCTGCCCAATCTGTCGTTGTATCGATAGTTATGTGAATTAATCCCGAGAAACGTAGTGAATCGGGACAGCTAAAAAGTTCTCGATAGTTCTGCTGAGTATAATCGAAGAACAATTCTGCAAACAACGGTTTAAATAAAAAAACAGAAATTATTCGTAGCAGAATCACTCGAACAGACAACTGAAAACAGCGTAGCGATATAACAGTGAGCCTGCGAACCTCACAACTTTTACAACAGCGCAGCTACATAACTTCTCATATCTAACAACATTCAAAAAAACCTGTCATTCCGTAAAAATTGATGAAGTAAATTTTATACGGAATCTCATGATAAAACCCAAATTATAATAAACATAAATGCTTTTCAATTCCATTTCTTTTTTAATTTTTCTACCCATAGTATTTGCACTTTTCTGGTTAGCAAATAAAAAATTGCAATTGCAAAACTTGATTGTTTTGATAGCGAGTTATGTATTTTATGCATGGTGGGATTGGCGATTTCTAGGCTTAATTATAGCTAGTACTTTGGTGGATTATGCAGTGGGAATAAACCTTGAGAAAACTACTGCAAAGTCAAGGAGAAAAGTGTTAGTGGCTATGAGTCTACTATTTAATTTAGGACTTCTAGGCTTTTTTAAATATTACAATTTCTTCGTAGAATCCTTCATTGAAGCATTTGAAACAGCTGGAATCAGTTTAGAAGCTTCCACTTTACAGATTATACTTCCAGTAGGAATTTCATTTTATACTTTCCAAACACTTAGTTACACTTTAGATGTGTATAAAAGAGAAATTTCAGCAAGTAAGAATCTGCTTTCGTTTGCTACTTATGTAGCCTTTTTTCCACAGTTAGTAGCAGGACCAATTGAACGAGCAGCTCAACTCTTACCCCAATTTAGTTTACCTAAAAAGTTCGACTACCAATTGGCTAAATCGGGGATTTATTTAATGATATGGGGCTTGTTTAAAAAAGTAGTGGTAGCCGATAACTGCGCCTTTTTTGTCAATCAAATTTTTGATAATCCTGTACAAGAATCATCCGTAACTTTGTTATTAGGAGCGGTGCTTTTTGCCTTTCAGATTTATGGTGATTTTTCTGGGTATTCAGATATTGCCATTGGGGTTGCACGTTTATTTGGGTTTAAATTAATGACCAATTTTTCTTATCCCTATTTTTCAAGAGATATAGCTGAATTTTGGCGAAGATGGCATATTTCACTATCTACTTGGTTTAGGGATTATTTGTATATTCCGCTTGGTGGTTCACGGGCTACTAAATTGAAGCAAGTAAGAAATGTATTCATTATTTTCTTAGTGAGTGGTTTTTGGCATGGAGCAAATTGGACTTTCGTTGTTTGGGGCGGTATTCATGCATTGCTTTTTTTACCACTTTTATTAGTGAAGGCCAATAGAAAAAACTTAGAAGGCAACCACTTGAATTTGAAAAATATATCAAGCATTATATTTACTTTTTTATTGGTCACCTTTGCTTGGGTATTTTTTAGAGCAGCTAATCTTGGTGAAGCTTGGCAGTATATAGTTGAGATTTTAAAAATGGATGATTTGAGCATGAATTTATTTTTAAAATCGAATAAATACATGCTGTTTTTTGGGGTTTCACTATTTAGTATACTTGTCCTTTTGTTAACGGAGTACACTGCTTTTGCTAATAATAAAAAAGAAGTACAGTTGAATAAATGGAAATCATTTATCGTAGTCATTTTAATTCTATTTTTAGGCGTTTTCAAAAACCCATCTGATTTTATTTATTTCCAATTTTAGTGTTTATGAAAAAGTTTCTAAAACAGATCACGATTTATGGACTCTTGGTTTTGCTTATATTGAATGGCATCAGCTTGGTTGTCTTTTACATTCATCAAAAAAGTAAATTATATAAGCCGTCCTTTATTAGCAATACAGTAGAAAATCAAAATTATGATTATATCATCTTAGGATCAAGTATGGGATTAACGAGTATCGACACGAAGTTGGTAGATCAAATGAATTCCACATCAGGTTTAAATGCTTCCATGGACGATACTAGCTTGGGCACCCATTATCTGATGTTAAAGCACTTTTTGGAAAGTGGTGGAAGTACGGATAAGGTTTTTGTGACCATAAGTCCGAGGGATGTTGCCAATAAAAATCCTAAAGAAAGTACAAACGATTATCGATTCTTGCCTTATATATATCGTGACTACGTCCATAAGCACTTCAATGAAAAATTAGGACCAACTCATTACTTGAGTCTTTCCTATTGGCAACCTTTTGTTGGAGTTTCTTACTATAATTTAGAAATGGCAGCATCTTCAGCCCAAGCTTTAATTCAGCCTAACAAACGAAATCGATTTGATGATAAAGGAAATTACTCCTACCCTATAACAGGAAATCCACCCAAAAATGAACTAGATGAAATTACGCTTGCTTGGGAAAATCCATATTTAGTAAAAATTGAAAGCCTAGCAAAAGAAAACAATATCGACTTATTTTATTACCAGGCTCCAATTTACAACTTAAAAGTAATTACCCTGGATCCCAAGAAAAACTTGATTAATCATGCTAATAAAATAAATGACCCATCTTTGTTTTACGATAAAATTCATGTAAACGCTTTAGGGAGAGAAGAAATAACCAAAATTTTCGCAAATGAAATATCGCTTGAATAAGAGCCAATATGTTAGTATATTCTGTCATTCCGTAAAAATTGATGAAGTAAATTGTATACGGAATCTCATGATGAAAACCTATATCTTTCAAAACACCACCAAACCAATAACCGACAACAGAAAACAGAAAACCGACAACCGTCAACAGACAACACTTTTATCAATAAAGCCAAATTACCCCAAATTCTGCATGTCGACTAGTTTTTTGTAGGTTCCGTTTTTAGCTATTAAACTTTGATGTGTGCCTTGCTCTACAATTTCACCGCGGTGTAAAACAATAATCTCATCTGCATTTTGAATGGTCGAAAGTCGGTGAGCAATTACTACAGACGTTCGGTTTTTCATCATGTTTTCTAAAGCTTCTTGTACCAAGCGTTCGCTTTCGGTGTCCAATGCAGAAGTTGCTTCATCTAAAATCATGATGGGTGGATTTTTAAGCACAGCTCTAGCAATAGAAATCCGTTGTTTTTGACCACCACTTAACTTATTACCACTATCGCCAATATTGGTATCCAGGCCTTTAGGTAAAGCCATGACAAAATCATGTGCGTTAGCAATTTGCAAGGCTTCAATTAACTCTTCTTCGCTCGCATTTTCCTTTCCGAGCTTCAAATTTTCCCGAATCGTATCATTAAACAAAATGGAATCTTGGGTAACCAATCCCATTAAACCACGTAAGCTATGGAGTTTCATATCTTTGATAGAAACGCCATCAATTTCAATACTGCCTTCGTTTACTTCATAAAAACGAGTAAGTAAATTAGCAATGGTCGATTTTCCACTTCCCGATTGACCTACCAAAGCAATGGTTTTTCCTTTCGGAATATTCACCGAAAAATTCTTCAACACATAATCATCTTCATATTTAAAGTTGATGTTTTTGATGGCAATAGAAGAAGTGAAATCATTTTTCTCTACCGCATCAGGTTGATCTTCAATTTCATTTTTGGTTTCTAAAATAGATAAGATGCGTTCTGCAGCTGCGTTCCCTTTTTTGATGCTGTAAGATGCTTTTGAAATGGCCTTTGCAGGAGTTAAAATTTGGTAGGAAAGTCCCATATAGGCAATAAACATACTGGCGTCTAAGCTTCCATCAATCAAAACCATTCTGCCGCCATACCAAAGTAAAATGGCAATTACACCAATTCCTAAAAATTCACTAGTAGGCGAAGCCAAGTTTTGACGATTCAATAATTTATTGGAAAAGTTATAAAATTCTTGAGTTGAATGCCTAAATTTTCTATTGAAAATTCCTTCTGCATTGAAGCCTTTGATGATTTTTAGCCCACCTAAAGTTTCTTCTAAAATAGACAAAAACATGCCTTGTTCCTTTTGAACTCGATCTGATTTCTTTTTTAAAGATTTACCTATCCTAGAAATGATAAAACCGGATATAGGAATAAATATGAAAACAAACACGGTTAATTCCCAACTGATTACCACCATGGCAAATATGGTAAATAGGATGGTTAAAGGTTCACGAACAATCAATTCTAAAATAGATAAAAAAGAATGTTGCACTTCCAGCACATCGCTAGTAATTCGGGCTATGGTATCTCCTTTTCGCTTTTCTGAATAATGCGAAAGCGGCAATTCTACCGTTTTTTTATACATGGCATTCCGAACGTCTTTAAGTACGCCATTTCTCAGAAAAGTAATAAAAAACATCGCCAAGTAATTGAAAATATTTTTCAATAAAAACATGCTAATCACGATGCCAACCATGTAAATCAATACATCATCTACGCCTTGTTCTGCTTTTTCAGTTACAAAATAGTTGAGTAAATCTTCTAAATATGTTTTTGCATTATCAATTCCGCTCCATTCAGGTTTTATGTAAACGGGTTCATCTTCACCAAACAAAACTTTAAGCAATGGAAAAAGCGAAATCATAGCTAAGGTACTAAACACAGCAAATAGCACATTTGAAATAATATTCAAAATAGCATAGGATTTGTAAGGCTTCGCAAAGCGAAGTATTTTTTTAAAATAGGTCATTCACTTTATTTTCAGAAGTAATTAAACTCCCAGTTCTTTCAATATCTGTTGAATTTTCTGCTGCGCTTCTTCTTTTTTCGTCTCAAAATTTTCAACCTGATCTAAAGTTGAATTCACACTGACGTAAAACTTAATTTTTGGTTCTGTTCCGCTAGGTCGAGCAGCTACTTTGCTTCCTTTTTCTGTGTAATAAATCAGTACGTTAGATTTTGGAATGTCGATTTGATGGCTTTTGTTTTCTTGAAAATTCTTGGCTTCAGACGTAGCATAATCTTCAACTAAAATCACTTTTTCACCATTGATTTCCGTAAGTGGATTTTTTCGTAAATCAATCATTTTTTGTTTGATTTCAGCAGCACCATCTAAGCCTTTTTTTACCAAAGCCACCAAATGTTCCTGGTAATAGCCATGCTCAACATATAGTTCTTTCAATTGATCTAAGAGTGTTTTTCCTTTTGCTTTGAGTTCCGCAGCCATTTCGCAAGCTAATAATATAGAAGTATTGGCATCTTTGTCCCTAACAAAATCGCCCACCATATAGCCAAAACTTTCTTCGCCGCCACCGATAAAGCTTAGCTCAGGATGATCTTTAATCAATTTGGCAATCCATTTGAAGCCGGTTAAACCTTCTTTGTAAGTTACACTATAACTTTCTGTCAAAACGCGCATCATTGGAGTCGAAACAATAGTAGAAGCAACAAATTCTTTACCTGTAAGTTTGTTTTGTTCTTTCCATTTTTCCAACAAATACCAAGTCATGAGTACCATGGTTTGGTTTCCGTTAAGCAATTCAATTTCGTTATTTTCATTTCTTACGGCAATTCCTAAACGGTCGCCATCAGGATCGGTTCCAATAACAATATCGCTGCCTTTCTCTTTAGCAAGTTCAATGGCCATGCTTAAAGCTTCTGGTTCTTCTGGATTAGGCGATTTTACCGTTGGGAAGTTTCCATCTGGTTCGGCTTGCTCCTGAACAATATGTAGTTGTGTAAATCCTGCCTTTTCTAAAATAGGCGGAACTAAAGTAATAGAAGTTCCGTGTAGTGATGTGAAGCAAATATTTAGCTTTTTTCTGTTCTCTGCTGAAACACCAAAAGTTCCATTTGCTATGGATTCTTCTATATAAACTTTATCCGCTTCTTTATCGATCAGTTCAATCAATTCTTCATTGCCTTTAAACAAGACTTCATCAAATTGAAGCGATTCAATTTCAGCAATAATCTCTTCGTCTTGGGGTGGCACTAACTGCCCGCCATCTTCCCAATACACTTTGTAACCGTTGTATTCGGGCGGATTGTGACTTGCCGTTAAAACAATGCCACATTGGCAATTGAATTTTTTAACGGAATAGGATAGGAGTGGAGTGGGCCTTAACTCTGAAAACAACAAAACTTTTATTCCATTAGCTGCAAATACATTGGCTACAATACGCGCTAAAGTGTCGCTATTTTTTCTGCAATCGTAAGCAATAGCCACCTTAATTTCTTCTAAATCTGGGAAGGATTTTTTTAGGTAATTGGCAATACCTTGTGTGTTTTTACCTAGGGTGTATTTGTTAATTCGGTTGGTTCCAACACCCATGATACCACGCATTCCACCTGTTCCAAAAGCAAGGTTTTGATAAAAACTTTCTTCTAAATTTTTAGGGTCATGGTCTATTAAATCTTGTGTTTCTTTTCGTGTATCTTCATCAAAAAAATGAGATAACCAATAGCTTGCCTTTTTTAAAATATCTTCCATTTGATTGTATTTATAGGTTGTTAGTCGATTTTATTTTATAATTTATTCTATTACTGCTATTTAAAATGATGAGCTCTCCTAAAAATCCAGCGATAAAAAGCAGTAATCCCATGATCATCGCGGTTAAAGCTATAAAAAACCAGGGATTATCGGTTACTAAAATGGCTGGTTTTTGAATATATAATTTATACAATTTAGAACCGCCAATCCAAGCTGCAGCTCCAAAACCTATGATAAACATGCTTACGCCCCAAGCGCCAAAAAAATGCATAGGTCTTTTTCCAAATTTACCTAAAAACCAAATGCTAATCAAATCTAAGAAACCATGCATGAAACGCTCTGAGCCAAATTTGGTTTCGCCGTGTTTTCTAGCTTGGTGCTGTACTACTTTTTCACCTATTTTATCAAATCCTGCATTTTTGGCTAATACCGGGATATAACGGTGCATCTCTCCAGTAACTTCAATATTTTTAATAACGTTTTTAGCATAGGCTTTTAAGCCACAATTAAAATCGTGTAAAGCCAATCCTGATGTTTTTCTAGCTACTTTATTAAATAGTTTTGAAGGTAAGTTTTTGGTGAAAAACGAATCATGCCTAACTTTTTTCCATCCAGATACCAAGTGAAATCCTTGTTTTGTAATCATAGTATACAATTCAGGAATTTCTTCTGGATTGTCTTGTAAATCGGCATCCATAGTAATGACAACATCTCCATTGGCTTCAACAAATCCAGCATGCAAAGCTTGAGATTTACCATAGTTTTTTAAAAACTGAATGCCTTTTATCGTGTTGGATTGTGCTATGAGTTGCTCTATAACTTCCCAAGATTTGTCTGTACTTCCATCGTCAATAAAAATCACTTCGTATTGAAAGTCATGCTTTTGCATAACACGTTGAATCCATTGCGATAATTCTACAAGTGATTCAGCTTCGTTGAGTAATGGAATTACAATGGAAAGTTGAAGACTTTTCATTTAGGAATTTTTATTTCGGTTTATCAAACCGATGATGAGTCCAAAAATAAAGGTTTTGAAAAGTTGACCAATTAATGCAATGGTAGCCAATACAAAAGGTGATGTAAATAAAAGAGCCGCTTTTTCGGCCATTTCTGCTTCTTCGTCAGTTTTTAATTGTCCGCTTTCTCTTTGTAATTGCAATTGATTTTGAATTTCTTCTCGCGCAGTTTCTACAAATTCGGTATTGATGAAGCTGTAGTTTACGTACATAAATAAGGCATATCCTAAACCACCAATAGCACCAATGGCCAAACCTAATTTAATTCCAGAAGCTAAATCGATTAGTCCATCGCCCAAACTTTTAAATTCGTTTGTGGCTTGCCAAACAATTAAAAAACTAAGCACAATGCCGCCAATACTAATTACCACTTGGTTTTTTAAGTCGAAGCTTTCTTCTACAACTAGAATTAATATGTAAAGCAATGCGTAAAAGCCACCGTATTTGAAGCCTAAAGATTTGATGTTGTTCTGTGTGTCCATTCTTTTTTTATGAATTAACAAAGATAGTAATTTCAGTATTTTACAAGGATTAAAAAGAAGTTTTAGCTAGTTTAGATTGGGCTAAATTTATTCTAGTAAAATTAATTGATTTATTTTGTTAGATGAATTGCTTTTAGTTACATTTGCATCCTGAAAATTTGAAAGAATAAACACAATGAGAAAAGATATACATCCTGAAAATTATAGAATGGTTGCTTTTAAAGATATGTCTAATGAAGATGTATTTTTAACGAAGTCTACAGCAGAAACCAAAGAAACAATTGAAGTTGATGGTGTTGAATATCCCTTATTCAAACTTGAAATTTCAAGAACTTCTCACCCTTTTTACACTGGAAAAACTAAATTAGTAGATTCAGCTGGACGTATTGACAAGTTCAAAAACAAATACAAGAAATTTAAAAAGTAAGCTTTTTAAATTTTCAATATATTTAAAGCCGTCTCGATTGAGATGGCTTTCTTAGTTTGTACAACATTGTAATAAAAAGTAGCTTTATTTAGATGCTCTAGATTTCGATTTCTTCTCAAACTTTTTTAAAATGAGAAATGAGAAACAAAAATATATTTTCTCATTTGTTTATCCACATCATCATTTTATTCAAATGCTATCTCTATTTTTGCGCAGCAGACCGCCTTATCGCCATGCTTTTTAGTGTGGAGGAAAGTCCGGACACCATAGCACGGCATAGCGGGTAACGCCCGTCGGCTTAACTTTGGTTGAGTTAGGACAAGTGCAGCAGAAAGGATGTACAGGTAATGCTGTAGTGAAATCAGGTAAACTCTATGCGGTGAAATACCATGTAAACCAAGGTTTTAGGCTTGTGCGGTTGACTTGGAGGGTAGGTAGTTAGAGCAAGCAGGTAACTGCTTGACTAGATAAATGATAAGGGTTTTGATGATTCATCAAAATACAGAATCCGGCTTATAGGTCTGCTTTTTTTAATTTTTCAACGAGTTGCTCAATTCGTTTTTTGTTTTGTTGAAGTTCACTTATTTCAGCAGCAATGCCTATGCTATTGCTTAGTTTTGGAAAACTCAATTTTTTATGAAGCAAAGAATGAGCAATCAAAATAGGAATATAATTCATCACTAAAAGAAACTTTTGCCCAATTTGTGGTGGAGTCACTTTAAAACCTAGTTTTTCTGCTGTTCGTGGATTTAAAATATAAGTTGTTCCCAAGACTTTGGTTTCAGGAGAATCTTTTTTGGTTTCAATTACATTTACCAAACCTTCTAAGTAAGCTAACAAGACTGCTTTTTTTCGTTCTGAAGCTGTTTTGTACTCAGGTAAGCAAAAGTAATAATCAAATAAAGTACCACCGTGTAATTGTATGTGTTGTTTCCTTTCTTTAGAAGTGAGAAACATTGGAGAATAACGAACTAAGTTGCCTTTTTTGATTCCTTGTGGTACATCAATGAAACTAGCTAAGGTGTTTATGCCAATAAAAATCAATATAAATGGAAGAAAGGATTTTGTAAAATAAATTAGGATTCCGCTAAAAACTACTATTCCAATAATTAAGAGAATAATCTTCCATTGAAATTGTTTTTTAGATTGTTCTTCTAATTTGTTGTAGGGGTGTTGCATTTTACTTTTTCACTCGAACGGCATCAGGTACCAACTGTGTATAGTCTCCATTATTTCTGATCACATCTCGAACAATCGACGACGAGATATAACTTTTTCCACTGGATGTAAGCAAAAAGACTGTCTCAATTTTCTCTAATTTCCGATTGGTGTGCGCAATAGCTTTTTCAAATTCGAAGTCAGCTGGATTTCTTAAACCTCGTAAAATAAATTCAGCATCCATTTTTTTACAGTAATCTACCGTTAAGCCTTGGTAGGTTTCAATTTTAATTTTGGGTTCATCTTTAAAGCTTTCTTTTAAAAATGCTTTGCGTTCTTCTAAACTAAACATGTATTTTTTAGTTGCATTTACACCAATGGCTAAAATTAATTCGTCAAAAAGCGTGAGACCGCGCAAGATAATATCAACATGCCCAAGGGTTACAGGGTCAAAAGATCCAGGAAATACTGCTCGTTTCATATTAAGATATATATTTTCGAATGTACAAAAATATTTATTGTTAGCTAGAATAGGTGAGTTTGTATTTGATTTGAAACTAGTGTCTTCCGATTAAAATTTGCTGAAATGCTAAAAATTATTGACTATATTCATTTTCAAGAGATTTTAAAAGGAGTACACCTTGCTTTTGAAACCATTTAAGAATTTATGTTTTATCCAAAAATCTAAAATCATAATAATTATGTTTTTCATTCAGTTACAGTCAAGTCTTTATTCTTAACTCTAACAGCGAAGCGGTCTTTTATCTTTTATCGGATAACAATGATATGAAAATTAATAAGTTAGTCTTTTAATACTTCAACAATAGCTTCATCAAATAAATTTTCAAGGCTAATTCCAGCTGCTTTAGCTTGTTGTGGAAGCAAGCTGGCTTCGGTTAAACCTGGACAGGTGTTTACTTCTAAAAAATGAGCTTTGTGGTTATGAAAGATGAATTCTGAACGAGTAAAGCCTTTCAATTTTAATACTTGAAAAACTTTTTTGGCTAATTCTTGCACTTCTTTAGTTTGTTCATCACTGATTTGTGCTGGAGTAATTTCTTGAGATTTTCCTAAATACTTGGCATCATAATCAAAAAACTCATTTTCTGAGATAATTTGCGTAACCGGTAAAGCAAGCACTTCATTTTTAAAATTGATTACCCCAACAGAAACTTCAATTCCATCTAAGAAGGATTCGATTAAAACTTCATCGTCTTCTTGAAACGAAAATTCTATGGCAGTTAGTAAATCTTCTTTTTTCTTCACTTTAGAGATTCCAAAGCTACTTCCAGCTCGATTTGCTTTTACAAAACACGGCAAGCCTACTTTTTGAATGATTTCTTCTGTTTGAATATCATCGCCTTTATTTACAAAATAGTTTTGAGCAGTAGGAATTCCATGTGGTTTTAGCACCGAAATACAATCTCTTTTGTTGAAGGTTAGCGCTGCTTGATAATAATTGCAAGTAGTTTGTGGAATACCGAGAATGTTGAGGTAAGCTTGAAGCAAACCATCTTCACCGGGTGTTCCGTGAATGGTGTTAAACACCGCATCAAAATGAATTTTTTCTCCGTTTAGATTTGCCGTAAAATCAGAACGATCTATGGGATGCTCTTTACCTGCATCATCTACTAAAAACCAGCCTTTTTTAAGCAAATGTGTTCGGTACACTTGGTATTTATCTTTGGGTAAGTGTTTGTAAACTACTTCACCACTTTTCAAGGAAATTTCTGCTTCGGTAGAATAACCACCCATGGCTATAGCAATATTTTTTTTCATCTTAATAGCTTGATTTTATATATGTTTCCAACGATTATGGGTCCAAAAATACAGCGCTGGAGACTCTCTAATTTCCTTTTCTATACATTGGAAATACATATCTGTAATTTCAAAGTTTTTGAAAGCTTTTGGATTCATGCTTATCTCTTTGAATTCTGCTTCGTAATAACCGCGTTTAACTTTTCTAACATGAATAAAAGCCAATCCAAAATCAAAGCGTTTTGCAAATATTTCAGAACCTACAAACATGGGTGTATCTATACCCATAAATTTTCCCCAATAGGCTTTTTTAGTATGCCTTGGCGCTTGATCTGCAATCATGCCATAGTTTACCAATGCATTTTCATCGCAATTTTTTTGCATTAGTTTAGAAATTTCATTTTTATCAATTAACTCGATAAAAAACTTGCCGCGTATATCTCTGATTAATTTGTCAAAGTAAGGGTTTCTAATTCGTTTATACACTCCAAACCCTTCACGGGTTGTAGGGCCAAGTTGAAAAGAAGTCATCCACTCGTAATTGGCATGATGGCCAGCCATAAAGATAATGCTCTTGCCATGCTGTTCCATTTCGGTTATTTTTTCTGGATTGATGATTTTAAATCTACGTTTCATCGTTTCAGCAGACATGCTTAGGCTTTTAATAATTTCGAGGAATAAATCGCAGAAATGTCTGTAAAAGTCTTTTTCTATTTGAAGTCGTTCTGATTCACTTTTAGTTGGAAAACACAATAGGAGGTTTTTACGAACTACTTTTTTACGGTAACCAATTAGGTGGTAAACTATGTAATATATAAAATTTGAGATTCCATAAATAACTGGAAAAGGTAAGATTGAAACGAGCCACAGTAACGGATACGTTAAATAAAAAACAAGTGCTTTCAAGCTGAGAAAATTTTCTTCAAATATATGTTATCTTTGGCTTTTTACAGAAAATTCTTATGAATTCAAGCATTCAATTAGTTACCTTGATTATAATTGCTGCCAATGTGGTAGTTTCATTTAAAGGTTTTAAAGATTATTCTTTTTTTTATCAAAATAAATTCAACATTGCTGAGTTAAAAAAAGGCAATTATAAAATTCTCCTTACATCTGGTTTTTTACATGTAGATAGTACGCATTTACTTGTAAATATGCTAACCTTGTATTTTTTTGCTAACTCGGTGCTTGTACAATTAGGCGTGATTCCGTTTGTAGTAATTTATTTAGGAAGCATGTTATTGGGAAATTATTTGTCTTTTTTCTTTCATAAAAATGATAGTTCCTATTCTGCCGTGGGAGCAAGTGGGGCAGTGGTTGGAATTTTATACAGTGCAATATTATTACAACCTGACATGATGCTGGGTTTGTTTTTTATTATACCAATGCCAGCTTATGTTTTTGGAATAGGATATTTGTTATATTCTATTTATGCTATGAAAAAACGAAACGACCATATTGGTCATGATGCACATTTTGGAGGTGCTATGGGTGGTTATTTTATTACTTTAATTTTAAAGCCTCAACTTTTTTCTGAAAGTTTTTTAATGGTAATATTATTGGCTTTACCCATTTTACTTTTATTTATCCTTTTGAAATTCGATAAAATTTAACCAGATGGTCAAGCCTATTTATAAAATGTACTTGTATGTAATCGTTTTTCAGTCGATTGCTTACGCGTTGATTTTTTACATTTTTGAAACCATTAGCACTACCAATAATCCAACTCGATTTATGATTTTTTGGGTGCCAGTTGTTTTTAGTGTTTTTGTTAGTTTTTTATTGGTTAAATCTATGATTACACGCATTAGAAGAAATGGAGTAAAGTATATAAATTATAAAAACTATATTGTTTCTGCCACAAGAAATGTTACGCCGCCTTTGCTTAGCAAAAAAGACTTTAGAAAAGAAATTGAAAAAGATGGAATTTTAGAAGATTGTAGTTTGACGGATATAGATGAACACAGAATGAAGCTAAGTATCCAATATTCTATTTTTTTTAAAGAATATATATTTATAGATTTTGAAAAGAATAAATTGAAACTTTGTGCAAAACCCAATGTATGGTATATTTATGGGCCTTATGGAGGAGGCATTCAGAAACTTGGATATTTAGAAAGTGTAATACAAGACCATTACAATAAAAACACAAATTAAAAAACGGATGCAATTTTAATAATTGCATCCGTTTATAGCATTTCAAGCTAATTCAAAAAACGCTTTCTTAATTAATCATCAACTTAGTTGTAGCTGTTGATGTGTTGCTATTCAACTTAACAATATACAATCCTGAGTTCAAGTTAGAAACATCAAATTTATGATTTGCTGAAAAGTTACCTTCAAACTTAGCCACTCTTTTACCAGCTAAATTGTAAACTTCCACAGCTTGTGCTTCGGTATTAATTGCAAATTCATTTGAAGCTGGATTAGGATATACATTTATTATTTCCTTTTGTACATCTTCAATAGAAAGTGTTTCTTCAGGTAATTCGTCTGCAAAAACGATAAACTCTCCAGGTTCTAAAGTAATATTCATCCCTGTATCAGTTACATTGTATGGTGTTTCAGTTAAAACATCATACCACATGCCTGGTTCTTGAAAAAATGGCTGCGTTGTAATGGTATTTAACCCAAAATTACCTACGATTGTTACGTATCTAATTTCTCCATCTGCAGCATTATTATTAACTAAGAAAATCTTCTTTTCTACATCATTTCCAACTTCAAGTGTAAAGTTCGTAGTTTTAAAAATCGGATCTTGTCTTTTAAATTGAATCAATTTTTTCCAAGTATCGTATACTTCCATGCGGTTTGGATTATTTAAATAGTCCCAAACCAATGGTTTTTGGGCAGTTCTACAGTCGTTGTTAATAGTTCCGTCAGGACAATGGTTGATGCTGTAATCAAAACCAATTTCTCCAAATTGCCAAATCATTTTTGGACCAGGTACCGTAAAGAAGAATGCTCCTGTTAGTTCTAAACGTTCTAAGCCTGTGTTCAAATTAGTAATGTCATAGGAGCCGTTACTATTACCAAAGCTTAAGTTTCTATACATTTGGCGTTCTTCATCGTGGCTTTCCATATATCCAAGTATAGAGTGTGGGCTCCAGTTTTGGCTATTAGGTCTCCCTTTATAAGATACTCTATTGAAGTTAGAATTATCATAACCCATAGACGCTTGACCGTATTGAAAGTTTACGTTACCCCAAGTCATCATACCATTTTCATCAGGATTTGAGCCATCTAATCGATGATTCACTAAAACCTGCTCTTCATTATCAGGAGCAAAGTGTTCTAAAATAACATAAGCTTCTTCATCGTACTGACGCATTTCGTTATACATTCTTGTTAAATTGTCAATACGTGGTTGGTCATAAGCGCCACCATCGCCCGATGTCATAGTAAATCCTTTGGTGAAATCGAATCGGAAACCATCAATATTATATTCTTCTAACCAATATTGATTCATCATGTCTAACCATTCTTGTGTGAAGGCTTTATTATGATTGATTTTTTCGAAAAATGAAAAAGTTGGATTGGGATCAAATTCAGCAAAAATTGGATTTTCTGCAGTAGCGTTTCCACCGAAGCATCCGTTACAATCGTTATACATTCTAAAATAAGGGCTTTGTGCAGTACCGTGATTATACACAACATCTAATATTACAGCTATTCCACGTGCATGTGCTTCGTCAACCAATTCTTTAAATTTTTCTGGAGTTCCATAATATTTGTCGATAGACATGTGCAAAGACGGATTGTAACCCCAAGAGTCGTTGTTGTCAAATTCGCTAATTGGCATTAATTGTATGGCGTTGATGCCTAATTCTTCTAAATAGTCTAAGCGATCTAATACATCTTGGTAACTGTGGTTTTCATCAAAATCGCGAATAAGCATTTCGTATACTACCAAATCTTCTTGATCTGGACGTTCAAAATCAGTTATTTGCCAATTGTATTCAGGTTGATTTAGTCTTACCCACGTTAAAATATTTGAAGTCTTATCGGTTGGGAAACTAGGTAAACCTGGAAAAACACCTTCTGACATAATAAAAGGATCGTTAAACTGATTTAAACTTAACTTTGAAAATGGATCAGGTACGCGAAATTCATTTTCAATAACATACTCATAAAAGAAATTATCTTGATTTGTGGCATTGCTTAAATCTATAGTTATCCAATGTTTATCCTGAACTGGATCAATATTCATTAAATAAGTGTTATTTATTGCATAATCACTATCTGGTAAATTGCTTGCCACGTGAATGAAATCTTTATTTGGCGCATACAGCACAAGCGTAATTTCATCTGGATTAGAAGGGTCAAAATTGATCCCATTTACCATTCCACTAGGAACTGGGGATAAGTCTGGATCTGGTGTTAGTAATAAATTGAAATTTTCTGTTTTGGTTTCTGTTCCACCTGTTTCAGTGGCGACTAATTCAAAAGCAATATCAGCATTAGCGCTTAAAGTATAGCTATAATTTTGAGTATTGTTTTGCGTATTAATTGCTGTACCATTAGCAGTTAAAGTAAAATCTGCATTTAAACTTGTACTTGCCGTGATGGTAAATTGCTCTCCAAAATCTAGAATAATTGCAGATGTTGTTGGGCTTGTTAGGCTTAATTGAAACGAACCTACATTGAAAATAAAATCTTCGCATCCATTTCCTACAGGATTCTTCATTTCTTGATTTCCTGATGCATTTCGGAAAACGAGTCCCATTCTAGTTGCATTACTAGCTTGTTCAGGACTAAGACCGTAGTAATCACTTGGAGTTATAGTAATGCTGAAAATGCCATTACCTTGGCTGGTCATTTCTCCAACTCCATCATCCTGACCCCAATTTCCAATAACACTAAATCCAAACGCATTGGTTTCCGTGCCAATTCCTGAGTGCATATATACTTTGCTTGCTGTTTCAGCAATTCCGTTACATTGGTCTTGAGATAAATCTACCGTGATGGTAATTTCTTCGTCTACTTCAAAAGTTTCAGGAGAGATGCTTACTTGAGCATTCATGATGAAACTAAATAGTAAAAAACTTAATAAATATATTTTCTTCATATCTTTTTGTTAAAAAGCCCTTGTTTCATAGTCTAAAACAAGGGCTTTTGTTTTGTGAATCAATAATACTTATTCAACAGGAATAAAGATATAGCTTCCATCAATATCATTAAACCAAATATCGTAAGTTCCAGCGGTAACAGGGATGTTTGGTCCACCCATTGTTCCAAATCCTGAAATTGGTGTTGATGCACCCCAATTTATATCCCAATTCCCTGTAGCTCTAAACTTCATTTCACCATCTGCTAGTTCTACACCAGTGATAAACCATTGGTGTTCATCAAAACTAGATTGAGTCATTTCTGTATCGCCATCCCAGCCTAAAGCGGTTGCTTCACCTATAATAGACAGGCTTGGGTAAGTTGTTAGGTCACTAGTATCAAAAGCTGTCATTTCGAAGGTAGTTGAATCTAAATCAACTTCAATAGTGTAATATCCAGCTTCACCATCGTTAACAAATGCATCAGGATCTGTACCTGTTCCATCATTTACTGCTAAAGTTCCATCAGATAAGCCCCATTGTGGTTGCCATTGACCACGAACTTCAAGTAATTTAAACTCATTAGTGTCGCCTCCCAAAAATTTACCCGTAAAGGTGTATTGATCTTCATTTTCAGGATTTCTAACCAAAGGCATGTTGTTATTATCATTGTTCCAGTCAGCAGCAGTGGCATTTCCTACTAAAAATAAATTTCTAAATGAAACAGGCCCTTCTTCACCAGTACTTGCAATTAACCAACGCACATTGATTACTTGAATAGCAGAAGTTGTTTCTGGAGAATTTTCAGCATTGTCACCTAAATCTGCTCGAACTCTAAAAAATAGTTCACCGATGTTATTATACACAGGATCTCCATTTTCATCAAAAACAGGCTCGCCATCTTCATTTTCAACTTGTTCGTTGCTTAAACCTTTAGCTTCAGCTAAATCTATCATTTGGCTTACACTAACGGATACTTGTGTTTCACTTGTGCTAGCTAAAACTTCTGTATTTTCTTCTGTAAATGTTCCATCAGGTGAAGTTTCAAGAAAGTAATTTACAGCCGTTGGTGCTCCGAAGTCTGGTGTTGCCCATAAAAAGCGTTCTGCATTATTGCTTGCTGTTTCTTCACTTAAAACATATTCTGATAAAAAATTATTTAAGAAAGTAATTTGTTCTGGACTCTCCACGGTTTGAAAGCGTAGATTATCATCATCTGTACATGCATTAAAGCTTATGCTTAAAATAAATGCAGTAATTAATATTGAAATTTTATTTTTCATTTTTATAAGTTTTAATTTTAATATCCAGGATTTTGACTGAGATTTTGGTTAGTTGATAAACTTTGTGCTGGGATAGGGTACAAGTTACGAATTGAATTTGTAGGAATTCCGCTTGCAGAACCTCCTTTAAAAGCCCAAATGTACTCGCCTCCAGAAAATTTTCCGAAACGAATTAAATCTTGTCTTCTATGAGATTCCCAGTATAGTTCTCGAGCACGCTCGTCTAAAACGAAATCTAAAGTTAAGTCACTTTGATTAATAGTAGCTCCGTTTGCTCTAGTTCTAAGCTCGTTAATTAAACTTACAGCTTGGCTTATATTTCCACCGCCACCTCTTAGGTGTGCTTCTGCATACATTAAATACACATCTGCTAATCTAAACATTGGAAATGCAGTATCTGTAAATGTATCGTATTCAGGATTGGTACCGTCGCTTCTTATGTTAGTGTACTTAATCAATACAAAACCTTCATCAGGATTACTTACGTCTGTTATTTCACGAGTTCTTCCTTCGGAAAGAATGGTGTTTCTTACATCATTTTCAAACTCAGGGCCATCAAATTTCTCTACAAATTGTGGAGTTAATCGAATAGCTCCACCCCAGCCTGGATTAAACAATCCAAAATCTTCATTGTTTTCTTCAATACTACCTACACCGCCATTCGTCATTACCACTACAGGCCCAAAAGATCTTGATTCCTCAAAATTCGATGGGATTCCAAAAATAATTTCGCTGGTAGCTTCATTAGTACTATTGTCTCCTCTAAAATTATTTCTGTAATCGTTTGCTAAGGTGTAACCAGAATTAAGAAGTTGCTCAATGTAAGTCATTGCATCATCGTATCTTGGTGAACCTGTGTATACTTCAGCATTTAAATATAACTTAGCAAGTACCATCAAAGCTGTGCCTTGATCAGCTCTTCCAAACTCTACTGTTCTTGGAGCGGCCATATCATCTAATACTTCTAGCAACTCTGTTTCAACATGCTCAAAAAGTGCTTGTCTATTCAATTCTTCACCTTGAAAACTACCTACAGTGATAGTCTCGTCATACAAAGGAGCTTTACCAAATAAATCTAGTAAATGATAATATGCTAAGGCTCTTAAAAATTTAGCTTCTGCTCTATATAGTGCAATTTCTGCTCTTTCATCTTGTGGCACATTTCTTTGGTTAAGCAAATCATCTGTAGATTGTCTCAGAAATTCGTTTGCAAATGCAACGGAAGCCATTATTCTACTAAATGATCCTAATAAAATAGGGTTTACGGAAGACCATGTTTTGCGTTGTATTTCACGAATTCCCGGATCGTTTTCGTAGGTCCAAATGGCTTCATCAGTACTGATGGTTTGTAAGTTCATTAAACTACGACCATATTGACTGGTTCCTGCATCTAAACCCTGTATGTTAGAAGACCCTGAGCCTCTAATTCCAGTTAGGGTTAAGTTAGCATAAACCCCAGCAATTGCACTTTGATATGCACCAGGCTGTGAGTAAAATTCATCATCTAAAAAAGCATTTGGGTCATTTGGTTCTACGTCCATGTCGTCTTCACAGGAAGTAAACCCAATGAGCAGCATGCTTATTAAAGACAAGCTCAAAAGTTTGTTTATTATATTTTTCATAGTCATCATTTTTTAAAAGTTCACATTTGCACCCACCAAGAAGGTTCTTGGTCTTGGGTAAATAGTATTGTCTATACCACCAAATATTTCAGGGTCTAGTCCAGAATAATCTGTAATCACAAAAGCGTTTTGAAGACCAGCATATAATCTGAAATTATTTCCTTTATTGAAAAAATCTTTAAAGGTGTATCCTAATTGTATGTTATCCATTCTTAAGAAAGATGCATCTTCGATATAGATATCTGAAAAGATAACATTTTCTGTGAATTGAAAGTTAGTTTCCAGTACACTTCTAGGAATATTACCAACTGTTGACTGTTGCTGTAACAAATTATACTGAGCGTTAGATGAATTTACATTATTGTAATTGTAATTTCCTAAACTAGCTCTTAAGTTAAAGGTGAAATCGAAATTTTTATAATTCATGGTTGATTGAAGTCCCATAGTTATATCTGGCATCGGATTTCTATACAAATAACGATCATCTTCTGTAATTACGTTATCTCCATCCAAATCAGCATAAGCTCCTTCAATTGGATTTCCGTTTGCATCGTAAACTTGGTTGAATACGTGAAATGCATTTGGTGCTGAGCCAACATCATGTATTTGTATAGTACCACCGGTACCACCACCAACACCACCAACACGAATGGCTTCATTATTTGCTAATGATGTAATCTCTTGGTTCATAAAAGTTACGTTGTAGTTCAATGCCCAATCAAACTTATCTGTATCTCCTTTTGCATCAAAAATAATTCCACTTAACTCCACTTCTAAACCTTGTGTTTCTAATGTACCACTGTTTTGGTCGAAGAAGTTACTAAAGTTAGCTCCATCTGGAACTCCTGCAAAAACATATAAATTATCTGTTTCTCTATGATAAATATCTACCGCACCTGATAGTCTATTTTTAAAGAAAGCAAAATCAATACCTGCATTAAATGTAGTTGCAGTTTCCCATTGTGCTTTTGTGTTTCTTGCAGTAGGTAAACCAGGAATTATAGGCGTTGAACCAAACATGTAGTTAGATTGATCAACATTTCTTGCTACTTCGTAATTTGCAAAATAAATTCCTCTAGGACCGATTCCCTGTTGTCCTGTTTGCCCAACACCAGCTCTAAGCTTTAAGTTGTCGAATGTATTTTGATCTTGCATAAAATCTTCCTCCATTATATTCCAAGCAAATGCACCCGAAAAGAAATCACCCCATCTGTTTACAGTGCTAAATCGTGAAGAACCATCTCTTCTGTAAGTTGAAGTTAACACGTATTTGTCTTCGTAATTGAATACGGCTCTTGCAAAATATGCTACTAACACTAGATCAATGTCAGCAAATTCTACACGATCGCTAAACTGTGGGTCACGTAGGTTCCCTACATTAAACCCATCATTCTCGAAACGTTGGTACGAATAACCAAGGGTAAAATCGGCATTAAAATCTTTAAATAAATCTTTTTTGTAATTCAAATAACCATCGGCCAAGTAGTTTCTTCTTTCATTTTCAAAGAAGCCTTCTGAACCAACCAATTCGTTTTCGGAGTTATAACCCTGAGCACTTTCAGGTGATAATATATTTCTACCTGAACCTTCTCCAACGTCCATTCCTAGATTAACCACAGCCTTCATTTCTGGTAAAAAGTGAAAGCGGTAGTCTATATTTAAGTTTCCGTAGTAACGGTTGGTTTCAGTTCTGTCGTTTCTTTGCAATAAAGTTGCAACAGGGTTTCTAACCGTTAATTCTGGAGTAGGAATTCCAGATGAACTATTTGTAAAGTATTCAAAGTACCCACCAAACGGAGAACTAGGATCTCTAACCGGACGAGTAGGATCAAAACGCAAAGCAGCTCCTTCTACAGCGGGTGCAAATCGGTTTTTCTCTTGAGAAAAATTTGCGTTTAAATTTATTCTTAAGTGATCTTTAAAAAACGATGGATTTAATGCTATAGAAGCATTCGTTCTTTGATATTCTGAAGTTAATCGTAAACCATCTTGATCTAAATGACCAACTGATAAACGAGTAGGTATTCTTTTTAATAAGTTACCACGAATAGAGATGTTATGATCTGCAGATAATGCGGTTCTATAAATCTCATCTTGCCAATTGGTATTTGCATCTCCTAATTCATCAATATCTCCAGGACGTCTTTCAGATATTATTTGTCTAAAATCTTGAGCATTAAATACATCTACTTCATTAAAACGGGTATAAATACCAGCAGCATAGTTGTAATCTACTTGAAACTGTTTTGTGCCTTTTTTGGTTTCAATAATAATAACTCCAGCAGATGCACGGTTTCCATAAATGGCTGCAGCTGAAGCATCTTTTAGAATGGTAAGCGACTCAATATCGTTTGGATTGATAGTTGATAGTACAGAGCGTGAACCACCTGGGGCGGCATTTTCTAAGGGTAAGCCATCAATTACAATTAAAGGGTCGTTTGATGCGCCCAATGAACCTCCCCCACGAATTCGTATAGCAGCGGGTGATCCTGGAGCTCCACCACCTGTAGTAATATTTACACCGGCAGCACGACCTTGTAAAAGGTCGTTGGCACTAATAATATTACCCTTAGTAAAATCTTCTTTACTAAGTGATGATACCGAACCAGTAATATCCTTTTTTCGCGAAGAACCATAACCCACCAATACAACTTCTTCCAATACATCTTGATCGGGTTGAAGCTGAATTTCTAAATTAGATTGACCAGTGTAAGTAATGATCTGGGTTTTGTAGCCTAAATAAGCAACTTTAATGGATTCTCCATCATTTACTTCAATAGTAAATTTTCCGTCAAAATCTGTACTTGTCCCTCGATTTGTATCTTCAATGCTTACTTCTACACCTGGAATAGGAATTCCTGTGTTATCTGTAACCGTACCCGAAACTTGGTTTTGGGCAAAAATACTTATCGGTATGAACATAAGTAACAGACTTAATCGTTTTAGTGTTTGCATAGATTAAATTATTAATGTTACGTTTAAGTTATACTTTTACTTCCGTTTGTAAAGTTATGTAAACACTACTTAACTTAAATGTTTAAGTTGCCACTAAAACGTTTTCGTGTTGACAAGTTTCTGAATTTAACATGAAAAAGTTGTTTTTTATCAGTTTATCGTAAAATTTTCGTAGAAATTTAAAAAGTATATATTTTCAACGCAGTACACTTTAGTTGAATAGGGGGAAATATAATTCTCATAAATACATTCAAATGACTTGATTTTTGTTAAATTTGTTATATATATTATATAAGTTTATGAAACAAAAACCTACCTTAAAAGTTATAGCTAGAGAATTAGACGTTTCTGTTTCTACAGTTTCTAAAGCATTAAGAGATAGTAAAGAAATCGGGGAAAAAACCAAAGAGCGTGTAAAAGCTTTTGCGAAATTATATAATTATAGACCCAATAATATAGCATTGAGTCTTAAGAATAAAAAAACAAAAACCTTAGGTGTAATTATACCTGAAATTGTGCACCACTTTTTTACCACCGTTATTTCTGGAATTGAGAAATTTGCTAATGAACAAGGTTACAACGTAATTGTAGGTCTTTCTAATGAATCTTTTGATAAGGAAGTAATCAATCTCGATATGTTAGCCAATGGAAGTATAGATGGTTTTATTTTATCAGTTGCTAAAGAAACCTTGTCCAAACAAGACTTTCACCATATCGCTGAAACCATAGATCAAGGAATCCCAATTGTAATGTTTGATCGTGTAATTGATGAAATTCCCTGCGATAAAGTAATTGTAGACGATGTGGCTACATCCAAAAAAGCAGTTCAACAATTGATTAATTCAGGTTGTAAAAAAATAGGAATTATTAGTACTATGGATTATGTTAGTGTGGGTAAATTAAGAACTCGAGGTTATTTAGAAGCACTTAATCATAATGATATTGAAGTTGATTTTAATGCTATTTTAAAAATAGATGATAAATTTCATGCAGCTACCGAACATGAAGCTTTAGAAAAACAAATAGAAATTTATTTTGAAAGCAATCCTGAAGTTGATGGCATTTTTGCAGTAAATGAAATCTATGCCATCACCGCTATGAAAATTGCACGTAAGTTAGGAAAGTCTATCCCTGAAGATATACAGTTTATCGGTTTTACGGACGGTGTCCTTTCGCAACATGCGTATCCACCCTTAACTACTGTTAGCCAACATGGTTTTGAAATGGGCGAAGAAGCAGCTCGTTTACTCATCGAACGCTTAGAAAAACAAGATGAAGAAACCGAAAGTTACCAAACAGTTGTAGTGAATACTGAAATAGTTGAACGTGAAACTACGAAGTAAATTTTTTTCTATTTCTCTGAAATAGTTGTATTGCATTCCTAAACATGAAAATTAATTCACTTCTTTTTTAATTTTTTTCTGGAGAGTCAAAATTTTCAATGCTAAATCAAGTTAATATAATTGATAATCAAAGCTTCGCGTTTCTTTGCGATTTCTATTCTGCGATCTTTGCGTGAAATAACATTATGATTAAAGTAACTTATTTTAATTGATTTAGTTATGAACAGACTCTAAAGTAATCGACTCACTTTTTAAACCTTCACCAGAAACTTTCAAGTTAATCTCTCCTGCTTCTTTTGAAGCTTGAACCAACACCACTAATTTTCCACTAAATAACTTCATGGTGGGCAAGTGAAACAATTCCAATGAAGTTGGGTCGCCATTGCATGCAGCTCTAAAACTTCCATTTCCAGTCACTTCAAAATTCAATTGATGAGTGGCAGTCGGGCAAGGAATACCATTTTTATCGACAACAGAAACTTCCACAAAGGCCAAATCTTCTCCGTTGGCTTTAATCTTGGTTTGTTCAGGTTTTAAAACCAATTGATGTGGTTGACCAGCAGTTTTCACTTCTTTTTCTGCAACGGCTTCGCCTTCATTATTCAAAGCAACAACTTTTAATGTTCCAGGCTCGTATTTTACATCCATCCACATTAATCGGTAGCGTTCTTGTGGTGAAGCATTTTTACGTTTGGTTTTAACTCCTAGACTTTTTCCATTGAGAAACAATTCTGCGCTATCGTAACTAGTATAAACAAAAACAGGTGTGGTTTTGCCTTCACGGCCTTCCCAATTCCAATGTGGTAAAATGTGAAGCGTTTCGTCTTCGGTATTTCATCTGCTTCGGTACAAGTAGTAGCGGTCTTTGGGTAATCCGGCTAAATCGCTAATCCCAAAGTACGAGCTTCGGCTTGGCCAAGCTTCATCGTAAGGTGTGGGCTCGCCTAAGTAGTCAAAACCTGTCCAAACAAATTCGCCTAACACCCAATCTTTGTCGTCTTGCAACACAAAATCTTCATCAGGTAAATTAGACCAGCTGCAATATTCCATATCGTAGGAAGAAGATTGTAAATCATCGTATTGTTTCATGCTGGCTTTTTCAACTGGAAACTTATAAATTCCACGAGAACTTACGGTAGAAGCGGTTTCTGAACCCAAGATAAATCCTTGTGGAAATTTTTCGTAGGCTTCTTCATATAAATGCACACGGTAGTTTAAACCCGGAATATCCATAATTGCGCCAAAACCGTTTTCCATAACCGCTTGTACTTGGTCCATGCCCACGGTTACAGGTCGGGTTGGGTCTTCTCTATGAAATATATCTTGTAGCCATTTGGCGCGTTTTACACCTTCGCTTCCCCATTGGTCTGGAACTTCGTTGCCCGAACTCCACATGACAATTGATGGATGATTTCGAGTAGCATGCACTAAGTTTACAATGTCTTTTTCTGCATATTCATCAAAATACAAATGGTAGCCGTTTTCAACTTTTGGTTTTTTCCATTCGTCAAAACTTTCGGCTAAAAACAGAAAACCCATTTCATCGCAAAGCTGCAATTGCTCTAACGAAGGCATGTTATGCGAACTCCGAATGGCATTTACGCCTAAATCTTTTAAAATTCTAAGTTGTCTTTTTAAAGCTGAAGTATTTACAGCAGCACCCAACGGACCTAAATCGTGGTGCAGACAAACACCTTTGAATTTGGTGACTTCTCCGTTTAAAAGGAAGCCTGTATTTCGGTCATATGCAATACTTCGAATTCCAAATTGGGTAGCGACTTCATCTTTCAGTTGATTTTTACTATATAATTTGGTAACAGCAGTATACAAATAAGGATTTTCAGGACTCCATAAATTGGGGTATTCAACAGGAATATTTTGATCAAATTCGTTGTTGAATAGGCTAGTGGATTCCTGTGTATTGACTTCAACACCTTCAGCATCAAGAATAGTAGTGACGAGCTTTAGATTTTCACCTGAAGCTTTTGTTTTGATGTTGACTTTAGCGAGTTCATCAGTAATCACGGGAGTAGTAACGAACGTACCCCAATGGTCAATGCTTTCTTGATTTTTTACGATTAATTTCACGTTTCTGTATAAACCTGCACCGGGATACCAACGAGAAGATTTCTCTCGATTGTTCAGTTTTACGGCTATCGAATTATTTTCTGCTTTTACATAATTGGTAATATCGAAGTAAAAATAAGCGTAACCATATTTCCATTCGCCAACTTTTTCACCATTGATGAAGACTTCGGGTTCGCTCATGGCACCGTCAAATTGAATCAGTACTTTTTTATGTTTGTCTAAATTGGGAACAGCAAAACTGTTTCGATACCAAGCTTCACCAATATAAGGCAACGCGCCGGTTCGTCCGGTTTTTTCCGTAGCTGAAGTTTCATTGTTTTGCGTAATAGCTACAACTTGTTTGTCAATTTCCTTATCAAATGGACCATAAATTGCCCAATCGTGGGGTACGTTTACGGTTTCCCAATTTGAATCGTCAAAATTGGGATTCACCGCTTTAGGATGCTTTCCTTTGTTGAATTTCCAATCTTCTTTCAGCAGGATGCTTTCTCTAGTTTGTACTTCATTTTTTTCAGTACAACTCCAAAAAAATGATGTAAGTATAAATAAAATGAAGCTTGATGCAAATCTCATATTAATCTTTTAAGGTTGTTGAGTAAAATTGCATGCCTAAATTTGCTTTGTTGTCATGATCGAATAATGTTGCGTTATCCCAATGCGATCCTTGTCCCCAAAGTGTGGAACAGTGGGTTGAAACCCAAGCCGGTTCCCAATAAACAATGCCTTTTCCACCTGCATCGTAAATGCATTGAGTTAGGTCGTTTAGGTAATCTAACTGGCCTTGTTGCGTTGCTGGATAGCCTTCAATTAAAGCATCACTTCCTTGAATATTTCCAGCTTGGTCAATATCTTCTAAGGTAAACGGATAAGCGGTTTCTACCACCATTAATTTTTTGTTATACGTGTTTATCAGTGTTGAAAATGCTTCACCAACATTAGCTAAATTATAGCTTGACCATTTTGGATAGTACGAAAGCCCAATCCAATCGTAATCGGTTACTCCGTTAGCTGTAGCTTCTTGAAACCACCAAAGTCCATTTTCGGGTTGAGCAATATGTAACATTACTTCTACAGATGTTGGTTGATCTTCAGAAAAATCCCTTACGGCTTTTATTCCTTGGTTGATTAAAAATGAATTGCGTTCCCAATCAATTGGCCATTCCAACTCACCATCTTGTAAAATCATGGGATTGGTTTCATTTCCTACTTGAACAATATCAGGTGTTAAGTTTAAGTCTGCTAATTCATTCAACGTATTTAATGTGTAATTGTAAAGTGAATCTCCTAAAACTTCGGTATCATCAATGTGAGCTAACCAAGCTGCAGGAATCTGTTGATTTTCGGGATCAGCCCAAGTATCAGAATAATGAAAATCCAATAAGACTTTTAGATTGTTTTGTTTTGCTCTGGCAATGCCTTGTTTTACATCTTCCAAATCTGAATAGTCTGTCCATTCTGGATTATGCCAAAGTCTGAATCGTACCAAATTTGCACCTGCTTCATCAAAAATAACGTAAGGATCTTTTATGATATTAGCAGCATCTTTATAAACAGCACCACAATCTTCCATTTCGTTTACATAAGATAAATCGGCTCCTTTGTAGAAAGAAATTTCAGGATTTGGCTCAGGATCGGGTTGGGAAACGCTGTCGTCTGTATTGTCATTTTCGCTGCTACAGGAAAGCAAAAAAAGTATGCTCAATAAAAACCATAGTATCAATCCGAATCGTTTGTTTTTAGTATTAAATTCAAGAGTCTTCATACGCTACAATATTAAATGTAATTCAAGTATACAATATTAATAAATAATTTGAAACCAACCAGTACCTACCAGTTTTTAATTTAGATGTTTTGAAGTCAAGACTAGGATATTCAATAAAAAAAAACCAATACTCTTTTTTATTTCATATTGAAAAATAAACATACAACGTGATAGTTGCAAAATCTGTAAAAATTAATACCAATGAATCATCATATTTAAGAAATTCAAATATATTTGTAATTGAAATAATAGAACTTATACTTTTACTTCCACATTAAGGTAAGTTTTTTATTATTGAAAAGCTTATCGTTTATTCACGAAATTTAAACGATATGCAAAAACGCAGACTTTCTACCGCTGAAATCATTTATTTAAGTTTCGGCTTTCTTGGTATTCAAATGGGTTTTGCTTTGCAAAATGGTTTTGCAAGCAGAATTTTGCAAACCTTTGGAGCTGAAGTACATCAACTATCATGGTTTTGGCTAATTGCACCCGTGACGGGTTTAATTGTGCAACCTTTAGTAGGACACTACAGTGATAATACGTGGACGAAACTCGGAAGAAGAAAACCTTATTTTTTAATAGGAGCGATTTTAGCTTCAATAGGATTAATACTTCTCCCGCAAGCCGATTTGTTTATTGCCTTTCTGCCAGCGCTTTGGGTAGGTACAGGAATGTTGATGATCATGGACATTTCGTTCAATATTTCCATGGAACCTTTTCGAGCTTTGGTTGCCGATGTATTAAACAAAGAACAACGAACTTTAGGTTTTACCACTCAAACTATTTTGATAGGTATCGGAGCTGTTTTGGGTTCTTGGTTACCTTATGTACTTTCTGAATATTTCGACATTAGTAATAGAGCCGAAGATGGAACTGTTCCGTTAAATTTAATTTGGTCGTTTATTATCGGTGCTATCGTGTTGGTGGTTTCTATTTTAGTAACCATTTTTAATACTAGAGAATATTCGCCAGAAGAAATTGCCCTTATTGAAAAGGCAAAATCTAAAGAAATTGATCAAGTTGAAGAAGTTGCACCAAAAGAAAAAGCAAAACTATCCGACATTTTTACTGATTTTGTAAAGATGCCAGAAACCATGAAGCAGCTCAGTTGGGTTCAGTTTTTTTCTTGGTTTGCTTTATTTGGAATGTGGGTGTTTTTTACACCGGCTTTAGCACAGCATTTTTATGGACTACCGCACACCGATTCCTCTAGTGAATTGTTTAATCAAGCTGGAGATTGGGTTGGAATTTTATTTGGAGTGTACAATTTGGTTTCCATTCCTGTGGCGCTTTCTTTACATAAAGTAGCTAGCAAATTAGGAAGAAAGAAAACGCATTTGTACGCTTTATTAATCGGTGGAATTAGTTTTTTCTCTATTTACTTTATGCCAGATCGCTATTGGTTAATTTTACCAATGATAGGAATTGGGATAGCATGGGCTAGTATTTTATCCATGCCGTATGCCATTCTAGCGGGTGCGCTAAATCCTAAAAAAATGGGTGTGTACATGGGGATTTTCAACTTCTTCATCGTACTACCACAAATCTTAAACGGTCTTATTGGTGGACCGCTTGTAAAATATGCTTACGGAAATCAAGCCATTTTTGCATTGATGCTTTCAGGGGTAAGTATGATTATAGCAGCGTTTTTAGTATTAAAAGTTAAGGATGTAGATGACATTCAAATAAAAAAATAAAATTCAAATTAATGCAAAAAAAAGGAATCATTTTCGATTTAGACGGTGTAATTGTAGACACAGCAAAGTATCATTTTCTGGCTTGGAAAAACCTTGCCGAAAGCTTAGACATCAATTTTAACAAAAAGCAAAATGAACAGTTAAAAGGAGTCAGCCGAATTGAATCCTTAAAAAAGATTTTAACCTGGGGAAAGAAAAGGATTTCAGAAAAACGATTCAACGAATTGCTTCATCAGAAAAATGAAGAATATTTAGTTTCTGTTCAAAAGATGGATGAATCTGAAATTTTACCTGGGGTTATGAAACGACTAAAAATGTTGAAAGACGTTGGACATCCCATTGCATTGGGCTCGGCCAGTAAAAATGCAAAAACCATTTTAGAACGGGTAAATTTAATGCCTTATTTTGATGTCATCGTAGATGGAAATGAAGTAAGCAAAGCAAAACCAAATCCTGAAGTTTTTTTAAAAGCAGCTCAACTTTTAGGTGTAGAACCCGAAAATGCCATCGTTTTTGAAGATGCTTTAGCAGGAATTGAAGCAGCCAATCGAGCTAAAATGCTCAGCGTAGGTATTGGCGAAAAATCAATTTTGAAGGATGCAGATTTTGTATTTGCTGATTTTACCGAAATAACTGATAAGCATTTCAATGCAATTCTGAACGCATCGAAAGCTGAATAAATTCATTTGAAAAAATGCAATTGAACTGAATAACAAAACAGTAAACTAAACTCATTAATTCGATTATTATGAATCAAGATTATATCACTCCCAACGAATGGTCCATTATCGAAGACGGATTCGACAAAGGTCGAGTAAAATCTTCCGAAAGTCTTTTTAGTCTTGGAAATGGCGCAATGGGACAACGTGCAAATTTTGAAGAAACCTATACTGGCGAAACTTTTCAAGGAAGTTATATCGCTGGCGTTTATTATCCAGACAAAACCCGTGTAGGTTGGTGGAAAAACGGTTATCCGGAATATTTTGCTAAAGTATTGAACGCTCCCAATTGGATTGGTATTCGCATTCTAGTAAACGGAGAAGAATTCGATTTGAATACGTGTACCAAAGTAGAAAATTACCAGCGTGAACTCAATATGAAAGAAGGTTGGCACAAACGTATTTTTACCGCAACAACTCCTTACGGAATTGAACTTAAAGTGGAAGCAAAACGTTTTCTTTCCTTAGCGCATGATGAATTGGGCGTAATCAATTTCAATATAATTCCGCTAAATCAATCAGCTGAAATTAGTTTCATTCCATACATCGATGCAGGAATTACTAACCAAGATTCCAATTGGGACGATAAGTTTTGGGAAATCACCAATGTGCAAAATGAAGAAAAACAAGCTTTTATTGAATCCCATACCAACAAAACGCATTATTATGTATGTACGTTTATGGAATCGAAATTATTGTTGGATGGAAATGAAATTGATGTAACAGCAGAAAAAGCTTCAACTGATAAACAAGCGAGTTTACAATATACTCAACAAGTTGAAAAAGGACAATCCTTCAGCATTCAAAAATACGCTGGCTATGTTACTTCATTGAATCATGAAAAAAATCAATTGATTGACGCTGCCAAGCAAGTTTTAGCAGAAGGGATTCAACTAGGATATGATGCATTGTTGAAACTTCAACAAGAAGCTTGGGCCAACATTTGGGCAATGAGTGACATTACGATTGAAGGCGATGTAAAAGCACAACAAGGTATTCGCTTTAATATTTTTCAATTGAACCAGACTTATTTGGGGAAAGATGCACGATTAAACATCGGACCCAAAGGATTCACTGGCGAAAAATACGGCGGTAGTACCTATTGGGATACCGAAGCTTATTGCATTCCATTTTACATGGCTACCAAAGACCAAGAAGTGGCTAGAAATTTATTGACTTACCGATACAAACACTTAGGAAAAGCGATTGAAAATGCTGAAAAACTTGGATTTACCAACGGAGCTGCTTTGTATCCTATGGTGACCATGAACGGCGAAGAATCACACAACGAGTGGGAAATTACTTTTGAAGAAATTCATCGAAACGGCGCCATCGCTTTTGCCATTTACAATTACCATCGTTTTACCGGAGATTATTCTTACATCCCAGAAATGGGTATGGAAGTCTTAATTGGTATTGCTCGTTTTTGGCAACAACGCGCTACATTTTCAACACACAAAAACAAGTGGGTGATTTTAGGCGTTACCGGACCTAACGAATACGAAAACAACGTTAATAACAATTGGTATACCAACTACATTGCCAAATGGTGTATGGAATACATGTTGGAAAATCTCAATATATTGAAGCAAGGTTTTGCTGCTGATTATGCACGTATTCTTGAAAAAACAAACATTCAAGACCAGGAACTTGAGCAAATGAAAGAAATTTGTGACGCAATGTATTTTCCTTATTCTGAAGAACATGGAGTTTACTTGCAACAAGATGGTTTCTTAGACAAAGAAATGATTCGGGTAAAAGATTTAGATGCCAAACAACGACCCATCAACCAGCATTGGTCTTGGGACAGAATTTTGCGTTCTCCTTACATCAAACAAGCCGATACTTTACAAGGCTTCTACTTTTTTGAAGACCATTTTAGCGAAACAGAATTGGAAAAACATTTCGATTTTTATGAACCTTTTACGGTGCATGAATCCTCGCTTTCACCTTGTGTGCACAGCATTCAAGCAGCGAAATTAAATCGAATGGAACAAGCGTACCAATTTTATTTACGTACTTCTCGTTTAGATTTAGACGATTACAATAAAGAAGTAGAAGAAGGTTGCCACATTACCAGTATGGCAGGAACGTGGATGAGTATAGTTGAAGGTTTTGGCGGAATGCGCGTAAAAGATGATCAACTGCATTTTTCATCAAAAATCCCTACACAATGGGATTCCTATTCGTTTAAAGTCAACTTTAGAAATCAGATTTTAACCGTTAAGGTATCTAAATCCGGAGTAGATTTTAAACTGAAAGGAGCAGAGCAAATGCAGGTGATGGTCAACGGTGAGTCAAGAATGATTCAGACGGAGACAATGAGTGTGTAATTTCATAGCCCACGAATTCATTCGTGGGCTATGAAATAAATATTGCAAAAAGAATAATTCACTTATGAAAAAATTAAGCAAAGTCGTTTTCCTGATTTTCCTATTCTCACTAGGAAAACTCCATGCCCAAGAACTTCGTGTTGAACCACCGAATTGGTGGATTGGTTTTGAAAATCAAGAACTTCAATTGTTGGTACATTATCCAAACATCAGCCAAGCGGAAGTTGAAATGGATTATCCAAATTTAAGTATCGACCAAATTCATAATGCAGATAGCGAAAATTATCTTTTCATCGATTTAAGCTTAAATGAAAACACTCCGCCTGGAGAATTCAATTTAAAGTTTACTTTTCCCAACGGAGAAGTAGTAAGTTATGCATATTCACTTTTAGCAAGAGAAAAAAAAGGAAGTGAAATTCACGGTTTTGATAGCAGTGACGCCATTTATTTAATCACACCCGATCGCTTTGCCAATGCCAATCCCGAAAACGATATTGTTGAAAGTCTTTTAGAAAAAACCATTGACAGAGCAGACGATTATGCTCGACATGGTGGCGATATTAAAGGGATAACACAGCATTTAGATTATATTCAAGACATGGGTTTTACAGCGGTTTGGCCGAGTCCGTTGTTGGAAAACGACATGCATAGAGCTTCCTACCACGGTTATGCCATTACCGATTTTTACAAAGTAGACCCACGTTTTGGAACGCTTTCGGAATACGAGAATTTAGCTAAGCAACTTCAGCAAAAAGACATGAAACTGATTATGGATATGGTTGCGAATCATTGCGGAAGTGAACATTGGTGGATGAAGGATTTACCGTTTTCAGATTGGGTAAATTACCAAGAAGAATTTGAAGCTGGTGAGAAAATGCCTACATCCAATCACCGAAGAACGACCAATCAAGACCGATATGCTTCAGAATATGATGCTGCTGAAATGCAAAAAGGTTGGTTTGTACAAACCATGCCCGACTTGAATCAGCAAAACCCGTTTATGGCAAAGTACCTTATTCAAAATTCCATTTGGTGGGTAGAAACTTTGCATTTGGGCGGCATTCGCCAAGATACTTATCCGTATCCCGATAAGCATTTTATGGCGGATTGGGCAAAAGCCATTATGACGGAATATCCTAATTTTAGTATTGTTGGTGAAGAATGGAGTTACAATCCGCTGCTGGTTGGCTATTGGCAAGATGGAAACCATAATTATGACGGATATCGTTCGTATTTAACTTCTACGATGGATTTTCCGATGCAACAAAACATTGTAGATGCCTTGAATCAAGAAGAATCTTGGGACAATGGATTGGTGAAAATTTATGAAGGATTGGCAAATGATTTTGGGTATCATTCTCCCAAAGACATCATGATTTTTGCCGACAACCACGACAAAAGCAGAATTTTCACGCAATTGAATGAAGATGTAGCCAACACCAAAATGGCAATGGGTTTGTTACTGACTTTACCACGCATTCCTCAAATTTATTACGGAACGGAAATCTTGATGGATGACACCGCCAAACCCGGTGACCATGGATTGATAAGAACCGATTTTCCCGGCGGTTGGAAAGGTGATGAAGTGAATGTGTTTAAAAATCAAGGTTTAACCGAAACCCAAATGGATTTCAAAGCTTTTTTGAAAAAGGTGTTGAATTACCGTAAGCATTCCAAGGCCATTCATGAAGGCAAAACCATTCATTTTGCTCCGTTTGATGGAGTCTATGTTTTGTTTAGACAATATGAAGAAGAAACGGTGATGCTGGTTTTGAACAAAAATGAAGCTTCAACAACCATAGTTTTAAGTCGATTTGAAGAATTGAATTTGAATGGAAAAGAATTCACTAACTTAGATTCCAATGAATCCTTCATTTGGAAAGACGAACTGCAATTGAATCATGGAATTCATATCTTCACCACTAAACAATAAACCTATGATAGTCTTTTACCTTTGCTGTTTTTCTTTGTTTATACTTACTTCTTGTAAACAAGAAAAAGCATCAACTGAAAACGAAACTGAAGAAGTTGTTGAAATTCAAAATGATTTTGAAGTAGTTAAAGACGCTGTTCTTTCAGCAGGGAAATTATATCGAATCGAAAATTTTGAATCTAATTTTGTAAGTTCAAGAAATATTGATGTGTGGTTGCCTGAGAATTATTCTGATACTATTGCTTACGCCACTTTGTACATGCACGACGGACAAATGTTGTTCGATTCCACTACTACTTGGAACAAACAAGAATGGAAAGTAGACGAGACGGTTTCCAGTTTGATGAAAGAAAGTAAAATTAAACCCACCATCGTAGTTGGTATGTGGAATGTTACTGAAGACCGACATACAGATTACTTTCCGCAACAACCTTGGGAAAACCTTCCCGATTCAACTCGCCAGGCGGTTTTAGATGAAAATCATGCGCAAAGCGAATCGCTTTTCAGAAAAGAAATCAATTCAGATAACTATATAAAGTTCATTACTGAAGAAGTTTTGCCTTTAGTTGAAACCAATTTCAATGTAAGTAGAAACTTGAAAGATAGAGCCGTTGCAGGTTCTAGCATGGGAGGATTGATTTCTTGGTACACGGTCTTAGAAAAACCAAACTTGTTCGGTACAGCCATTTGCATATCAACACACTGGCCAGGTGCCATGCCGATTGAAAACAATCCCATTCCAGAAGCATTTTTTAGCTACATCAAGGAGAAATTACCTATGGCACCCAACAACCATAAATTTTATTTCGACTTTGGAACGGAAACTTTAGATGCCTTATATCCACCTTTTGAAGAAATAGTGAACGAAGTTTTTGCTTCCAAAAATTACAAGGAATCATCTTTTAGAAACCTGAAATTTGAAGGAACCAATCACAGCGAAAATGCTTGGAATCAACGTTTACACATTCCGTTAGAATTTGCTCTACACCCCGAACCATCAATCGATTAATCATGAATAGAATAGTTACTATATCAATTCTACTTTTTCTTTTTTGTTTTCAAGTTGAAGCACAAAAAACCGAGTTTAAAAACTTTTCGCAACAAGATGAACATACTTTTTTGATAGAAACTTCAATTGGTTTTTATGAATTCAATTTCATTAATCGGGAAGTTTTACAAGTACGTTTCCTTGAAAATAAATTAGAAAGCCTACCCGAATCCCATGCGGTAGAATTGCCTAAATCTAAGTCTTCTATTGAAGTAAAAACGAATGAAAACACTTTAGAATTTTTTCAATACGGTTTGGCAGTAGAAATTCAAAAACAGCCTTTTGCTATTCGCTATGTATATAAAGGTGAAGAATTGCTTCAACATAAAAATGGTTTTTCAACAGAAACTGTAAAAGTTGATTTCAAAATCGATGAAAATGAAACTTTAATGGGTGGCGGTGCTCGCGCATTAGGTATGAACAGACGTGGACACCAACTTCCATTGTACAATCGCGCGCATTACGGTTACGAAACCCGGTCTGAACAAATGAATTTTGCCCTGCCGATTGTTTTTTCATCTAAAAAATACTTACTTCATTTCGATAATCCTACTACGGGAAACTTAGATTTAGATTCGCAATTCAACAATACTATTACCTATGAAGCAACTTCAGGAGCAAAGCGATTTCAACTTATAGCTGCTGATGACTGGGAAACTATTCTTCAAAATTATACCGCTTTAACAGGAAAGCAACCTTTGCCTGCACGATGGACTTTGGGAAATTTTGCTAGCCGATTTGGTTATCATTCGCAAGATGAAACTGAAATGACGGTGGCTAAATTTAAGGAAGAGCAAATTCCTTTGGATGCGGTGATTTTGGACTTGTATTGGTTTGGAAATGAAGTAATGGGCACGATGGGAAATTTAGAATTTGAAAAAGATTCCTTCCCCAATCCTGAACGAATGATGAAGCGATTGAAAGACCAAGGTGTAAAAACCGTTTTAATTACCGAGCCGTTTATGTTGAAAACTTCACATCGTTGGGAAGAAGCAGTACAAGCGGATATTTTGGTGAAAGATTCCACTGGAAATGCGGCTACTTACGATTTCTTCTTCGGAAATACGGCTTTAATCGATGTATTTGACCCAAAAGCCAAAGACTGGTTTTGGAATATTTACAAAGGATTGAAAGAGCAAGGTGCAACCGGTTGGTGGGGCGATTTGGGCGAACCCGAAGTGCATCCAGCACATTTGATTCATTATGACGACCAAAAAGCAAATGAAGTTCATAACATTTACGGAACGGAATGGGCAAAAATTATTTTCGAGAATTATCAAAACGAATTTCCAGAAGAGCGGCCTTTTATTTTGATGCGCGCCGGTTATTCTGGAGCACAAAAATATGGCATGATGCCTTGGTCTGGCGATGTTAACCGAACTTGGGGCGGATTTCAGTCGCAAGCCGAAATTTCACTTCAAATGGGCATGCAAGGTTTAGGTTACATGCATTCAGATTTGGGTGGATTTGCAGGCGATTTGTTGGATGATGAATTGTATGTTCGTTGGTTGCAATACGGAGTTTTTCAACCCATTTACAGACCACATGCACAAGAAGATGTAGCAGCAGAACCTGTTTTTAGAAGCGATTATGCCAAAAATTTAGCTAAAAAAGCTATCGAGTTACGCTACCAATTATTACCTTATAATTATCACTTGGCTTTTGAAAATTCAACTAAAGGCATTCCCTTAATGCGACCTTTGTTTATGGAAGAACCCGATCATTTTGAACTGTACAACATCAGCCAAACCTATTTATGGGGAAATGACTTTTTGGTTTCGCCTGTTTTAGAAGCTGAACAAAGCCAGAAAAAAGTATATTTTCCATCGACCAACAATTGGTTTGATTTTTATACCGATGAACAATTTGAAGGTGGACAATTTAACTATATTGAAACGAACAAAGAAAATATTCCCACTTTTGTTCGAGCAGGTGCGTTTATTCCATTGGCTGAAATACATCAAACTACGGAAGATTATACGTTCAATAATCTCAACTTTAAATATTATTTTGATGAAACTGTAGAAACTTCACAGCGTAGTTTTTATAACGATGATGGTCAAACAGCAAATGCATTTGAAAACAGAAACTACGAAATGCTTCATTTGAACTTTGAACATTTTGAAGAAGTGAGTGAGCTTCAAATTGAGCATGAAGTAAAAGAAAATTTCAATTCAGATTTAGAAGAAATTCACTTGGAACTCATCAACTGGAAAAAGCGACCTATTTCAATCATGTATAATGGTCAGCCAGTTTCTTACGAATACAAAAATTATACTTTATTAATCAAAAATATTTCCATTCAAGAAGGGAAAAAACAATTATTAATTAGACACTAAAACTTAAAATCATGAAAAAACTACTAAGCTTAGGATTTTGCATTTTGCTACTCGCATCTTGTGCCGACGAAAAGAAAGAAGAAGCTAGAAAACCTTTAGAAAAAGAAGAGCAATCAGAAGAATTGACGGTGACCAACGATGCTTTGGAATCGGCTGTTATTTACGAAGCCAATATTCGTCAATATTCGCCAGAAGGAACTTTTGAAGCTTTTACCAAAGACATTCCGCAGTTGAAAGAATTGGGCGTGAAAGTGATTTGGTTAATGCCGATTTACCCGATTTCCATGACCAATAGAAAAGCTACTCCAGAACTTTCTATTGAAGACATTGAAGACGAAGAAGAAAAGAAAAAATACTTAGGAAGTTACTACGCGATTTCAGATTACACCGCTGTAAATCCAGAATTTGGAAACATGGAAGATTTGGAAAAATTAGTAGAAACTGCGCATGAAAACGACATGTACGTAATATTGGATTGGGTGGCCAACCACACCGGTTGGGACCATCATTGGATTGATGAACATCCTGAATATTATGTAAAAAACAAGGACGGCGAAATCACCGACCCAATGAACAAAGAAACCGGTGAAACTTGGGGCTGGACGGATACAGCACACTTGGAATACGATAACCCAGATTTGCATGAAGCCATGAAAAACGAAATGAAATTTTGGGTAGAAGAAAAAAATATCGACGGATTTAGATGCGATGTAGCTGGTGAAGTTCCAACTGCATTTTGGGAAATGGCAGTAAAGGAATTGGAATCGATTAAGCCTGTTTTTATGTTGGCTGAAAGTGAAGATAAAGACTTGTTTCATGAAGCTTTTGATATGGGCTACAACTGGGAAGGACACCATTTAAAAAATGAGATAGCGCAAGGAAAAAAAACAGTGAAAGCTTGGGATGATTACATGGTCAAAATTGACAGTACTTATCAAAAAGATGACTACTTAATGAATTTTGTAACCAACCATGACGAAAATTCATGGAACGGAACCATTAAAGAACGCATGGGTGATGCTGCCGAAATGATGACTGCTTTTGCCTATACTATTCCAGGAATGCCATTGATTTACAGCGGACAAGAATACGATATGAGTCACCGTTTAAAGTTTTTTGAAAAAGACAGCATTCCAAAAGAAAAAGGAGAAATGTGGTCGTTGCTTGAAAAACTAGGCGGTTTAAAATCTTCTAATGTTGCATTACATGGTGCAAAAGAAGCAGCAGATTACAAACGAATTTTAACTTCAGATGATTCAAAAATATTAGCTTTTAAGAGAGTTAAAAACGGAGAAGAAGTAATTTTTATTGCTAATATGACGAGCAATGAAATTACTTTTAGTTTGGATTTAGAAGGAAATTATACAGACTATATAACAGGTGAAGAAGATGTTTTAATTAAAGGTGCTAAAATTGTTTATCCAGCTTGGGGTTACCAAATTTTGGTAGAATAATAAAAAATTAGTTTTTAAAGAATTTAAGCCTATCCTAATATTGTGATAGGCTTTTTTAATGTTAATAATTGATTTTGAATATATTATATTTAGAGTCAGAATTTAAAAACAATACATCAAGAGCTTCAAAAATGGCTTGATGCTAAAGTAATTTTAGATGCAAATAAGATTCAACTTAAGTGAAAACAAAAGCTTGGGGTTTGACCAATTAAATGTGCATTAGTAGATGCTTTAAACGAGTTTTTAAACATTATTTGTTTAATTAATGCTGAATGTGAATTTATAAAGCTAAGCAAAGCAACAAAAAATACTTGGGGTTAACATCCTGATGAAATGATAGATCGTAAATACATCGATTTTTATACAAAAAAGATGCTGTAAAAACAGTAAATATCATTAAAGAATTTGTAGAAGCTAAAATAGTAACGATTTTTTCAGTTAGGTTTATTCTCTTCAATCCAAGTTTCAAGCCTTTTCCTGCTTATGAAGTTTTTAAGTTTCTTTTCCAGTTTCATGGCTTGACTTCTTGTTTCAACTCTTTGATAAGTAACCAATTTTCAGGGAGTTCCTTTTTTGGTATATTTTTCTTGTTGGTTGTTGTGTTGTTTTATTCTGTTTTCGATATTGTTATTCTGACCGATATAATATTTATTCAGTTTTTCAGAAAACAATATGTAGGTATAGCATTTCATGATAATTATAAATAAAAAAGTCCCTATGAAAGGGACTTTTTTAGGGTGGAAGATGGGTCTCGAACCCACGACCTCTGGTACCACAAACCAGCGCTCTAACCAACTGAGCTACATCCACCGTGTAAGCTATAAAAGCGAATGCAAATTTAGAATTAATTTCGCATTCAAAAAAATATTTATGGATTAAATTAAATCAAAAACAGAATCTATTGCAGGATGATTTTCAAGTGTAAATCCTTCAGCGTGTTCGGTGCCTATTAACCGACCTAAATTTTGTGCACGGTAGGTAACACTGTCTAAAAAGTTTGATGATGAAATAGGTGTTTCAGGCTCTTTCGCGTTTTCCACATAAAACTGACTTGCATAAGCCGTTACTACTTTTAACTTTGTTTCCATAAAACCAGAGATATCAACTACAATATCGGGTTCAATTTCTTTCCATTGAATGTAGTGCAAAACTTTTTTAGGTCGCCAAGCTTCCTGAATTTTGTTATCTTGTCTAGTCTCTAGTTTACGCAAGCCACTTAAAAAACAAGCATGACTAACCAATTCACTTGCTTTTCCGTGATCGATGTGTCGATCTTCAACCGCATTGCAAAAAACAATTTCAGGTTGGTATTTCCGAATCATTTCGATGACTTTCAGCTGATGTGCTTCATCATTAGTTACAAAAGCATCTCTAAAGTTGAGGTTTTCTCTTACTTCTGCACCCAGGATTTCTGCAGCTTTCTTAGCTTCATTGGCACGGATTTCTTTGCTGCCACGAGTTCCCATTTCGCCTTGGGTTAAATCTATAATTCCAACTTTTTTGCCTTTTGAAATTTCTTTGGCTAACACCCCAGAACAGCTTAATTCTACATCATCAGGATGTACACCAAATGCCAAAATATCTAATTTCATTTTAATTTTTTTTGAGTTGTCTTATCTTGATGTTGAAAGCAGCGAAAAGTAAGGTCATAAATGGACTTACATAGTTAAAAATCGCATAAATAAAATAATCAGCCACGGGAACACCTAACACACCGCTGTGATATGCACCGCAGGTATTCCAAGGAATAAGCACAGAAGTAACTGTTCCTGCATCTTCTAGTGTTCTACTTAGATTCTCTGGTGCTAATCCTTTTTCTTCATAGGCTTTTGCGAACATTTTACCGGGTACAACAATCGCTAAATATTGGTCTGATGCTGTTAAGTTGATGGCTAAACAACTCGAAACGGTGCTAGCAAACAAACCAAAAGTGGAGGTGAAGAGTTTCAACAAACTTTCACTAATCTTTGCTAAAGCTCCTATAGCATCCATCACTCCACCGAATACCATGGCACATAAAATCAACCAAATGGTAGGTAACATGCCTGCCATTCCACCAGCGATAAAAAGTTCTTCTAGCAATTTAAAATTTGTTGGAATTTTAATATCAACAGTAATGGCGTTCATTACTCCTTTGTATGCGTTGGCTAGATTCCAAGTAGTTTCTTCCGCTGCTATTAAAATTAAATCAGGCTGTAGAATTAAGGCCAAAACTGCTGCTACTAAGGTTCCTGATAACAATGCGATTAAAGGAGGTGTTTTTTTTACGATTAAGAAAATCACAAAAGCGGGAACTAAAAACAACCAAGGGGTAATAAAAAATCGTTCATTTATTGCAGCTAATATTTCTGCGGTATCTGCTTGGCCACTACTATCTAATGTAAAACCAATAATAATGAATGCCACTAAAGCAACTACAAAACTTGGAATAGTAGTGTAGGTCATATACCTAATGTGTGTAAACAAATCTGTCCCCGCCATGGCTGGAGCAAGGTTGGTAGTATCGCTCAAAGGGGAAAGTTTATCGCCAAAATAAGCTCCCGATAAAATTGCACCAGCAGTCATTCCTAAAGAAATATCTAAAGCATTCGCAATGCCAATTAAAGCAATACCAACCGTTGCAGAAGTAGTCCAACTGCTTCCGATAGAAATGGAAAGCACAGCACAAATTACCACGCAAGCAGCTAGAAAAATAGTTGGGTTGAGTACTTGTAAACCGTAATAAATCATGGTAGGAATAATCCCACTGATAAGCCACGTTCCTGAAAGCGCTCCCACCATGAGTAAAATTAATAATGCGGTAGATGTAGATTTCACGTTCTGTGAAACTTCGGCTACCATGTTTTTATAAGGAACTTTGTTAATAAAACCAATAACAACGGCTACTGCCGCACCCATTAATAAGATAAATTGATTGGAACCATTTAAAGATGAGTCACCAAAAACAAACACATTGTAAGCTAACATGGCCACTAAAAGCACAACAGGAATTAATGCATGGCTAATACTTAAACTTTTATTTTCTACTACATCTTGATTTTTAGAGTCGGAAGTTTGACTATCCATAGGCGTTTTCAATTGTTGGTAAGTTTACAACAATACATTTAAAATTGCAAACCTTTGGAGAGTTGCAAAAATAAGTTAATAAAAAAGCTAGTAAATAGAATCTACTAGCTCTTGAATTGAATTTTAGGTATCAATTTAGTCTACTGATTACTTTTATGATCAGCTAAAAATTTCTCTAAACCTATGTCTGTAAGTGGGTGTTTTAACAATCCTTCAATAGAAGATAAGGGTCCTGTCATTACATCAGCACCAATTTTAGCACAATCAATTACGTGCATAGTGTGTCTTACCGAAGCAGCTAAAATTTGTGTTTCGAAGCCGTAATTGTCATAAATGTTTCTAATTTCAGCTATCAAGTTCAAACCGTCTGTAGAAATATCGTCTAGTCTTCCAATAAATGGAGAAACATAAGTTGCTCCTGCTTTGGCTGCCAACAAAGCTTGTCCAGCAGAAAACACCAAGGTACAGTTGGTTTTTATTCCTTTATCTGAAAAATATTTCAAAGCTTTGATGCCATCTTTTATAATCGGAATCTTCACCACGATTTGTGGATGTAATTTTGCCAATGCTTCCCCTTCTTTCACCATTCCGTCAAAATCGGTTGAAATTACTTCCGCGCTCACATCGCCATCAACAATTTCACATATATTAATGTAGTGTTGAGTTACGTTTTCTTCACCTTTAATTCCTTCTTTTGCCATCAAAGATGGGTTGGTCGTTACGCCATCTAAAACGCCTAAGGCTTGTGCTTCTTTAATTTGGTCTAAATTTGCAGTATCTATAAAAAACTTCATGTTTTGTGATTTATTTTCAACAAATTTACAATTTATAATGCTTAGCAAGCATATTTTCAAAAACTTTATCGGGTAAAATTCCTTTTAAAAAAACAGAAAATTTTTGCAAAGGGCTTCCTACTTTGTAATGTGCTTTTGGTTTTTCTTTTTGAATAATTCTGAAAATAGTTTGCGCAACTTCAATGGGATTTTCTGCTTCATCAACATGCGCATTCATCAGCTTTAAGGATGCTGAATAAGCTTTAAAATAATTGGATTTCGGATTGGCTTCAACGGTGAATCTACCCGAAGCAATGTTGGTTGCAAAATCGCCTGGAGCCAAACATGAAACCTTGATGTTTGTGTTTTTCAATTCCAACCGAAGCGCTTCCGTTAAAGTGATTAAAGCCGATTTACTCGCTGAATAATATCCACGAAAAGGCAAACCCATATAGCCTGCAATGGAAGTTACATTTATAATTTGTCCTTCATTTTGATTTCGCATTAAGGGTAAAACACGCTGTGTTAATTCCATTACGCCAAAAAAGTTGGTTTGAAAATGCGCACGAGCCGCTTTAATCGGTGTTTCTTCAATTGGACCTGTAATGCCTACTCCGGCATTGTTGATCAGGACATCAATTTTACCTTCATTTGTAATAATTTTATCAACTGCTTTTTCAATGCTGTTGGAATCATTCAAGTCTAGTTGAACAAAATGCACTCCATTTAAGCTGTCTTTGCTGGGATTTCGGCTTGTGCCATATACTTTGAAATTGTTTTCAGTAAGAAATTCAGCTGTAACTATACCAATTCCAGATGAAGCACCCGTGATGAGAATGACCTTTGGCATGTATTTTTTCGGTAAATATCTAAATTAAAATTGAAACCTTGGTTAAAAGTTAACTTGAGCTTGTAATCGAAGTAATCTTCCTGTTTGTCTGTTCATTGGATTTAAGGCATCTTCGAAGGTTCGGTCTGAGAAAGTATACATCATTACAAATTCTAAGTTTCTGATGGGTTGCCATTCTATTCCCACTTCCAATTCGCTCACCCTGTGCTTTCTTGCATCCAATTCGTGTTTTTTTCCACCAGCATAATTGTGGTATCTAGTAAATGGAATAACAAGCCCTAATGTAGGAGAATCAATGTAATAAGAAAGCGTTGCGTAACCACCATTTAAACTTTGCGTTTCAATAGTGTTTGTTTCTGGATTAAACTCAGGTCCACGACCAATATTATATTCAGCTTGAATACCAAAAGGTTGTGGATACCAAACTGCAGAAAGTGCAACGCGTTGGTCAATGTATTCCATATCATTATTAGTAATTACACCTTCTGTAACATTGGGTAAAACAAATTTACCTGAGTAAGCTTGGATACCAGGCTCAAAAAATTGACCATTTCTTAATTCAAATGGATAACTTAATCTGGCAACCCAGTGAGCATTTCGGTTTCTATCTGGTTGATTAGCAGTTTGACCATTAAAAGCACCAAAACCAAAAACACCGTAATCCCCAGAATGTTTTAAATTCATTTGTGCAATTTTGCGCATTCTGTCTCTAATTTTTTTTGGAGCCCAATAAAAAAACACCCCAATATCACGCTCGTTAGCAACTGCTGAGTTAAGTCCGTCATGACGGTCTAAAGGAATTCGGTTTTGACTAGATTGTAGATTTTCAAATCCAAAAGGAATTTTAGTTTGACCAAACCTAAATCGAAAGGTTTTTTTGCTATCTAATGCAACATCAAAATAGGCATCTCTAATTTGTGAAAATTGCTGCCGATCACCACCTGGAGATGAAGCAAAATCTGGCTGTATGTAAAAATATACGCGTTCATGAATATTTCCAAAAAAGACAATTCGTATTCTTCTAAAGAAAAAACCACCATCGCCACCCCAAGAACGGTCGCATTGTTGGCATCTTAAGTCAGTATTTGTTTCGCCTATACGATTGTATCTTACCTGCGCATAACCTCGAATATTTATTAAATCATTCCATTTTACTAAAGGCTTACTCGCTTTTACTCCATCTTCTAAGTAAACCGTATCTTTGTCAATATTATTATCAGTATCATTTTGAGCATACACAGAAAGGAAACTTAAAATAAATAATACAGGAGCCAAACAAAATTTCATGTCTTTATTTTAATTTGCAAAGCAAGCGAATTTTACGTATGCTTAAAATACATAACATAAATTTAAAGATTTGGTAACATTTAATATTGTTTAATAATATGAATATCAGTTGCTAATGATTTTTTTATTTTAAAGGGTTAAAAAATATTAAAGAAGTCTTAATGTTAAATTTACATTGATAATTATTTACTTTATTCTGAAATATTTTATTAAGTTATATGAGAATACTCCTACTTAGTGATACACATTCGTACATTGATGAAAAAATTTTAAAATATGTGAAACAAGCAGATGAAGTTTGGCATGCCGGCGATATTGGCGATTTAGCAGTAACGGATGCTATTGAAGAATTGAAGCCGTTGCGAGCGGTTTTTGGAAACATAGATAGTTACGAAATTCGCAATCAATTTCCAGAAGACCAGCGTTTTGTGGTAGAAGGTGTTGATGTTTGGATAACCCATATCGGTGGTTACCCCAAACGCTATTCGCCTAGAGTAAAGCAAAAAATTTATCATCATCCGCCTAAATTATTCATTTGTGGACATTCGCATATTTTGAAGGTAATGAATGATAAAGACTTAGGATTGCTTCATATGAATCCTGGTGCAGTCGGCAAGCACGGTTTTCATCAAAAAAGAACCATGCTGCGTTTTGAAATAAATGCAGGTAAAATTGAAAATTTAGAAGTGGTAGACTTCGGAAAAAGATAACTTTAAACAAATACATCATGAGCAACAAAACCCAACCTACAGAAGCATCTGTAACTGAATTTCTTTCTAAGATAGAAAATGAACAACAAAAACAAGATTGCATTCAATTTAATCAATTTTTCAAAGAATTGACTTCAGAAGAACCCAAGCTTTGGGGAACATCCATTATTGGTTATGGAGATTATCATTACATCTACAAAAGTGAAAGAGAAGGCGATTGGTTTCATTTGGGCTATTCCCCCAGAAAATCATACACATCCTTGTATGTGTACCAAAATTCTGCCGAAAACAAAAAGTTACTTGAAAACTTAGGAAAGTTTAAAATGGGGAAATCCTGCATCAATATCAAAAAGTTAGAAGATATTGACCTTCAAGTTTTAGCTGAAATTTGCAGAAATAGTATTCATATTATTGAAAATAGATATGCGAATGAAAACGATTAAACTCTTATTCGTATCTATATTCATTGTAAATACATCAGTACTAATCGCACAAGATGAAAATGAAAAATATGATGCTGAATTGGCAAAACAATACGAAGCCGATGAATACGGAATGAAAATGTACACCTTAGTCTTACTGACTTCAGGTGAAAACGAAGACGATTCTGAAAAAAGAAATGTAGCTTTTGCAGCCCACATGCAAAACATCAATGCACTTTCTGAAGAAGGAAAATTGGTTTTAGCTGGTCCTTTTGGTAAAAACGATAAAGATTTTCGTGGCATTTTCATTTTAAACACTACAGATGTAGCGGAAGCCAAGTCACTTTTAGAAGCCGATTTGGCCATTCAACAAAAGTATTTGAAAGCTGAATACATTCCGTATTATGGTTCAGCAGCTTTGATTTCTCATTTAGAAGTGCATGGCAAAATATGGAAAACACAACCTTAAAATCTATGTTTTTATAAGGTTAAAACTCTTTTAAACCGCCGTACTATTCAGTTTATCATAGTTACTTTTAACAAAAATTAAATTATGCAAGATATTAAAGGAAATGTAGCGTTTATAACTGGCGGAAGCAAAGGTATAGGTTACGGAATAGCCGAAGTTTTATTAGCTGAAGGCGTAAACGTAGTGGTGACCAGCCGCTCTCAAACCAATGCAGATGCAGCGGCCAAAACATTAACTGAAAACTCATCAACTTCTGCCAAAGCCATTGGCGTAAAAGCAGATGTACGGTATATGTTAGACCAAGAAGAAGCCGTCAAAAAATGTATTGAAGTTTTCGGCAAATTGGATTACATGATTGCCAATGCAGGTTTAGGTCATTATGAAAACATTATTGATTTAACCGATACCCAATGGAAAGAAGTAATCGACACTAATTTAACCGGTGTTTTTTACTCTATTAAAGCTTCGGTTGAAGCACTTAAAAAGTCGAAAGGATATTTTATTAGTATTTCCAGTTTGGCAGGAACTAACTTCTTTGGAAAAGGTTCTGCATACAATGCGAGTAAATTTGGAGTGACCGGTTTTACACAAGCGGTGATGTTAGATTTACGTGAACACGATATTAAAGTTTCTACCATAATGCCCGGTTCGGTTGCTTCACATTTTAATGGAAATACACCTGACAGCAGTGATGCGTGGAAAATTCAACCAGAAGATATTGGCGAATTGGTAGCCGATGTGTTCAAAATCAATCCAAGAACTTTGCCGAGTAAAATTGAAGTTCGACCTTCACGACCGGATTTGAAATAGCATTTCAACTAAAATAAAATGTATAAAAAAGCTTCCTAATTTTTCAAGTTAGGAAGCTTTTTCTCCGGAACAAATCAAAAAATTTATCCGAGGTATTTTTTCAACATTTTGTTTTTAGATTGATGTTTCAATCTTCTAATTCCTTTTTCTCTAATTTGGCGAACGCGTTCGCGACTTAAATCGAAAGTATCTCCAATTTCTTGAAGCGTCATTGCAGGTTGGTTTCCAATTCCGTAATTTAAACGGATTACATCTGCTTCCCGTTGCGAAAGCGTGTCTAAAGCACGATTAATTTCGATACTTAATGAATCGCGCATCAACTTATCATCTGGGTTTGGAGATTCAGCTGAGCTTAACACATCGTATAAATTAGAATCGTTTTCACCTTCTTTAAATGGTGCATCCATAGATAAATGTCTCCCTGAATTTTTCAAGGCAACTTTTACTTGAGATTCACTCATCTCCAATTCTTTGGCAATTTCTGATGCAGAAGGCGGACGTTCGTTCACTTGCTCAAGATGAGAATACATCTTGTTAATTTTATTAATTACGCCAATTTTGTTAAGCGGTAAACGAACCACACGAGATTGTTCGGCTAAAGCTTGTAGGATAGATTGTCTAATCCACCAAACAGCGTAAGAAATAAACTTAAAACCACGCGTTTCATCAAAACGTTTTGCGGCTTTAACAAGTCCAACATTTCCTTCATTTATTAAATCGGGTAATTTTAAACCTTGATTTTGATATTGCTTTGCAACAGAAACAACAAATCGTAAATTAGCATTGGTTAACTTTTCTAGAGCAACTTGATCTCCTTCTCTAATTCTCTGCGCTAATTCAACTTCTTCTTCAGCGGTAATCAAGTCTACTTTGCTAATGTCTTGTAAATATTTATCTAAAGACTTAGATTCTCTATTGGTAACCTGCTTGGTAATTTTTAGCTGTCTCATAAATTTTTTATATAGTTCTACTACAGTTTGACATAATACATATAATAAATCGTTTTTCCAAATTTTATCATCATTATTTCTTATATGTCTATAAGCAGTTTAGTGTTTTATATGCATAAAAAGAGATATTCCAAAGACGAAAACCCACAAAAATACCCGTAACCAGTTACCTTTTTCAAGTTTCAATAAATCTTCTTTCATGAATTTTCCAGTATTTATTTTTTGATGAATTGGAACATAAAAAACAAATGTGCCAATCCATGTAAGTAAAACAAACACAAGGTGAAGCCAATGTATAAATACAGATGAAAAATAAGTAGAATAGGCAGATAAAAATAACTGACTCAACATTAAAGGGAATACTACATACGTAATATTAGGTGTATAAACACGGTGCCAAATTTTTAAATTATCTGATTTAAAATATTTAAATGCAGGATAAATACACAATTGCACTAAAAAAATAAGTACTACTAATCCAAAATCAATCAGTAATTGATAGGTCTTTAATTCCATTGAAATGATTTGCTTCAAAATTAATGTTCGCTCTTATGCTTCAAAAAAAGTGCTTCATAAAATAAAGCCAATTTTAAATAACTTGAAATTTTCTCGATATTCACTTTGATAAATCGCTTTCATTATACTTAGATTTGCTTCTACCAAAAGAATGCAATTTATGGGTAATTTACTTCTTATCATCATCAGTTTTACAGCTGGTTTTTTATTGAGTAAATTGAAGCATTTTCCTAAAAATTCGCATAAAGGCATCAATGCTTTCATATTTTATATTTCTCTTCCCGCACTTTCTCTAAGATACATTCCAGAAATCGATTACAATATTGAAATTATTTTTCCAGTCATTATGCCATGGTTGGTTTTTATCTTTGGTGCAGTATTTTTTATTACAATAGGTAAAATTTTGAACTGGTCTAAGCAACTGATAGGTTGCTTAGTTTTATGTTGTGGTTTGGGCAACACTTCTTTTGTTGGTTTTCCTTTGTTGGAATTGTTTTATGGTAAGGAATCCATTCGCTACGGAATTTTAGCTGACCAGCCTGGCAGTTTTATGGTGATGTCTACCTTAGGTATTTTTGCAGCCGTTTACTTTTCAAATGGAAAGGCTAACTGGAAACAAATAGGAATAAAAATTTTTAAATTTCCGCCTTTTATTGCTTTTATAATTGCTTTGTTTCTCAGTTTTGTTGAAATGCCTACGCTTGTGAATTTCACCTTAGAAAAATTGGGAGCAACTTTAAGCCCTTTGGCTTTATTTTCCATCGGTACGCAACTCAAATGGAAATCAGAATTTCTAGAATTGAAACCCATTGGAATCGGTTTACTTTATAAACTTGGATTGGCACCTTTGGTAATTTACTTACTTTATTTACCATTTACTGATTCAAGTGGTTTGGTGTTTAAAGTTTCGATAATGGAAGCCGCCATGGCACCTATGATTACGGGAATTTTACTTGCCATTGAATACAAATTAAAACCCAATTTAGCGAGCATGTTTGCTGCTATTGGGATTCCACTTTCTTTATTAACTACTTGGTTTTGGTATTTATTGATGAACTAATTCAAACATTAATCATCATTTAATTTCCAATGGTAGTCCTTGTGTACTTTCCATAAAATGTACCCAAACGGAATCCACCAGATAAAATCGTTGGTGATTAAAGTATAGAAAAATTCAAAAGGAACTAAATCTTGTGCATAATTCATCACAAAACCAATCGGGCCAAATATTTTTCCTAAAAAACCAACGGCTACAATAGGCCAATGCCGCATAGGCGAAAAGGATGCCCACCAATATCCTAAGCCATAAACGCCAATCACCATTCCCATTCCTTGCCAAATAAGTAATTGATTGGGAATATCCATGCCTACCAATTCAAAAAAATGAGTAGGGAATAAAACCACCCAAGCTCCCCAAAGTAGATTGTAAATGGCTGCAATTTGTAAAGTTAGTTTCATGTTTTTCTTGCAAAATTAGTGTACTTGATTTCAGACCTTCATTAAAATTAAGCCAATATTTTAAGTGCATTTTTTTTATAAAATGTAGCTTGCGTGTTTTTATATCTTGCCATGAAACGAATAATGAATTATTACTTAATTGAACTACAATACCTAGGTTTCCGTTACCACGGTTGGCAAAAGCAGCCTGATGTAAAAACCGTAGAAAACCAACTGCGGAAGACTTTGGGTTTTGTTTTACCTGATATTCGAACCAAGGTTATTGCAGCTGGCAGAACCGATGCCATGGTTTCAGTGAATAAAACCTTTATTGAATTATTTGTTTACGAAGCCGATTTACCCGAAGACTTTTTTGAGCGCTTCAACCTAAATTTACCTGCCGATATTCGAGCAATTTCTATTGAAAAAGTAGATGAAAAGTTCAATATTATTCAACATCCAAAACAAAAAGAATATGCTTACTTTTTTACTTTTCCTGAAAAAGTACATCCCTTTTGTGCTCCATACATGACAACTATTCAAGACCATTTGAATTTAGAATTAATGCAAGAAGCTGCTCGACTTTTTGAAGGAGAACATGACTTTTATTCTTACGCGTTTAGACCAAAACCAACTACACAAACACAAGGGAAAATTGATTTTTGTAAGATCGAAACCAATACGCAATACACAGCCAACTTCTTTCCAGAAAATTCGTATGTGTTGCGAGTAAAAGGCAATGGATTTAAACGCCATCAAATTCGTTTAATGATGGGAGTTTTAATAGATTTAGGTAAAGGGAAAATAGATTTAGATTTTGTGAAACAAACTTTAGATGGAAGTCAAAAAGTAAAGCTGGAACACGTAGCTCCAGCTTCTGGTTTGCAATTATATGATGTTCAATTAACTAAAGGATTTTAGTTAGGTTTAGGACTGATTATTTTTATGTTTTGAAAAGCAATTGCTCCACGAACAACTCCACTGATTACTTCATGTAATTTTTCGATGATTTGCATTTTCAATTCACTTTTATGATGAATTAAACTTACTTCTCTAGCTGGGCTTGGTTCTTCAAACATGCGTAAATTTTCTTGATTTTTTTCAGATAAATCCATGGTATGCAAATAGGGTAGAAGCGTCATTCCCATTCCTTCATTAGAAAGTTTAATCAAGGTTTCAAAACTCCCACTTTCCAGATTAAAATGATCGTTTTGCAGTAGTTTATTACTCTTACAAATATTTAAAACATTGTCTTTAAAACAGTGGCCATCTTCTAACAAAAGCAACTCGTCTGGATCTAAATCATCTGGCATAATTTTTTTCTTTTTGAAGAGTTTGTGCGATTGCGGTATAAATCCAACAAAAGGTTCGTAATACAATGGTTTTTCAAAAATATCGTCTTCATCTAAAGGTGTTGCAGCAATGGCCGCATCAATATGTCCATCACGCAATGCATTAATCATGGCTTGAGTGGTCATTTCTTCGATTTTTAAATTTACCTTTGGATATTTGTTGATGAAGTTTCTTAAAAACATTGGAAGTAAAGTTGGCATAATAGTAGGGATGATTCCCAGTTTAAATTCGCCACCTATAAAACCTTTTTGTTGGTCTACAATATCTTGAATTCGATTGCTTTCATTTACAATGTTTTTAGCCTGTTGAACAATGTTTTCACCTACTTGAGTAAGTAAAATTGGCTTTTTAGAACGATCAAAAATCTTTACGCCTAATTCTTCTTCTAATTTTTGCACCTGCATGCTTAAGGTAGGTTGCGTAACAAAAATCTTTTCGGCAGCTTTGGTGAAATTCTTATATTCAGCTACAGCTAACACATAATGTAATTGCGTAATGGTCATAATTCAAAATTTTGATACAAAAATACAAAACTATAAGATAAACTTATTTAATTTACTTTTAATTATTTGCTAAAAGTATAGTTCTGTTTAATACGGATCCACATTTACCACCACCCGAATACTTCTAAATTGACCAACGGCTTCGAAGCTGTTCAATGCTTTTTGAACAATTTTTTTAGATTTGATTACCGATTGCTTTGGAGCAATTTTCAATTGAATGTTCTTATGATATTTATTTTTAATTCTAGCTACAGGCGGGAATTCTGGACCCAAAACTTGCTTGCCAAAACTTTGTTTCAAGTAACTAGCCAACCAATCTGAAGCTTCATTAATCCGGTTGTAATCTCTTCCTTTTAAGGTAAACTTTATCAATCTAAAATAAGGTGGAAAGGCATAATTTTTACGTTCATACATCTGCTCCTTAAACATTAATTTAAAGTTGTTAGTAGTAACCTGCTGCAAAATTTGATGGTACGGATTGTAGGTTTGGATGAGCACTAAACCTTGTTCTTCGGTGCGACCTGCTCGTCCCGCGACTTGCACCAACAGTTGAAAACAACGTTCGTAAGCTCGGAAGTCTGGAAAATTGAGTAAGCTATCGGCGTTCATCACACCTACCAAATCTACATTTCTAAAATCTAAGCCTTTGGTTAGCATTTGGGTTCCGATTAACACATCTACTTCGTGATTTTCAAAAGAAGAGATAATTCGGTCGTAAGCATGTTTTCTTCTAGTTGTGTCGTGGTCCATGCGTTGTATTCGCCATTCGGGATACAATTCCTGTAATTCTGTTTCTACTTGTTCAGTACCAAATCCTTTTGTGGAAATATCTGGGCTACTGCAAGCTAAACATTTGGTTTGCATCGCCATGCTGTACCCGCAGTAATGGCAACGCAAGGAATTGTTGTGTTTGTGGTAAGTCAAACTTACATCACAACTTGGGCATTGCGGCGAATGTCCACAAGTTTTGCATTCCAAAATAGGCGAAAAACCCCTTCTGTTTTGAAATAAAATGGCTTGTTTACCATCTTCTATGCATTTTTCTAAAGCTGATAAAAGTGGTTTAGTAAAATGTCCCGTAGTTTGCTTTTTTCGAGAAAGCTCTTTGATGTCGACCAACTCTATTTTTGGCGGTTGTACATTTCCAAAGCGTTTGTCTAATCTTACGTAGCCGTATTTTTGGTCTTTTACATTGGTTAAACTTTCTAAACTAGGCGTTGCACTTCCTAATAAAGTTTTTGTTTTAAAAAACGAAGCTAACACAATGGCAGCGTCTCTAGCATGGTAACGCGGAGCGGGGTCGTATTGTTTGAAACTGCTTTCGTGGGCTTCGTCTACAATGATTAATCCTAAATTAGAAAAAGGCAAAAACAAAGACGAACGCGCACCGATTACAATTTTCCCTTTGCTTTGTTGAAGTACGTGTCGGTAGACTTCCACGCGTTCGTTTTGCGAATATTTACTGTGAAAAACCAAGACTTCTTCACCAAAAAAAGCTTGCAAACGTTTGATTAATTGCGTAGTCAGTGCAATTTCGGGCAATAAAAATAAAACTTGCTTTCCTTGTTGAAGCACTTTCTCAATCAATTGAATGTAGATTTCTGTTTTTCCTGATGAAGTGACGCCATGCAGCAAACACACTTCTTTGGTTTCAAAACTTTCTTCAATTTGTTGCATGGCCGTTTGTTGAGCTTCCGACAATTGAAAAGCAGCTCGTGTTTTTGCGATGGCAAAATCAATACGATCTTGTTTTATTTGGTATTCTTCAAAAATTTCTTTTTTGATTAAGGCTTTTACAACCGATGTGGAAACATCAGCTTTTTCGCTTAAATCTTTAGTGGTAATCGGTTTTTTGGTTTTTGCTGAAAAACTAAAATACTTCAATAAAGCTTCTTTTTGCTTAGGGGTTGAACTCAATTGTTCCAATAAGTCGGGAAGTGCTTTTTCAGTTGAATAGGCTTCGGTTAACCGAATGTATTTTTTGAGTTTGGGTTTATATTTGGTATTCAGCTCCTGATTCAGAATTAAAATTCCTTTTTCGGCCATGCGTTTCACCACCGGCAAAACTGTTTTTTTATCTAAGATTTGCATGACTTCATGAATCTTCAGGGCATTTTGCTTTTGTAACGCTTCATAAAGCAAAAACTCTTCATCGTCTAAAGCTTCTGGTTCAATCTCAGTTTCTTTGTTCCATTCAATTAAAGTTTCGCTTTCTAATAATAAAGCATTCGGTAAAGCGGTTTTCATGACTTCACCCAAGCTACACATGTAGTAATCGGCAATCCATTTCCAAAATTGAAGTTGGTTTTTAGTCACCAATGGCGCTTCATCTAAAATTTGTTCAATGGGTTTTACTTCGTAATGCAAGGGTTTTTGATTGTGCAATTGTACCGCTAAACCGGTATAAACTTTGGTTTTTCCGAAAGGAACGGCCAATCGCATGCCTAATTGAATTTCGTCTACTTCCTGTTCGCTTACGGCGTAGGTAAATAATTGCTTGAGTGGAAGCGGTAAAATAACATCAACGTAAGTAGACATAAATTGAATTTGAAATGGTAAAGATAATTAATTGTTAAGCCAAAAATGAAAATGCTTTTGTTTCTATTTTTAAAATAAAAAATCCCTGTTACCAAAGCAACAGGGATTAACTCAACCACTTCTACTTTAATTACTTTACTATTAATTGTTTGGTGGCGAGGTAATTTTCTAATGAAGTTATTTTGACCATATAAATTCCTTTGGTAAGTTGACTTACATCTATTTGTTTATTTTGATTTCGTATTAACTTTCTTCCCAAACTATCATAGATTTCAACTAATTTAATTTCATTTTCTGTTGAAATTTGAAAAGATGATGAAGCTGGATTTGGATAAATTTTTATGCTGTTAGTAAACTCGAAGTTTACATTAGATAAAGTATCTTCTACAGTTACTACTGCTACTACTGTTGTTTGATTTCCTTCAAGATCTGTAGCAGTTAAGTTTACAGTATAAGTTCCTATGCTTGTAAATGTATCTTGGTCAAGACTCAATGAGATATCAGACACTGCACTACAGTTGTCGCTTACATTATCTAATACTTGAGTTTCTGTTATACTAACTGAACTGTTTCCAGCTAAATCGACCGTAACATCTAGTGTAGTAAGCGATGGCCCACTTGTATCTTCAACTGTAACAATTGCGGTTGTTATAGTTTGATTTCCTGAGGCATCTTCAAGCAATAACGAGACTGTGTTTTGACCAATGTTTGAACAATCGAAATCTGAATCAGATAAGCTGAGATTGCTGATAGTACAATTATCTGACGAACCATCATCAATATCAGAAGCTTGAATGCTTGCTTGTCCATTCGCATCAAGTTGAATGGTGATATCTTGCGTTATAGCGTTTGGCGCTGTGTTATCTTCAACGGTAACGATTGCTGTTGTTATAGTTTGATTTCCTGAGTCATCTTCAAGCAACAAAGAGACTGTGTTTTGACCAATGTTTGAACAATCGAAATTTGAATCAGATAAGCTGAGATTGCTGATAGTACAATTATCTGACGAACCATCATCAATATCAGAAGCTTGAATACTGGCTTGTCCGTTCGCATCTAATTGAACGGTGATATCTTGCGTAATAGCATTTGGCGCTGTGTTATCTTCAACCGTGACGATGGCTGTATCTGTAGCAGTGTTTTCTGCTTCATCTTCTACCGTTAGCGTCACTGTGTTTTGACCAATGTTAGAACAGTCAAAAGTAGTTTGATCCAAACTTAAAATTAAATCTGCTGTTGAGGTTTGGTCGTCTGTTGAACCATCATCCACATCAGAAGCTTGAATAGACACTTGCCCGTTGGCATCAAGTTGCACGGTGATATCCTGCGTCACAACATTAGGTGCAGTCAAATCAGGTAAAGGGCCATCAAATTCAAATGCACCCAAATCTACACTTGTATTTTGTATACGATTATTTCCGAGAATATCTTCTGTAATACCGCTTGGAATTTGACTATTGTCACCAGCATCAATCATTGGTGATGAGGCTTGCAAGCTAAAATCAAAATTGGCTTCATCGACAAAAAGCGGGTCTGTATTCAGGTTGTTAGATTCTGTAAACGTTGAAGCTTTAGAGGCTAAGTTGGTTTGGTTGTAATTATTGTGTGTAAAATTAAGAGAAGTAATAGGTTGACTACCATTCATTAAGCCTATATTTTGTGGGTTTATCGTGCCGTTATCATCACTATAATTATTCCAAAAGATATTGTTATGAAACTCCACATTAAGAACATCTGAACTTACAAAACGTCTTAAAGCAACTGTTCCTTTGTCAATAGATGATGCAGTTGAAACATCATAATTATTAGAAAATGTATTATTTGTGATTGTAGCATTAATAGTTGCACCATTGTTTAAAAGCAAACCAAAGCTACTCGCTGAAAGCCCATCTCCTGCATTTACGTCTCCTGAAACATTGCCATGAAACAAGCAATTATTTACACTTACATCTACTACTTTATTTGCTGTTGTAACGACTGCTGAAAATCCTGAGCCATATCTGCTAAAATTGTTTGTGAATTCACAAGATTCAATATTTAAATCACTGCTGTTATTATATCTTAAGTAAACAGCTCCTAGTACATTAGATATATTATCTTTTACTATGCAGTTTTTTAGTGTAAAGTTGATGAATTGGTCAAATTTATTAATAGCTGCGCCTCTATTAGCTGGACTGGAAGAGCCATCTGCATGACCGTCTTTCAAAATAAAACCATTAAGTTCTACATTGTCTGCACCAACAGATACCAGTCTACGGCTATTATCTAATCTAAAAACACTGCTATATGTAAAATCATTAGGATCGTCATTTCCGGCCAAATCTCCTGAAATGATAGTTGGATGTGCTTCAATATCTCGTTGATCTAAATCAGTTTCTGTGCCATTAAAACCGCCAAATACCTTATTATTATCACCTAATATTCTGAAGCTTTCTGATCTTGAAGAGTTATCTGGTTTGTATGTGCCTTGGGCCACCCAAAGTGTATCCGCTATGATATCATTTTCTATAGCATCAAGACCGTCGTGCAAACTTGTATAAGCATTAGCCCAAGAAGTTCCGTCATTACTACCAGTAGCATTTTGATCTACATAAAATTTTGTAACTGCTGGAGTAACATCCTGGTAATAGCTTGTTAGCCCTAAAACTGTTGGAGATGAGAAATCTACATTAGACACAAAAATTCGACCATCAGAATTACGGATATTTAAAGTAGCTGTCTGATTTAATGTAGCATTATTTAATTGTGGCATAGGTGCCAGATCTGTCCAGGTGGAACCATCAAACTTACTTATTTTGACTTCAAATAAATCATTCACATATAAAGCATAAGTATTTCCATCAATTGGGTTAAACTTCATTTGCATAGTTCTACCTCGTGCATCATCCGAATTTGGCGGAGAGTCTAATAATTCATTAGGATTATCACCTGTGTAAAAAATTGGACCATTAGTCGAATTTCTTTTTACTAAGAAATTTTCATTTAATGTATTGGCTGCAAGACCTGGAAAAGTTCCAGCATTTTGAAATCCTCCAGGTGGGAAATTTGAATTGGAATAAACTGATGTTGCAGATGACCAACTCACATTCGTATCTAATGTTTTTTTGAAAATACCTAAATTACCATTATTCATACTAGTATAGTAAAAAAGATTATAACTAGGATAATCGAATGCACTTAATTCAGTATGCTGAACATTAAATTCTGTTTGCCATGAACCCGTTTTATTGGATCTTACAAATGTTCTGTAAAATAAATTTGTATAAAAACTAGAATAGGCAATATAAGCGTTTCCTGAATCATCAAAATTTATGAAAGATCGATAAGCAGGTATTATAGGGTTACCACCGCTGGATCCTGAAATATTTGTTCCTTCATCTAACCAGTTAGATCCGTTGAATCGTTTTACAACTAAAATATTGCTACTTGCGGTGATATCTGTTCGATAAACCACCCATGGTTCTCCTGTAGCAGGATTTATGTTAATGCTTGGAATGCTTACATTTCCAATTGCAGAAACCGTACCACCAAGGTCATTCCAAGTTGTCCCATCATAAAATTTCACTTTCAAATGATCATTGTCGGATTGATCTACATAAGCAACGTAAAGGTTTCCTGTAGTTTCATCCACCGTAGTAGCAATTTGTTTTGGGTTGTTAGCAAATTGTGCTGTGCCCAAGGTGCTCCAAGTTTGAGCTGAAAGCAGTTGTGTAAAAAATAGTGTAATACTCAAACACAATAGTAATTTAGATTTCATAATATTTAATTTTGTTAATTTGAATTAAAATTATGAGTTGAAATTGTTTTTTATGTTGTTCGACTTCTGAAAGTTGAATTTGAATTGCTGAAGTAAAAGAAATTTTTAAAACTCTTGCATAAGTTGCATAAATTCTTCAGTTTTACTTTTAGAGAGAGAAACAGACTTGTCGTTATCCATTACAATATAACCACCATCGGATTTGACGTACTTTTTGATATAATTTAAATTGATTAAATAGGAACGATGCGGTCTATAAAATGTGTGAACAGAATCTAAGGTGTTGGTGAAGAATTTTAAAGGTTTGCTTATGTAAAGTGGTTTTTTTTCACACTTTACGTAAACCTTTGTGTACATTCCATCTGCTTCTAGCAAAATAATATCTTTAAAAGCTACAAATTCAATTCCATCGCTTACGGGTAATCCAATTTTTCTAAATTCATTAGATTGAAATACTGATTTTAATTCTTCAAGACGTTCATTAATTTTTGATTTACCAATGAATGTTAAGGCTTTATCTACTGCTTCTTTAATTTTGCTAGCTCTTACGGGTTTTAACAAGTAATCTAAAGCGGAAAGCTCAATAGCTTTAATGGCATATTCTTGGTAAGCTGTGGTAAAAATAATTTCGAAGTTGTAATCTTCTTTACTTATAAAATCTAAAATCTCTAAACCAGTATGTTCTGGCATTTCGATGTCTAAAAAAACAAGTTGAGGTTGTTCTTCTTTAATAATATCTACCCCTTCTAATAAAGAACCAGCCTGATAAATCGATTTTATTTTTGGGCAATTCTCTTCAATGAGTACTTTTAGTAAATTTCTCGCTTTAGCTTCATCGTCAATAATAATTGCCTTCATAATTAGTTGTTTTTTATAGGTATACTTATTTGTACTCGAGTTCCTATAGCTTCCCCATCTTCAGTTTCTAAATCTTTTATTTCTACACCAATTTTTTCAAAGTTTTGCTGATTGATCAAGGCTAATCGTTCTTCTGTAGCTTTGGTAGCAAAAGATTGATGTAAGTTTGTTTTTTTGGCTTGTAAACTAGCTGATTTTTTTCTTCCAATTCCATTGTCTTCAATGCTACACGCTATGCACTTTTCTGAAACTCGCTTAAATTCAATTGTAATTTTGCCTTTCTCTTTTTTATGAAAAAGTCCATGTTTTACTGCATTTTCAACATAAGGCTGAATAAGCATAGTTGGAATTTCAATTTCTTCAACAGGAATTGAATCTTTTACTTTTATCGAAAACGAAAACTGCTCACTAAACCGAAGTTGTTCTAGACTTAAATATTTTTCTAAGGTTTCAATTTCTTCTTCTAAAGTCAACTTTCCTTTATTGCTGAAAAATAAGTAACTACGAATTAGTTCTGCAAAAGTGGCAAGATATTCACTGGCTAAATCCTTTTTATTTAATACAATAAATTCTTGTATAGAATTGAGTACATTAAAAATGAAATGCGGATTCATCTGTGCTTTTAAGGCTTTCAATTCACTATCTCTATATTGCTTTTCTAGGGCAAGTTGTTGTTGAGAAGCATTTAATTCTTGTTTGATTAAAGCCGCTTTTTTGGCTTCCTTTTGTTTAGCTGTATACACTATAAAAACAACAATAAGTAAAATAATTAATGCAACTGAAGCGATAAGAAAAATAAGATTTCGTTCATTTTCTGCTTCAGCTAAAGCAGCTCGTTTCTGGTTTAATTTATTTTCAGCTTCAATTTGTTCAGTTTCGTATTTGGTTTTCATTTCAGCCACCAATGCTTTTTTAGATTGATTATCTAAAGAGTCTTTATAAAAGTTATATTTTTGGTTAGCTTCATTAGCTTTAGGTGTATCTTCAACAATATTATAAGCGATAAATAATTTCTGATAAATATCTTTTACAAAATAAAGTTTGCCTAATTCTTCATAAATTGATATTGCTTTTTCATATAAAGGAATTGAGAACTTGTGTTCACCTTCTAATGATGCTATGGTTGCTAAATCATAGTAAATCAATGCAATGTTTGCTTTGCTATCAAGCGATTTGTAATATGGCAAAACCGAATTAAGTAAATTCTTTGCTTTTTTATATTCGTCTTTTACTTTATACAATTGGCCTAAGCTTAGACCTATCATTTTTTCTCCAGGAGTAAATTTTGTTTCTTCTGAAATTCGCAATGCTTCTTTGTAATTTTCTTCAGCTTTCCCTAAGCTATCAAGTGCGCGGTATGTGTTGCCTAAATCGAAAAAGTAGCGCGCTTTAGTAGGTGAATCTTGATCCTTAATTACAAGTTTTAAATTTTGTTTATTTATTTTTAGCGCGTCTTCAAAAAATTGTTGATCTCGATATAAGGTAGCTAAAATACTATTGGTAAGTAGTTTTTCGCTTTTCAATGCAGTTGTGTCGTAGATTTTTTTAGCTGAAATAGCTTCACGCACCGCTAAATCATAAACTCCTTTATTACGATAGGCTGAGGCTAATTGTTGATGTGCTTTTGCTTCTGAAAAACTTAAATTTTCTTGTCTACTTAATTCTTTAGCTCGTTGAAGATATTCAATTTCTTGATTTACATTTTCATCTGAAAAACTTTTACTTAGCTGAAATAAATAATCTACATAGGTGCTATCTTTTATGGAAGTTGTATTGATAAGATTCAATAAACTATCCCGCTGACTGATGGAATTGGTTGTAAAAAGTAAAAACAGTAAAATGCAAAATGCTCTCATAAACAGAAAATATCTACTAAATTAGAAATATTTTTTAACTAATTTATTTTCAATTTCTGAAATATCGTTTACAATTGCTAAGCGCCTATTTGATCTGAATTTCTTCTCGTTTCTTTTTCGGCAATTTGCTCACCACCAAGTCGTAACTATGGTTGATGAGTTGTTTTATAAGTTCTAAACTAAGATTTGGACCATTAACTGTAACCGAATTCCAATGTTTTTTGTCCATGTGGTAACCGGGCAACACTTCATCGGGATACTTTTCTCTTAATTCTATGGCTTTATCTGGAACGCATTTTAAGTTGATGCTGTGGTCGCCTTCTTCCCATTTTTTCAGCGAAGTCAAGGCATACATTTTCCCCGCCACTTTAAAAACCAAAACATCTTCATCAAAAGGGAATTCTTCTGTGGTTTGGGGTTTGCTGAGGCAGTAGTTTCTAAATTCGTCTATTTCCATGCTAATTATTTAGGTAAAGGCACAAAATCGGTTTCACCTGGTACTTTTGGAAAAGATTGATTTTTCCATTTTTCTCTGGCTTCTTCAATCATTTGTTTTTCGCTGGCTACAAAATTCCAGTGGATAATTCTTTCTTCTGGAAAAACTTCTCCACCAAAAATATATACGGTGGTGTTGGCTTCCATAGTAAAAGCACATAATTCGGCTTGTTTGCTCACCAAAATACGTTTGGGTTCGTAGCTCTTATCATTATGACTTACGCTTCCTTCCAAAATATACAACGCGCTTTCACCTTACAAATCTTTGCCAATATTTACTTGGGTTTTGGCAGTAGATTTTATTTCAATGAAATACAATTTGCTATGCACAGGAACTGGCGATTTTTTGTTGAAGGCTTCACCTGCAATCAGTCGGTAATGCAAATCACCATCTTGCCAATGCGGTATTTCTTCTTTTTTGACATGGGTAAATTGGGGTTGCATTTTTTCTAAAGCTTTTGGCAAAGCTACCCAAATTTGCAATCCGTGTAAGGTTTTTTTCTTTCCGCGTAAGTTTTGTGGAGTCCTTTCTGAATGCACAATGCCTTTGCCTGCGGTCATCCAATTTACCGCATCAGGTTCAAATTCAATTTCGTTACCGAGACTGTCTTTGTGAACTATGCAGCCTTCAAACAAAAAAGTGAGCGTAGAAAGCCCGATGTGTGGATGCGGTGACACATCTAGGTTTTGGTTTTCATCCATTTCGGCTGGACCCATGTGGTCGATAAATGCAAATGGTCCCACCATGCGTTTTTGTCGGAATGGCAATAAACTACCGACCATAAAATCGCCTATATCGGCTGCTCGTTCTTCAATGATTAAATCTATATTAGACATATGTAAATTTTTAAACCTTTAGCCATTAAGCAGAAAAAGGTAGGTTTGTGGCATAGTTAATGGTACATAAAAAAACTCAAATTTAATTCTAAATGTTTGATCAGCAAGACCTCACAGGTCTCAAAGACCTGTGAGGTCTAAATCGTATAATATTGTAAATCAGTATCGTAATTGCTTTAATGATTTTTTGTCGTGTTTTAAAGGTATAGTTATAATTTTTCAAATTTAAAGTAAAGACATTTAATTAAGTATGTTTGATTCAAAAATTAAAGCAATGCATTTTAATTATTTTTCATCAAAATTCATAGCCGTTTCAATCAAAGCGAGATGTGAATAAGCCTGTGGGAAGTTTCCGAGCAAACGCTTACTTTTAAAATCGATGTCTTCGCTAAACAAACCTAAGTGGTTGGAGTAGGAAAGGAGTTGATCAAATTGCTTTTTCGCTTCGGTTTCCTTACCAATTTTATATAAAGCGTTGATGTACCAAAAGGTACAAATGGTAAACGATGAACTAGGTAAACCAAAATCGTCTTGATTTTTGTAACGATACAATAAGCCGTCATTCATTAATTCCTTGCCGATGGCATTTACCGTACTCACAAATTTTGGGTTTTTGGGTTCTACAAAACCGTAGGTTTGCATCAATAAAACTGCAGCATCTAAATCAGTAGAATTGTAAGATTGAGTAAAAGCTTGTTTTTCTTCATTCCAAGCGTGTGTCAAAATATCGGTTCTAATTTCTTGCTCCAATTTGTTCCAACGTGCTAATTTCGATTCCTTGTTGAGTAATTTTGAAACTTTAATGGCGCGATCTATCGCCACCCAACACAAAACTTTGGAAAAGGTAAAATGCCGGTCTTCGGTTCTAAATTCCCAAATGCCTTTGTCGGGTTCTTGCCAGTGTTTACCAACTACCCAAGCAATTCCTTTGGCAATGTTCCAAAGTTCTTCTACGTTTTCTAATTCTTGTTCTAAATTGACAAACTCTTGGTAAATTACATCCATCAAAATACCATAAATGTCGTTTTGTTTTTGAGCATAAGCTGCATTCCCAATTCTAACAGGTTTGGAATTTTTATACCCGCTTAAGTGCGGAAGCAGTTTTTCGGTAAGTTGTTTTTCCTTATTTATCCCGTACATAATTTGTAACTTTTCATCTTTATCAGGAACTAAATCCACAATAAAGTCTAAAAAGCGCTTGGCCATGCGTTTGTGACCGAGCTGTGAAACTACTTTTATAACCATAGATGCATCGCGAATCCAACAAAAGCGGTAATCCCAATTTCTTACTTCGCCAATGGTTTCTGGCAGTGAAGTTGTTGCAGCGGCAAGTATAGCACCAGATTTTTCATAACTGAGCAATTTCAAGGTCATTGCGCTACGTCTAATTTCTTGATTGTATTGTGAGAAATTAGGTGTTTTTTCAGCCCAGTTGTACCAATATACTTTGGTTCGGTCTAATTCCAATTGTAAACTTTCTAAGGTTGGAAGTTCAATCTTTTCATTGTAACTCAAGAGAAAAAATGCATCCTTAGTTAATTCTATTTCAGAACCATTTACCACTTTCTCTTGACTGAGATTTGTATAGAGATAAAGCGAATCGAATTTTTCTTCTTCGGTTAAACTAGCAATAAAATTTTTCTTCAAAAAAGTTTTTGTTACACCAAAGGCATATTCTAGTTTCGGTTGATAGTTTATTTTGAATTTAGGTTTGCCATGCAAAATTTTGATCAATCGAATAATCTCTGGAGGCGAATGGTATTTTTGATTTTCCTTCTGATAACGCGGTAGGAAATCGATTACTTCAAAAGAAGCTTCTGCCGAAGTAAAAGTGGTGACTAAAATGCAAGTATTTTCGTGGTATTTTTGATTTGTTACGTAGGAAGAATCAACTTCAAAAGAAAACTGGCCTCCTATTTCTTCGTCTAAGAGCTTGGCAAATACAGAAGCAGAATCAAATTCAGGCAAACAACACCAGTCTAGCGAACCCGTTTCAGAGACCAAAGCTGCAGTTCTACAATTCCCTATAATTCCGTAATTAAGATTATTCATGTAATTCAGTTTTTTCGATAATAAAATTATACATTTGGCTAAAGTATAGAAAATAATACACAAAAATTTCATTTTTATTATGAATAAAACAATAATTGTTTCAAATAGATTGCCTTTGCAAATTCAAGTTGAAGAAGATGGAGAAGTTACTGCAAAGCCGAGTGTTGGTGGCTTAGCCACAGGAATGAAATCGGTTCACCGTGACAGCAATGGCATCTGGATTGGTTGGTCGGGTGTTAAAGATGAAGACTTGACACCTGAGATAGAAAAGAAAGTAAACAAGGCAGTTGAAAGTGAACAATGTGTTGCTGTAAAACTGAATGAACATGATTTAGACAATTATTATTACGGATTTAGCAATAGAACTTTATGGCCATTATTCCATTACTTTTTAGAATATACCGAATTTGATAAAGGCTATTGGGAAAGTTATGTTGAAGTAAATAAGAAATTTGTTGAAGTGGTTATCGCGCAAGCGGAAGAAGGCGATACCATTTGGGTTCATGATTATCAATTGTTGTTATTACCAGCTTTGGTAAAAGAGAAAATTCCAAACATTTCCATCGGTTTCTTTTTACACATTCCGTTTCCTTCTTATGAAATATTCAGAACTTTTCCTGCTCGAAAAGAAATTTTAGAAGGCATGTTAGGAGCCGATTTATTGGGTTTTCATACCTACGATTACGAACGACATTTTTTGAGTTCGGTAAAAAGAATTTTAAGCTTGGAAGTCAATTTTAATGAAATAACTTATGGAAACCGAATTATAAAAGTAGATTCTTTTCCGATGGGAATAGACTACCATAAATTTAAAGATGCAGCATTACATCATCACAAACAAACAGAAATTGAAAAATCTGAAATTCAAAAAAGATTAGATCAGCATTTACAATATGATAAAGATGTAAAAATGATTTTATCTATCGATAGAATGGATTATACCAAAGGAATTCCCAACCGAATTCGAGCCTTTGAATATTTTTTGAAAAAGTATCCACAGTTTCAAGAAAAAATTCGTTTGATCATGTTGGCGGTGCCATCACGCTCGGAAGTTCCGCAATATCAATTATTGAAAAAGGAAACTGACGAATTGGTAGGTCGTGTTAATGGCGAATTTTCAACGGTAAGCTGGACGCCGATTTGGTATTTTTACAGAACCATGCCTTTTGAAAATTTAATCGATTTGTACACATCTTCAGATGTTGCATTGATAACTCCCGTTCGCGATGGAATGAATTTAGTAGCCAAAGAATACATAGCCACTAGAACCAATCAAGATGGTGTTTTGGTATTAAGTGAAATGACGGGAGCTTCAAAGGAATTAGACGATGCGTTGTTAATCAATCCATTCAATTTTGGTGAAATTGCTGATACCATCAAACAAGCTATCGAAATGCCTAAAGCAGAACAAAAACGCAGAATGAAAGGCTTGCAAAAAAGAGTTGCTCGTTATAGTGTTGAAAAGTGGGCTGAAGAGTTTATGCATTCGCTAAATAATGTGGAACAAAATCTAGCTGATGTAATTGATGCACAACCTGTTTCAACTGAAAAAATAAAGAAATTTGAGAAAATAGTGCAAAGTCAAGAAAGCAAAGTTTTTTTCTTAGATTACGATGGCACTTTGGTCGGATTTCAGAAAAACCCACAAGACGCCAAACCTGATGATGAGTTAAAGTCTTTACTTAAAAAGCTTCTAAATCAACCTAATTTAGATGTAGTAGTGATAAGTGGAAGGGACAAAAAAACACTGAATAAATGGATGGGCGACTTGCCGATGAGCTTAGTTTCGGACCACGGTGTTTCTTACCGACCTAAAAATAAAGATTGGAAAAATTTAGAAATTTTAAAAACAGATTGGAAAGAAAACGTGATTCCTGTAATTGAAAAATTTGTAGATAACACACCTGGAAGTATTTTAGAAGAAAAGAAATTTTCGGTGGCTTGGCATTACAGAAAAGCAGATCCAGAATTAGCACAGCGCCGTTTGGTTGAAATTAAAACCGTATTGACTAGTTTTATCTCCAATACAGATTTGACTTTACTTGAAGGAAACAAAGTGATTGAATTAAAAAGCAGTAAAGTAAGCAAAGGAAGAGCCAGTTTATTACTGTATAATGAAAAAAAATACGATCATGTTTTTGCCTTAGGCGATGACTGGACAGACGAATTTATGTTTGAAGACTTACCAGATAAAACCAATAGCATTAAGGTCGGTTTAAACAAAACGAAGGCAAAATACTATGTAAACTCTACTAAGGAAGTAAGGCAACTGCTTCAACAACTAGCTAATTAAAAAATGGATTAATACCTAACATAGCTTAAACGAATTGAAATACTCTTTTCTTCTATAAATTAAGAATGACGTTTTAAATTCTTTCAATATCAAATCAAAATTCCAGTGCGAATGTGCAAGGTTTTTTGTTTAGACTTCTTCATGAGTTAGTTTCTATATACTTTTAACTTTTCATATATAATCAAATTTAGATATGTGCGTCAAGTTAGTATCAATATTACTCTGTAATTATAAACATATAGTTTGCTATTTATTAAACTAATAAAAACCCATAAACAAATAGAATTTTTAAGTAATAAGCAGGTAAAGCTTTCAACAGGTAGGTATATATCGATTTTATTTATTAGGTTGTTTTTTTATGTGCTTGAATTTTCAATACAATCATTTTGTATCTTACCACAAAATTTTCAAAAATGAAACTAACTACTATTTCTCTCGGTTTGGTATGCCTTATATTTGCCGCTTCTTGTACAACTGAAAAATCAGACGAATTGGATATAAAACCGCCAAACGCACAAAAAATTGATACTACTTTAACCAAACATGGTCATGAACGCAATGATCCATATTATTGGTTAAATCAACGTGAAAATCCAGAAGTGATTGATTATTTAAATGCTGAAAACGATTATTATCAAAAAATGACGGCTCACACAAAGGATTTTCAACAAGATTTGTTTGAAGAAATGAAGGCAAGAATTAAAGAAGATGATGCATCTGTACCTTATTTCTTAAATGGATATTGGTATCAAGTACGATACGAGAAAGGAAAAGATTATCCTATTTACACAAGAAGAAAGGAAAAAATAGATGCTCCGGAAGAAATTATTGTAGATGCCAATATAATGGCAGAAGAAAAATCCTATTTCAATTTGAACGGCTTAAGCATCAGTCCTGATAACAAGTACGCTTCATTTGGAGTTGATACTGTGGGGAGAAGGAAATATGAAATTCAATTTAAAAACCTACAAACAGGTGAAATCTTAGAACAAAAAATTCCACTAACTACCGGTGGAAGCACATGGGCTAATGACAGTAAAACCCTTTTTTACACTAAAAAAGACGAAACCACATTGCGTTCAAATCAAATATTTAAACACAAGTTTGGATCTTCTTCAGAAGAAGATAAATTGGTTTTTGAAGAAAAAGACGAGACTTTTTCATGTTACGTATACAAATCGAAGTCTAGGAAATATATTTTTATAGGATCATCATCTACTATGGCAGACGAATACAGCTTTTTAGATGCAGATGCACCTGATCAAGATTTTAAACTAGTTACTCCAAGAAAACGAGGCGTGGAGTACAGTCTTTCTCATTTCGGAGATTACTTTTACATTACAACCAATAAAGACGATGCTACTAATTTTAAATTAATGCGAGCTCCAATTGAAAATTCTACAGATTGGGAAGAAGTTGTACCGCACCAAGAAGACGTCTTGTTAGAAGGAATTGATATTTTCAAGGATTTTCTGGTTTTAAGTGAGCGATATAATGGTTTAACAAGAATTAAAGTTCAGCCTTGGAAGAATAAAGAAGATGCTTATTATTTACCATTTACAAGCGAAACCTATACGGCTTATACCACAACAAATTTAGAATTTGATACAACCAAGTTAAGATATGCATACAACGCCTTAACAACACCTTCATCAGTTTTTGAGTTTGATATGGAAACCAAAACAGAAACTTTGTTGAAGCAACAAGAAATTCCAGATCCAAATTTTGATCAAGACCAATATATATCTGAACGAATTTGGGCAACAGCTACCGATGGAACCGAAATACCAATTTCATTAGTTTACAAAAAAGGAATTCAGAGAAACGGTAAAAATCCAGTTTTACAATATGCTTACGGAAGTTATGGAGCTACTATGGATCCTTATTTTTCTACTACTAGAATAAGTTTGTTAGATCGTGGTTTTGTATTTGCTCTTGCACATATTCGTGGTGGGCAATATCTTGGAAGGGATTGGTATGAAAAAGGAAAACTACTACACAAAAAAAATACCTTCACAGATTTTATAAATGTAAGCGAATATTTAATTGAACAAAAATATACAACACCAGAACATCTATACGCAATGGGCGGTTCTGCTGGTGGATTATTGATGGGTGCAGTTGCTAATATGGCACCAGATTTATACCATGGGATGGTTGCTCAAGTTCCGTTTGTAGATGTTGTAACCACAATGTTAGACGATTCAATTCCTTTAACAACTGGAGAATATGATGAGTGGGGAAATCCAAACGAAAAAGAATCTTATGATTATATGTTATCTTATTCGCCTTACGATAATGTAATTAAACAAGACTATCCAAATCTTTTAGTAACAACTGGATTACACGATTCTCAGGTGCAATATTGGGAGCCTGCTAAATGGGTAGCCAAATTACGAGATAAAAAAACAGACAATAATCTTTTATTTTTAGACACTAACATGGAAGCTGGCCATGGAGGCGCTTCAGGAAGGTTTGAAGCCCTAAAAGAACTCGCTAAAGAGTATGCTTTTTTGTTTGATTTAGAAGGAATAGAAAACTAATTTCAAAAAAAAATGTAAATTTGTTTTTTTGGGAAGGTATTTTCTCAAAAAATAAACAACAAAATATGTTAAATCATAACAAAATCCACGACAGTCTGCTAGACTTGATTGGGAATACCCCGATGTTAAGGTTAAATAAAGTTTTAAATGCTATTCCTGGTGAGTTTTATACCAAGTTTGAAGCTCATAACCCTGGTCATTCTTCAAAAGACAGAATTGCAGCTTATATTATTGATAAAGCTGAAAAAGAAGGGAAATTAAAACCTGGAGACACAATTATTGAAACCACATCCGGAAATACTGGCTTTAGTGTCGCCATGGCATGTGTAATTAAAGGCTATAAATGTATTCTGGCAGTTAGTAACAAGTCTTCTAAAGATAAAATTAGTTTATTAAAAACCATGGGAGCAGAAGTGCATGTTTGTCCATCTAATGTAGCTTCAACAGATCCTAGATCCTATTACGAAGTAGCTAAACGAATTCACCAAGAAATTCCTAATTCAATTTACATCAATCAGTATTTCAATAGTTTGAATATTGATGCACATTACTTAACCACTGGTCCTGAAATTTGGAATCAAACACAAGGAAACATTACGCATTTAGTGGCTTGTAGTGGAACTGGCGGAACCATTTCTGGAAGTGCACGCTATTTAAAAGAACAAAATCCTGGAATAAAAATTATTGGCATAGATGCTTTTGGATCTGTAATTCAAAAATATCATGAAACAGGTGAGTTTGACCAAGAAGAAATTTATCCCTATAGAATTGAAGGTTTAGGAAAAAACCTTATTCCTTCTGCAACCGATTTTGAAGTTATAGATCGGTACGTAAAAGTTTCTGATGAAGATAGTGCATTTGCAGCTAGAGAAATTGCCAAAAAAGAAGGAATGTTTGTAGGTTATACTTCTGGAGCCGCTTTACATGGTGTTCGAATTTTAGCAGAAGAAGGAGAATTTGATGAAAACAGCAAGGTAGTGGTAATCTTTCCAGATCATGGATCGCGTTACATGAGTAAAATATACAGTGATGAGTGGATGGCAGAACAAGGATTTACCACTCCCGAAGAAAAAAAACCAACTCCAAAACCAATCAAAAACTTGAACAAAAATTAAATCTAGTATTTAATTTCATTAAGGTTTTTTCCAATTCGCTTCTGTAAATTAGTTTTGCAGAATACAAAACAACAACTATGAACGACATATTCGATAAAATATACAAAGACAAAGGGCCATTAGGTAAATGGGCAGACCAAGCAGAAGGTTATTTTGTTTTCCCAAAACTTGAAGGAAATATAAGTAACCGAATGAAGTTTAACGGAAAGGAAGTAATAACTTGGAGCGTTAACGATTATCTTGGTTTAGCAAATCATCCTGAAGTGAGAAAAGTTGATGCAGAAGCTGCTAAAAAATGGGGAAGCGCATACCCAATGGGTGCTAGAATGATGAGTGGTCATACTGAATTACACGAAAAGCTTCAGAACGAATTAGCAAGTTTTGTGAACAAAGAAGCTGCGTATTTATTGAATTTTGGATACCAAGGCATTTTATCTACAATTGATGCTTTAGTAGGCAAAAATGATGTAATTGTTTACGATGTTGATGCACATGCTTGTATAATTGACGGTGTGCGTTTGCATCTAGGAAAAAGATTTACATATAAACATAACGATGTTAAGAGCATTGAACTTAACCTAGAAAGAGCTACTAAAATTACAGAGCAAACGGGTGGTGGAATTTTACTAATTTCGGAAGGTGTTTTTGGAATGCGAGGTGAACAAGGCAAACTAAAAGAAATAGTAGCCTTAAAAGAAAAATATAATTTCAGATTATTAGTAGATGATGCACACGGTTTTGGAACCTTAGGAGAAACTGGTGCAGGTGCTGGCGAAGAACAAGGTGTGCAAGACCAAATTGATGTATATTTTGCCACTTTTGCAAAATCGATGGCTAGTACAGGTGCTTTTATTGCTGGCGATAAAGAAATAATGGATTATATGAAATACAACATGCGTTCTCAAATGTTTGCAAAATCATTGCAAATGACGCTTGTTGAAGGAGCACTTAAGCGCCTAGAAATGATTAGAACTATGCCAGAATTGAAAGCAAAACTCTGGGAAAATGTAAATGCATTACAAAACGGACTTCGAGAAAATGGATTTGACATTGGTACAACATCAAGCTGCGTTACACCAGTTTATTTACACGGAAGCATTCCTGAAGCCATGGCTTTAGTTAAAGATTTACGTGAGAATTTTGGGATTTTTTGTTCTATTGTAGTGTATCCTGTTATTCCAAAAGGTTTGATTTTACTTCGTTTAATTCCAACTGCTTCGCATACCTTAGAAGATATAAACGAAACCTTAAATGCCTTTTCAGCAATTAGAGAAAAATTAGAAAACGGCACTTACAAGAAATTAGCTAAAATGGCAATGGAAGCTGCTGAATAATTTTACTGCGGAGGGATTTCAAATTTTTCTCTCCGCTCTTGTTTTTTCTCTTTTACCTTTTCTTTCTTTTGGAATTCGTCTTTTTGTTCATCATTTTCAAAGATGTATTCTTCTTTATGAAATTGATCAATTCTATAAGAAATTCCAACTCCAACCTGCCATCTCTGTGGTGTGTCTTTAAAATTAATCAATCCGAACGCATCTACTTGTAAATTTCTATCAAATAGATAAGCTGCTCCAAATCGAAATAAATCATCTGAATAAAAATCATCTATCAGGCTTTGAAATTCGCCAAAAACTGAAAAACGGCTACTTAAAGAATGGGTTAATGTGAAGGTTGCTGCAAATAATGGATAATCTGTTGTAAATCTGTCGTAAATAAAATTGGTTACAAATACCCAGCGAGAATAATTATGCTGCGTAATAATTCCTATTCTAGGTGAAACATTTGGTGTCTCTGGTGGCATAAATTTGCTTTCTGGCCCAAATGCAATATTGGCACCAGCATAAACAGAAACTGCTGGAATTAAATGAAACCACTGAAAAGAATTATTGGCTTTCCAGCTGGTTAAAACTGGACCATCTTGTTCACGTTTTATCCAAGGGTCGTATAGTAAATATTTTGCACCAATTGTATTTCTTTCAAAATTTGAAGCTTCATAAACCTGATTTACACCACCAACTAGAATACTTTCACTTTCACTTAAAAACCGACCATCTAAAATAACTTCTAGTCGATCCATATTTAAACCATAACGGATGGAATAATCAATTCCAAAAATATCTGAATCCGAGAGTAGTAAGGCATGATTATCGTTTCCAAAACTCATTCCTGTTTCAAGTTGAATTACCTGATTACCAACTCCATAAGCGCCATAAGATAATCCTGGTCTATTGGAGTTAATGGTTTCAGTATATTGAGATTGTGCAACTATGCTTAAGGAAATAGCAAGAATCAAAAAAATAGATTTCATACAATGTGAGATTTATTATCAAATATAGTTTATTTCGTAATTTTAAGGCCTTGTTTTATTTTATCAATTTTATAATCTTATTTTTGTGCAAAAGTGTTTTAAATGGAATCCTTTGTAAGCTTCATTTTATTTTTTTTACTTTTTTATTTCCTTTTCAAATTCATTTGGAGAAGATATAAGTTAAGTATTCTCAAATACGTTTCAAAAAAATTTCAACAAAACATTCATAAACGTTTTCAACAGGAGTTTCATCAGAAATATACTGATCAAAACGAACCATTCATTACTTCAACTAAAAAAAATTCACGTAAGACCAACAAAAATCATAAGGTAGGTGAATATGTTGATTTTGAAGAAGTTGAATAAATAAGTATATCATTTATATGAAAATTTCTTGGCATAAAGTTGTACCCCATGTTTTTGTAATTCTAGGATTTATTATTGTTTCCGTAGGATTTTTTAATCCTGTTTTGTCCGGAAAAGTAATTTACCAAAGCGATATTGTACAACACAATGGCATGGCAAAACAACAGCGCGACCTAATTGCTGAAACAGGTGAAGAGTCTTATTGGATGGATAATGCTTTTGGTGGGATGCCGACTTATCAAGTAGGTGCAAATTATTCACATAATTACGTAAAACAACTAGACAAAGTGATACGGTTTTTACCAAGACCAAGTGATTATTTGTTTATTTACTTTTTGGGTCTTTACTTGCTTTTTATGGTGCTAAAAGTGGAACCTAAATTCTCATTTTTAGGTGCATTGGCTTTTGGATTTTCTACTTATCTAATTATAATTTTAGGCGTTGGGCATAATGCAAAAGCACATGCAATTGCTTATATGCCATTGGTATTAAGCGGGATATTACTTTGTTTTAGGAATAAGTTATTTTGGGGCTTTTTAGCGCTTAGTCTTGGCTTGGCTTTAGAGTTGGTAGCAAACCACTTTCAAATGACGTATTATTTGTTACTGCTTTGCATTTGTGTTGGAGTGGTGTACCTAATTCATGCTATAAAGTCTAAACAGATTCCGCAATTTGCTAAGCAACTTGGAGTTATGGTAGGGGCCGCAATTCTGGCTATTGGCTTCAATGCTTCTAATTTATTAGCTACTCAAGAATATACAGATTTTTCTACTCGCGGTACTGAAGAATTAAGCATTAATCCCGATAGTACTGTTAAAGAGAAAAAGAGCGGCTTAGATTATGATTATATTACAGAATACAGTTACGGAGTTGTAGAAAGTTTAAATTTATTTATACCCAATTTTAAAGGTGGTAGCAGTAGTGAATCTTTAGATACTAATTCTGAAACGTATCAAGCTTTATTAGCGCTAACCGGAAGTGCTACTACAGCCAAGCAGTACTTAGAAGGTATGCCAACCTATTGGGGAGATCAGTCTTATGTGGCAGCACCAGCTTATGTTGGAGCAGGAGTTTTATTTTTATTTCTATTGGCTGCTTTTCTTGTAAAAAACAGAATACGCTATTGGATATTTGCAGGCTGTATTTTATCCTTATTTTTATCTTGGGGCGATAACTTTGAAATATTAACCCGATTTTTTGTAGATTATGTTCCTTTATACAACAAGTTTAGAGCGGTTTCTTCTATTCAAGTAATACTAGAATTATGTATTCCTATTTTTGCTATTATTGGTTTAAAACAATTCTTTTCTGAAAAAACAAATATGGATGTTAAAGAAAATGCGCTGAAATGGAGTGGAATAATTGCTGGCGGTATCTGCATTATTTTTCTTCTTTTTAATAGCAACTTTTTTAATTTTTATCATCCAGTAGATCAGCAATTCCCTGATGAGTTGGCTCAAGCTATTCGAAAAGATAGACAAGCTATGTTAGTGAGCGACACCTGGCGAAGTTTTTTAATTGTAGGATTAATTTCAGGATTTTTATGGTTGCTCATCAAGAAAAAATTAAAATCTAAATTAGTTTTAATCAGCCTAGGAGTTATTGTAATTTTCGATTTAATTTCAGTAGATAGACGCTACGTTAATGAAGAAGATTTTGTTCAAAAATCCAAGATGGAACGTCCTTTTGAAATTACTCCAGCAGACCAAGAAATTTTAAAAGATACTACACATTATCGAGTTTTAGATTTATCTAGTAATCCGTTTAATTCTGCCAGAGCTTCCTTTTTTCATAACTCAATCGGGGGTTATCATGCAGCAAAGCCAAAACGAATTCAAAATTTGTATGAATTTTATATAAGTCAAGGAAATCAAGAGGTACTCAACATGATGAATGTAAAATACTTCATTATGAATCCTGAAGACCAAGGTTTACAAGTTCAAAAAAATGATGAAGTAAATGGCAACGCTTGGTTTGTAAATAAAATTGAAACAGTTAGTAGCATAGATGAAGAACTTTTGGCTTTAGGCAACTTCAACTCTAAAGTAACTGCTTTAATGTTATCTAACGAAGCTTCCCGTTTACAAAAGCATGAATTTGATGTACAAGATGAAGATTTTATTACATTGAAAAAGCATCAACCTAACCGACAAGTATTTGAGTTCAATGCATCTAAACCACAATTCGCTGTATTCTCAGAAATGTTTTATAAAAATGGTTGGACAGCCAAAATAAATGGCACAAAACAATCAATTTATAAAGTGAACTATTTATTGCGCGGTTTAAAAATACCAGCAGGAAAAGGAGAAATTATTTTTGAGTTCAATCCACAAGTAGTTAAAACAGGTAGTAAAATCAGTTTAGCTTCCAGTATCATTTTTATTATTTTGCTTCTTTTTGGTTTAGTTCAGTTAAGAAAAACATCAAAGTAATATCAAAATTAATTTAGAAAACCAGCAATCAATTCTACATGAAAAAAGTACTCATTATTGCTTATTATTGGCCACCAGCTGGCGGTCCAGGAGTGCAACGCTGGTTAAAGTTCACCAAATATCTTCCAGATTTTGGTGTAAAACCTATTCTCTACGTTCCTAAAAATCCAACTTATCCCATTACAGACGAAAGTTTAAATAGAGAAGTACCCAAGCACATTAAGGTTATTAAACGTAGCATTTTAGAACCACACCAAATTACTTCTGTACTTTCTAAAAACGAAACCAAAACCATGAGTGCAGGAATCATTGCAGGTCAAGAAAAGCAATCTCCAATGCAGAAACTCATGCTATATGTTAGAGGGAATTATTTTATTCCAGACGCACGCGTACTCTGGGTAAAACCATCGATTAAATATTTAGAAAAGTATTTAACAGATAATTCCATTGAAACCATAATTACTACTGGACCACCTCACAGTTTACACTTAATTGGGCAAGGATTAAAAAAACAATTTACTAATCTAAAATGGATAGCAGATTTTCGCGATCCATGGGTGAATATTGATTATCATAGTCAGCTAAAATTTAAGGAAAGCACACAACAAAAACACATAGAATTAGAAAAATCTATATTACAAGATGCAGACCAAATTGTAGTGACTAGTTTTGAAACAAAGCGAGAGTTTAGTTCCAAAACAGCAAAACCAATTGAAGTAATTACCAACGGATTTGATGAAGTGGAAGCTTTTGACATAGATTTAAGTGAAGCCTTTTCTTTTGTTCACGTCGGCTCGCTTTTAAGCGAAAGAAATCCAACAGAACTTTGGAAAGCTTTTGCAGACTTAGTTGAAGGAGATGAACATTTTAAACAATTTTTCGAGCTGCATTTTGTAGGAAAAGTAAGTCAAGTTGTTTTAAATAGCATAGAAGAAAACGGGCTGAAAGATTATGTATATTTAGATGGTTATTTGCCACATCTAGAAGCAGTAAAAGTACAGCATCAAGCGCAAGTACTCTTGTTAATTGAAGCCAACAGAACAGAGAAAAAAGGAATTATTCCTGGGAAAATTTTTGAATATTTAATGGCCAAACGCCCAATATTAGCAATAGGACCAGAGCAATGGGATGTACAAAAAATTATTTCTGAAACCCAAGCAGGAAATTATTTTGATTATGATAGTCATAACCAGTTAAAAAAACAAATTCAGATCTATTTTCAAGATTTTTTACAAGGTAAATTAAATGTCAATTCTCAACATATTGCTCAATACAGCCGAAAATCGCTTACCCAAAAACTAAGTAAACTTTTATAATGTTATTTCTATAAAACAAAAGCTAACTTAATTACAATCTATTCTTTAATTTAGCACGATATGCCATTATATGGGGATAATTCTAAAACAGTCTTTTAATAATTTAGTTTCAACCTATGTGGGTTTTGGAATTGGGGCTATCAATGTTTTGCTTTTGTACCCAAATTTTATGCAACCTGAGTACTATGGTTTAGTGAGCTATTTGTTAACTGCAGGAAACTTAGTTTGGCCATTAATGGCATTAGGCGGACACAACACTTTAATCAAATTCTTTAGCGCATTTAAATCGAAAGAAGATCAGGATCGATTATTGAGCCTTGTCTTAATTATTCCACTAATTTCAGGAATAATTCTAGGAATATTAGGTGTTTATTTCTACGATTATGTATTGGCATATTTTGAAGGAGAAAACAATTTAGTTCAGCCGTATGCTTGGCTTATCTTTGTTATAGCTATAGTTACAGCCTATTTTGAAGTATTTTTTTCGTGGAATAAAATTTTTCTAAAAAGCACTTTTGGAAATTTTATGAAAGAAGTTTTTCAACGCTTTGGCATTTTTGTACTCCTTATTTTGTTGTATTTTGAAATAATCCAAATTAGTTTTTTCATTTATGCTTCAGCTGGAGTCTATGTGCTTCGAGCTTTTATTATGATGTTTAGCGCTTTTCAAACCTACACGCCAAAATTTCAATTCCGTTTTCCTTCACAAAAATGGGAAATTATAAAATATTCCTTTCTCATATTTGTTGCAGGTACCGTTGGCGTAGCTTTATTCGATTTAGATAAGTTTATGATTGAGCATTTCTTGCCCATAGAAAATGTGGCAGTTTATGGTATAGGGATTTACATTGCAACCGTAATTGCTGTTCCATCAAAAGCTATGCAACAAATCACTAATCCTATAACAGCTAATTTTGTAAATCAAAATAGTGTAGATGAATTACAAAGCTTATATAAACGAACATCGGTAACCTTATTGGTCATAAGCGGACTTATTTTTGTTTTGATCATAGGAAACATCAATCAACTGTATGCATTAATTCCAGAAACCTATCACGCAGGTGTGCAAATTGTATTTTTAATTAGCTTGGTTAAATTATACGATAGTGTTTTGGGAAATAATGTAAGCATTTTATTCAATTCAAATTATTATCATTTTGTGCTGTATTCCGGTGTTATACTTGCTGTTTTAGCATTTTTACTCAACTTGTGGCTAATTCCTTTATATGGTATTTACGGTGCGGCTTATGCTACTTTTACCGCTTTCTTTTTATATAATTCTATTAAACTTCTCTTTGTATTCTTAAAGTTTAAAATGCATCCTTTTAGTATCAAATCGCTTTTGTTATTTTTAATAATAAGTATCTTCTTACTTGCATTCTATTTTTGGGATTTTCAATTTCATCCCATCATAAATATCATTTTAAAATCTGTTTTTATCGCGCTTAGTTATGTATTTTTAGTCTTTGCTTTAAAACTTTCAGAAGATATAACGGGTTTAATTAAAACAGCTAAAAGAAACTTTAAATAATTACAGATGAATTACGTACTAATCGATTTTCCTGCTAACCGAAAAGCTTTATTGCCATTTACATACACAAGACCAATCGCAGAAATTAGAATTGGAATTTTAAGTATTTCCGAAAAATGGAAGCACTTTTTAAAGGAAACTATTTCCTATAAAACAGAAGCATATTTAGAAGAAAAATACCCATTTCGCAAAGCGGAAATCAATACTTTTATCAATTCTTCCGTGTTGCCAACTGAAGCCTTAGTGCAACAAATAAAAAAACTCAATCTTGGTGAAGCCTTGGTAGAAGGTGAAAGTGTGTTAGCTTATGTTTCAAATGAAGTTGTAGACCCAACTACGCTTCAACAAATTAGCTTTCAAGGAACATTCCTTCAAATTGCTGCCCTTTGGGATATCTTTTCAAAAAACCACCAAGCCATTGAAGCCGATTTTAAGCTACTTACTCAAGGGCGAAAATCAGCACCTATTCCCGATTCAGTTTTTACAGTAAATCCAGAACAAATTTTTATAGAAGAAGGTGCTAAATTGTATAACGGAAGCTTGAATGCTTCTGAAGGTCCTATTTATATAGGGAAAGATGCAGAAATTATGGAAAATTGTTCTGTTCGTGGGCCATTTTCTTTAGGTGAGCATTCTACTTTAAAAATGGGCGCAAAAATCTACACCGGCACTACTATTGGACCACATTGTAAAGTTGGTGGTGAAGTGAGTAATTCTGTAATTTTTGGATATTCCAACAAAGGTCATGATGGATTTTTAGGAAACTCCGTTTTAGGCGAATGGTGTAATATTGGAGCAGATACTAATACTTCGAATTTAAAAAACAACTATGCACCTGTTCGTCTTTGGAACTACGAAACAGGAAGATTTGCCAATACAGGATTACAATTTTGTGGTTTAATGATGGGCGACCATTCCAAATGCGGAATCAATACAATGTTCAACACGGGAACAGTTGTTGGCGTAAGTGCCAATATTTTTGGTGCAGGTTTTCCACGAAATTTTATTCCAAGTTTTAGTTGGGGCGGAAGTCAAGGCACAATGACTTACAAAACTACCAAAGCTTTTGAAGTAGCTGAAGTAGTCATGAAACGCAGAAAAATTGAATTTTCAGAAACTGACAAATCTATCCTAGAGAAAGTTTTTGAAATTACATCAGAATACAGAAGAAGCTAAATTGAAATTGCAAATGGATAAATCCATAGCCCACAGATTAATCCGTGGGCTATTGAATAATAATTATCAGAAATAAAACCATTTTAATGGTTTGCTTAACTTTCTTCAGAATTTTTAAAATGATTTTGAAGCGCTTTCATTTGCTTTTGAAATTGTTCTTGGTCTGCTTTAGCTACTCGAAATTTAGATAAGTTTGTTTTTTGCTTATTTTTTAATTTAATTACCCATGTACTTCCACTAACAGGTTCTACATACTTAATGTTTTCTAGTTTAATTGCTCTAGATTTAAAAGAATTAAAAACTTCAATAACATTGTCTTTCACTAGAATATAATTCTTTTTGTAAAAACTAGCTAGAATTAAAAGAGCAACAGGAATATTCATAAAAACAAGAAATTCAGGAATCTCTGAATCTCCAAAATATATAAATATTGATGCTATTAAGATTAGCAAAACATAAATAAGCACAAAGTAACGTATAAAGTTATTTTGCTTGTAAGTGTAATTTTCTAATTTCATTTTTTAAAAATAAAAGCCGCTCTACACTGATGTAAAACGGCTTGTTCATATTGCATAATTAAATTAATGCGTTGTCATTTTTTCTTTCTTTTTTTGAAGCTGTCTTTTTATATCTTCAATAGTGGTTGCAATTGCTGCTTCAAAATTTTTCTCGTTAGTAGAAGCGAATACATTTTGTCCTGGCGCACTTAGCTTAATTTCACAAATCATTCCTGTTTCTGGGCTAGAAGTATTTTCTTTTTTAATAAAGACTTCAGCTCTTACAATCCAGTCATAACGTTGCTTTAATTTCTCTAAACGTTTGCTGGTAAATTCTTCAAGTCGTTCGCTCGCAGTTACGTGTACGTAATTAAAATTAATATCCATAATTGTATTGTTTTAGAATATAAATTTAAGAAATAAAAGAAGTAACTTGGCTACCATTCATGAAATTATTTATGACATTTATCAAAAATTTTAATTTTGTCAGTACACCTTTGCAATCTAGTTAAACAAAACATCACCTTAATTAATGCAAGAAAATTTAATACATTGGAGTAATCTAAAATCCGCATTCAAGGGCGAAATTCATTTAGATCCTTTACACCAAAGCATTTATGCTACAGACGCATCGGTTTATCGTAGTTTGCCGGTAGCTGTAGCTTTACCAAAAGACACTTCAGATTTACAAAACTTAGTGAAATTTGCTCAAAAGCATCAACTGAGTTTAATTCCACGAGCGGCTGGTACTTCTTTGGCTGGACAATGTGTAGGCAAAGGAGTGGTTGTAGATACTTCTAAATACTTCAATAAAATTATTGAAATCAATGCAGGTAAAAAACAAGTTAAGGTTCAGCCTGGTGTGGTTTTAGACGAATTAAACGCTGCTTTAAAACCCTATAATTTATTTTTTAGTCCCAATACTTCAACAGCAAACCGATGTACTGTTGGCGGTATGTTTGGGAATAATTCCAGTGGAACAACTTCCATAAAATATGGGGTAACTCGCGATAAAGTGATAGCTTCTAAAGTGGTGCTTGCAAACGCTACTGAAGCAGAATTCAAATGGATTGATAACGAAGAATGGCAAGAAAAATTGAAACTGAATTCCTTAGAAGGTAAAATCTACACTACTTTTTTTGCAATGAAAAAGGATGCAGAATTGCTTTCAGCCATCGAAGCTAATTTTCCCAATCCAAAAATACACCGAAGAAACACAGGCTATGCTTTAGATGAAGTTTTAATGAAGGATGAAAAAGGAATCAACATCAATACAATCTTAGCTGGAAGCGAAGGAACTTTATGCTTCACTACCGAAGTTACGCTGGCTTTAGACAATTTACCACCAAAAATCAATCGAATAATCGCTGCTCAATTCAATAGTGTAGAAGATGCTTTGGAAGCTGTTCAAGTAGCAATGCAACACGATTTGTTTACCTGCGAGTTGATGGATAAACGGATTTTAGATTGCACTAAAAACCAATTGTATTATCAACAACATCGCTTTTTTATTGAAGCTGATCCAGAAGCAATTTTACTGTTAGAATTAAAATCAGATTTCCAAGACGACTTAGCTAACCAAGTTGAAGAACTGCTAACCGATTTACAAAATTCATCACAAGCCTATGCGTTTCCAGTTTTACAAGGAGAAGATATTGCAAAAGCATTTGAACTACGAAAAGCGGGTTTAGGCTTATTGGGAAATGTAAATAGCGATAAAAAAGCAGTAGCTTGTATTGAAGATACAGCGGTTGCTTTAGAAGATTTGAGTAATTACATTAAAGAATTTTCTAGTTTAATGAAAAGCTTTGGTCAAGATGCAGTGTATTACGCACATGCTGGAGCAGGAGAGTTGCATTTAAGACCTATTTTAAATTTAAAAATAAGGGAAGATGTCCAACTTTTTCAACAAATTTCAGAAGCGGTTGCACAGTTGGTTAAAAAATATAATGGTTCGTTAAGTGGTGAGCATGGCGATGGTAAAGTACGTTCTTCTTTCATTAAAATGATGCTGGGCGATACCTGTTATTCCGCTTTAGAAAATGTGAAAAATGCATTTGATGAAAAGGGAATTTTTAACCCAAACAAAATTTTAAATCCTTTACCGATTCATCAAGATTTACGCTATGAAACCGACCGAGAAGAACCAGAAATAAATACGCAACTTCAATTTACAGAAGAAGGTGGAATTTTACGTGCAGCAGAAAAATGCAATGGTTCGGGAGATTGCAGAAAAAGCCATACAGCAGGTGGCGGAATGTGTCCGAGTTACCATGTTACTAAAAATGAAAAAGACACCACACGAGCAAGAGCCAATGCTTTGCGCGAATTTTTAACCCACGGTAAAAAGGAAAATAATTTTAATCATGAAGCTTTAAAAGAAACTTTCGATTTGTGTGTGGGTTGTAAAGCTTGTAAAAGTGAATGCCCGAGTAGCGTTGATGTTACAGCTTTTAAAACTGAATTTTTACATCAGTATAATCAAAGCAATTCCGTTTCGTTTAAAAATTGGTTTTTTGCCAACGTAGATCAAGTGAATTCATGGATTAAACCATTTTCTGGAATCTATAATTCGTTGATTTCAAATAACCTAATGAAAAGTGTTTTATATAAAACCATGGGAGTTCCTATGGAAAGGAGTTTACCTAAAATTGCTTCAAAAACACTCTTTCAACTAGTTGAAGCTGGAAAAATTAATTTAAAACCGAAACAAAACCCAATTAAACAGGTTTATATTTTTATTGATGAGTTTACTAATTATTACGATGTTGATATTGGCATTGCAGCAATTGATGTTTTAGTGAAATTAAATTACGAAGTAAAAATACTTCATCACAAACCCAGTGGGAGAGCTTTACTTTCTAAAGGATTTTTGAAAAAAGCTAAATTATTTGCGAATGAAAATATAGCATTGTTTAAAAACAAAATTTCTGCTGAAACGCCTTTATTGGGAATTGAACCTTCGGCTATTTTAAGTTTTAAAGATGAATACATTCGTTTAGCAAATGATGTGGAAGCTGCTAAACGCATAGCTCAACATACATTTTTAGTTGAAGAATTTTTAGTAAAAGAGATGGAACTTGGAAACATTAAAAAAGAGCAATTTACATCAGAAGTCACTCAAATGAAGGTGCACGTACATTGTCATCAAAAAGCATTGGCTTCAACTTTACCAACTTTTACTTTATTGAATTTTCCGGAAAACTACGATGTTAAATTAATACCTTCGGGTTGTTGTGGTATGGCAGGCAGCTTCGGTTACGAAAAAGAACACTACAAAGTTAGCTTGCAGATGGCTAATTTACAACTGATTCCTGCTGTACAAAAAACAGCAACTTCAACTCTAATTGTAGCGAACGGTCACAGTTGTCGGCATCAAATTAAAGATGCAACCCAACGGAAAGCAATACATCCTATTGAAGTGATAAAAGCAGCTTTGGTGTAAAATTATTCTTCTAAAGTTACTTGAAAAGTAGCTAATTCCTGTTCGATTAAAACCATAATGTCTTCTAAATTGAAATCAGGAATTTGGTTTAGTTCATCGCTAAAGTTTACATTTAAGTTGGTTTCACTTTGTACTAATCCCACTTCATTGGCAAAGTAATTAGTAGAATTTATTACTTCCTGAAATTCAATTACTTGAACTGTAATAGGAAATGGTAATGGCGGTACAGTTGTAGTAGCATCTACTCCTATAGAAACTATAAACTGCGATCCGATTACATCTTCATATATTTCACCATTAACATCAATTTCTTCTATGTTGCCAAGGCTTACACTTTCAATGCTTAAACTTAAATTTAGTGTAATGTTGTTGAACTCAGGTAAGGTTGTGTTTTGGTCTTCGCTAAACATCAAATCACCATCAATGGCATTATTGTTATAAATTACCACGTTTTCAAAATCGATATCAAAGTCAGGGATTTCTGTTTGATCTAGTCCTAAATCTACACTACCGGTAAGCAAGAGTTGATCTTCATTTTTATAAACTTGTCCATTAGAAAGAATACTTGTAAAAGAAACTCCAGTTTGGTTATTGTCTGAGTCTAGTAAAAAAACATTTCCGTTTTCGGTTTGTTCTTCATTAGCAACGCTAAGTGTTTCTTGAGTATCTTGCGTTTCATTATTTGCAGTTTGCTTGTTATTGTACTGCCATTGGTTTTCTACAACTAATGGAAAGTAGTTTTTAGGACTGTTATCTTGAGATGGATTATCATCGTCTGAAGAGCAATTCCAAAACAAGATAAGGCTTAAAAGAAGTAAAAATGTGTGGTTAATTCTATGTTTCATAAACAGATATTTCTTCAAATATAAAATTTTAGAAATTAATAGGATAATAAATTTCAGAACTAACTGGCAAACCATTAATTAATCCAGGCTCGAAACCCAAATCGCAAGTTTCAATTATTTGTTTTGCGGCTTCGTTTAAATATTCGTAATCGCTTTCTTCAATTTCAATATGAGTGATTTTTCCATCGGGATGAATTACAAAACGTAAAATTAGTTGATAATCTTTTCCGTCGATTAGTCGGTTGCTGTTTTGTTCAACAACAGCTTGATAACACCAAAAACCACGGTCTTTTAAATCAGGAAAATCAATTACTTCATCTAAATTATTATACGCTGCAACTTGCATTTTTTCTTCATCGAAACTAAAATCCATTTCGTTAATGGCTTGCTTTTCAATGTTAACAGCAGTTTTAATTTCAGTGTATCCGTTATGTTTAGTAATGGTTTTTAATGGAATTCCACCCTTGGTTTGTTTTAAAATTTCATTCCATTGCATGAAATAGTGCTTCGAAAAACGACTTGTATCTATGGTGATTTCATCTGAATAATAATTGATTTCTCCAGTAGTTGGATGGGTGGTCTTATAAGCTGAATAACCTAGAAAATCTTTGGTATGAGTATGATCGATTTGTAATTTTACATCCGACTTGAATTTTTCTAAATCGGTTTTTAAATAGAGATAATATGGACGATTTCCCATGCTAAAAAGCATTTTCTTTGAAGCTGGATCATACACATATTCTTCAATAATTTCTCCATTGCTATAGCTAACAGACTTGTATGCTTTTTCATTAATAGTATAACTTACACTATCTATTTTAGTTCCTTCTAGAACATCTTCGAGAGGTAGGTTGTTCTTGGTTTGGTATTCAAATTGGTATACTATTTTTCCGCTAAATTGAGCGTAAGTGAACTGGAAACAAATGAACATGAATAAAAAAAACAACGTATTTTTCATTTCTTGAATTTTTGAGTTTAGGTTTCAAGAATTAAGCCAAACTAAATGTGTAATCCGCATTCTGTTTTGGCTAAACCAACCCAGCGACCTTCTCTACTTTCGCCTTTAACTGTACAATGTTTACAACCAATGGAGTGGTAGCCTTCTTTTACCATAGGATGCGTTGGTAAGTTTTCTTGTTTAATAAAAGCATCTCGCTTGGCTGGATCTATATCAATAATTGGGTAAAAGCGTAAATTTCCTTTCTTTTCTTCAAAAATGCGTAAGCTTTTACGATGTTCGTTTTGTGAACGCATTAAACCCGAAGCCCAAACTGCATAATTTTTAGCCACAATAGAAAGCGGTTGAACTTTATTGATTTCACAACACAAGTCGGGATTGGTTTTCCAGAGTTGTTCTTTGTTTGCAGCTTGATTTTGTGCTTTGTTAGGTGTAATGTCTACTACATTTAAATTATATTTTTGGCTAAGAAATTGTTTGTAGTGCAAAGTTTCATCAAAGTGAAAACGGGTATCTATAAAATGAATTTCCTGTGCAGAATGTCCATATTTACTGAATAAATGTAAGAAAAAAGCCGAATTGGCAGCAAAAGAAGAAGTAACTAAAACCTGATTTACATCAAATTCTTTATAAAATTGTTCGATGCGTTGAGAAGGTAATAAATCCTTGTATCGTGCATTAAGTTCATCTAGAAATGAAGTGGTTTTAACTTCCATACTATTATTTCAAACCGTCAAAAATAGGATTCTATTCAAAAACTAAAGGCTGTATTTTTAAAAATTTAATTTTTCTCATGCGTAGGTTTCAACATTCTAGTAAATTTACTTTTTAAAATAATTCAAATAACAATACAATATGGCACTTATTAAATCGGTACAAAATCATACTCCACAGTTTGGCGAAAACTGTTTTTTAGCTGAAAACGCAACTATTATTGGAGAAGTAGAAATGGGAAACGATTGCAGTGTATGGTTTAATGCAGTTGTGCGTGGCGATGTACATTTTATTAAAATTGGAAACAAAGTAAATATTCAAGATCAGGTTATGATTCACTGCACCTACCAAAAAGCACCTACAAGCATCGGGAATAACGTATCTATTGGACATCGAGCTATCGTGCATGGATGTACAATACAAGATGATGTTTTGGTAGGAATGGGTGCCATTATCATGGATGGAGTTGTGGTTGAAGAAGGCAGTATTATTGCTGCGGGTGCCGTGGTTTTGGAAAATACTCGTGTAGAAAAAGGCAGTATTTATGCGGGTGTTCCAGCCAAAAAAGTGAAATCGGTAAGTCCCGAATTACTTTCTGACGAAATTAATAGAATAGCAGACAGTTACCTAATGTATGCAAGTTGGTACAAATAAAAGCCACATACAAATTTGCTAAGTCTTAGTTGCTTATCTTTGCCAAAAAAATAGAATTATGCTTGCCATTGGTGTTCACCATGAACTAACAATAGATCGCGATACAGAACCAGGATTGTTCTTGAAAGACGATCAAGATAACGAAGTCCTACTTCCCAATAAATACAAACCAGAACAATTTGAAATTGGCGATACCATTCGTGTTTTCGTGTATTTAGATCATGAAGAACGTCCCGTTGCTACCAACCTAGAACCCTACATTAAATTAGACGAATTTGCTATGCTTTCCTGCGTAGACATTAACAAATTTGGTTCGTTTATGGATTGGGGTTTAGAAAAACATCTCTTTGTTCCGTATATAGAACAAGCCAATAAAATGAAAGTAGGCGAACGCTACTTAGTTTTTTGTTACTTAGATGAAGAAACCAATCGGTTGGTAGCATCTTCTAAAGTACATCATTTTGTAGATAATGCTGAACTTACAGTTGAAGCTTTTGAAGAAGTAGATTTACTGATATCTAATCCAACAGACTTGGGCTACAATGCCATTATCAATGATATTCATTTGGGTTTGATTTTTGAAAACGATGTTCATCAAAAATTGAGAGTAGGAGATCGCCTAAAAGGTTTTGTAAAGAAAATTAGAGAAGGCAATAAAATAGATTTAAGCTTACAACGACCAGGTTACCGAAGTATAGAACCCAATGCAGAAAAAGTGCTAGAAGTTTTAAAAGAAACCGATGGATTTTTACCACTACATGACAAATCTGATCCTGAAATGATTAACAAGTTATTGAAGATGAGTAAGAAAGCATTTAAAAAAGCGATTGGAACTTTATACAAAAACAGACAAATTACCATCGAAAATGGCGTAGGTATTTCTTTGAAGGAGTAGTTCACTAGGACTAAAACTTATTTCATCAGATCAAAATTTACTTGTTTTTATTAAAACTTAGATTGGTTCATAAATATATGATTGCCAATTTTTTACGGTTTATATCTTTTTAAAAAAATATTTGATACTTTTGTATTAGTATCATGAATTTAACTAAGAACATATTAAGAAATATACCCAACTACTATTTTTGGGACTTGGATGTGTCAAAGCTTGACATTCAGAAGGATTGTCATGTAATCATATCACGGATTCTTATGTTTTCAGATTACTCAAACTACAATAAAAACATATTGTTCTTAGAAGACCTATATTGTAAAGAAACAATTCAGAGAGTTCTTTCAAATACATTTGAACGAATTCCTGATGATATTTGCCAGCTTTTAGCTAAGCGTTATCATATTCGTGTGAAAAGTAAATTCAACAAAAATGTATATCTCTAATGAATTAGAGAAGATTATTAAAGAATTACAGGAATTAAATTCGTTAAGGAACTTCTATTTAGCTGGGGGAACAAATTTAGCTATACGCTACGAACATAGAGAATCTGTTGATATTGACTTGTTTTGTGAAAGTATTATAGGCTTTGAAGGATTTAAGCTAATTGAAAGGGAAATAAATAAGAAGTTTAAAGACAGACTTCTGTATATTGGCTACCCAACCAAACAAACTGAAGAACTCATCTTTTTAAGGACTATAATTTCAACTGGATTAATTAATATTAAAGTTGAAGTTTTACAAGGATTTAAATTGTTAAAACCAATCGAGCTGATCAATGGAATAAGATTAGCTAGCGAAGTAGATGTAGGACTTTTTAAATTAGATGCGCTAGCCAACAGATTTGCTGAAAAAGATTTGTATGATTTAGACTATATTACAGATCATCCAAATCAAACTTTACATACGCTAATGAAGTTATATAAAAAGCGAAAAAATTATTATCTAGAAAATAATCTGAACACAATATTTACTTTGTCAAATCAATTTTGCCCTATTGAAAACCCAGAAATGTTAATTTTAGAAAACCACAAGCAATTAAAAGATGATTTCCCCATTCATTCAGATTCACGACTTAGAAATAATAAAACATCTTTTATTTACCATAGGTCTAACTGGAAGGTGAAAGTAAAAACTTATCTGAATAACAAGTAAGATTATACAATTAAAAAATATCCCAAATTTTTCTTCAAGTTTGTAAGATTATCCTAGCCCCGATAGAAATAAAAAGCCCGCAAAGACAGAAATTCACAAAACTAGCATCAAAAAAGCGACTTTACGAAGCTCTTTTTGATGCTTATTTTTTGTTATTGATGTCTGAGGACTTGAAATGAATAGCGGGATGAGCTCCTTATATCAACTTTTAATAGCTTAGTAAAACAAGTATCTATTTGCTCTTAACCTGCCATAACTTGTTCCTTGGTAAAAAGTTGGATTCCATTGTGCAGAAGAATGGTAGTAATTGTTTTGCCATCCGTAAGGTTGATAATTGTAGGGTTGCCTAAAGTCTACACCAGCTTCTGTAGTCATCGATTTCTTTTTTAGTCCAGATTTGTAATTTTGTGAAATCCGAATCTGTTGTTGATTTATCCTTGATTGATAAATTTGAGCTAAGTAATTTCTTTCGGATTCTTTACGCTGCACTTGCTCTGCCATATTGATGTTTCTTCTTTGGCTAGAAGTAGCGTAAATATTGGTAGGAATGTATATTGGCCTTAAATTTCTTTTGAAAGTCTGATCGTACAAAACAGAAATAGTGGGTCTAGTTTCTAAATCGAAAAAACGCACTCTATCTTCCTGAGCAGTCATTTGAGAAGGAATGAAAGCTATACTAAAAACAATAATTTGGAGTGGTTTATACATTTTCTTCTTTCCAATCTAAAATACTAGTTTCTTGCCATAAGGATGGAAAAAATGATCTTTGTTGATGCCTTGGGTGTAAATATTTTTGCCATTTAGAGCCGCCTGTAGCTGCTTTATTTTCTCCTTTTTTGTTTAAGTATTTTTGTGCTGTTCTAAGGTGTGTTAACGGCCAACTTACATTGTAATTGTAGTCAAAATCACGCATAGCATTGAGTAAGTCTTCGCTCGGATTTTTCATTTCTGAAAATTGTTCATGAATGGTCTTGCCTTTAACTTCTTTAGCTAGATTTATAAATTTATCTAAGTATTTATCTTCAAATGTTTTTAATGTTAGGGACTTTTCTCCTGTTTTTCGATTATGTCCTGCATCTTTCCAATAAATATGCTCGAAATAATCTTCAATTCTTGGTTTTGTTGGTAATCTGGATTTACCTTTTTCATTTACTAAATTTTCTAACTCAGTACAGTAAATTTCTAAAAATCGAAATTGGGCACTTTGAAATCCACTGGCAGGCGCCAAGCTTAAGCGAAATACATTGTAATCTTCATAACTCATACCGTCTTTCATTACCGAAAAAGAAGTAATTAACATGTCGGTATAGCGGGTTAAACGCTGCATTTTATCAATCAATAAATTTTCTGAAGATCCTGAATTTATGAGTTGTTGCAATTCATGAATCATTAATTTTAATACCAATTCTGTAATTTGGTGGTAGCCTATAAAAACCACTTCATCTTTAAAATGAGTTCTTGGTTTTTGTAAAGCTAACAAGGTTTCCACTTCAATATAATCCCAATAGTTTATGGGCTTGGCATGCAACAAACCTTCTAAGTAAGTATCAGGATTTTCACCTAAAGATTCATATTTTGTTACCAACTTTTCAATTAAGTCTTGTGTTTTGCCCATACTTTTTCAATTTCGACAAATTTATTATAATTATTTGCTATTTTGAAGCTTATCTTCATTTTGTTGAATAGAATATTGGAAAAACAAATTCTTTTTAATTGATAAATAGATTCAACTTATAAACCTATTTCAACAAAGGATTTTTCTATGATTTAGTTTCATAAAAACGTAGTATTTTTGTAACAAATTTGAAAATTATGTCAGAACAAATCGAACGAATTAAATGTCTTATTATAGGATCTGGACCAGCTGGATATACAGCTGCAATTTATGCTGCTAGAGCAGACTTAGACCCAGTAGTTTATACAGGAATGGAGCCTGGCGGACAACTAACTACCACCACAGAAGTAGAAAACTTTCCAGGTTATCCAGATGGAATTGATGGACCAAAGATGATGACAGAGTTGCAAGCGCAAGCAGAGCGATTTGGAACTGATGTTAGAATTGGAATGGCAACTAAAGTTGAACTTTCTGAAAAAGAAGGTGGCATTCATAAAGTACAGATAGACAACAAAACTTGGATTGAAGCGGAAAGTATCATTATTTCCACAGGTGCTTCAGCTAAATATTTAGGTATAGAAAGCGAGCAACGCTTACGCGGTGGTGGCGTTTCTGCTTGTGCTGTTTGTGATGGATTTTTCTATAAAGGCCAAGATGTAGCTATTGTTGGTGGAGGAGACACCGCGGCTGAAGAAGCTACCTATCTTGCTAAAATTTGTAATAAAGTAACGATGTTGGTTAGACGTGGAGAAATGAGAGCATCTAAAGCCATGCAAAATCGCGTTTTTAATACCAAAAACTTAGACGTTAAATTTTATACTGAAATAGATGAAGTTCTAGGTGAACAAGTAGTAGAAGGTTTACGAATGATTAATAACCAAACCAAAGAAACCGAAGAAATTAAAATAACAGGATTGTTTATTGCCATTGGGCACAAACCCAATACCGATATTTTTAAGGGTTTTCTTGATATGGATAAAACAGGTTACATTATTACTCAAGGTAAAACCACTAAAACCAATATTCCTGGTGTATTTGCCAGTGGAGATGTGCAAGATAAAGAATACAGACAAGCGGTTACTGCAGCTGGCACAGGTTGTATGGCCGCCTTAGATGCAGAACGCTACTTGGCCAGTTTAGAAGGAGATGAAGAAGAAAAAGTAAGCGAAGAAGAGTTTGTAAATTAAACCGAATTCTTAATCAACTAAAAGCGCTTCAATTTTAAGTTGAAGCGCTTTTTTTATGTTTGTTGAAATTATTGCTAAAAATCCATGGGAACTTCCATCATCAAAATTTCGGACTTCGCTTCAATATGCATTTGAAATTCTTCTGTTTCCCAAATTCCAAAGGCGTCTTTTTGATTTAAAACTTGGTTTTCAATTTGTGCTTTTCCTTTCAAAATAAAGACATAAACTCCGTTTTTTGTATCTTTTAGATTGAAGTTTTTTTGAAGTGTTTCGTCAAACCTTCCCAAATAAAACCAAGCATTTTGATGTATCCAAACCCCATCATCATCAGGATTTGGCGAAAGAATCTGACCAAATTGATTATGAACTTTTTCTGGATCAATTTTTTGTTGGTCGTATCTAGGTTGTACATTTTTTTTGTTTGGAAAAACCCAAATTTGCAAGAAGTTTACTGGAAGATCAGCATTTTTATTTTTCTCGCTATGTTGCACACCTGTTCCACCGCTCATGACTTGAATTTCCCCCGATTTAATAATGGATTTGTTACCCATGTTGTCTTGGTGTTCTAAGTCTCCAGACAACGGAATAGAAATAATTTCCATATTTTCATGCGGATGTGTTCCAAAACCCATATTTGGGGCAACTACATCGTCATTTAAAACGCGCAACGCACCAAAATTCATATTATTGGGGTCAAAATAAGAAGCAAAACTAAAACTGTGGTGTGTGTTTAACCAACCGTGATTAGCATGGCCTCGTTTGTTTGCAGGGTGAAAAGTTGTCTTCATTTTTTGGTTACAAAATAAAATAAATCAACTACTAGTAACTATACTTTTTCAGTGAAAATTGTTCTGATGTTATAAAGAAAGCTTATGAATTACAGACTGATTTGTAAACCTGTAGTAGCTGTTTAAACCGTAAAAATGAAGAACAATTAACTTTTTTTCAAGTAGTATTTTTCTTTGAAAGCAGAATCTATTTCTTTGCCATCTTGGCTGAGCATTAACAATGAATTTTCTTCAACTTTAAACTTGTATTCGCTTTTAGTTTCGCTAGCTTTTAAGTGAATGTAATTTCCATTTTCAACCCACTTGTAAACTCCTTTGTCTTCGAAAACTTCATCGCTCTTATCTACATAAATGTATTTTGCATGAAAGGTTTGGTCTTTGTTTATAGCAACTTTAAAGCGTATAAACGAACAATCTGCGCAAGGTAGATTTCCTGAATAGGTTCCTGCATAATCTAAGGCAGTTCTGGCATTATGTTCATCTTTAAACTCCTTAGATTGTTCTTCGTTGCTATTGTTATCTTTGTTTTTTGGATCGTCTTGACAGCTAATTAACGCGATAAATAAACTGAAAACTAATAATTTTTTCAACATGTATTTTTGTTTTAAACAAAGCTAAATATTTAATTTGAATAGAGTCAAAAGCGGTTAGAAATTATTTTCTTCTAATTTTCCATAAAATTTCTTCTAAGCCATTTACTTTTAATTCTAATACTTCTTGCATTTGCAAACCGAGTTTATTGTCAGGAAAGCCTTTCTGCTTAAACCAAATGAGATAGGCTTCTGGTAAGTCACTTAAATATGAACCTTTAAATTTCCCAAAATGCATTTTAGCAAAAGCCAATTCTTCCAGTTTTTTAGGATTCAATTTCATATTTATTTGAATAAGTGGTTAAAAAAAGCATTGATGAATTTTATTGAAGTAAGCGATTTAATGATGCTCAAATCTTCTACGTAATTGGTTTCTTCATCTAAAAACCTAAGTAATGTTTGAATGTTGTTTTTAGCATAGAGCTTGTAAAATACTTTTTCGCCAAGATGATTGTTTTCGTATAAAACATTTAAAAAAAGCGTATCGTAATGCTTGTATTTTGGATGCGAAAGCTTGTGAATAGGTGAAATATTATCTTTTAAATTCTTGACAATTTTCTGAGCTTTTTTCTCAGCATTTTTAAAAGAGTAACCTGATGATGCTTTTACCCAACCACCTGCAGTACCAATTTGGATAATTTTTTCAGTGTGATTCTCATCGAAGTTGTAATTACTCATCGGAATAATTCCTTTTTCTTGGTCTATAATTTCATATTCATCGGTTGTATATTGGTCTTGAATATATTTTTTTAAGAATTCATCGTATGTTTTATCTTCAACTAGCTCGGGTGTAAAATAAGTGTATTCAACCAGTGCTATGTTTTCCGAAACAGGTAAAACATATACAAAACTAGTTAAGTCTCCATCTTTATAGCGGTAATCCATCATGGTAAATTCAGAAGGATCAAAAGTTGCTTTTTTAGTTTTAATAAACCAACCTTTAAAATGTTGGAGTAGTGTAAAATCAGCTTGGTTTTTAATTGTATTGAAATCAGGAATCCGACTATTAAAAACTAACTTTGAAGTGTACTCACTTTCAGATGTGCTAATATGTACCAGATTTTCGTGCTCTGAAATATCTACTACAGCTTCATAAATAACTTCTACGTTTGAAGCGTTTTCAAGTTGTTGATAAGCATAGGTGTAGAAATCTATTGACCGAAGCATTTTGTAAGAGTACGGATTCAACTGTAAATCTACTTTTTGATTTTGGGCATAAATCTTTCCTTTAGACCAAGCTTTGTAAATCAATTTATCCCATTTTCCTTTACCATCTTCCCAAAAAGACCAAGTTTTATCGTTTTCGGTTTTTGGCCCTTTTTCAAATAAAGCAATTTTATAATCTTTAAAATATGCATCATTTACTAAAGCCAAGGCAAGATGTAAACCAGAAACACCACCGCCAACTATGCCAATATCGAATTTAGAAGTAGACATAGAAGTAGATAAAAAATACGAGTTGAACAAAATAAATATGAAGGCTGATAAATAAATTGCCTTTCAGTTTTAAGCCACTAAATAAAAGGTGAAATAAAAATGCTATAATTCCCCAGGCAATGTAATTATCAATAGGAGCGTAGCCGCTATTAAATTCCCAAAAGTCGAAAATAGGAGCGGAGGCTTCCATTAAAACATCTAGAAATAACATTAAAAAGGTACCGATTAGTGCTTTAAAAAACCAATTTTCGGTAAGGTAATTGGCCATAGCTCCTGTTGTAAAAGTTAGTAGAGCCCAATTAAGCCCAATTAACCACGGAACTCCACCGATTTTTGGTCCCATATTTTCACCATAACTGTAGTCTCCAAAAAACAAACCATAGTTCACGCCCAGATATTCTACTACAATTCCTAAAGTGGCTAAGACCAAAAAAGTAGCCCATAATTTAATGGAATTTACAGGGAAGAAAATAATCAGAATTAATCCTACAATGAGTAAATTTAAACTGGTTCGGCTGGCAAACCAATCCATGTAACCCAAGCTAATACCAAGGATTCCACTGATGTGGAAAAGCCATAAAATACCTGCTGCTAAAGTGTAAGCATACTTTTGTTGGTTAATAATTTTCATTTACGCATTGGGTATTAAATCGGCTACAATTTTTGCTGAAAGTAAACATAAAGGAATTCCGCCACCTGGATGCACAGAACCACCACAAAAATATAGATTTTTGTATTGTGATGAAAAATTAGGATGCCTTAAAAATGCAGCCCATTTGCTATTGCTTGAAGCACCATACAACGATCCACGATGAGAACTGGTTTCGTTTTCAATAGAAACAGGTGTCCAACAGTATTCGGTTTCAATTAAATGCGAAACATCTACACCCAAACATTTTTCAATCTTTTTTAAAATTGCAATCTTTGCTTTTACTTTCAATTTTTCCCAATCTTGCCCATAGTTTGCTGGTACATTTATCATTACAAACCAATTTTCAGCACCTTTTGGTGCATCGGTTGGGGTTTCTTTTGAAGTAATATTGATGTACACCGTTGGATCTTCAAACAATTCCTTTTTATTGAAAATATAATCGAATTCGGTTTTGTAATCTTCTGAAAATAAGATGTTGTGTAAATCTAATTCAGGGAATTCTTTTTTAATTCCCCAATAAAAAATCAAAGCCGAACTAGAGCGTTCCTGTTGAAGCGTTTTTTCTGGTTTTTTAGCATCTTTCAATAAATTGCGATAGCTGTTGAAAACATCCATATTGGAAACTACTAAATCTCCATCAAATGTACCTTGATCAGTTTCTATTCCAACTACTTTTTCACCTGAACTTATAATGTTATTTACTTTTGTATTCAAATGAAAACGCACTCCTTTTTCTTCAGCAAATCGAGTTAGGCTTTGTGAAATTTCATGCATTCCGCCTTTGGGATAAAAGGTGCCAAAATGCATTTCTAAATGTGGAATCATAGACATGATGCCAGGCGTTTTGTATGGCGAAGAACCATTGTAAGTAGCAAAGCGATTGAACAATTGTACTAATTTCGGGTTTTTGAAGTATTTTTCATTTACCGCATTCAAATTCTCTGAAAGATTGAGTTTATAGAGCTGCGTTATGGCTTTAAAAGTGTCTTTAGTAAAATAGGTTTTAGCTTGATGAAGCGATCTTTCCAAAAATAAACTCGCCGTTAAATCGTATTTTTCTTTATTTCTTTCTAAATAGTTTTTTATGTTTTCTTCATTTTCACCAAAAGTTTTGGCGGCTTCAACTATAAAATCATCAACCTGAGCATTTGCTTGAAATTGTGTTCCATCTTCCCAAAAATAATTGCAAACCCGATTTTTTTTGATGTATTCAAAATGTGTTTCAGGCTTTTCATTATACAATGTAAAGATTTCGTCTACAAAATGTGGCATGGTAAAAAGCGAAGGACCCAAATCAAAACGGTATCCGTCTTGTTGAATGGCATGTAACTTACCACCTGTGTGTGGGCTTGCTTCAAAAATAGCCACTTGAAAGCCTTTTTTTTGAAGTCTTAAAGCCGCTGCAATTCCAGCAATTCCAGCGCCAATAATCAAGGCACGCTGTTTATTCATATTTTATTTTTGTTTTAAATAACGCAAAGGTGGTACAAGCATCCCGAAGCATTCGCTTTCTTCTTTTCCTAAATGCTTGTGGTGAATTTTGTGCGCTCTTCTAATGGATTTTGCATACCAATGATTGGCTTTTCTAAAAAGTTTGAAACGTTGGTGAATAAATATGTCGTGTACTAAAAAATAAGTTGCTCCATAAGCGGCAATTCCAGCACCAATGGCATTGCCAAAAGCTACATAATCTGTCATAAAAAAGAACATGCTTATTGCTGCATAAAAAACAAAGAACAAATCGTTTCTTTCCCACCAAGAATTATGGTCTTTCCGATGATGGTCTTTGTGTAAAACCCATAAAAAACCATGCATTACATATTTATGAGTAAACCAAGCCATGAATTCCATTCCGGCAAAAGTTCCAAAAAATATTAATATTGAATATATAATATTCATACTTAGTTATGCTTTTTTAAATTAAATTTAATCTACACGAAATAAATGATTTTGCTAGCAAACTAGCTTTTGTGTAATTGGGCACGCTAATGCGCGTGTTTTTAATTTCTAACGAAGGGGTTGCTTTTAGTTTGTGCAATAATTTTAAATAGTAAATATAAGCCGTGTATACTCCAAGTTTGGCTTCCACTGGAAGTTGTGTAATTCCGCGTAAGCCTGCTTGAAAATCGGCTTCAATTTCATCGATGATTTCTTGTTTTGTTGCTTCGTCAAGTTGTTCTAAGTTGGCATTAGGAAAATAAGACCTACTCAATTCTTCGTAATCTGCTTTTAGGTCTCTTAAAAAGTTCACTTTTTGAAATGCTGAGCCCAATTTCATAGCATCGTTTTTTAATCTGTGGTACATTTCATCATGTCCTTTTACAAAAACTTTTAAGCACATTAGGCCCACAACATCGGCACTTCCGTAAATGTATTCTTCGTATTCTTCTTGTGTTTTGTAAGTAGATTTAGATAAATCTTTTCGCATGCTTTCCAAAAAGGCATTGTATAATTCAGCTGGAATTTGATATTTATGAACTGTTTCTTGAAACGAATTTAAAATGGGGTTCAAACTAATTTTCCGATCGATTGCTTTATACAATTCCAATTCAAATTCATCTAACAATTCATTTTTATTAAATTCATGAAAAGTATCTACAATCTCGTCTGCAAAGCGAACAAATCCATAAATGTTATAAATATCCTGCCTAATGGAAGGAGCAAGTAATTTTGTTGCAATTGAAAAAGACGTGCTGTAAGATTGGGTTACCCGCTTACTACAGTCTCTTGCAACTTGGTCAAAAATCGATTTCATAGCAATTTTTTTTAGTTCTTTTCAATTAATTCTGAAACCAACTTCCCAGAGATAAGAGCTGGTGGCACTCCTGGTCCTGGAACGGTTAATTGGCCTGTAAAAAACAAATTGTCAACTTTTTTACTTTTTAACTTAGGTCTTAAAAAAGCGGTCTGCAATAAAGTATTTGCCATACCATAAGCATTACCGCCATAAGAGTTGTAGTCTTTTTTAAAATCGTCTACGCAAAATGTTCTTTTAAATATAATATTATTTTTAATACTTTCCCCAGTTAATTTTTCGAATCTAGAAATAACAATGTCGAAATATTGTTCTCTCAATGCTTCTGTGTCTTCTAAACCAGGCGCAATTGGCACCAAGAAAAATGCATTTTCGCAGCCTTTTGGAGCTGTAGAAGGATCGCTTAGCGAAGTAAAATTAGCGTAAAACAAAGGTTCGGTTGGCCACTTAGGGTCTGAATAAATTTCTTCTGCGTGTTGTTCAAAGTCCACATCAAAAAATAAATTATGATGATTTACTTTAGTTAGTTTCTTATCTATACCTAAATAAAATAGGAGAGAAGAAGGCGCAAAGGTTTTCTTTTTCCAGTATTTTTCTGAATATTGACGATGATGTTCGTCAAGAAGCGTTTCCGTATGGTGATAATCTGCTCCGCTTAAAATGATATCTGCTTGAACTGTTTTACCATTGCACACTAAACCAACTGCTTTTCCATTTTTCACTTCAATTTTTTCAATATTTGCTTTGGTTTGAAACGCTACCCCTAAAGATTTGGCTAGTTTTTCCATTGCAGCCACTACTTGGTACATTCCACCTTTTGGATGCCACGTGCCTAAACCAAAATCTGCATGATTCATAAAATTGTAAAAGGATGGGGTATCGCTTGGTTTTGCTCCTAAAAATAAAACTGGGAATTTTAAAATTTGTCTTAGTCTTTCGTTTTTAAAATCCTTGTCCACATCGTCAGAAATGTTTCCAAAAAATTGATTTACTCTTTTAGCTGTTTTCCAAGTTACCAACTCCATTGGAGATACGCCTGGCTTGTACACTAAGTCTTTGATGGCAATATTGTAATTGTCTAAAGCTTCATCCATAAACTTTTTTAATTTTCTAGCTGAATGATTTTCTTCAGCTTCAAAAACTTTAAAAATTTTATCTAGTGAATCTTCAATATCAATTTTATCATTTTCTCCAAAATATACGGAGTATGCGGGATTTAATTTATCTAATTGATAGAAGTCTGAAACTTGATGATTAAAATCAGCAAAAAAACGTTCAAAAACATCAGGCATCCAATACCAAGATGGTCCCATATCAAAGGTAAATCCTTCTGCTTTATATTGGCGAGCTCTTCCGCCTATGCTATCGTTTTTTTCAAAAACTTGTACTTTAAATCCAGCTTTGGCAAGGTAACAAGCTGCAGATAAGGATGAAAATCCAGATCCAATTATGGCAACCGATTTAGGCATATTACAAATTGAGTGTTAGTTCGTTTATATTTTTGAAAGCTCTTACTCTTTCTGGTAACGTAACATTATTGTCTATTAATTCAACAGCTTTTCTTCCCAATAACCAATACTCACATTCTTTAGAAGTACAGATTTCAGTATTGAAACGTTTAATATATTCTTCTACATTTTCAGGTTTTACTGTCAAGTAGCTAACAAATGTTGTGTTATCGAATATTTTTGAAAGATAATCTAAATCTTCCATGGGTAGACTTTGTCCTAGAAATATTACTTTATAGCCATGTAACAAAATTTCGTAATTAGCGTAAAATAAGCCTACATCATGAATTTCTTCATTAGGTAGGAATAATACAAAAACGCGATTTGTTTTTGCAGGTTGTTCTCTTTGTAGCATTTCAATATTAATGAATAGCTTTTGTTTGATTAGAGACGAAATAAACTGTTCGTGCGCTGGAGTAATTGTTCCTGCCTGCCACAATATACCTATTTCTTGTAAGAGTGGTATAAAAACCTGATTGTAAATATCTCTAAAGGTTAGCTTTTCTAGCAAGCCGTCATAAGTTCTCAAAAACAAAGGCTGATCGAAATTCATCATAGCCACCTTAAGCGATTTAACTGCTCTATTAGTGTTACTTTTACTGGTGGTAATACGTTGCACTAGCTCCGAAATTTCACCGTTTGTCATTTTGGAAATACGCGAAATTTTATAACCGTTTTCGTTTAGAAAAGCGATATTTAAAATCTTTTGTAGTCCGCTAACACCGTATGTCCTAATGTTGGTATCAGTACGGTTTGGCTGTAAAACACCATAGCGTTTTTCCCACATACGAATGGTATGTGCTTTTATACCGCTGAGCGATTCTAAATCTTTAATACTGAAATTTTGTTTAATATTTCCCATAGTTTCATTTAACAATTCCAAAAATATTTTATTTTGGAATATTTTGTTCAAAAAATGAAGTTAAAAATTAAACAAAATAATTTAATAATGTATAATCATTTGTTAATGGCAATTGAGACCTTCTATTTATGCTCTTTTGAAATGAATAAGTTGGTGTTTTATTTAAACTCTGCTTCTTCATCAGATTCAATTCCAAGTGCTTCGTAAATATAGTCAAAGGTAGAAAGTAGTTGTGGTTTACCATTAATCAAGGCCACATCGTGTTCAAAGTGAGCGCTAGGCAAACCATCGGATGTGAGTATTGTCCAGCCATCAGGAAGTTGTTTTATACGTTTTGTTCCCATATTAATCATGGGTTCTATGGCAACAACCATTCCTTCTATAAATTTTTTACCACGACCACGTTTACCATAATTTGGCATTTCTGGATCTTCGTGCATTGTTTTTCCTAGTCCATGTCCAACTAATTCTCTAACCACACCATAGCCATTTTGTTCTGCATGTTTTTGGATAGCAAAACCAACATCGCCAACTCGATTTCCTTCTTTAAATTGTTTAATGCCTTTATATAGTGATGCTTTAGTAACTTCTAAAAGCTTTTTTACTTCAGCAGAAACTTCGCCAACTTCAAAAGTATAGGCGTGGTCTCCATAATATTCATTTTTAATGGCTCCACAATCTACAGAAATAATATCTCCTTCTTGCAGTGGATTTTTATTAGGAACACCATGAACAACTTGTGCATTTGGACTTACACACAAAGTGTTTGGAAAATCGTATAAACCTAAAAATCCAGGTACGGCATTATGGTCTCTTATAAATTCTTCTGCTTTTTTATCTAAACTTAATGTAGTTACACCTGGTTTAATTTCTTTGGCAATCATGCCTAAAGTTTTGGAGACGATGAGTGCGCTTTCTCGCATGAGCTCAATCTCTTCTGGACTTTTAGATATAATCATTTATTTGGTATTCAATTTATTCAATAATTTTTTTAATATTCCTTCCTTTTTTGGAATTGTAACCGGACTTAAATTTTCACCTACTAATTCCTTATATACATTTCCCCAGCCAATAAAACCACCAACGTTTCTATCGTCTATAAATATATCTGCTGCAATTTTTCTACTTATAGTTTCATCAAACTCTTCCTCGGGATAACTTTTGTTTACCGCATAAAATTCAATTCCGTGGTCTTTACAAAACTCAACAGCTTCATCTAAACGTTTGCCAGAACGGTAAGTCCATAAAATTAAAGTAAATCCTTCATTTTGCAATTTTTTCAGTGTTTCAAATGCAAATAAAATTGGTTTACCAATTTTAGGATATTTACTCTCTACAATTGTTCCATCAAAATCTACGGCAAGTGTTGGTTTTGAGTTCGAAATCATCTTATATTAGTTTAAAACTTGTAGCTGTGTTGGTAATCTTCATCTGAAAGAATAGATAATACATCGTCTTCTAAGGTTTTTACGGCAAATTCTACAAACCGATTTAAGTATGTATTGTCTTCGTAAAATACAAAGGTAGGTACCATTTGTATATCTAATTCTTTAGCTTTTTTTTCAGTTAAGTTGGGTACAATTTTGTCTCTGTCTAAGCCAATTAACTTTACATTATTCATGTTGAAATTGCTTATTTCTAAGAGTTTAATTAACCTAGGAACTTCGCGTTGGCTATCAGGACACCAAGTGCCAAAATAAATTTCAATTTTTAAATCTCTGTTTTTTGCTTTTTTTGAAATGGATTCTACAATACTTATGTCTGGTTTATAAGAATTGAAATTTTCTTTGTACCATTCAAAATCTTCAATATCACTTAATTTCAGTTCACCTAAAAGAATTGTTTCTTGTTCTTCTAGCGAATTTTCATCTTGTAAACTGGGTTGGCATTCATTCGCATAAATGAAAGATAGACCAGCTATTAGCAAGGTAATGCTAAAATATTTTCTTAACTTTTTCAATCTACAAGGGATTTTTGGGTCATTAATTCTGGCTGTTCAATTTCCATCAATTTTAATATTGTAGGAGCAATGTCGCCTAAAATACCATTTTTTATGGTTTTAATTTCTTTGTCTACTAAAATTATAGGAACTGGATTAGTAGTATGAGCTGTGTTTGCGCTTCCATCAGGATTAATCATGGTTTCTGAGTTTCCGTGATCTGCAATTACAATCATACTATAATTGTTGGCTTCGGCTTTTTCAATTAATTCTCCAAGACAGGTATCTACTGTTTCACATGCTTTTACAGCAGCTTCAAAAACTCCTGTATGGCCAACCATGTCTGGATTAGCAAAATTAATACACATGAAATCTGAAGATTGGTCTTCAATTTCTGAAATCAGTTTGTCTTTCAATTCAAAAGCGCTCATTTCAGGTTGTAAATCGTATGTAGCTACTTTAGGAGAATTTACCATGAGTCTTTTTTCTCCACGGAAAGCTTCTTCTCGGCCGCCAGAAAAAAAGAAAGTTACATGTGGATATTTTTCTGTTTCTGCAGCTCGAAGTTGTGTTTTTCCTTTGGCTTCTAAAACTTCGCCTAGAGTGGCTTTTATATTTTCTTTTTTATAAACTACATTGATGTTTTTAAAAGTATCATCATACTTCGTCATAGTAACGTAGTATAAAGGTAGAGTGTGCATGTCAAACTCTGGAAAATCTTGTTGACTTAAAGCTTGAGTTAGCTGGCGACCACGGTCTGTTCTAAAATTAAAAAACACAACTACATCTCCTTCACTAATTTTAGCAACTGGCTTGTTGTTTTCTGTTATTACAATTGGTTCGATAAATTCATCTGTTACCTTGTTGTCGTAACTTTCTTGAATAGCTTCTAATGGATTTTCGGTGGAAGCGCCTTTACCATTAACCAGTAATTGGTAGGCTTTATTAACGCGTTCCCAGCGTTTATCTCTGTCCATGGCAAAATACCTACCTATAATAGTTGCTAACTTTGTTTGATTTTGCTTAAAATAAGGTAATAAATCTTCAATAAATCCTTTAGCTGAATTAGGGTCTACATCACGGCCATCGGTAAATGCATGGACATATTTTTTAGTAATTCCGTAGTCTTCAGCAGCTTTAACTAAACCTTTCAAATGATTGATATGCGAGTGTACTCCGCCATCACTAACCAAACCTAAAAAATGAACCGACTTGTCTTTTTCTTTAGCATACTGAAAGGCTTGTTGTAAAACGGGTTCTTCTTTTAAGGTGTCTTTTTCTACAGCTATGTTTATTTTTACCAAATCTTGGTAAACAATTCTGCCAGCGCCTAAGTTCATATGTCCTACTTCGCTATTTCCCATTTGTCCTTCTGGTAAACCTACATGCAATCCATCTGTTCTAAGCTTTGCATTTGGATACTTTTTATATAAAGCGTCCATCACCGGAGTTTTGGCCTGATCTACAGCAGAAGTTTTTTGGTCTGGAGAAATTCCCCAACCGTCTAAAATGGTTAATATTACTTTCTTACTCATCGCTAATATTTATTTGTAATGTGCTAAAATAATCAATCTAATCTTTTTTATCCTTTATCTTTAAGAAGCTTTTTTATCTTAAACTAGAATTTATGCCTTCAACATAATCAGAAATGTACTTTTCAAAGAAATTTACGTCCATGTTTTCTAAGCCTTTTATTTTTTCTGAATTTAATTTTTTAGCCATATTTAGTTCAAGGTATTCTTGTAAGTATACTTTTGCTTTGGGTATATAGCTATAATGCCAAGGTTCATATTCATAACCAGTTCTTTCCTGATTATTTGTGTAGGTTAAGTAAAATCCGAATGAAGCAGCATTTTCTTGCATCCAAAGGTGTAAATTCGAAAATATTCCTTCTTTTTTGAAATGATTTGGTTGTAAAACATCTTCAACTTTATGGTTTGTACTTCTTTTTTCAATCAGATCGATGTCGGTTCCCCAATGGTGTCTAGAAGTTCCTGGTATTGAAGAATATTGTGTAATTTGGCGGATGGTTTCCATTTCACTTAAGTTGGTTTGTTGAAGCTTTAAAAACTTTGCTTCAAAAATTTCTTTTTGCCTGGTGAAACTTCTAAAAGCAGATATCAATTGTATTTGAATGCCATCTTTTCTAGTTGCTTTTTTCATTAATTGAAACTGAGCAGCGGTTTCATTTTCTAAATAATGATCGCCAAGTTTTGTGAATTGTGAAAGCTTACTTTTTCCCATTAAAAAATCTTTTTTAGATTTAGTTGAGTAGGGAATTAGCCGTGGTAGGAAATGAATAGCTAAAATTGACTTCCCTAGATATAATGCAAACTTTCTTCTATTCATAACTTTTCAACATCAACTGGTGTGGTCCAACATAAGGAATTTCAAAAGGTTCCCCATAAGCTTTAAAACCGAATTTCTGGTAAAAATCTACAGCGCTTACTCTCGCATTACACCAGATATTTAATATTTTGTTTGTCTTTAAAAATTCGGGTAAAAATTCCATTAGCGATTTTCCAAGTTTATTTCCTTGAAATTGATCTAGAATTGCCATTCCACGTAATTGATAGGCATATAATTTTTGCACGATCACTTTTTCATTGTTCACTAAAGTGCAAATTCCAGCTAAATTATTATCTAAAAAAACACCTAAATGAAAGGTGCTTTCTAGATAATCTCCTGTAAAATAACAAGTTTCAATAGGTTTGTTTTTGCGTAAAACAGCATGCCGAATTGGGATGGTCTCTGCTACTGAAATTTGTTTAATAGTCATTTTACATATTCTTAAAATGATCGTCTACAATTCCGTATGCAATAGATTCATCTGCATCCATCCAATAATCTCTTTTGAAATCGTCCATTACTTTTTCGAATTTTTGTCCACAGTTTTCAGCTAAAATTTTCGCACTTAACTCTTTTGTTTTTAAAATTTCTTTAGCTTGAATTTCAATATTAGAAGCCTGACCTTGTGCGCCACCCATAGGTTGGTGAATCATAACTTTTGCAAGTGGTTGTATAAAACGTCTCCCTTTTTTTCCAGCAGAAAGTAAAATAGAACCCATTGATGCGGCAAGACCGCTACAAATTGTACTAACTGGACTTTTCAAGGACTGAATTGTATCGTAAATGGCAAAACCGTCTGTAACATAGCCACCTGGACTGTTAATGAAGAACTTAATTTCATCATGGTTTTCCATATCTAAGTACAGTAATCGATCTATTACATGTTTTGCAGATTTTCCATCTACTTGTCCGTTTAAAAAAACGGTTCTATGTTCTAAAAATTTTTGTTCAATTAAATCTTCAACTTTTCCTTTTTTTGAACTCATTCTCGATGTTTTAAATTGTTTTAATGGCCGTAAAGTTACATTTAATTAGAGATTTGAAGTTTAGATTGCTTTACAATTAACAAAAACTTTTGTTGCTTTTTTTTCTGAATTAATTTTATATTTGCAATAATTGCGGGAGTAGCTCAGTTGGTAGAGCGTCAGCCTTCCAAGCTGAATGTCGCCGGTTCGAACCCGGTCTCCCGCTCAACGAAACCTTACTTGAAAATGAGTAAGGTTTTTTTATTGAAGAAGTTTGAAAATATTTGCCGGGTGAGAAGTATATGCTCGAGAAATCGAGTAAACCCGGTCTCCCGCTCAACGAAACCTTACTTGAAAACGAGTAAGGTTTTTTTATTGAAGAAGTCTGAAAATACTTGCCGGGTGAGAAGTTTATTCTCGAGAAATCGGGTAAACCCGGTCTCCCGCTCAACAAAACCTTACTTGAAAATGAGTATGGTTTTTTTATTGAAGAAGTCTGAAAATACTTGCCGGGTGAGAAGTTTATGCTCGAGAAATCAGGGTAAATCCAGTCTCCCGCTCAACGTATTGAAATTGTACTGCAATTGAATCTGTCATTTCCGCACGAACTAAAGCGAGACGCGAAATTTGTTTGTTTTTGATAGCGATATTTCTGTTTACTTACTTTGCGTCTAGCGCATAACGAAAGTGACAACCTAAAAAGCGAAACTTTTCACTTTGTTTATCTAAAGGCTGGCAAAGGCAGGTTAAGCCTTCACATTATAAATACACAAAACTCTCCTTTCATCAAAAATTTAGTCATTTTTGTTGTGTGTCTATGTTGCTAGTGCTTTCCCATCATGATCTGGATCTCTTTTTTCAATTCAGGTAGTTCTCGAACTATTATTGTCCAAATAACTTCGTCAGAAATGCTATCATATTCGTGAGCGATTCTATTTGGAGTTCCGATTATCTTTTGAGCGGTGTTTATTTGAAAATTAGATTCTTTGTGTTTAAATATTCGGTTTATTGCTTCTCCGATTATTTCAATATTTCTTTCAACTGCTTTTTTTGTTTTTAAGTCTTTTTGATACTCAAAGAAATTTCTTTTTTCGGGTAAAAACTCAAATATTTCATCAATAGATTTAATTATGTCTTCAAACCAAGCATTAATTCTATTGTCCATAAATCAGAATTTTTGTGCTATCAAGCTCTTTTCTGAAAAATTGATTTTTTATTCCACGTTCTTCAATTAAGTCAATTTGTTGCTGAAATAATTTTTCTAAACTCTCTTTGAGTTGAAAATATAAGTCTGTGTATTTAAAAGGATCTGTTTCATCAAAATCAACAACGAAGTCAATATCAGAATCATCTTTAAAATCATCACGAGTAACAGAGCCAAAAGCGGAAAAAGTCTTTACTTTGTATTGTTTACAAAGTTTCTTAATTCGATTAATATTTTTTTCAGATATTTTCATACAACAAAAATACTCAAATTTTAGTTCAACTCATTCTTTGATTTTTTTTCAATATTAGCCACAGCTTTTTTATAATAACAGCAAAGGTTATTTTGCGATGGTTACTGAAGAAAAAGAAACAACCTATATCTTTATAAGCTTGTAAGTCTGCATACTTTTAGTATTAGCTTCTTTTATCAAATACACACCTGCAGACCAGTTACTGGTATTAATTGTGGTTTCTTGACTATTTAATTTAAGTTCGCTTATTTTTCTGCCTTGCATATTGTAAACTTCTAATTTAGTTCCAAGGGCTTCAGATGAAGCGTGAATTTTGGTTGAATTTTCAGCAGGATTTGGAGCTATTCTAAGCTCGTTTTCTTTTTCAACATCTATGCTGCTTAAACTACTTTCTTGGTAAACACGAACGTATTTAATATCCATACTACTTTCAGTAAATTCAGGAACAATGCTGGGTTGAATGGCAATGTTTAAAAGCAAAAATTGGTCTTCGTCAAATGGCCATGTGTTTTCGTCTTGTACATCAGGTTCATATACATAATGTACTTCATCGTCTACACTAAAAACCATACGGTCAGGATACCAGTCTAAGGCGTAAACATGGTAATCTGTTGAAGCGGTTGGAATAACTTGTCCACCGTGATTAATTGTTCCGCCAAAGCTAGACGGTGTGTGCATTGCACTTTGAACAAAATTTTGGTTACTTCCCCAATGTTCCATAATATCAATCTCTCCGCATGCTGGCCAAGACGTGGTGCCAAATCCTTCATTATCCCAATAGGTTCCTAACTCTTCTATGTTTTTGCCTAACATCCAAATTGCTGGCCAAGTTCCAACTCCTGTAGGTAATTTTACTTCAACTTCTACGCGACCATAAGTAAAAGCAAATTTAGAATTCAGTCTGGCAGATGTGTAGTCTTTAGTAATTCCTTGGTCTGTAAAAGTTTCACTTTTTGCAACTATATGCAATTCTCCGTCACTTACATAAGAATTATCGGTTCTGTCTGTGTAATGCTGAACTTCACCATTAAACCAAGAGTTTCCATTTGGTAAAACAGTTTGATGATGCCATTTTTCGGAATCTATCGCTCCGTCAGTATCAAATTCATCAGACCAAACCAATTCATCATAAACCGGATCATCTACTGGATTTTCATCATCAGACTCTTCTCCTTCAAAATAAAAATCATCGATATAAGCTAAGACTTCATCATTGTTATTTTCTCCATTTATTTGAAGTAAAACTCGGTTAAAATCATTTCTACTTAATGGGTTAGGTGAGTCTGAATTCAAATTGATGTAAGAATCATTTGCAAAATCGAAAATAATTTCCTGCCATTCATCTAAAACCAATGGTTTAACTATTTCAGTCTGAGTAGACCACGGAGCATTAATTTGGTTATTTTGTAGCTTAAGTGAAATTTGATTGGGTTGATTTCCAGTAATTTCATCTGAAGGAACATATATCTTTATGGTAAAAGTTGTATTGCTTCCTAAATTAATATTTTCTGAAGAGTCAAAATATACATTGGCGTAACTTCCACCAGTATCGTGGTAGCTCATTACATTTTCTGATAAATTGATTGATTCTTGATATGGATTTAAAATGGGTTCTATAATCTCGCAATCATCACCTATCCAACTTGAAATTGTGCTGTTTCCATCAAAATTGTCTTCTAATAATTGTGCATTAATTGAAATGGATAGTAGTAAACTAACTAATAAAATTATAATCTTGTTCATGAATTTTTTTTCCGAATATAAAGGTTTGTCTTATTTGTCGCAAATCAATACTCTTAAACTATTGTTGTGTTGTAGTGATGTAGGGTTTTTATCCTTAAAGCCTAGAATAGTGTAGTTGATTAATCTATACACTGATCTTAGTTGATAAGCAATATCAATTGTTAAAATATATTAAATAGTAAAAGCTTATAGCTTTATAAAAAATGATAAGAATTTATTAGCATCTCAATCTTATCTATTAGCTATTTTTGCAACTAATAATTTAAAACAATAAACTATGTCAATTGTAGGTAAAACCTTTCCAGATTTAACAGTAGACGCCATGAATGAAATGGGCGATACTTTCAAAATTAATGTATTAGAAGAAGCAAAGAAAAACAACAAGAAAGTATTGTTGTTTTGGTATCCAAAAGATTTTACTTATGTGTGTCCAACAGAGTTACATGCATTTGAAGAAGCAAAAGCAGAATTAGAGAAGCGTGGTGTAATTGTAATTGGTGCATCTTGCGACACTCCAGAAGTTCATTTTGCTTGGTTAAATACTCCTAAAGATGATGGTGGTATTGAAGGTGTAACGTATCCAATTCTTGCTGATAGCAATAGAAATTTAAGTAGAAAATTAGGAATTCTTGATATTACCAACGAGCGTTACGATGATGAAACAGGAGATTATCTAGTAGATGGTGATAATGTAACTTACAGAGCTACTTACTTAATAGATGAAGATGGTTTGGTATTTCACGAAGGTATAAACTTTATGCCAGTGGGAAGAAACGTTCAAGAATTTATAAGAATGATCGATGCTTACACTCACGTTCAAAAACACGGTGAAGTATGTCCAGCAAACTGGGAAGAAGGAAAAGATGCTATGAAAGCAGACCGCAAAGGAGTTGCATCTTACTTAGCAACTAAATAAAATAAAAAAGAGTTCATGCAAGTTTGCGCTTGCATGAGCAACAATTTTAAATTGAAAATTATGTTCCAAGAATTAAAAGAAGATACTTTAAAAGAAGTAGTAGATAGCAACGATAAAGTAGTAGTACAATATGCTGCAAGTTGGTGTGGAAATTGTAGATTAATGAAGCCAAAATTTAAAAAATTGGCTGGTGAAAATGAGACAATTCCATTTATATTAATCGATGCTGAAAAAAATCCAGAATCTAGAAAATTAGCAAACGTGAACAATTTACCCACTTTTGCCATTTTTGAAAATGGAGAATTTAAAAATCAAGTACAGACAAATAAATTTGAATCTTTAAAAGAATTAGTAGATGAAGTTACCAGTAATTAAACATTTGCAGAAAAACAATGATGTTGAAAAGCTAAATCATACTATGGAAGTTTTAGAGTCTTTTTGCGAACATCGTTCTGTTAAAGAGAATGAAATGGATGTAGTAGGTGAGCTAATTACAAATTTAGCAGGTGCTGTTGAAATGGATAAACTGATACAAGAAGGCATGTCTGAAAAAGATGCAGCAAATACCTTTGCAAAACGCGTGTTAGGTTCTATAGATCAGTAGCCAAAACCACAATTTAATATTATTAGATTAGCCTTTATAATTTCGATTGTTTCCTATTTTTCATGATTGTTTTAGGTTGAGTGTTTACAATAACAATTGAATTATAAGGGCTTTTATATAAAAAAGGCTATAACTTAGTTTAAGTTATAGCCTTTTTTGTTTTGGTAATTTTAAAAAATAATTGGCAAGTTAATACTGCTCATTTTCATTTGGAAAATCTCCAGACTTTACATCTTTATTGTAATCTTGGATGGCTTTGGTCATAATAGTGTTTAAGTCTGCATAACGTCTTAAAAAACGCGGATTAAATTCATGATCCATGCCCAGCATATCATGAATTACTAAGACTTGTCCATCAACACCATTTCCAGCGCCAATCCCAATAACAGGAATGCTAATGCTTTTAGCTACTTCTTCGGCAAGTTTGGCAGGCACTTTTTCTAACACCAATGCAAAACAGCCTAATTTTTCTAGTAATAAAGCGTCTTCTTTAAGTTTTTCTGCTTCGGCTTCTTCCTTTGCTCGGACGGTGTAGGTTCCAAATTTGTAAATAGATTGCGGCGTTAAACCCAAATGTCCCATCACAGGAATTCCTGCTTTTAAAATTCGTTTTATAGAATCTTTAATTTCACTACCGCCTTCTAATTTTACTGCATGAGCTCCGCTTTCTTTCATTATTCTAATTGCAGAACGCAGAGCTTCTTTGGGGTCACTTTGGTAGCTTCCAAAAGGTAAATCTACTACTACTAAAGAACGGTTTATGGCTCGTACAACATTTGTTGCATGATAAATCATATGGTCTAAAGTAATGGGCAAAGTAGTTTCATGTCCTGCCATTACATTAGATGCAGAATCGCCAACTAAAATTACATCTATTCCGGCTTGGTCCACTATTTTGGCCATGGTAAAATCGTACGAAGTTAGCATCGATATGCGTTCGTTATTCGCTTTCATATCTACTAAAGATTTTACGGTAATTCTTTTATATTGTTTCTTGGCTACAGACATGTTATATTGTTTTTTGACAAAGGTAGGATTTTAAGACGAATTGAAAATTAAAGCGCTGGCTCTATCGTAATCAATTCAATTTGTTATTTACCTTGAAGCTTTGTTATAGATTATTTTTTTAATTTGATGTGTAAGTCTTTTCCGGTTGGATACTCAAAAACTTCTAATTTAAAATAAGGAATACTGGCTAAAATATGATCAAAAATATCGGCCATAATGTGTTCGTAATTTTTCCAAATTTTATCTTGGCTAAAAGCATAAATCTCTAAGGGAATTCCGTTTGGAGTAGGAGCTAACTGACGGCTCATGACCATCATATCTTTGTTAACAGCTGGATTTTGTTTTAAATATTCGTCTACATATTTCCTAAACAAACCAAAATTGGTTAGATTTCTTCCGTTAATCAATACAGACTTGTCTGCGTTTAGGCGTTCATTATGCGAATTGATTTCAGAAGAACGTTTGTTTACATAATCTGATATCAATTGTATATTTTTAAATTCACTTATTTCATCAGGATTTAAAAATTGAATTGAACTAGCTTTAATTAAAACGGCACGTTTAATTCTTCTTCCACCAGATTGACTCATCCCACGCCAGTTTTTAAACGAATCTGAAATCAAATAATAAGTTGGAATTGTAGTTATGGTATTGTCAAAATTTCGGACTTTAACCGAAGCTAAATTAATTTCAAAAACATCTCCATCTGCACCATATTTTTCCATTGTAATCCAATCGCCAAGTCTTACAGTATCGTTCACAGAAACTTGAATACTGGCTACAAAACCCAAAATGGTATCTTTAAATACCAAAAGCAAAACCGCAGAAAGTGCACCTAAGCCCGTAAATAATTTAGTTAACGAACGATCGGTGATTATGCTGAATATAATTACAATTCCAATTAACCAAACAACAATCATAAATACCTGTATGTAACTTTCAACAGGCTTGTCTTTAAGCGATTCTATGGTTTTTAAGAAATCCTTAAATGTGAGTAAAATGCTTCTTAATAAGGTAATTACAAAAACTACGGTTAGTAATCCAACTAATTTTTCAGCGTAGACTTCAAAGCTTGGAAAATCTACTAGTATAAAAGGGATTAGGAAGGATATAAAATTTACGGTTAGTAAATTAGATAGGTGTAAAAAGGTTTTGTTTTTTACTAGAAAATCATCGAATTGTGTTTTAGATTTTGAAGCAAGTCGGTGGACTACATTTTCAGAAAAAACCCTGAGTACTTTATAAATAACATATGCCAAAAGTAATGTTACTACAACATTAATCAACAAATTTAAATAAATAGCTAGTTGCTCTTGAAGCTCAAATTCTTCTTTAAATAAGCGATAAAAATAGCGCGTTAGTACTTTGGTTTCCATTTAAAGATTTTTTTCAAAAATAGCAAAGTTAGTTTGATATTAAGCGAATACCTGAAGAAGTATATTTTTATTAAAAAGCAGATTTTTCTACTCCAAACTGCAATAATTTTTGTTGAATGCTTTTTAAGACTTTTAATAAACCACCTGGCAATTTCAATAAAAACAACTGTTTTTTAGATAAACTATTTTCATTAAGTTCTTGCTGTGCAACTTTCCAAGTAGAGTCGCCATGCATTTTTGCTCTCAACACAATCGAAAACCGGTTTAGGTCTAAGTATTTTTGTAGAGCAGGATTTTTTTCAGCTTGATGTTGATATGCATTTATAAACGTCAACCTTTCTTTAAATCGGGGTGTTTTGGAAATGTTATTTTCTGAAGATACATAGTAGGTGAAAGTTGATTTGGGATTGAAAACTATTTTTTTTTGAAGCCCAATTCTAATGAATAAATCGGTATCCTGTCCTGAATAAATAGCTTCGTTAAATCCGCCAATTTGCTTAAAAAAATCTTTTTTAATAAGCATTCCAGAAGTAATTAGCAAGCTGTGTTTTGTGCTATTTTCAAAATACGACAGAGGCTTCATTTTGGAATCCAATTCAAAACTATATTGAGCAGTAGTTGTTTTATTATGTTCTTTAATTATGCTAGGTTTAGAAGAAAAAACAACTTCGTCAGGAAATAATTGCACAGCTTTATAAAACTCGCTTAAATGATTTTCTTTCCAAAAATCATCTGCATCTAAAAAGGCAATCCAATGGCTTGTTGCAATTTCTACACCGCGATTTCTAGCATAGGCAGCACCTTTGTTTTGTTGCTGTTCTAAAACAACTCTATTGTCTTTGAAATTGTTTATTTTTTCAATAGAATCATCTGTCGATCCATCATCGACAATAATCAATTCAAAGTTTTTAAAATCTTGTTGAAGAACGCTCTCTACGCAAGCTTCAATAAAATTTGCTTTATTATGCAAAGGAATAACCACTGAAAAAAAAGGATTTAGCTTACTCATTTTCAATTGATTTGAGTTCCTTTAAATAACAAAAATAGAGCATTCGGTATACGTCAAACCAAAAAAGGCTGGGTGATTTTCCTGTAATTTGTTTACATAAAATAACGTGAAAAAGTTTGTAAAGCCATTTACATAAATTAAGCAATCTTAACTTTTTTAGTTTTAAATAGGCTTTTTGGATGGGTCTAAAATCTTTTGAAATTAAATTTTTATCTTCTAACAAAATCAAGCTTTTCCAAGCATCTTTGGTTTTGGAAAGAAAAACGGAATTGGTTTCTAAACCCAAATGAAATACTGGATTATTGATGTGAAGTACATTTGCATTTGCTTTCTTCAATTGGTAAGCCAATAAAATATCTAAACCGTAAATGTGTTCTAAAACGGTGCTGTGCTTTAAAAAAACTGATTTTTTAATACAAATTGCTCCAGTTACCAAACTTCTATATTTATTTTCTGTTCGGGCTATTAAATTTTGTTCTTCTCTGGCTTTCCCATATTTCCATCGGAGTAGATAATTCTTGTCTTTAGGCTTTTCTTGATACGCAATTCCACCAAAAATTACATCTAATTCGTTATTTTTCTGAATTGCTTCAACGTAGTTGCTAATATAGTTTTTTTGCTGAGGAAATACGTCCGCATCTAGAAAAAGCAACCAGTTATTTTTGGCTTCATCAGCCAATTTTATTCGCGTTTTTTCCCTGCCTAAATTGCTTTGGTTTTGTATAATATGAACATTGGTGAATTCTTCAAATTTTGTGTAAGTTTCAGTTATATGTGCTAGAGTAGAAGCATCATCGCCAATAATAATTTCAATTTGAGCATTTAGTTTTTCAATTTCATCTACTAAGCTGTAAACCAAATTTTGGCATTGATCGTTGAAATTAGGTATGAGTATGCTTAACAATTTCAGATTTTTACTAACTTTACAAAGTTAGTTAATTAATTTCATCCATTTTGTTATGAACCGAAGGCAAATTGCAGACCAAATCTATAAACATCTTTTAGCACATAAACAGCAACTTCAATTTGAATTTGAACAGAACAAAGATGCCATCCCTTATTTTTTTTTAGACGAATTGTTACCTGATGAGCTCGCACTTCAACTTTTTAATTATTTTCCAAAAGTGAATGAAATGATGCACAAAAATAGCATCCGTGAAAATAAATATGTAGGCTTTGAGATGAATAAGTACAACTCGCTTTTAGAAGAATGTATTTATGCCTTTCAAGAACCAAAAGTGGTTAAATTAATTTCAGACATTTGTAACATACAAGAAGCATTGCCTGATAAAAATTTATATGCAGGCGGTCTTTCAAGTATGGGTGAAAACCAATTTTTAAATCCACATTTAGACAATTCTCATGATAAAGACCGAAAACTTTGGCGTGTTTTAAATTTACTTTATTATGTAACTCCTTCTTGGGAAGTTAGTTATGGTGGTAATTTAGAACTATGGCCAAATGGTTTAAAGGGAGAACCCATAACTATTCACTCTAAATTTAATCGTTTAGTAGTAATGGCAACGCATCAAGAATCCTTGCATTCAGTTTCTCCAGTAAAATATATTGGTTTTAGATGTTGTATTTCTAACTATTATTTTTCAAAAAAACCTTTTAGTTTAAATGATGAATTTCATGTAACATCTTTCCGCGGCAGACCAAATGAAATGCTAAAAGATAAAATCTTACAACTAGACAGTTGGATACGAATGGGAATCAGGAAAATTTTCAGAAAAGGAATTGTAGAAAATCCTCACGTTTATAAAAAAGACGAAGATTAACCCGCCTTCTTTTGGATAACTTCAAATACTTTTTGCCCGTCGCATTTTAAAGTTTTAGATGGATACTTAAGTAGCAATGCGTAATCGTGCGTAGCCATTAAAATAGTGTTTCCATTTCGGTTGATTTCTTGAAGCACTTCCATTACTTCAACAGAAGTTTGTGGGTCTAAATTTCCAGTAGGTTCATCTGCTAAAATTAATTCAGGATCATTCAGTAAAGCTCTTGCAATAGCAATACGCTGCTGTTCTCCACCAGAAAGCTGATAAGGAAATTTAAAGTTTTTGGTTTTCATATCTACTTTATCAAGGACTTCAACAACCTTATTCTTCATTTTATCTTTGTCCTTCCAACCCGTTGCTCGTAAAACAAAAATTAAATTTTGTTCCACATTTCGATCGTTCAACAATTTGAAATCTTGAAAAACCACTCCTAATTTTCTTCTTAAGTGTGGAATATTCTTTTCTTTTAAGGAGTTTAAATCCATACCAACAATTTTTCCTCTGCCTTCCTTCAAAGGTAAATCGCCGTACAAAGTTTTCATGAAACTACTTTTACCGGTTCCTGTTTTACCAATGAGGTATACAAACTCTCCTTTTTCTATTTGGATGTTAATATCGGAAAGCACTAAACTTTCCCGTTGAAAAATACTGGCGTTATTCAATTCTAAAATAACTTCTGGCATAAGTAAAATTTTACAGGGTTAAATATATCATTTATAAATAAAACTACTGTAGAATTACAAAGCAAAGTTAAACTAATTGTTGAGTTGAAATTCCTATCGTATATTACCGTAAAACTATTTAATGAATATTCCAAATTCTGAATTACCCAGAGTGATCATAATAGGAGGTGGATTTGCAGGCATTTCTGTTGCTAAAAAGCTCTTTGATAAAAAAGTACAATTGGTAATGTTGGATAAACGAAATTACCATACTTTTCAACCTTTGCTTTACCAAGTGTCTACATCTGGCTTAGAACCTGATTCTATTGCCTACCCATTGCGAAAAATTCTCAATAAATCGAATAATTCTTTTTTTCGATTGGCTGAAGTAGACCAAATTAATGCTGACCAAAAAGAAGTAAAAACCAATATCGGAACATTAAGTTACGACTATTTAATTATTGCTACCGGGTCTAAAACGAATTTCTTTGGAAACGAGAATGTTGAAAAAAATGCAGTTTGGATGAAGTCTGTACCGCAAGCTTTAAACTTAAGAAGCTTAATTTTAGAAAATTTTGAACAAGCAACTATTACAGATAATGTTGAAAAAAGAAAGGCATTATTGAATTTCGTTATTGCAGGTGCTGGACCGACTGGTGTTGAGTTGAGCGGAGCTCTAGCTGAGTTGAAAAATCATATTATTTCTAAAGATTATAAAGACTTAAATAAAGAAGAAATTCAAGTTCATCTACTAGAAGGTGAAGATCTTGTTTTACCACCTATGAGCAAAAAATCTTCTGCAAATGCTCAACGTTTTCTAGAAGGTTTAGGAGTTCATGTGCATACTTCCACCTTTGTTGAAGATTACAAAAACAATATTGTTACTACAAATACAGGAAAGCAATTTAATACCGAAACCTTTATTTGGTCAGCTGGAGTAACTGGCGCGCCTGTTAAAGGTTTACAAGCCAAAGCTATTGTAGAGAAAGCGAACCGATACGAAGTAAATGCATTTAATCAAATTAAAGGTTATACAGATGTTTTTGCCATTGGCGACATCGCACTTATGCAAAACGAAGATTATCCTAAAGGTCATCCTATGGTAGCTCAGCCTGCCATACAGCAAGGAGAACATCTAGCAAAAAATTTACTACGCTTACTAAATAACGAAGAGATGAAGCCATTTTCTTATTACGATAAAGGCACCATGGCTACTATAGGAAGAAATAAAGCGGTTGTAGATTTAGGTAAACTGAAGTTTGGTGGATTTTTCGCTTGGTTTATTTGGATGTTTGTTCATTTGTGGTTTTTAGTCGGTTTTAGAAACCGAATTGTTACCTTTTTCAATTGGGTTTATAGTTATGTTAATTACGATCGAGCAGCACGATTAATTGTAAGACCATTTAAGCATAAAAAGGTAGAAATGAGTGATACAGATTAAACTTAAGTTTTAATTTAATCTAAATTTCTTCATTATCATTTTCCAACGGTAATTTCTAATGAATTTTCCTTCTGAAGCATTTACCATTTTCTTTGGTTTTTGGAACAATGCTGAGTTTACATAGGAAAGTATACCTTTTATAAAAAAGAAGATTTGTTTTTTTAGTAAGGCAAGTTTTAGTAAACTCAAAAAGCTCAATATAAAACCGTGATCCATTTTATACAAGGCTTTTCCATAGCGTTTAGCTAATGTGGACTGATATAATTTCCCTGTTGGTTTGAGATGCTTAACTTTCAAGTTTTCATCGGTTTGCGTTTGCCATCCATAATATCGCGCCAGCAATTCATCTACTGTATCCCAACCCATTTCTTTTTTTAAACCACCAATGGCTTTAAAGCATTCTTTTCGGTAGGCTTTTATTGGTCCACGAATATGGTCATTGTTAGTTAGTTTTTCTTTTTTCCAGTTTCCACTTGTATCTTCAACATAACAAAATCCAGCAAACATACCGAGTTTAGCATTTTTTTGAAAAGCTTGATTTACTTCAAATAAATAATTTTTCGGAAAAATTAAATCGGCATCAAACTTACAGATAATGTCGTACTCCTTTTTTATATTCTGAAATCCTTTATAAAAAGCATTGATGATTTTGCTTCCAGGTTCATGTTTATTTGAAGATTGTAAGTTAACTAATTGAATAAAAGCATATCTTTTACTAAATTCTTCTACCATTTTTGCAGTGTCATCGGTAGAATTGTCGTTTACAACAATTATTTCTGACGCAGTATAAGTTTGTTCTACAAGCGATTGCAAACACAAGCCTATGCATTTTCCTTCATTGTGCGCAGGAATGATAATGCAGATGTTCAACAAAGCATATTTAATTTATTATTATTTTTTTAATGTCTGAAGAATCATCTTTGATGAATTTCAAAAAGTAAACACCTGATGATAAGTGAGTAAGGTCTATTTGATTATCATAATTATAAGTGTGAATGGTTTTTCCTATTTGATTAATAACCACTATTTCTTCATATTGAATAGATGATTTTATCTTAAAGAAACCATTGCTTGGATTTGGATAAATTTTTGGGGTTTCTAAATTGTTTTCAAAAGAATTAAGGTTTAAAGAATCGTGATCACATAATCTGTTAATTATACTTTCGTTGAGAGCTGTATCCCAAATTTTAAAATCATCTAAGTAGCCATGAAAATAATTGGGGCTTTGGTATAAATTACGTTGTCTTTTTCCAATTACACCATTTGTATCTGAATATACAAGTGTGTTTGCAAAGCCGCTATAATCACCACCTATACCATCACAATCATAATAAATTTCCATGTCATCGTGATCATTTACCACAACAAATACATTAATCCATTCTCCAACTTCAATTACATTATTACTCACATAAGATTTTCTTGCCGATGCTATATAATTATATAAGCCGTTTGAAATATTTATAGCCATTTTTCCAGAACTCATCTCAGAATTAAAGTAAACTCCAGAATTTCTATTTTCTTCATACGAAAGCTCAAATAATTCTTGATCATCGTAAGATGTACTTGAATATTTTATCCAGAAAGAAATTGTAAAAGGCATAGCGGGCTTCAAATCATCTTCATTTGGTAAATTTATAAAGCTATCAATTCCGTTAAAATATAATGAATTATCAGGAATTCCATTTCTGTCTTCTGCAAAAGTGGCTCCCATATTAGATGCATCATAATTATTTTCTGAAGAATCTTCAAAATTCCCATCAAATTTATAATGAACAACTGGAATAAGTTGTGAATTTAGGTTTTGTGATATTGAAAAAATTGTTACAAAAAGTATAATCACTAAATTTTTCATAATGGTTTTTTTCAAATATATTATTTTTTATTTAATTGGCTATCATTACATAGCAAACCCTAATTTGGATTTGTTTTTTTCAGAATGTATAAAGAAATAATCATTTTTGTTTAATTCATCAACCCTAATATGATCAACTTTTACTAATTTTCCAATTGAAAAAATGTATGCTTCAAAACCCATTTGTTTCAGCTCACTTTGAATGTATGTAGCATTTTCTTGTTTTAAAATCTCACAAATAATAATAGGCTTACATTCTTGAATGATAGATTTTGCACCTTGAATTACAAGGTGTTCTGCACCTTCTACATCTATTTTTATTAAATCTACAAATTTGATTCTATTAGAAAGAAATAATGAATCTAAAGTAACACTTTCAACAAGAATCTGTTTTGAGTATTTTAATTTCTTACTGCCAGTATTGTGTTCGCCTGAAAGGTTTAAAAAATTTGAAAACTTTTTGTTTTCAACAACATGAAAATTTAATTTGCCTTTTTGATCTGATAAGGCTAAATTGTATATCGATATTTTATTTTCTAAACTATTTAATTTTACATTTTCATTTAAATACTGTAAAGGTCCTGGGCTAGGCTCAAAGCAATGTACTTTTATTTCTTTATTTAATTTAGCAGCCAAGAGACTGTAATATCCAAAGTTTGCTCCAATATCTATAAAACTAGAAGATGTTTTTATTATTTTTTTGAATAATAGAGTAAATTCATAATTATCACTTCCATTCCAAAAGAGCTGTTTAGAAATATAACTTGTTGGATTAGTATTTATTTTTATTGCATTGTCTTTACTTATTTTAAGTCTGAAAGTTCCTGAAACAGGAATTTTAAATTTTTCAGGAAGTATGCTCCTAAAAATATAACTAAGATTTCTTAAACAAAAATTAACGTACTTGTTGTATATGATTTTTTTTATCAAGATGTTTAAGAATTATTAGCTAAATATTATACCTGATAAACAATTGCGTTAATATTCATTCCAGCGCCAACGCTTGCAAACATAACAACGTCTCCAGGTTGAAGTGGTTCATTATTTAGTTCGCCTTTTTTGTATAAATCGTATAAAGTTGGTATGGTAGCAACGCTTGAATTTCCTAGGGTTTTAATAGTCATTGGCATAATACCTTCTGGTACGGCAACATCGTATAATTCGTAAAAGCGTTTCAAGATGGCATCATCCATTTTTTCATTGGCTTGATGTATAAAAATTTTCTTTAAGTCTTTAATGTCAACTCCGCTTTTGTCTAAACAAGTTTTCATTGCATCAGGAACGTTTGTTAAAGCAAAATTATAAATCTTACGGCCATACATTTTAATGTAAGCCGTGTTGTCTTTAATCTTTGGAGAAAAGGTACGGTCAAAATAAATATAGCTGGCTTCATCGTAGGTAAAACTAGCCGACTCATGGGTTAAAATTCCGCCTTTTTCATCAATGCTTTCGTAAATAGTTGCACCAGCACCATCGGCATAAATCATACTATCGCGATCATGTGGGTCTATAACTCTAGACAAAGTTTCAGCGCCGATAATTAAACATTTTTTGGCCAGACCTGCTTCAATAAAAGCTTTGGCATGAATGCTAGCTTCAATCCAGCCTGGACACCCAAAAATTAAATCGTATGCAACACATTTTGGGTTTTTAATTTTGAGCTTATACTTTACTCGTGATGCTAAACTAGGTACAATATCGGTTTGTTGACTATCAAATTTTACATCCCCAAAATTATGTGCAAAAATAATATAGTCTAATTCTTCAGCATCAACCTTTGCATCTTCAATGGCTTTTTTAGCCGCAACAGCCGCAATATCAGAAACGTTAAGATTGTTTTCTACATATCTTCTTTCCTGTATTCCTGTAATTTTTTCAAATTTTTTAATAATAAGCTCAGGATGCTCGTCAAAAGCGGAACCATCTTCGTTGTAAAATTGATGATTTAAAAAATCTTCATTCTTTTGAATTACATTCGGAACATAGCTTCCCGTACCTGTAATTTTTACTTGAGCCATAGGTTTTATTTTGGGGTGCAAGTTAATAAATGTTTTGCTTTGCTAAATAATTTAAAAATACATAAATTCCATAAAACTGGTATTTATCATATTATTTTACAAAAAAATATACACTTCATTTATTGTATATTTGAAACTGCTCACTAAATTTTTCAAATTGATGCAAAAAACCATTCTCATAATTAGTTTTTGTTTTTTCAGTGTAGTACATGCACAAAATCCGGATTCAGATTCTACTTTTTGGAACCGCATGCAATGGGGTGGAACAGGAGCTTTAAATATTTCTAATAATTTTACAAGCATAAGTGTTTCGCCGCAAGCTATTTATCCATTAAAATCTTATTTTGCAACTGGTGTTGGTTTACAATACAGTTATCTAAGAAGTAAAAATAACTTTACTTCTCACTTGTATGGTGGGAGCTGGCTTAACATATTTACCCCAATCCCAGAAGTCCAAATTTCAACAGAATTAGAGCAATTACGGGTTAATAATCGATTAGCAAATGGAGTGAAAGATGATTTTTGGAACACAGCTCTTTTTCTTGGAATAGGTTACCGCCAGCAAAACTTTACAATTGGCATCAGGTATAATGTGCTATTTGATGAAGATAGAAATATCTACCCACGAGCTTGGATGCCTTTTGTTAGAGTCTTCTTCTAACACAGAAGTAATCTATTGTTTTTTGTAGAAAAATACTAATACAACCCGTTGTGCATTTTGAGTTAAAATTGATAGCGTAATGTAAGCCTGCCTGCCTGTTTAATAAGACAGGATCGAGTCTCAGGAAATTTTTTACAATTTCATTTAATGGCAAGTGATAATCAAAACAAAATTTTTCATTTAAACTATGAATCAGCAGCTTCCCTTCCATTAAGGGAAGGGTAAGGGATGGGTGTAAACTAAAATACGAAAAACATCCTTTGCCTTTCGGCATTTCCCTTTAGGGAAATTTATTTAATCAATCTTATTTACTAAAGATAAAATAAGTGAAGCTTTTTGAAAGTAGCTGAAAACAGACAAATTATTATAAACCTGAGTTCGACTTATATATCATTGTATTTCAATTATTTAACCTATATACAATAATATTTCGACATAATAACACCCCTATAATCCCCTCCAGGGGATATTTTCACTACAAGTATCCTCCCTTGAGGGAGGACTAAGGATGGTGTATATTGATTTTCAATACTTTATTATTTTTTTTTAATCGAACTCAGGTTATAAGAATGTCAGTAGTAGTGATTTTTCATAAAAAAATCGTGTCGAGAACCAATTCATATCGAAAAATTCTTATTCTCGATACTCCCTACACTTAGGTTTCACTCATTTCAATCTTGAAATTCATTCGAATTGAAAGTATTTTATCTAAAATGCTAATTCACTTTTTTAAAATTAGCTTCGCTTATAACAAATATTCCGCTTGGCATAAGAATTGAACCATATTAATAGCGTTTGTTAATTTGGTTGATAAATGCAAATTTTAATAAAAAATATACTTTTAATCCAACAGTAGTCAGCCAAAAACTGACAAGCTGTCGCAAATACAAAATATGTCTAGATCAAAAATATTTAGCCTTGACAATTTGTCTTCACAAGCTATAGATGAAGATGCAGAATTAATTCCGTTAATGACGCCAGAAGATGAAGAAGCCATTAACCGTGAAGAACTGCCTGATGAATTACCTATTTTATCTCTCAGAAACACGGTTTTGTTTCCAGGTGTAGTTATTCCAATTACAGCAGGACGTGACAAATCTATCAAGCTTATAAATGAAGCGAACAAGAATAGCAAAGTAATTGGAGTAGTTTCGCAAAAAGAAGATGAAGATGAAGACCCCAATTTCGATGCAGTAAACAAAATTGGTGTTGTAGCCAAAATCCTTCGGGTTTTGAAAATGCCCGACGGAAATACCACGGTAATTATTCAAGGCAAGAAACGCTTTAAAATAACAGAACCCGTAGCAGAAACTCCCTATCTAATAAGTAAAGTGGAAGCTTTTAACGAAGTAAAACCAAGTCCAGAAGACACTGAATTTCTGGCTATTTTAGACACCATTAAAGACCTTTCTTTAAAAATTATAAAGGAAAGTCCAAACATTCCTTCAGAAGCTTCATTTGCTATTAAGAACATAGAAAGTTCTTCGTTTTTAGTCAACTTTATTTCATCTAACATGAGTCTGGAAGTAGACAAGAAGCAAGAGCTTTTAGAAATTTCAGATTTAAAACTTAGAGCGCTTACTACTTTGAAGCACATGAATTTAGAATATCAGAAATTAGAACTGAGAAATGATATTCAAAATAAGGTGCATAGCGATATGAATCAGCAACAGCGTGAATATTTCTTACACCAACAAATGAAAACCATTCAAGAAGAATTGGGTGGCGCTTCACAAGAAGGAGAAATTGAAGAAATGCGTGCCAAGTCTAAAAACAAAAAATGGGACAAAGATGTAAAAGAGCATTTTGACAAAGAATTAAGCAAGCTACAACGCATGAATCCGCAAGTAGCAGAATTTTCTATTCAACGCAATTACTTAGATTTATTCTTAGAATTACCTTGGAATGAATTCAGCAAAGATAAATTCGATTTAAAACGTGCTCAGCGAATTCTAGACCGCGACCACTATGGTTTAGAAGATGTAAAACGTAGAATTATTGAATATTTAGCGGTTTTGAAACTAAGAAACGACATGAAGTCGCCAATTTTATGTTTGTATGGACCTCCGGGCGTCGGGAAAACTTCCTTAGGCAAATCTATTGCTGAAGCGCTTGGCAGAGAATACGTTCGCGTTTCTTTAGGTGGATTACGTGATGAAGCAGAAATTCGTGGACACCGAAAAACCTATATCGGAGCCATGCCGGGTAGAATTATTCAGAGTTTGAAAAAAGCAGGAACAAGCAATCCCGTTTTTGTCTTAGACGAAATTGATAAAATCGGAAATTCGCATCAAGGCGATCCATCTTCCGCTTTGTTAGAAGTTTTAGATCCCGAGCAAAATTCAGAATTTCACGATAACTTTTTAGAGCTGGGTTATGATTTATCTAAAGTGATGTTTGTTGCCACTTCTAATAATTTATCTACCATTCAACCTGCTTTGCGCGACCGTATGGAAATTATTAACGTGACAGGTTACACCATTGAAGAAAAAGTAGAAATTGCCAAAAGGCATTTGCTTCCAAAACAAATTAAAGAACACGGCTTAAAGAAAAGCGATATTTCTATCGGTAAAAAAGAACTGGAAAAAATTATAGAAGGTTATACTCGAGAATCTGGTGTTCGTGGATTGGAAAAACAATTGGCTAAAGTGGTAAGAAACGTAGCCAAAAATATTGCTATGGAAGAAGATTACCAAAAGAAAATTTCCAAAGCACAAGTTGAAGAAATTTTAGGTAGCCAGAAAGTAAATCTGAATTCTTACGAAAATAACGAAGTTGCCGGAGTAGTAACTGGATTGGCTTGGACAAGTGTTGGAGGCGATATTTTATTTATAGAATCGACTTTGTCTAAAGGAAAAGGAAATTTAAACATTACCGGAAACTTAGGTAAAGTAATGAAGGAATCTGCTACTTTAGCAATGGAATACATCAAAGCCAATGCAGAAGATTTTGGTTTAGATAGCGAAGTTTTTTCAAAATACAACGTACACATTCACGTTCCAGAAGGAGCAACTCCAAAAGACGGTCCAAGTGCAGGTATTACCATGTTAACATCTTTAGTTTCTCTATTTAGTCAGCGAAAAGTAAAACGAAATTTAGCCATGACTGGAGAAATTACATTACGTGGACGAGTTTTACCCGTTGGTGGAATCAAAGAAAAAATTCTTGCTGCCAAACGTGCAAAAATTAAAGAGATTATTTTATGTGAAGAGAATGAACGGGATATCAAAGAAATTAAAGAAGAATATCTAAAAGGTTTGACTTTTCACTATGTGAAAGATATGTCTGAAGTCTTAGACATTGCTTTATTAAAGCAAAAAGTTGCAAAGCCAAAAGACCTATAATTCAATAAAAAGTAATATGTTTGGAAACTGGATGTTGTACTATTTCATCCAGTTTTTTATTTTTAATGAAATAATTTGCACATTATTCGTTTACTAGTATTGAAGGTGTTTTTTCATGAAGTATAAATTTCTTATCGTTCTATTTCTAACTGCTCAATTTGGCTTTTCGCAAATTGGAGGACAAAATACCTATCAATTTTTAAACCTTCCTGTTAATCCTGCGCAATCTGCCATGGGTGGAAAAGTGGTTACCAGTCTGAGTTATAATCCATCTATGGGTTTGCTTAATCCTGCTAATATTAATGAAGATATGGCCGGACAAGTTTCCGCTAATTATATGAATTACATTGCAGATATTGGTTATGGTACTGCTTCTTATGCTCACAAAGTAAATGAGAAATACGGCGTTCTTCAAGCTGGAGTTACCTATATAGATTATGGTAATTTTGATGGGTTTGATGAATTTGGTAACGAAACTGCAGATTTTGGTGGTAACGAAGTTGCAGTAAGTATGGGTTACGCATATCAACTTCCAGATACACGATTTTCATTCGGAATCAATATTAAAGCTATTACTTCCCGTTTAGAGCAGTATTCTTCATTCGGAATGGCTTCAGACATTGGCGTAACCTATTATAACCCCGAAAGCAAATGGATTTTTTCTGGAGTTTTACGAAACGCTGGAGGACAACTTAAAGCTTTTGATGAAGTTACAGAATCTCTGCCTTTGGAGTTGATTTTTGGAATGTCTAAAGAATTAGAAAAAGTGCCTATCCGTTGGCACGTAACTTTAGAAAATATGCAAGAATGGGATTTGGCCTTTAGAAATCCATCCCGAGATGAAACTGACCTAGAAGGAAACGTAACTAGAGATGACCCTAGTTTTCTAAATAATGTTTTTCGACATACCGTTTTTGGAGTTGAATTGTTTCCCAATGGTGGATTTACTGTTCGTTTAGGTTATAGTTTCAGACGAGCAGAAGAATTAAGAGTAATCGATCAGCGTTCTTTTGCTGGTTTAAGCGGTGGTTTTCAAATTAAATTCAATCGCTTCCGCTTCAGTTATTCCTACATGCGTTTCAATCAAGCTGCCAGTTCCAGCTTCTTCGGAGTGGATATTGATTTAAAGTAACCCGTTTTCCAGTCGGCGCAGCCTTATCAGAACCGTCATACCGCACTTGATGCGGTATCTCATGCCTGAGAAACGGAATTATTGTGCTAAGTAACATCAGAACTAAATACATATAGATGCCATATATCGGCTATTGCCGATTACGGCATGACAGTTTTAAATTATTTCGATTTACGGATTGCAAATCCGCGAACTCACGAATAACAGTTTTTAGATGGTGTTTTGTTTTCACGGATTGCAAATCCGCGAGCACAGGTTTTAGCCGTGAATGGACTCTTTTTTACTCAAATCTTTCATGATTTCAGCTTCAAAAGCTAAAAGTTGTTGCCATTTGTCATTCACCGTATTTTCATCACCATACTGTCTAGCTAGTTTTAAAAATAAAGTATAATGTCCAGCTTCACTGATCATTAGTTTACGGTAAAAACGAGCTAATTTGGTGTCTTTTAAGTTTTCAGAGAGCAACCTGAAACGTTCACAGCTTCTGGCTTCAATTAAGGCAGCATACATCAAACGGTGAGTAAGTTGGTCAACCCGACTTCCACCTTTTGGAAAAAATTTCAATAGCGCAATTACATATTCATCTTTTCGGTCTCGACCTAATGCAATTCCTTTTTCAATTAATAAATCGTGTACCATTTTAAAATGGCTCATTTCTTCTTGAACCAAATCTGTCATTTCATTAACCAACTCCGTATATTCAGGAAAACTTACGATTAATGAAATAGCAGTTGATGCTGCTTTTTGTTCGCAATGAGCATGATCAATCAAAATTTCATCGATGTTTTTCTCTGCAATATTCACCCATCTCGGGTCGGTGGGAAGTTTTAATCCTAACATATTTTATATATCTAAATCAAAGGTTTTACGTAATGTATCTAATGCTGGGTTGGCTTCCATCATTTTCATGTACTTTTCTCTTGGAGTGTAGGCATATTTTTTAACTTCTTGAAAATCAACTTCAATTTGTAAGTTGAGATGTGTATTTTGTAATCGCTCTTTTAAGAATGCAAGCAACTTATTTTGAGCCCTTAAAACACTATCTTTCATCGTGTTGTTTGGATAAGTTAAATGTATGCTGGTTCCTTTTAGCACAGGATTTCCAGTGGCTAAAGTAGAAGGCAAAATTTTATTGCCTTTCTTTTCTAAGTTTTCAATATAATCTTTCCAAGCTTTTTGAAAATCTTCTTCAGTGAATTTTTCATTAAGCACTACATCTTCCTTTTTGTTTTTTTGCTGTTCTTCTAAAAGCTGTTTCTTCTTTTTAATAGCGCTTAATGATAAGCCAGAAGCAGGTTTGTTTTCTTCATTAGCTGGAGATTCTTCTACTTTTTGTTGTTGAATTTCAACATTAGAATGGGTGTTATTTATGTAGTTTTCTACTTTTTTTTCAGTTGAAGCTTGATTATTTTCAACTCTAGAATTAGGTGTTTCAGTTGAAGCCTGAGGAACTTCATTATTTTCATTAGAACTTCTTTCAGAATGAACTTGTTTTTTCTCCATTGAAGCTTTTGGAGCTTCCACTTCATTCGGACTTAAGATGCGTTGGTTAGTCTTTTTTTTTTCGATTTCGCTTGCATTGGTAATCGAAGCCAGCTTCATCAAGCATAATTCTACATGCAAACGCTGATTTAAACTCGTTTTGTACTCAAAATCACAGGTGTTGGCTAAATCTATTCCTTTCATTAAAAATGAATAAGGTGTTTTTTCAGATTGAGTTCTGTAGGTTTCTTTGGTGTTTTCGCCTACTTCAAGCAGTGGAATAGTGGCGGAATTTTTACAAACCAACAAATCTCTAAAATGATTGGCCAGACCACCAATAAAATGTTGCCCATCAAAACCTTTTGCTAAAATGGAATTGAAATACACCAGCAAATCTGGAATTTTATTATCTAAAATGAAGTCGGTAGCCGTAAAAAAAGCTTCGTAATCCAGCACGTTTAAATTTTCGGTAACCGCTTTTCGGGTTAAGTTATTTCCCGAAAAACTCACCACCCGATCGTAAGTAGAAAGTGCATCCCGCATGGCACCATCTGCTTTTTGAGCAATAATGTGCAAGGCATCATCTTCTGCATTTACGCCTTCTTTTTTGGCAATTTCATGCAGATGCATTTTAATGTCGTTTACCGTAATGCGTTTGAAATCGAAAATCTGACAACGCGACAAAATAGTTGGAATAATTTTGTGCTTTTCGGTAGTTGCTAGAATGAAAATAGCATGTTTCGGCGGTTCTTCTAAGGTTTTCAAAAAAGCATTAAATGCCGATTGAGAAAGCATGTGAACTTCATCTATAATATAGACTTTATATTTTCCAGTTTGCGGAGGAATCCGAACCTGATCGGTTAAATTCCGAATATCTTCCACCGAGTTATTCGATGCAGCATCCAATTCAAATATATTGAAAGTGAAATCTGTTGAAGCATCTGAAGCATCATCTTGGTTGATTTTTTTGGCCAAGATTCTAGCACAAGAAGTTTTTCCAACGCCACGTGGACCCGTAAACAATAAAGCTTGAGCCAAATGATTTTGTTCAATGGCTTTTTCTAAAGTATTAGTAATGGCTTGTTGTCCAACTACATCTTTAAATTTTTCCGGTCGGTATTTTCGGGCAGATACTACAAAATGTTCCATGCTACAAATATACATTAGCCATGTAAACCTAAAAATCTAATTTCAAAATTACTTCAATAGAATTTTATTCTTTTAAAAAAGAAACCTTAAAATTGTTTTAAGTGCTTGCATTTACTGCTTTTAAATAGTGATTTTTGAAAAAAAAATGAATGGCGAAGAAAAAACCAGATCAAGTAGTATTTGATGAAGAAGAAGAAAAATACAACGCAAGTTTACTCCCGTACGCAAGTAATACGGGTGCTCCAAAAATAACGCCAACCGATGTTACGTCTTGGAAAAACAACAATGTCCAAAAAGTAAATCACCAAATAAAAACGAAGTATGATGCTTTGAAAAAGGAATACGAAGCTTTGATGGAGCAATATGAATACAACAATTTAATTTATAATGCCACTTATAACTTTGAACCCATTGTAGGCGAAACTTATCATTTATATGAACACGAAAAAAAAGGAATTTTCCTTTCCTTAATTGCTCCAAACGAATGTAATTTCAACTTTAAAGGAAGTTTCCGTTTAAACGAAGATAAAATGTGGGTGAAAATAGATTAAATTTAGGACTGCTTAAAAACTAATTTGAAATGATTCAACAATACAATCCATATAATGGAGATTTTTTAAACGAGTTTCAATACATTTCGAATACAGATGTTGAAGCTGCAATTACTAATGCGCACCAGGCTTTCAGAAATTACAAGCAGATTCCGTTTGAAGAACGTAGCAAAGGTTTAAGAAATTTGTCTTCTCTTTTAAAAGAAAATAAAAGCAAATTAGCCACTTCTATGATGCTTGAGATGGGAAAACCTATTGCTCAAGCCAAAGCAGAAATTGAAAAATGTGCTTGGGTTTGCGAATTTTACGCAGAAAATGCAGCTTCTTTTTTAACTCCTAAACAAGTTAGAACTGATGCTCAGCTTAGTGAAATTCATTATGAAGCTTCTGGAATTTTGCTAGCCATTATGCCGTGGAACTATCCATTTTGGCAAGTATTGCGTTGTTTGGCTCCAGCAGTTATGTTGGGAAATGCTGTTGTTTTGAAACATGCAGATAATGTATTGCAGTCTGCTAAATTGCTAGAAAATTTGGTTTTAGAAGCTGGGTTTCCCAAATACATTTTTCAACATCTTATTATAAAAGAAGAGCAAACAGAACTGATTATTGCGAATCCGCATGTAAAAGCAGTCACTTTAACAGGAAGTACAAAAGCCGGTAAAGCAGTTGCAAAATTAGCAGGAAAACACATTAAAAAATCGGTCTTAGAATTGGGCGGAAGTAACGCTTTGGTTGTTTTTAAAGATGCCGATGTAAAAACTACCGTAAATATTTGTGTGAAAGCCCGATTTCAAAACACAGGTCAAAGTTGCATTGCAGGAAAACGCCTTTTGCTTGACGAAGCTATTTATGAAGAATTTATGCTAGAGTTAGAGCAAAAAGTGAAGGAACTCGTGGTTGGAAATCCTGCAGAAAACGAAACCTACATTAGCGTTTTAGCAAGAGAAGATTTAGCTGAAAATTTAGAAAATCAGTTGAAAAAATCTGTAGAAATGGGAGCAAAAATTCGCTGTGGTGGAAATAGAAAATCTACCTTTTTTGAACCTACTCTTGTTGAACATGTCACCCCCAAGATGCCTGTTTTTGAAGAAGAAACTTTTGGGCCGCTTTTGGCGGTCACATCTTTTAAAAATACAGATGAAGCCATAAAATTAGCAAACCATCAGCATTATGGATTAGGTGTTTCTTTATTTACAAAAGATATTGAAATGGCCAAAAAGATAGCTACAAAATTTACCGATGGAGCTGTATTTGTAAATTCATTGGTAAAAAGTGACCCTAGACTTCCATTTGGAGGAAGCCAAGATTCAGGTTATGGTCGTGAACTAGGAAAAGAAGGTTTGCTAGAATTTGCAAACATCAAAACGCTTTACGTAGAAAGTTAATTTACTTTAAACCTAAAATTTCATAAATGTTGAAACAACTTGAAAAGTAACTCAGCATTCATTTATTTGGGTAAAAAACAATTAAATTCAATTGATAAATATTGGTTAGAAAAATCTAAGGATGTTTATATTTGCAGCTTCAAAATTGCGGTAATGATTTTTGTTTTTTTCATATAGTACAATAAAAATCAATAACTAACCGCTAAACATTTTCTAATGAAGATTTCATACAACTGGTTAAAGCAATTTATCAACACTAAACTAAGCGCAGAAAAAGTAGGCGAATTACTTACCGATTTAGGCTTAGAAGTAGAAGGAATTACAGATTTTGAATCGGTTAAAGGTGGCTTAAAAGGCATTGTTGTGGGAGAAGTTGTAACATGTAAGCAACATCCAAATGCAGATCGATTAAAACTTACCGAAGTAAATGTAGGCGAAGATAAAAATCTACAAATAGTATGTGGAGCACCTAATGTTGCAGCGGGTCAAAAAGTTCCCGTTGCTGTAATTGGCACCACACTGTATGACGAAAAAGGCGAAGCTTGGAAAATTAAAAAAGGGAAAATTCGTGGTGAAGCAAGTCACGGAATGATTTGCGCTGAAGATGAAATTGGACTTGGTAAAAGCCATGACGGAATTATGGTTCTAGATGAAAGCTTAAAACCGGGTACGCCGCTCAACCAAATTTTTGAAATTGAAACAGACAAAGTTTTTGAAATTGGATTAACGCCTAACCGTGCCGATGCCATGAGTCATTGGGGAGTTGCTCGCGACTTAAGAGCAGCTTTAATTCAAATTGAAAAAAATGCACCGATAAACACTGCTCCAGTAAGTAGTTTTCATGTAGAAGATAGAAGCAAACGCATCAACATAAAAGTTGAAAATTCTAAATTAGCTCCGAGATATTGTGGCTTAACCATCAGTGACATTCAAGTAAAAGAATCACCTTTATGGTTACAAAACAGACTAAAAGCAATTGGCGTAAAACCCATTAATAATGTGGTAGATGTCACTAATTTTGTACTTCACGATTTAGGTCAGCCTTTGCATGCTTTTGATGCAGATAAAATAAAAGGAAACAAAATCATTGTAAAAACACTTCCTAAAGGGACAAAGTTTACCACTTTAGACGAAGTAGAACGCGAATTGCACGAAGAAGATTTAATGATTTGTGATGAAAAGAAACCACTTTGTATTGCTGGTGTTTTTGGTGGTTTAGAATCGGGTGTGACAGAATCTACATCCAGTATTTTTCTAGAAAGTGCTTATTTTGATCCAGTTAGTGTTCGGAAAACAGCCAAAAGGCATGCTTTAAATACAGATGCATCTTTTCGTTTTGAACGTGGAATTGATCCCAATATCACCGAATATGCATTACAACGCGCAGCTATTTTAATTGAAGAACTTACCGGCGGTAAAATAAGTAGCGATATAGACGATTTCTACCCGAAGAAAATTGAAGATTTTCAAGTGTTTTTAACCTTCGATAAAATCAATCAACTTATTGGTGAAGAAATTGATTCGGGAATTATTAAAACCATTTTATCTTCATTAGAAATTAAGGTAAATAATGTTTCAGAAAGCGGAATGGGCTTAACTATTCCAGCTTATCGTGTAGATGTTAGAAGAGAAGTAGACGTAATTGAAGAAATCCTTCGGGTGTATGGCTACAACAACATCAAGCTAAATGATAAATTTAATGTTTCAGTTGCCATTTCTGATAAATTTGAAGATCATAAAATTCAACAGATTACAGCGCAACTTTTAGTAGCAAAAGGTTTTTATGAAACAATGGCGAATTCATTAACGACGCCAAAATACATTGAGTTTACAAAAGATTTAACTGCTTCAGAAAACGTAGAAATTTTAAATCCGTTGAGTCGAGATTTGTCTGTAATGAGACAAAGTATGTTGTTTTCAGGTTTAGAAAGCTTAGCTTATAATTTGAATCGTCAAAACTCAGATTTAAAGTTTTTTGAATTTGGAAAAACCTATCACCAAAAGGAAAAACGGGAAGAATACAAACATTTAAGTTTGTTGGTTACTGGCTCAACTCATTCAGAAAGTTGGACGCTAAAACAAGCCCATGCCGATTTCTTCTATTTCAAAGGCATCATTGAAAGCATTTTACAACGTTTAGGAATTACCGATTATCAATTTACTAAATCGGATGCTAGTATTTTTGCTGAAGGATTAGTTTTTCAAATAAAGGACAACAACTTAGTGACTTTCGGAAGAGTAAATCAATCTATTTTAAAGGAGTTTGATATCGATCAAAATGTGTTGTATGCAGATTTTAACTGGAATTACATATTAAAATTAGCTAAGAAATCTACTTTTCAATTTCAAGATATTCCTAAATTTCCAAGTGTAAGAAGAGATTTTGCCTTGCTAGTAGATGATGCAATTAGTTTTGATGCTATTTCGCAAATTGCCTACAAGACAGAAAAGAAAATATTGAAATCGGTTAACTTATTTGATGTATATCAAGGAGAAAATTTACCCAAAGGTAAAAAAAGTTATGCGGTGAGTTTTACTTTTCAGGATGCTCACAAAACCTTGACCGATAAGCAAATTGACAAAACAATGGATAAATTCCTAAAACAGTTTCAGCAGGAAATTGGCGCAAGTTTGCGTTAAGTTTTTGTCCAACGCTTCAATATTTGCTTAACAGAAGTTAAAATTCGATTTGTATTTGTAGATAATGCTTTAAGCTTCTTACTTTTATGTCAGAAAAAAAAGCTATGCTAGAAAAGACGAATATCAAGAATAGATTGGATGCTGTAAGGGAAAAGTCTAGTACAAGCAGCATTGATGTATTAAATGAAGTGCAATCCATTTTAAATCAGACGCATAAGGACGATCAAGAAATTGTAGATAGAATTGAAAATTCGGATACAGAGATTCCTAATCAGCTCAATTTTGATTTATTAGAATCGGAAAACATCTATCACATTTCACAAATAGGCAAAATTTGTATCGATTACCGATTACGTTTTTTAGATTCTAAATTATATAAAGGCGATTTACCTTACGAAGCCATTTCGAAAATTAAAGAACTAGAAAATAAACACAATACTACTTTGAATGGTTTTAAAATGATGGCACCATCAAAATTATTCAAATTAGAAAATGCTGACGATCCATTGTTGTTTGCACCTATGGGAAATGGTTATTATTATTTTATTCATAAATGGGGTTCAGATTTGCATCCGCTTAGAAAAATAATGATGTGGCCTTTCAAGACTTTTGAAACTTTTATCTTCACCATATTTTTAACTAGTTTATTATTTACCTATCTAGTACCCAAAGGATTTTTCATGGATCAAAATTCAGGAACAGAATTCTTTTTACTCTTTATATTTATGTTTAAATGGTTAGGCGGCATTGCCTTATATTACGGATTTGCAAAGGGTAAAAACTTTAATACAGCAATATGGCGGAGTAAGTTTTTTAATGCTTAGATATACATCCCGCCAATGAGCGGGATTTTTTTTGCTTATCTCAAAAATACCACTAAACTTTTCGCATTTTTGTGCGTCTAAAATCAAAATTTAAATTTATTAATCTACTAATATTAGTTCAATGGAAAGAACAGACTTATTGAAAATTGCATTGGAGCACGGAAGCCCAGTTTATGTTTACAACAGCGAAAAAATGATTTCGCAGTATAAACGCCTTGAAAATGCTTTTCAAAAAGTCAAACACTTGCGTTTGCATTATGCCGTAAAAGCGCTGTCCAATATTTCTGTTTTAAAATTATTTAATAGTCTAGGAAGTGCATTAGATACGGTTTCTATTCAAGAAGTAAAGTTGGGTTTAAAAGCAGGCGTACCTGCTGAAAAAATTATCTATACACCCAACGGCGTATCTGTTGAAGAGTTGGAAGAAGCCGTAAAATTAGGCGTACAAATCAATATAGATAACTTGATTATTTTAGAACAGTTTGGGGCTAAACATCCCGAAGTACCGGTTTGTATTAGGATTAATCCACATGTTATGGCTGGTGGAAATACAAATATCTCAGTAGGTCATATCGATTCTAAATTTGGAATTTCCATTCACCAGATGCCACATATTTTACGAATTGTTGAAAACACTGGAATGCATATCAATGGAATACACATGCATACAGGGAGCGATATCCTAGATATTGGCGTATTTCTTCACGCAGCTGAAATTTTATTTGAAGCTGCAGAAAATTTTAAAAATCTTGAATTTTTAGATTTTGGTAGTGGGTTTAAAGTTCCATATCACGATAATGACATTGAAACAGATGTAGAAGAATTAGGTGAAAAATTAACAAAGCGTTTCAATCAATTTTGCAAATCTTACGGTAGAGATTTAACTTTAGCTTTTGAGCCAGGAAAATTTTTAGTTAGCGAAGCCGGATTCTTTTTAGCAAAAGTAAATGTGGTGAAACAAACAACTTCAACTGTTTTTGCTCACGTAGATTCTGGGTTCAATCATTTAATTCGCCCCATGTTTTATGGCTCAAAACATGAAATAGAAAACATTTCGAATCCAAATGCTAAAAAACGATTCTATTCGGTTGTAGGTTACATTTGTGAAACCGATACTTTTGCCAATAACAAAATGATTAATGAAATTAGTGAAGGCGATATTTTAGCTTTTAAAAATGCTGGAGCCTATTGCTTTTCTATGGCGAGTAACTACAATTCAAGATATCGTCCTGCTGAAGTATTATGGTACAATGGCGAAGCACATTTAATTAGAAAAAGAGAAACTTTTGAAGATTTAATTCACAACCAAATTGAACTGCCTATTGAAGCAAACGCAGTAGAAACCATTTAAAATGCATACCAAAGAAGAAAAATTAGCCGCTTTTGGTCGTCTTTTAGATATCATGGACGAGTTACGCGAAAAATGTCCTTGGGACAAAAAACAAACTTTAGAAAGTTTACGCCACTTAACCATTGAAGAAACTTACGAATTAGGGGAAGCTATTTTAGATGGCGACCTAAATGAAGTGAAAAAAGAAGTAGGAGACATTCTTTTGCATTTGGTTTTTTACGCTAAAATAGGAAGCGAAAAAAAAGCTTTCGACATTGCAGATGTTTGTAACAGTTTATGCGAAAAACTCATTGATAGGCATCCGCATATTTATGGAGACATTGAAGTTAAAGACGAAGAAGAAGTAAAGCAAAACTGGGAAAAGCTAAAGTTAAAAGAAGGAAACAAAAGCGTTTTAAGCGGAGTGCCAAAAAGTTTACCTGCTTTAGTAAAAGCAAATCGCATTCAAAATAAAGCAGCTGGAGTTGGTTTTGATTGGGAAAAGCCCGAACAGGTTTTTGAAAAACTTCAAGAAGAATTAGGAGAATTTCAAAATGAAGTACATACACAAAACCAAGAAAAAATGGAAGCAGAGTTTGGCGATGTGTTATTTTCGATGATCAACTATGCTCGTTTTTTGAATATTGATCCTGAAAATGCACTTGAGCGTACCAACAAAAAGTTCATTAATCGTTTTCAATTTTTGGAGAACAAAATCAAAGAAAAAGGCAAGAATTTAAAAAATTTATCCCTAGACGAAATGGATGTATTTTGGAATGAAGCAAAACAAAAAGAAAAGAAAATTTAACATTTGTATCCCATTTCTATAAATTAGGGTTAAAAAGTTAAACATTTTTTCTGCTAATTTTCATTTTTAGCACTTATCTTTATATTCGCAAAAAACTTAAATATTTTAAAAATGAAAAAAGTATTCGCATTTGCACTTGTATTCGCTCTTGGTACAACTGCTTTATTCGCACAAGAAGTTACAGACGAGCAATTTGACAAGTTTGCAAAAGCATTTCAAACTGTTCAACAAGAAAATAACAAAGCTCAGATGGAAATGGTTGCTGTTATTGAAGAAGAAGGTTTAACTGCAGAACGTTTTAATACAATTCATCAAGCAAGTATAGATCTTAATACAGAATCTGATGCTACTGCTAAAGAAAAGAAGCAACATCAAGCAGCATTATCTAAGTTAGAAGCTAAAAATGAAAAATTGCAAGCTCAGATGGAAGAAAAAATTAAAGCTTCAGGTTTAAGCATGGAAAAATACCAAGAAATTTTCCAATTGGTACAAACTGATCCAGAAATGCAACAAAAATTGATGGAACGTTTCCAAGGACAAGGTCAACAAGGTCAAGGTCAAAAATAAATTCCACTATTTTATAAAAAAAAAGCTCGCAAATTTGCGAGCTTTTTTTTTGCATAAATTCAAGTCCTAATCTTGGTTAACGGGAAGTTTTGGATAATCTGTATATCCTTTTTTACCAGGCGTATAAAATGTATCTTCATCCCAATCAGCTAACATGGCTTTATCTTCAAATCGTTCCACTAAATCCGGATTGGAAATAAAAAGCTTTCCAAATGCAACACAATCTGTTTCTTCATTATTGATTACTTCATTTCCACTTTCTCTATCAAATCCTGCATTAATCATTAAGTTCCCATGGTAAAGCGGTCTGAAATGTTTAGCGATGTTATCTACTAAAAAATCATATTCACTTACATCGTTAAAAGGTTCAGATAAATGTAAGTAAGCCAAGTCATAATTGTTCAACTGCTTCACGATGTATTCAAAAGTAGGAATGGTTTCTTCATCAGCTTCCATTCCAAAAATTCCATGTAAAGAAGGGTTCAATCGAACTCCAATTCGATCTTCTGGAAAGAAAATTTTGACTGCTTCTAAAACTTCAAAAAAGAAACGTGTTTTGTTTTCAACACTTCCGCCGTATTCATCTGTACGTTGGTTAGATGAATTATTGAAAAACTGGTGAAATAAATATCCGTTTGAAGAATGAATTTCAACACCATCAAAACCTGCATCAACTGCAAACTTAGCAGCAGTTTTAAATTCTTGTACGGTGGCTTTAACTTCATCAGTACTCATTTCATGTGGAGTTACGGTATCTTTAAAACCATCCGGTGTAAAAGATTTGGTCTTAGGGTTTATAGCACTTGGCGCCCAAGGTTTATCTCCGTTATGAAAATCTGGATGCGAAATTCTACCTACGTGCCATAATTGTATGAAAATTCTTCCGCGTTCTTCATGAACTGCTTTGGTAACTTTTCGCCAAGCATTTAACTGTTTTATAGTATGTATCCCTGGTGTGTTTACATATCCAACGGCACGTTCAGAAACCTGAGCACCTTCGGTAATAATTAATCCAGCACTTGCTCTTTGTTTGTAGTATTCTACATGCAAATCAGTAGGAACTTTGTCTGGATTGTCAGCTCTACTTCTGGTCATAGGAGCCATAATAACTCTATTCTTCAAAGCAACTGCACCTAGTTGCATTGGTTGTAATAAGGCTTGTTTTTCACTCATAAATTTTTTATTCAAATGTATTTAATAGATAAGTTTAAGCTAGTTAAAGCTTTAATAAATGAAATAGAATAAATAAGAACACCATCTAATAAGTCTGTTTGTTAAAATTAGCTTTTAATTTTCAATAGATTCAGCTTTCCATTTATAATATTTATATTTTTAAGAAAATTACAATCACCCTAAACAAATCAAGATGAAAATTAAAAAAGTACTGGTCGCCAATCGTGGAGAAATTGCTATTCGAATATTCAGAGCTTGCACAGAAATGGGAATTCGTACCGTTGGAGTTTACACTTTTGAAGACAGGTATTCATTACATAGATATAAAGCAGATGAATCTTATCAAGTGGGTCAAGATGAAGAACCGCTGAAACCGTATTTAGATATCGATGAAATTATTCGGGTTGCCAAAAAGAACAATGTAGATGCTATTCATCCCGGTTATGGATTTCTTTCTGAAAATGCCAAGTTTGCTAAAGCTTGTGAAGAAAACAACATCATTTTTGTAGGACCCAAAGTTTCTGTTTTAGAATCCTTAGGGGATAAAATCATGGCCAAAACCGTGGCTATTGAAAACGACATTCCTATTATCGAATCGAATCAAGAATCGCTTACCAATCTTGAAATTGCCACCAAAGAAGCTAACAGAATCGGGTTTCCATTAATGTTGAAGGCCGCATCTGGCGGCGGCGGACGTGGTATGCGTGTGCTAAGGTCTATTGAAGAACTTAAAAATGCCTACACTGAATCCAAACGTGAAGCCAAAAATGCCTTTGGAGATGAAACCGTTTTCCTAGAAAAATTTGTAGAAAATCCCAAGCATATTGAAGTTCAAATTGTAGCTGATAACCACGGAAACACCGTGCATTTATTTGAACGGGATTGTTCGGTTCAACGCCGCTACCAAAAAGTAATTGAGCTGGCACCATCATACGGTTTGAGTGACGATTTGAAAGAAAAATTGTATGCTTATGCAGTGAAAATTTGCAAAGCAGTAAACTACAATAATGTTGGAACGGTTGAATTTTTAGTAGATGATGATGGAAGCGTTTATTTTATTGAAGTAAATCCAAGAATTCAAGTAGAACACACGGTTACCGAAGTAGTTACCGGAGTTGACTTAATTAAAACCCAATTGTATGTTGCTGGTGGTTATCCATTAAACAGCCCAGAAATCAATATCGAAAGTCAAGAACAGTTGGAGTTGAACGGATTTGCCGTACAATGTAGAATTACTACGGAAGATCCTAAAAACGACTTTAAACCGGATTACGGAACCATCACCACTTACCGAAGTGCTTCCGGTTTTGGAATTCGCTTAGATGCAGGTAGCATTTACCAAGGGGCAACCATTTCCCCGTTTTTCGATTCCATGTTAGTAAAGATTTCAGCAAGCAGCCGAACTTTAGATGATGCTTGTAAAAAAATGCGCCGTGCGTTAGCGGAGTTTAGAGTACGTGGTGTAAAAACCAATATTGCTTTTCTCGATAACATTCTAAAAGATCAAACTTTCCGTGATGGAAAAGTAACGGTGAATTACATTAAAAACACACCTGAATTGTTTGACATCAAAGAACCTAGAAACCGAGCTACAAAATTAGTGAGCTTTCTCGGAGATGTAACCGTAAACGGAAATCCCAACGTAAAAAAGAAGAATCCAGATGCCAAATTCCTAAAACCGGCTGTACCCAAATTTGATGTAAAAGGAGATTATCCGAAAGGAACAAAAGATAAGTTAACCGAATTAGGACCAGAGCAATTTGCCAATTGGTTGAAGAACGAAAACAAAATTCAGTATACCGATACCACCATGCGCGATGCGCACCAAAGTTTGTTAGCAACCCGAATGCGAACCTATGACATGATGAAAGTAGCCGAAGGATTTGCTAAGAATCATCCGGAAGTGTTTTCGATGGAAGTTTGGGGTGGAGCTACTTTTGATGTCTGTATGCGATTTTTATATGAAAATCCTTGGGAACGTTTACGTTTACTCAGAAAAGCCATGCCGAATATGTTGTTGCAAATGTTGCTTCGCGGTTCAAATGGAGTAGGGTATACTGCTTATCCTGATAATTTAATCGAAAAATTTGTAACCGAATCTTGGGAAAATGGTGTAGATATTTTCAGAATATTCGATTCACAAAACTGGATGAAATCCATTGAGCCTTGTATACAATATGTAAGAAATAACACCCAAGGTTTAGCGGAAGCTGCCATGTGTTACACGGGCGATATTTTAGATCCAAATCGAAAAAAATATACCTTAAAATATTACCTTCAACTTGCCAAAGATTTAGAAAATGCGGGTGCACACATTTTAGCCATCAAAGACATGGCAGGTTTGTTGAAACCCAAAGCCGCAACAGAATTGATTACAGCTTTGAAGTCGGAAATCAACATTCCTATTCACCTACACACGCACGACACCACTTCCATGCAAGCTTCAACCTATTTGAATGCGGTAGAAGCAGGAGTAGACGTGGTAGATGTTGCATTAGGTGGTTTATCAGGATTAACTTCACAACCCAATTTCAACGCTTTTGCTGAAGTGATGAAGTACCACAAACGCGAAAATCCACAAAATTTAGAAAAACTGAATGAATATTCTATTTACTGGGAACAAGTTCGAACCTATTATTATCCATTTGAATCTGGACTGAAGTCGGGTAGTGGAGAAGTATACAAACATGAAATCCCGGGTGGACAATATTCCAATTTAAAACCACAAGCCGAATCGCTTGGATTGGCAGACCGTTTCCATGAAATTACCGATATGTATGCGCAAGTCAATCAGTTGTTTGGAGACATCATCAAGGTAACGCCTAGCTCCAAAGTAGTTGGGGACATGGCACAGTATTTAGTGAGCAACAACTTGAGTATTCAAGATGTGTTGGACAAAGGCGAAAGCCTTTCTTTTCCGCAGTCGGTCATCAATTTCTTTAAAGGCGATTTAGGTCAACCTGTGGGTGGTTTTCCAGAACGTATTCAAAAAATTATTTTGAAAGGCGACAAACCCTATACCGATCGACCAAATGCACATTTAGAACCTATCGATTTTGATAAGGAGTTCAAGGCTTTTCAAAAAGAATTTGCTGATGGAATGGATCGTGAACTAGAAATAACCGATTTTCTTTCGTATAAATTATATCCAAAAGTCTTCAAGGATGCGCATGAAAACCACGCGAAATATGGAAACGTATTCAATTTACCCACCAAGAATTTTTTCTATGGAATGGAACCCGGAGAAGAAATTGTAGTGGAACTGGATCGCGGAAAGACGCTGTTAATCACTTTTGTTTCCTTTGGCGAAGTTGACGATAATGGGCTTAAAACCGTTTTCTTTAAAGTAAACGGACAAACCCGAACGGTGTTAATTCGCGATGAAAGCATTAAGGTCGATAAAGTTCAACACCAGAAAATTGATAAGGAAAACGAAAAACACATCGGTGCACCACTGCAAGGTTCTTTAACTGAAATTTTGGTGAAGAAAGGCGATACGGTGGAGAAAAATCAAGCTTTGTTTGTGATTGAAGCCATGAAGATGGAAACCACAGTAACCGCAAACGCTTCCGGAAAAGTGGAAGAAGTGGTATTGCAACCTGGTGTCATGGTTTTTGCTGACGATTTGGTTATTCGTTTGGAATAATTAGCTAATTTGAATGCTGCGAAGTTGCAAGCTTCGCATAGCGCTAGTATTTTGCAAATTGTGATTACTCGGATTTGAAATCCGAGTACAACTTAGCTTTTCGAAGTCTAGAACCAGCTACATCTCGACTTCGCTCGATGCTAAAATTGTGATTACTCGGATTTGAAATCCGAGTATAACTCTAACTTAACTTCTTACTGACTCTGCGAATTTGCAAGCTTCGCATAGCGTCGAGGAACTAGCTACATCTCGACTTCGCTCGATGCTAAAACAGTACTAAAAATATTATTTTATATTAAATAAAATTACAAAACTAGCACTGCGAAGTCTGAGACTTCGCAGCAAGTTGTAAAAAGTATAAACTGAATGAAATGATACATTTTGAATGATGAGAAGTTGCAAACTTCGCATAGCGTCGAGAACCAGCCACATCTCGACTTCGCTCGATGCTAAAACTGTGATAACTCGGATTTGAAATCCGAGTATAACTCTAACCTAACTTCTTACTGACTCTGCGAAGTTGCAAACTCCTATGTTTGTTTTATCTTTAAAAAGTAGTGGTGAGAGATGAGAGCCTATTGCAAACTTAATAGCTTTTTCAAAGTATATTCATGCGAAGATCATAGCCTCATCTCTTTCTTTCTCTTAGAGTTTAAACAGAATGTAATGCACATAAGCTTCTAGTTTTTGTAGCAACAATATTCAACCAGGAGAAAAAACGAAGGGAGACATCCACTTTTATTTATTAACCTGTAAAACTTAATTATGAAATTATTAAAGCAAATTGTGGGTATTGATGTTGCCCAAGTTGAACTGGTTTGTTGTTATGCAGTATTATCAGATGATTTAAAAACATTTATTAGAACTTTTGCAACCTTTAAAAATAACAGCAAAGGATTTTCAAAGCTTCTCAAATGGCTTAAAGAACTGCAGACTAATTAATCTGATTTAATTTTTGTAATGGAAGCAACTGGTGTATATCATGAGAATTTGGCACATTGGCTCCATAATAAATCTTTTAGTGTTAGTATAGTTCTTCCTAATAAGATTAGTAATTATGCTAGAT
>NZ_BMGM01000005.1 GCF_014640195.1 Psychroflexus planctonicus
GTTGTTTTCCTGATCGCTTTCGTTGGCGTAGAAGACTACTTCGAGTGCGTTATTCGCATTGGTGATTTCTTCGATTTTTTGACTTAAGTCGAAACTCGATGTTTCATCGGTCGTACTGCCGCTCTCTACATCGTCACATTCCGCTAATAAGGTTGGTGGAGTGATTTCTGGGAGTGGATCAACAATGAGTTCTATCGGTTCGATGTTGTAGCAGTCTAGCGGTGATGTGGGATCGCTTACGCGTACATACACCGTTTGTGGGGATGTTTGGTTTTGGTAAGCGGTCGGGGTGCCGATCAGTCCGCTGTTGTTGTTGGCGGCGTTTTGACTTAAATGATAGCTGATCTCAAAGTCTTCGGTGTTTTGGCCTTCGACAAATAAATCTGCTTCTACTTGGGTTAAATCGAAAAATTGGATGCCCGTTTCGTTGGTGTCGCAGGCGATTATCGGTTCGATTTCTTCTAGTAATGGGGAATTGTATATGAATAAATCTAAGGTGGTGGTTTGGACGCATTGCAAGTCTTCTATTTCTTGGAAAATACGTACATAAAGTGTTTGTTGACTTGGTTCTACGTTGGCATAAGGTGATGCCAATGGGTTTTGGCCCGTTTCTGCATCTGATGCGGTGGGGTGAAAACTCACTTGTACTTCTGGGTCTTCTAAATAGTTGATCTCGTCTACACGACTAGCTAAATCAAATCCTGAGAAAAATCCATCGTTGTTTTCATCACAGGCTTCTAAAGGAGTGACTTCTAAGTTAACATCGGTGGTTTCTATGGTGTCGATTTGGAAACTGTCAATGGCAAAACAATCTTCAACACTATTTACATTGTCTATTCGTACCCAAATTTCTTGGGGTGCGCTTTCAAATGCGGTAGGGTCGGTAATGGGATTTACGCCACCGTTAGCATCCGCAAATTCTTCAAAATAACTGATGCTGTAGTCTGCAGCAGGTTGGTTGGCTCCTAATACCAAGCCGTTTTGCTGGGTTAAATTGAATAAACCTTCACCGGATTCACCAATTTGACATTCGTCTATCGTGGGTAAAGGATTGGCGATTTCTACGTTGTATTGAAATATTTCAAAAGTAGCTATATCATAACAATCGTCACTTCCAGTGTTTTCAGCACGAAGAAAAATTGTTTGCTGATTGATATTATCAGGTAAAGTATAGTTTTCTGGGTCGTCTATTGGGTTTTCATTAGACTCTGCATCAACTTCTGTGATATGATAAGAAACATCGACGATACTTGGATCTTGGACCCCAATTGAAGTAGCATTGTTTTGAGTTAAATCGAAAATTTGTGTGGGTGGTGTAAAATCTCCACAGTTTGCTAAATCTTCTACTTGTTCTTCTTCGATTTCAGGTCTTTCAAAGAAAATAAGTTGAAAACTTTCAACAACAGCACCACGTCTATCTCCTGTAATATTTTCATTTACTCGAATCCAAATTTCGGCGGTAAAGTTTCCTGGTGGGATATTGTAATCTTCTGGGTTTTCAATTGGATTTTCAAAGTCAATAGCATCTTGTTCTGATTCAAAGTAATGCGCTTCCATGTTCAAATCTTCTAATGAAGTTGCATCGTCAGGAATAGGCTGACCTATACCGTTATGAACTAAATAATCGAATGGGTCGATTTCTAATAAACCGTTTTCTAGTTCACCACCTTCACCACAAAAAGAAATATCTGGATAAGGGAATGGTTCATCTGGATTGTCTCCAGGATCTCCATAATCTGCAGCTGGTAAAAATTCAACAACAACAGAATCTTCATCATTACAACCACCATCACCACCGATAAACACAGTATAAGTTCCTGATTCAGTTGCATTATAGGATGCATCATTTGCTCCTTCAATTAAATTACCATCTAAAAACCAATCGATTTCAATATCACAGTTTGAATCTAAAACACCGCCAAAAACGGTTAATTCTTGTTCTTCACCATAAGGTAAAACAAAATCCGTTTCAATAGTAATATCATCACCTAAATCTGCGCCAATATTAAATGAACCACCTTCAATGAATACAAAAGAATTAAATGCTGTATCATTCCAATCTGCAACCATTAGTTTCATAGTGTAAGTCTCGCAGGGAATAACATTAAAGGATGCTGTTAATCTTTTTGTTTCACCATTAATGCTATGATAAGGTGGTTGTAAATTATTAGGGTCACCATCTAAAGGAAATCTCTGAAAAAACTCTGGATAAAAAAACTGGCCAACACCTGGCCCACAATTAAAATTTGGTTGACCTGGATGAATATTAGATGCCGTTGTAGGGACAGGAACGCTCTCTCCATCAGGTATAATAGTAGCTACATTTAGGCCGCCTAAATCCACAAGATCTTCGTTAGCTGGATTACCATCAGGCCAGTATGTATTTTCATCATTAATACCAGGGCCAGAGACTATAAAAGCGAAAGGATCAGCATATGTGCAAGGAAAACTACTAGTATATTCCATTGAAGCAAAGATATAGTCAAAACTTACTTCGCTTTCAAATGAGCTAAATTCAAACTCGATTACAGTTGCATCATTTACACTGTTGCCGGGATTCCCCCCAACGGTAGCTAAAAGTTGTTCATTAGGTGCACCGCCTGGTTCAGACCAACTATTTTCAATACCAAAATCTCCAACTACTCCACCTATACCTGCACTACCAATTACCAAGCCTTCCTCAAATGGAAAACTACTACAGCCTCTTGAAAAATAACCAATACTAGATCCGTTAGGGGAACTGATTGGAGATGTTATATTATTTACATTGGCGCAATCTCCTCCACCTACCATTACATCTTCAATTAATTCTTGAAGTGTAAATTGGTCGTCTTGAGGGCTAACTGAAAGCTCATTTGTTCCAATTTCAAAACTAAAGAAAACAGGGTCTGATTCACAGAAAAATTCATCGGTAACAACCAAAGTACCTTGATAGAGGCCTGGTTCGTTAAATGCATTTTCAGGACTTTCTCCAGTAAGGGTAGTTGACCCATTATTAGGCTCATCAATTTCCCAAGTAAATGTAAGGTCTTCATTTGGGGTTTCATTAGATGCATTGGCATCTGCATTAAAAATTATTCCTTCATTTTGAGGAAAAGTAATTAAGTCTGAACCTGGTTCAGAACAAACATTATCTGCTTCAATACTTAGTATTATAGCTTCTAAATCTTGACAAGGTTCTCTACAATCTATAACCGCTTCAAAACCTACAGCGGTGAAATTTGGGGGTACAAAACCAGCATCGTAGACAATGGTTATGCATCCCGTTGGATTATCTTCAGTAGCGCTTATATAACCGCCATTGGGTAAATTTTCTTCTTCAGTGAACAGCACTGGAGCATCAGTATTATCTCCATCATAAATAACAAACTGATTTGTAAAATTATTATCTGGAATATCAAACTCAGTAAAATCTATTGTACTTAACAAGCCTTCTTCATCAGGGCAAATTACTAAAGTGTGGTTGTAATTTGATATTTGACCATCATCATTATTCGCAATTAGCGTACTTTCACAAGTGTTGATTTGATCATCTTCTTCTAAGTCTTCTAACCAGTTATAGTCTTGACTATAGGTTGTTGCTGAGAAGAGCAATATAAATAAGGGTAAAAATTTCTTTAACATATAGTTATCATTTCGTGCGTAAATATATTCAAAGTATTGATTTTCTTTTAGTATTTTCGCAAAAAATTACATAAATGAAGTCTTATTCTTTTGAAATACAAGCCACAACGAACCCATCAATCCTGAAATTTGTCGCCAACGACTTCTTGGTTAACCACCAAAGTTTTGAGTTTAAAAACATTGAAGAAGCACAAGCTTCTCCGCTTGCTCAAAAATTGTTTCATTTTCCTTTTGTAAAAACGGTTTATATCACACAAAATTTAGTTGCCATTGAAAAATATAACATAATTGAATGGGAAGAAGTGCAAAATGATGTACTACATACAATTCAAGATTTTATCAATAATGGGGGAAGTATTGTTCAAGATACTACCAAAGCTAAAAAAACACCGGTAACCGTTTATGCAGAAAGTACTCCCAATCCTGGCGTTTTAAAATTTGTTGCTAATAAAAAACTGGTCTTACAATCGGTTGAATTCAAAAGCATTGAAGACGCAAAAGCTTCACCTTTAGCTCAGAAGTTGTTTCATTTTCCTTTTGTAAAAGAAGTTTTTATGGACAGTAATTACGTTTCGGTTCAAAAATATGATATTGTTGAATGGGAAGAAGTAACCACAGAAGTTCGAGAGTTTATTAAAAACTTTATTGAATCTGGCGAAACGGTAATAGACCAAAAATTAATGAAAGATACTGCTTCAGAAAAAACTGATGCAGATTCAACTAGTGCTTCTTTTGAAGAATTAGACGACATATCCCAACAAATTGTTAGCATTTTAGATGAATATGTAAAGCCAGCTGTAGCGAGTGATGGCGGCAATATAGTATTTGATTCTTACAATGATGAAACCAAAGAAGTAAAAGTAATTTTACAAGGTGCTTGCAGTGGTTGCCCATCTTCTACTATGACGCTCAAAAACGGTATTGAAACCATGCTAAAAGACATGTTGCATGGGAAAGTAAATCATGTAGTTGCTATTAATGGGTAAATGTTTTTTTTAAGATGCAGCCCATTCAGAGTTACAGATTGCAAATTATCTCTATTTGTGTTGTTCTTGAAATACAAATTGAACCCGTTGAGCATTTTGACAAAATTCTGTTAATTCGAGTGAATTTCACGATTAAAATGTGTGATTCCGAAGTCTCGGGAGTATCGAGAATATGAATTTTTCAATACGAACAGGTTCTTTATACAATTTTTCAAAAAAATCACTAATAGGACGTCTTTACTTAATTTGTGTGTTTTCAGCGACTTTCAAACTGGTTTACTGGTTTTACTATTAACCTGAGTTCGATTAAAAAAAAAATAAAGTATTGAAAATCAACATACACCCTCCTTAGTCCTCCCTCAAGGGAGGATACTTGTAGTGAAAATATCCCCTGGAAGGGTTTATAGGGGTGTTATTATGTCGAAATATTATTGTATATAGGTTAAATAATTGAAATACAATGATATATAAGTCGAACTCAGGTTATTAATGAATAATTTTGATTGAAATTTTTTTCCTGAAGGGAAATGCCAAAAGGCAAAGGGTGTTTTTATATTTTATAGTTTACACCAATCCCTAAACCTTCCCTAGATGGAAGGGAAGAAGCCAATGCATAATTTAAATGAAAAATTTTATTTTAACTCAAAATGCACAATGGGTAAATTGAATAAATAATTATGCCACGAATGCACGAATAATTCTAATCAATAGGTTTTTGGGTTTAACTCATAATCGGTTACGTCAACTAAATTAGTAGAAACCTATCCAAAACTGTCATTCTGAAAAAATTTTTGTTAATACTGCTGTTTCGAATGCATGCGGAATGACAGGTTTATTTGGACTTTTCACTTAAAAAATTAGACTAAACGCTCTGCGAAGTCTCTAGACTTAACAACGACTAAATGTTTTTTAACTTTCAAAAAATCAAGATATTAAACCGTTCCTAAGACGTACAAGTTAGATAATGTTGGTGTTTCGCTTCCTCCAGCAGGTTCTAAGGTAATTCCAAATGCTTCAGATGTAGGAATATTTTTAATTTCAAAAATTTTGCTATCAGAATTTTCAAAATTTTCAATTACACCAATGCTAGAAGGCGTGAGCGGATCCATTAATAAAGACCAAGCTTGATACACCATTCCTTCTGGTGGTTCAGGTAAACCTTGTAAATCTAGATAAGCAACTTGTGATTCTTCATCATAGAAAACTTTTGCATACGCGTTTTCTATTACGTCTTCATTTGCAGGTAAATCAATTACATCTATATTGTTATTTCTTATAAATGCTAAAATTTCTGCTTGACCTTGCAAGTCGTTTTTAGCTTCGAGTAATCTATTTTCGATCTCTTGTTTTTCTAATGCTGCTTGTTCTAATTCGTTAGTAAGTGTTGATTTTTGTTGAAACATCCAAAAAATGCCTACTAACAATGCTGCAACTGCTGCCCAAGCTAGTAAGGAACTCCAATTTTGTTTCTTTGAAACCGAAACTACCGTATCTTGGTCGCGTAGACCTTGATAAATTTGCACAAAATTTTCAGGTTTAGATCCTGGCGAAACTGCTCTTGATAATTGTAAAGCAACTTTTTCAATTCGCTCTACTTCTGCTTGTACGCTTGGATATTTGCTCACTGCTGCTGCAATTTCTTGCATTTCATTTTCTGGCAGTACACCATAAACAAATAGTTCCAATTGCCCAGATTCTATGTATTCGTTTGCATCCTTCATCACGCTTCAATTTCTTCTCTTAACTTTTTTAAACAATTTCTATTTCTAGATTTTACAGTTCCTAAAGGAATTTCCAAAGTTTCTGCTGCTTCATTTTGGGTATATCCTTTAAAAAATAATAAATCGATTACCCGTTTACAAATGGGTTTTAATTTATTTACCCATTTACCAATACCAATGCTGTCTGTTTTTCCGTCCAGATTTTCATCGTTTTCTAAAAAGAAAGCAAAAGTTTCTACATCTTCATTTTTTTGAGCATTTTTAAATGCTTTAGAACGTATTTTATCAATTGCTGCGTTTCTAGCAATATTCAAAAGCCAGGTAAAAAACCTTCCTTTGTTACCCGTATATGATTCTGCTTTATCCCAGACTTTTAAAAATACGTCTTGCATTACTTCATCGGCAACAGCCACATCTTTTACAATTACATGTATGACGCCAAAAATGTTTTCAGAATACAATTCATATATTTTTGCAAAGGCGCGCTCATCTTTTTGTTGTAGCCGTTCTATTAATAAATCGGGTTGCATGTAATTTTTTTTACTAAACTAATCTTTTTTATTCACTGATAAAATTTTTTGAAAAAAAATTGCGACACCCCACAACAAGTGTCGCAATCAAAACACAACAACCAAACCATCAAAAACCAAAACATTACATCAAATAACCTTGTTGTGTTTGTATTATTTACGTAAATATTCCAATCATGGTTCAATTGGAATGTAATTTTTTATAAAATCAGGCGACCATAGTGAACAGAAACTTACTTTTGTAATTCTTGAAAACGATATTTTTACGTTGAAAAACCCTACACAAAACTTAGCAAACCAATTGATATACGTTATTATTCCTGCGTTTAATGAAGAAAAATCGATTGCTCATGTAATTCGAGCTATTCCTAATTTTGTTGAAGAAATAATTGTAGTAAGCAACCGCTCTACAGACCAAACGGAAAAAGTAGCTCAACAAGCTGGTGCAACTGTTCTTTCTGAACCCAGAAAAGGCTACGGTTACGCCTGTTTAAAAGGAATGGAATACCTAAAAAACAAAAGCATCAAACCAGAAATAGTAGTTTTTTTGGATGGCGATTTTAGCGATTATCCAGAAGAAATGCCTAAATTAATTAAACCTATCTTAGAAAATGAAGTTGATATGGTAATTGGTGCTAGAAATAAAAAACTCCGTGAACCGGGTAGCATGACATTCCCACAAATTTTTGGAAATTGGCTTGCCACTTTTTTAATGAAGTTACTTTACCAAGCCAAATTTACTGACTTGGGTCCGTTTCGTGCCATTGCTTACCAAAAATTATTACTATTAGAAATGCAAGACAAAACCTACGGTTGGACGGTAGAAATGCAATTGAAAGCCATAAAACACGAATTAAAATATACCGAAGTTCCCGTGAAATACCGAAACCGAATTGGTGTGTCTAAAGTTTCTGGAACCCTAAAAGGCGCGTTTATGGCAGGCGTTAAAATATTAGGTTGGATTTTTAAATATCGAGTAAAATAATGCACTTAGCAATTCTTATTACATACATTTTTTTGCTGCTCATCATCTTCTGTTACAGTTTGGTGCAGCTTAATTTATTGTATAATTATGTAAAGTGGAATAAATTAAAATCAGCATCACCTCAACTATTTAATTTTGAAAATTTAGATGAAATTCCACTCGTAAGCATACAACTTCCTATTTATAATGAAAAATACGTAGCTAAAAGACTGATTCAACAAATTTGTAAATTGGAATATCCTACAGAAAAATTAGAAATTCAAGTTTTGGATGATTCAACAGATGCTTCAGCTGAAGTAAATAGAAGTTATGTTGAAGCTTTTCAGCAAAAAGGAATCGATATTAGTTATATACATCGAGAAAACCGAAACGGCTTCAAAGCTGGTGCACTCAAAGAAGGTCTTGCAGCAGCAAAAGGAGAATTCATTGCTATTTTTGATGCCGATTTCCTTCCTAAAAAAGATTGGCTACACAAAACCATTCCGTATTTTAAAGATGAAAAAATTGGAGTAGTTCAAACCCGTTGGGGACATTTAAATAAAGAACATTCATTAATTACCAAAGTGCAAGCTTTTGCGTTGGATTTTCATTTTGTATTAGAGCAAGTGGGAAGAAGCTTTGGCAATCATTTTATCAATTTTAATGGAACTGCTGGCGTGTGGCGAAAATCCTGTATTTTGGATGCAGGAAACTGGCAAGGCGACACCTTAACCGAAGATTTAGACCTCAGCTATCGCGCTCAATTAAAAGGTTGGAAGTTTAAGTATTTACTCGATGTTGAAACTCCTGCAGAGCTTCCTATTGTAATAAGTGCTGCACGTTCACAGCAATTTAGATGGAACAAAGGAGCAGCGGAAAATTTTCAAAAAAACTACTTTACTTTAGTCAATCAACCGCATTTAAATTGGAGTAATAAAATTCATGCTTTTTTTCATTTATTAAACAGCAGCTTATTTGCGGTGGTTTTAGCCTTAGCCATATTAAGTATTCCTGTTTTATACATTAAAGATCAGTTTCCTGAGTGGGATTGGCTATTTTACATCATGGCTTTTTTAGGCTTAAGTACTTTTATCTTCATCATTGCTTATGGTTTTACCTATCGAAAAATGGAAGGCAAAAAAGCTTCATTTTGGAAATTTATAGGCTTGTTTCTAAGCTTTTTTTCCATTGCTATGGGCATGTCGGTGAACAACACTAAAGCTGTTTTAGAAGGACATCTAGGCAAGAAATCAAGTTTTGTACGTACCCCAAAATTCAATAGTGTGCAAAAGAAAAAAATCAATGCAAAAGCATTTAGCAAAGCATCTTTTTCTTGGGAATACATATTAGAATTTTTATTGGTTTTCTACTTTATTTTTGGCATTTACAGCGCGTTTAAATTGAATGATTTTGGATTGTTGCCTTTCCATTTAATGTTGTTATTTGGTTTTGGTTTTATCAGTTACAAAAGCTTGTTTAGTAAAAGCTAACTCATCTTGAAAATATTTAAATAATTTTACACAAAAGATTTACATGATTTTAGCAAACAAAACTTTTAATAACCTGCTTGTTTTTGTTTGCGCTTTGCTGTATTTCTACTTTGCATATTTTCTAGACCGAAGTGATTTTTACTTGCTTTTTGGGCTCTACTCACTTTTGTTCTTGATTTTTGTTATCCTGATGCAGAAATCGAATTTCAGCTTTACGCAACTCACTTGGATTTCGATTGGTTTGCGACTTATTTTTCTATTTAGTTTGCCCATTCTTTCACAAGATTTCTATCGATTTATCTGGGACGGAAGAATGCTAGCCGAAGGAATAAGCCCGTACTTGTTTACACCCAAGCAAATTATGGAACAAAACCCTGATCTAATTCAGCAATCCCAAGAATTGGTTAATGGAATGCAAGATTTAAATGCTAGCCATTACTCCAATTATCCACCGGTGAGTCAATGGATTTACTTTTTGGCTGCAAAGCTTGCTCCAAATTCCATTATAGGTGCAGCCGTCGTCATGCGTGTGGTACTAATTTTAGCTGATATCGGCATAATTTTCATCGGAAAAAAAATCCTTCAGCATTTTCAGCTTCCTGTGAAAAACATTTTTTGGTTTGCGCTTAATCCACTTATTATTCTCGAATTAACAGGCAACCTTCATTTTGAAGGAATAATGCTGTTTTTAGTACTGCTTACTATTTATTTGCTTATTCAATTCAAATGGATTTTTTCTGCTTTGTTTTTTGGACTTTCAGTGGCCACTAAATTGCTTCCGTTGGTGTTGCTACCCGTGTTTTATCAATTTTTCAAGAATAAGAATAAAGATGCTGGTTTATTTTCAACAAAACAATTCTTTCAATTTAGCTGCTATTCATTACTAAGCATTTCTGTTTTCATATTGAGTTTTTGGGGCTTAGCAGAAGAAGACTTTATCAGCCATTTTACAGAAAGTATAGGTTTGTGGTTTGGCACATTTGAGTTTAATGCAAGTTTTTATTATCTATTTAGGTGGGTTGGCTTTCAATTGGTCGGTTGGAATACCATCGAAACGCTAAGTAAAATATTAGCTGTTTTGATTTTTATTTTTGTAATATGGTTGGCTTTTTTTACAACTTCAAAAAAAGGGAAAAATGTATTTGTAAGCTTGGTATTTGCTGCTAGTTTTTATCTCTTTTTTTCCACTACTGTACATCCTTGGTATTTGGCTACTCCTTTGCTTTTGAGTGTTTTTACGCAATTTAGGTTTGTAGTGGTTTGGTCTTTTTTGGTAATGTTGAGCTACGCTGCATATCAACAAAAAATTTATCAAGAAAATTTATGGTTAGTAGCTTTAGAGTACCTTATTGTTTTAAGTTATTTGGCTTACGAACTGTTTTACAAGAAGTCAAAAATAAAATTGGCTTAAAGTAACAAAAAGCAATTGCCATTGCCAAAAGCATAAGCAAAAACCAATTCTCTAAAGGCATTTCAGGAACATCTTTCACCAAAGCACCATCACCGCCATCGCCGGGTGGAGAAGATGGAGTTGCAGAGCCAGGACTTTGCAATGAATAAGCAAATCCATAATAGAATAGACCAACCAAAAACAGAACATAATGTAGTTTTTTCTTCACTTATTCTACTATTAATTTGTGGGTTAAAATAGTTTTAGCCTGTTTTAATTCAACTAAAAACACACCTGCTTTAAGTTTACCAATATCTATTTCTTCTGTTTCGGAATCAGCTTCAAATGAAGTTGAAATAATGAGCCTTCCCAGTAAATCGTAAACAGTAACTTCAATATATTCGTCTGATTGAAAAGCATGTTCTATCTTCATTATTCCATTGGAAACTGGATTGGGATAGATTTTTATTTCAGGTTGAATTTCAGAAATAATTGATAGCGGAATTTCTTCCAAAATTAATTGAAAACGTTCTGTTGAAATACTTTCTGGAATAGTTTGATCTACCACAAAATTGTGAACATTAGTGGAAGCATTTTCCAAAGCATATACTTCATCTTCATATCGATCTCTTAAAAAAACATCGTGAGTACTTAAATTGTTAATATCGATAGCTAGCTGATAATCGTTTGCTAAATAATTTCCACTATACAATTGAATGGTGTCGTTTTCTGCAAGTGGTTTTTTTTCTATTGCCAACCAATAATTTGGTTTGCTAATGGCTAAGTATTCTGCATTATTCCAAAGTTTTTTAGCATCTTCAAAAGTAACGGCTTCTGAAAAGGCATCATCAAAAACTACACATGCTCCATCAATTGTACTTGAGTTTTCAGCCGCTAAAGTCATTTTGATTTCTGGCATAGCCGAGATAGCAAAAGTTTCTACATTTAGGGTTTCTTCCGTTTTATGGCTTTCTTCAAAAGTAATCGAAGATGATGTATCCGATGTTTCCATAAAAAAAGCCTGACTAGGTTGAAGCCGTTCATTTGCTGCGGAAGCAGGAGTTGTAGTTACTGGGTCTTCAGATAAATCGATAGCTGTGTAACCGCCAGTCTCACCAATGTTAGGATCCCAAATGTACATGAAATTGGTGTTGAGTCCTGTTGTAGTTATGGTCTTTACATCTACTTGTGCTTGATATGGGTTGCCAATTAAGGCAAATTCTTCTGCTGCTGTTGGCATTTGGGATGTTGGAATACTAAATGTGCCTATTTCAGGACTACCCAAACTTCGTAAAACGGTTGAGCCACCTTGGGCATCATTTGAATTTAAATTGGTTGATCGATCGCCACGCACCATTAACGCATAAGCTTTGCCCGCTTCTAAATTAGTTGCGTTGGTATTGGGAATGGCCGACCATGCTTGAGTTGTATTATTCCAAGTAAATAAAGATGGATTTCCAGTTAATGTAGCATCAAAACCATCGGCTCCGCTTGTTGAACCTGTAATGTGAGTTCCAAAACCAGGATTGGGATTTTGGTTGTCTGCGGGATAGTTTGTACCCGTATTATTTACTCCTTCTTGCCAGTTGGCTCTGATGTTTTCTGTAGAACTTACCGGAGAAGACACATATCGGAATGAACGATTGGCATTGCTAAAATAGCGTTCTACACGGATGTTTCCTGAGATGTTTCCTCCAGTAACTTCTGGAATAATAGCGGTTTTTGTGGCAGAACTTTTTAAAGTTAAGTTTCCATTAGAAGTAAAAGTTCCATTTTTTAATATGAATTTATCATGAATGTTTAAGGTATCTGAAATGCTTATTGCACCACTACCATTCATTTCAAATTCGCTTAAGGCATTTTCTCCCGCTGTTTGCACAAATTTTAAGTTTCCTGCTGAAGCGTTGGTTGAACTGAACAAAAATCGAGATGCTACTGAAGCTTTTAAGGCAGAATCATCATTAAAAACTACACTTGTATTGGTCGCATCACCGAGTTGCAACTGATTTCCATTTAAATTTAAAATAGCTTGATCTGACATTTGTAAACCATCTCCATTTCCTGAAATAATGATATCTTGATTCAATGTTACTTCTCCTCCGTCAGTTTTGGCAATGATTAAAAAAGGAACTTCAAACTCTGTATTAGCGTTTAAATCTTGATTAGTACTGCCTTCTAAAAATAGAGCTCTTCCATTATCCTGGAAAGTTCCATTATTGGTAAAGTTTCCAAATACTTTTAAGTCGCCACCTGATAAATCTGATAAAGAAATTTGGCCATTATTGAGAAAATTACCTTCAACAACTAAGGAGGCTGTCATATCTTCAGACGCAAAATCCATCAGCATAAAACTACCCGCATCTATAGTCAAGTTTCCTTTCATGATGGCATCAAAACCACTGCGTTCATGACCTAAAGTTATGGCCGTATTATTTTGAAGAATTACATTGTAAGGAGTCCCTTGACCTTGCGGATCTGCTGGATCAACATTACTCCATTCTGATCGTCTTTGATAAGGAGCAGTTACGTTACTTCCAGCGTTGTATATTAAAGTTGACCCATTTGCATAAATTGGTGAGTTTGCATTCACAAAACTGCCTGAATTTAGGGTTAAGCTACCTGTAATCGTGCACGTTGTTCCAAATGAAACACCGCCATTATTTAAAACTACATCGTTTAAGCTTAAAGTGCCAGAAATAGAACCGCTGCCAAGAAAGTTGATAGTGCCGTTGGCGTGATTCAAAGTACCGTCATTACTTAGTGTTCCGTTATCCCGTATGCTTAGTGTTTCGTTATCTAAAAAATTAAGCGTAGCGCCTGAATTAATTTCAATACTTTCTACTTCACGGTCATCAGTTAAAGTTAAATCGTGAGCTACAATTACATCGGCATCATTCGGGGGTATTTCGCCAGCACGCCATGATGAAGCTGAATTCCAATTGGTTGCTCCCGATTGCGTAATGTATTCTGAACGGACCGTGTAGGAATAGTTTGAGTCTGAGTTGTTGTTGATTCTCAAAGAAATTAAATCATGATTACTAGTAGAAGTAGCATTTACAGTAGTAGAATAAGCATAGAAAAAAACATTTTTCCCAGCTGTGTTAAAAGTATCTGGAATAGTTGCTGTACCCGATGAAGCTGTTGAAGTAGCAAAACTTACTTCTACCAGATTACTTGTTGCAAATCCATCATCAGTATAACGAATAAAAACTCTTTCTTCAACCGATTTATTTCCAGATAAGGTGACTGTAATATCGACATCTTCACCAAAAAAAACATCATCATTAAAAGATAAACTACTTATATCTATTGGCGAATTGCTAGTTTCCATAATCACTGCATTACGATTGGCATATGCTAAACCTTCAATTTGAAAAGTATAGTACTTTCCTGAAGTTGCACCAGAAGAAATAACACCATTTGGAGAAGCACCATCCCCGTGAAACAGAGTAAAAACTGAATTTAATGCTGAACCTCCATTTTGCCATTTGTTAGCACCAAGATCCCATTCAATTACATACTCATCGTCATTTGAATCTGCTTGCACGATTAAAGACCTAAAATTAGCTCCTGCAGCTCCATCTACAAAAGTTCTTGTATTTGTAAAATTTCCGTCAAATTCAGCAATCCATGAATAATTAGCTGGTTGCCCATACAAACCAAATTGCACGCACAATAGCATTCCGAAAAATGTAAACCCTAACTTCATCTAGACTAAATTACTGGTTAAAACTAACTATAATTTCATAAACAAAAAACCATAAGATTGATAAATCAATACTCATTTAGCAATAAAAATAAGTTATTAACAACTACATCGTTTTCGAATTTAAAACTTCTCATTTTTCAGATTTTCAAAGCATTATATCTAGTAAGCTGTATTCTACATTTAAGTTTGTTTTCCTGATGAATGTCATTTCAGAAACAGAATTACAGACCTAGTTTTGCTTGAACAAATCATAATAAATTTTGTAGTATGAAAATCACAAATCGATTACATCAAATTTGGATATTCATTTTCTTAGTTGCTTCTGGATTTACATTACAAGCACAAGAAAAGTTTACTATCTCTAATCACAAAATCCTAATTGAAGGAACTTCAAATATTCACGATTGGGAAATGGATGTTGAAAAAGTGAATGGTTTTATTGAAATGAAAACCGAAAACGATGAGATTACAATTTCAAATATGTCTTTAACCATCCCGGTGAAATCCATGAAAAGTGGAAAAGGAAAAATGGATAGCAATACGTATGAAGCACTAAAAGAAAAGAAAAACCCCAACATTACTTTTTCCTTTCTTGAAACTACCAAAGTTGAAAAAACAGGAAATTCTACATACAAAATAGATATAAAAGGAAAATTAACAATAGCAGGAAACACACAAAGTGTAGTCATTCCAATTGTTATAGACACTCAAAAAACAAACTTAACAGCAAGCTACAACTTAAACATGACAGATTTTGGTGTTGATCCACCAACTGCTGTTTTTGGAACTATTAAAACAGGTGATGCTGTTAGCTTAAACTTTAACCTAAACTATACTAAATAATAAACTACAGAAAAATGAAAACAATTTTAAGAACCTTCGCAATTATTTTGGCACTTGGTATGTTCAACCAAGGATTTGCTCAGAAAAGAGATCTAGACAATTACCGTTTGCCCGACCAACGTGGTATAAACGACTTTGAAGCTCCAAAAGATACCTTAACTACTTTTGATGGTCTTCAAGTACGAATCGGTGGAGCATCTACACTTCAATTTCAAGCATTAGATCATTCTAACGCTTCAACTGGTGCAGAATTAGCAGAATTAGAAAGCAACTTCAACTTAGCTACAGCTAACTTAGATTTAGATGTTGTGTTGTATGATGGTGTGCGTATGCATTTAAGAACTTATTTATCTTCTAGACACCACCCGGAACCATACGTAAAAGGTGGTTACATACAAATAGATAAGCTGGAGTTTATAAAAGAAGGCTTTATGGAAGACTTGATGAAGTACGTTACCGTAAGATTTGGACACATGGAAAACAACTATGGTGATGCACACTTTAGAAGATCAGACAACGCGCAAGCCATGTACAATCCATTTATTGGAAACTACTTAATGGATTCGTTTACTACTGAGGTAGGTGGAGAAATTTACTACCGAAGAAACGGATGGATTGCAATGCTTGGAGCAACCAATGGCAAACTAAACCAATCTGTGGTAGATGTACCAACAAGCCCTTCAGTAATTGCAAAATTTGGTTTCGACAAACAATTAAACCAAGACTTAAGAACTCGTTTAACAGCATCTGTTTACAATTCTGCAAGAAGTGCTAAAAACTTTCTTTATGATGGTGACAGAGCTGGATCAAGATACTATTTTGTAATGGAAGATCCAGATGCAAGCTCAGCAGGAAACTTTAGATCAGGTAGAGTTAATCCTGGGTTTGGAACACAAGTTACTGCAATAATGGTTAACCCTTTTGTAAAATACAAAAACTTTGAATTCTTCGGATTGTATGAAAATTCTTCTGGAGAAGGCTTTGGACCTAACCCAGCAAACAGAACTTACAATCATTATGCAGCAGAAGCTATTTATCGATTTGGCGCTACTGAAGACTTTTATGTAGGAGCGAGATATAGCTATGTAGATGGCGAAGAAGCATACGGAGATGTAGAAATTGACCGCTTACAATTAGGTGCGGGTTGGTTTATGACCAAAAACATATTAGCAAAAATTGAATATGTTAGCCAAAACTACACTGGTTTTGAAACGGGAAGTAATTTTGACGGTGGAAAATTTGATGGAATTAGCCTTGAAGCCGTTATTAGTTTCTAATGTTTAACTTTAAGCCTTTGTAAATAAGATTTCGCACTATTTACAAAGGCTTTTTAATACCAATTTGATTATACAATGTCGTTAAGAAAACGAAATTGCTTTTTTCTTATATGACGCTGTGAATTATTTGCATAGCTGGCTACGGAAATGATGAACAAGAAAATATAAGGAAAAATGAATGAGTTTAATGGCGTCATTTTATGGTTAAATTGGTATAATTAAAATCTGAAGTTATGAAATCAGTTATCTCACTTTATATTGGTTTCTTCATTTTGGTTGGTTTTGCCAGTCTAGACTACAGAACACTAGAAGTTGAAATTAAAGAAAACAGTACAATAAGCATCAAAGGAACTTCTAATGTACATTCATTTGAGTGTTCTTATGAAGAAGAAATTGAGCTGTTTAACAACAATATTGAGTTATTACCCAATTCCAATTCGTTTGAAATAAAAAAAGCAAAACTTCATTTAACCGCTAAATCTTTCGATTGTGGTGGTAGAAGAATCAACAGAGATTTTAAAGATATTCTTCAAGCTGAAAAATTCCCACATATCGACATTAAAGTAAATTCAATAACACCTCATCAAACCCAATATTTGGCTGATGTAGAAGTGCATATTGCAGGACACACCAAAAATTATCAACTTCAAGTCGAAAATCCGAACAAAACCCATTTTACAGGTGATTTGATTGTAGATATTACCGATTTTGGTTTAGAAAGTCCGAAAAAAATGATGGGTTTAATTAAAGTAGATCAGCTAATCGACATCAACTTTGATTTGTATCTGAACATTAAATCTTAATTCAATTTAAAAGCCAATTCTAAGGTTTTTAAATCTTGTAATAATTCTTTACAGATTTTTACTTTTTTAGTTTTACTCGGCATAGACAAACTCATGTCTTCTTCTGGGTTTACAATTTTAAACTGAAGCTTTTTCTCTCCCACATAAGTTTGGCAGATTTCACTTAATCGGGTTATTGTTTCTTCTTTTAAACTTTCTAATTTTAAATGTAAGGTAAGTTTTTTAGCTTGCTCTTCCATTACATCTTGAAGTGGCTTGATTTGACTAATTTTTGATCTTGGCGGAGTTGGTTCACCCGTTTCTTTATTGGTGTATACTTTATTTACGCAACGGATGTACAAAAATTGATCTAAAACAAGAAAGTGCCTGTACTTCAAGTAATCTTCACCAAATAAGAAAAAGTCATACGAATTATTGTAATCTTCCAAGGTAAATTTACCATATCCACGACCATTTTTACTAACACTGTGACTTACATCAGTAACTACGCCCGCAAGTGATAAATCTCGATTGTATTTAGTATCGTCAAATAAATCGCCTAACTGATTTTTACAGAAATAACGCATTTCATATTTATAATCGTCTAGCGGATGACCTGAAATAAAAATGCCCACTACTTCTTTTTCAGCTTTTAGTTTTTTCATGGTTGGCCACGGGTCGCAAGGTGGAATTTCAGGTTCTGGAATTTGTACTTCGCTAGCTTCACCAAATAAACTTACTTGTGCCGAATTTTTTGATTCCTGAAAACGCGCTGCAAATTTTACCACTTTTTCTAAAAAGGTAAGTTCCCCTTCGGTAATATGAAAATACTGAGCACGATGTGTATTCGGGAACCCATCGAATGCGCCAGCATAGGCTAAACTTTCAAAAGCTTTTTTGTTAGCAGCTCGTAAATCAATCCGCTTGGCCATATCGAAAATGGAATGATAGATTCCGTCTTTTTTTCTATTTTCTACTATAGTTTGTACAGCACCGCCGCCAACTCCTTTTACAGCGCCCATTCCAAAACGAACTGCATTTTGTTTGTTTACCGAAAATTTATAATAAGATTCGTTTACATCTGGACCCAAAACTTCCAATCCCATTCGGCGACATTCTTCCATAAAGAAAGTTACTTTTTTAATGTCGTTCATGTTGTTAGAAAGCACGGCTGCCATGTATTCTGCTGGATAATGTGCTTTTAAATAAGCGGTTTGGTAAGCAATCCAAGCGTAACAAGTAGAATGCGATTTGTTGAAGGCATAACTTGCAAAAGCTTCCCAATCTTTCCAGATTTTTTCTAATTTGTCTTCTGGGTGTCCGTTGTCTTTTGCTTGACCAATGAATTTAGGTTTCAATTTAGCCAAGACATCTTTTAATTTTTTACCCATGGCTTTTCGCAACACATCGGCTTCACCTTTAGTAAAGTTAGCGAGTTTTTGCGAAAGCAACATTACTTGCTCTTGGTAGACCGTAATTCCGTAGGTTTCTTCTAGGTATTCCTGCATTTCAGGTAAATCGTAAGTGATTTCCTGGTCGCCATGTTTCCGTTTAATGAAATCAGGGATGTATTCCATTGGTCCTGGTCTGTACAAAGCATTCATGGCAATTAAATCTTCAAACACCGTTGGTTTTAAATCCTTCATGTGTTTTTGCATTCCTGGCGATTCATACTGAAAAATCCCAACCGTTTCTCCACGTTGAAAAAGTTCGTAGGTTTTTTGGTCGTCCAGCGAAAAACTTTCAGGGTCTAAATCAACATCATGTCTTGCTTTTACGATGTCTACCGTGTCTTTGATTAAAGTCAAGGTTTTTAAGCCTAAGAAGTCCATTTTTAGCAAACCTGCACTTTCTACCACCGAGTTATCGAATTGGGTAACGTACAAATCAGAATCCTTTGCGGTTGCCACGGGAACAAACTTGGTAATATCGTCTGGTGTAATAATGACTCCACAAGCATGAATTCCCGTATTTCTAACCGAACCTTCTAAAATTCGAGCTTGATTTACAGTTTCTGCTTCAGGCGAATCTCCTTCAGAAATACCGATAAGCTCGTAAACTTTGGCTAAATCTTCAGATCGAAACTTTTCTTTTAATTCTTTTTCTTCTTTACCGAAGATTTTGCTCAATTTGGACATATCAGGAACCAATTTCGCAATTCGGTCGGCTTCATATAAAGGTAAGTCCAACACGCGAGCCGTATCGCGAATAGCCGACTTAGCCGCCATAGTTCCGTAGGTAATGATTTGTGCTACTTGGTTGGCGCCGTATTTTTCAATTACATAATCCATTACTTTACTTCGACCTTCATCGTCAAAATCAATATCGATATCTGGCATGCTTACTCGCTCTGGATTTAAGAAACGCTCAAAAAGCAAATCGTATTGAATGGGATCGATATTGGTAATTTTTAAGCAAAAAGCTACCGCACTTCCCGCCGCCGAACCTCGACCTGGACCAACGGAAACGCCCATTTTTCGTGCTTCACGAATAAAGTCTTCAACAATTAAAAAGTAACCTGGATAACCTGTATTGGCAATAACAGAAAGCTCAAAATGAAGTCGCTCTTCAATTTCTGGTGTAATGTCTGGGTAGCGTTCTTTGGCTCCTTGAAAGGTCAAATGCTTCAAATAAGCATTTTCACCACGTTTGCCTCCGTCCTTTTCGTCTTCAGGGTCTAAGAATTTTTCTGGAATAGTAAAAGCAGGCAAGAGCACGTCTCTAGCCAATTCAAAAGCTTCAATTTTGTTGGCGAGTACTTCCGTGTTGGTGATGGCTTCTGGCAAATCTTTAAACAATTCCTTCATTTGCGCTTTACTCTTGAAGTAGTATTCATCATTTGGCAAGCCGTATCTAAAGCCACGACCGCGACCTTTGGGAGTGGCTTGTTTTTCGCCATCTTTTACACATAATAAAATATCGTGCGCATTGGCATCTTCCTGCTCTGCATAATAGGTGTTGTTGGTTGCAATTAATTTTACATCATGCTTATTGGCTAAGCGAATCAAGGTTTCGTTGGCTCGGTCTTCATCTTCTTGACCGTGGCGCATAATTTCGATGTAGAAATCTTCACCAAAAGTGGTTTTCCACCAAATTAGTGCTTCTTCGGCTTGCTTTTCACCAAGGTTCAAGATTTTATTGGCAATCTCACCATAAGTATTCCCCGACAAAACAATAATATCTTCTTTGTATTCTTCAATAATTTTTTTGTCGATTCTAGGCACATAATAAAAGCCTTTGGTAAATCCAAGAGAAGACATTTTGGCCAAATTGTGGTAGCCATTTTTATTTTTTGCCAAAAGAACCATTTGGTAACCATTGTCTTTTTGCGATTTATTGGTGTGGTCTTCACAAACAAAAAATTCGCATCCAATAATGGGTTTTATAGGAAGAATTTCAGGTTCTTCTCCTTTTTCTTTCGCTTCTTTTGCAGCAGCTTCAGCAGCTTTATTATGATTATTAGCAGCGGTGACAAAATGAAATGCGCCCATCATATTCGCGTGATCCGTTAATGCAACAGCTGGCATTTTGGCTTTTGCTGCTGAACTCACTAAATCTTGCACCGACATGGTAGACTGTAAAATGGAAAATTGGCTGTGGTTATGTAAATGAACAAAACTGGTTTGCGCTAAAACTTGTTTGTTTTTCTGAAGCTCTTCTGTAGTTGGCGCATCTTGTTCAGGTTGTTGTTGCTTTTGTAGTTTAGCCGATTCCTTTTTTAAGTTGATGTGCTGTAAACCAACTGGTTGAATTGGACTGGGGTTCTTTTCTTTAAAACTTTCAATATAACCTGCATCTTGTTGAAGTTTTTTCAGACTAAAACTTCCAATTCTAATTAATTCTAAAAAACAACGTGTGGTTGCTTCCACATCTGCAGTAGCGTTGTGGGCTTCGTTAAAGGCTTCATTAAAAAGATGTAGGTGTAATTCCGTTAAAGTTGGAAGTTTCATTTTTCCGCCTTTTCCACCAGGAATTTGACAAAGCTGAGCCGTAGTTTCAGTACAGGTATCCAAAACAGGAAGTTCCGTCATGGGTGTTTGCATCTGTAAACGGAAAAATTCTGCTCCAGTAACATTTACATCGAAGCCAACATTTTGCCCAACTACAAATTTAGACTGTTGTAAAGCCGAATTGAATTGAGAAAGTGCTTCTTCTAAAGGCACTCCATTTTCTTCTGCCAAAGCCGTAGAAATACCATGAATTCGTTCTGCATCAAAAGGGATATCGAAACCTTCAGGTTGGATTAAAAAATCTTTGGCTTCCATTAAATTACCCCACTGATCGTGTAGCTGCCAGGCAATTTGAATTACTCTAGGCCAATTGTCTGTGTCGCTAATGGGTGCGTTAAATCGTTTAGGTAAGCCGGTGGTTTCGGTATCAAAAATCAGGTACATCTAGGAAAGTATTTGCTTCAAAAATACTAAAAATGCCTACTTAGATTTGCTAAAATTGAAATTTCTGTTGAATGAAATTCAACTTTAACAAGCTAAAAAAATTTAGTTTTTGTATTTTTTATAACCCAAGTACATCCACCAAAGCATATAATAAATGGATTGAAAGATATTTAGGTTTTCTACATTTCTATAAAATTCCCATTGAAAAGCAATCAACTTTTTTTTGTCTCTAGAAAGTGAATTTTCTCTTATTCTATAAATAGCATGACATTCTTGAATACCGTGAGCATATGGAATCTTTTTTAGATAGGTGAGCCACAATCCCATGTCTTGACGCTTCTTTATTAAAGGCATTTTTTCTTTACCAAGTTTACTTACATTTACAAAAGCAGTTAAGCAAGAAATAGAATTGGTTTTTAAAATATCAGAATAAGTAACTTTTTCTGGTACAACGAAATCTGAATAAACAAATTCTAAATTTTCATTTGAACGTTTATAGGAAGCAAAAACAAAAGGAACTTTTTTGTCTTTTATCGTGGCAATACTATTTGTTAAATGAAAAGGAAACCAAATATCATCTGCATCTAAAAAAGCTAGATATTTTCCCTGTGCTAACTCAATAGCTTTGTTTCTTGCAACAGCTGGACCGGAGTTGTTTTTTAATAAATGATATTTAACCCGCGATTCTTTTTTGCTGATTTCTTTAAGTAAGGTGGGAGTTCCATCTGAAGAAGCATCATCTACAATAATCATTTCCCAATTTTGATGAGTTTGAGAAATGACAGAATTGATGGTTTCTTGAATAAAATCTTGCGAGTTATAACTCGGCGTAATAATAGAAACCAAATCTTCTTGATGCATGTTAATAAGCTTTTCTATCGCCTTTTACAGCATTTAAAATTGTTAAAAATATAATTTTTGCATCTAATAAAATAGACCAATTTTCTAGATAGAAAATATCAAATTTAACTCGACTGATAATATCGTGGTCAGTTTCTACTTCTCCACGAAATCCACTTACTTGAGCTAAACCTGTAATTCCTGGTTTTACAAAATGCCTTACCATAAATTTATCAATACGTTCTGCGTACATGTGTGTATGACTCACCATGTGTGGACGTGGTCCAACTACAGACATTTCACCTAAAAAAACATTGAAAAATTGAGGTAGTTCGTCTATACTTGTTTTACGTAAAAACTTTCCAATCTTGGTTATACGCACATCATTTTTTCGCACTTGATGAATGTCTGCTTCTGGATTGGGTTTCATGGATCTAAATTTGAAACAATAAAACTCCTTGTAATCTAAACCGTTTCTTTTCTGTTTAAAAAAAACAGGGCCTTTTGATTCTACTTTAATCAAAATTGCCAAAATAGGTGTTAGCCAAGATAAAATTCCTGCAATTACTAGGCTTGAAACTATAATATCAAAAACACGTTTTAAATATAGATTAATAGGTTCTTCTATAGGAATGGTACGTAGAGATAAGATGGGTAGATAACCATAATAATCTATTTTTAAACGTTTGGCATAAATATCTCTATTATCAGGCAAGAACTTAAGCACTTTTAAATTGTTATCTGCAAAATCGATAATTTCATTGATGCTTTCATCTTCTAAATCTGAAGTTGAACAATAGATTTCGTCAATATCTTCTTGAATGATGTAATCGAAACACTTTTGAAGCTGTAAATTCTGTTTGTTGATATCTTCTACGGAAAACTGCTTCATAAACTTATAGCCAAACTCTGGGTTAGCTACAAAAAAATCCTTTAGTTGATTGGATTTTAAAGTATCTCCAATAATTACTGTTCGTCTGTAGTTTTTACCAAAGACACTTCGGTATTTTTTCAGAAACAAGTAAGTACCTAATTTGAACAAAAAAATAAGTAAGAATATTCGTCCTAAATAGTCAAAAATTTCAGGAGTGCTATACTCATTTAAATTAAAAACTTTGAAGTAGAAAAAAACCACTAAAGTAAAAACTACAAATTGGGTTACCGATAAAGAGATTATGCGTAAGGTCTTAGTGAAACGATAAACTTCGTAGTAATCTGTCTTTAGAGAAAGTATAATCCATGAAAAAACCGAAAAAATGGAAAAATAGAACCACTGTTCGGTTTCAAAATTAAAATAATAGGCAAATGTAATTAGGATAGTCCAGTCTACCACAAAGGTAAGCGGCCTTAAATAACCTGAATATCTTCCTACTTTGCTACCCATAAAAATTATCGAACTATATGTTTACTAAAGTCTTTGTGTTCGCTTTTTCTTAAATCTTCTTCGCTTAAGCCTTTAAAATAATCGTAGGTAATTTTCATGCCTTCTGCCCGATTTACTTTGGGCTCCCAACCTAGAATTTCTTTGGCGCGTGTAATATCAGGTTGCCTTTGCATTGGGTCGTCTTTGGGTAAAGGTTTATATACTATTTTTTGGTCTGTACCGGTAAGTTTGATAATTTCTTCCGCAAAATCTTTAATGGTTATTTCATGAGGATTACCAATATTTACTGGTTCAGCATATTCGCTTAAAAGCAGTCTGTAAATTCCATCTACTTGATCATCAACATAACAAAAAGATCGGGTTTGGTTTCCTTCTCCAAAAACCGTTAAGTCTTCTCCACGTAAGGCTTGTCCGATAAAAGCTGGAATTACACGACCATCATTTAAACGCATTCTTGGTCCGTAGGTATTAAAAATCCGAACAATTCGTGTTTCTAAACCATGAAAACGATGATATGCCATGGTTATGGATTCTTGAAAACGCTTGGCTTCATCATACACACCTCGTGGGCCAATGGTGTTTACGTTTCCATAATATTCTTCTGTTTGTGGGTGAACCAATGGATCTCCGTACACTTCAGATGTACTTGCAATTAAAATGCGTGCGTTTTTTTCTTTGGCTAATCCTAACAAATTATGTGTTCCTAAAGAACCTACTTTTAAAGTTTGTATGGGAATCTTCAAATAATCAATTGGGCTAGCTGGTGAAGCGAAATGAAGAATGTAATCTAATTTTCCTGACACATGAACAAATTTTGAAACATCGTGATGATAAAATTCAAAATTTTTGTTTTTAAACAAATGATCAATATTGTTTAAATCGCCTGTAATGAGGTTATCCATACCCAAAACATGATATCCTTCAGCAATAAATTTATCGCATAAATGGGATCCTAAAAATCCGGCTGCTCCCGTAATTAAAATTCGTTTCATTTGCTTGAGTTTAAATGTAAAAAAAAGCTTCTAAAGATGTTTTAATAACAACTATAAAAGCTTTTATATTATTGTATTTTTTAAATTGATTTTCTTCCTATGGATAAGTAATGAAAACCAAAATCTTTTAATTCTTCGGTGGTATATAAATTCCTTCCGTCAAAAATTACAGGTTCTGATAACTGACTTTTCAATTTGTTGAAATCAGGTGTTCTAAAAATACTCCATTCGGTACAAATCAATAACGCATCTGCAGCTTCTGAAGCTTCGTACATGCTATTGCAAAAAGTAACTTTATCGCCATATTTTCGCTCAACGTTTTCCATGGCTTCAGGATCAAAGGCTTTTACTTTTGCACCTGCTTCTAATAGCAAATCAATCATATACAAAGCTGGAGCCTCACGAATATCATCTGTTTCTGGTTTAAAAGCTAAACCCCAAACCGCAATGGTTTTTCCTTTTAAGTCGCCTTTAAAATAGCCTTCCATTTTAGGGAAGAGCTTGGTTTTTTGTTGCTCGTTAATATCAACTACTGCTTCTAAAATTTTAAAGCTGAAATCTGCATCTTTCCCAGACTTGTGTAAAGCTTTTACGTCTTTTGGAAAACACGAACCGCCATATCCAATTCCTGGAAACAAAAAGCGTTTACCAATTCTAGAATCGGTTCCCATACCAATTCTAACATGATCTACATCGGCACCCACCAACTCACAGTAGTTGGCAATTTCATTCATAAAGGTAATTTTAGTAGCTAAAAATGAATTGGCTGCATATTTGGTTAATTCTGCCGATTTTTCATCCATCACCAAAATTGGGTTTCCAGAACGCACATAAGGTTTATACAAACGTTGCATGATTTCAGCCGCTTTTTTGCTTTCGGTACCAATAACAATGCGTTCAGGTTTTAAGAAATCGTCTACCGCAAAACCTTCGCGTAAAAATTCTGGATTAGAAACTACATCAAATTCAGCTTTAGCGGTTTTAGCGATGGTAGCTGTAACTTTTTCTGCAGTTCCAACAGGAACGGTACTTTTATCTACAATTACTTTATAATCGGTTATGTAATCTCCAATTTCTTTTGCTACACCTAAAACGTAAGATAAATCAGCTGAACCGTCTTCATCTTCTGGTGTGGGTAGAGCAAGAAAAATAACTTCTCCGTGATCTAAACCCGCTTTTAAATCAGTTGTAAAGCTTAGTCGTTTAGCTTCTATATTTCTTTCAAATAGTACATCTAAGTGTGGTTCGTAAATGGGCACCACACCATCTTTCATTTGTTGTACTTTCTCTGCATTGTTATCTACACAAATTACTTCGTTTCCTGTTTCGGCTAGACATGTTCCAGTTACCAGACCTACATAGCCTGTTCCTACTACGGTTATTTTCATAAGTTTACGATTTAGTTGTCAATTTTTGATTGAAGTATGATTAGTTAGTTTCAATTTTTTTCAAATGTAGTTGTTCTGTTAAGTTTTTGCAAATGAAGAATGCTAAAGTTGGTTATTTATGAGAAGGAAATAGTTTTTCTTTTAAAACTAGGTAGACGAACTTAGAGTTGCCAATTAAATAACGTTTCCACATGCGTTTGGGTTCTTGCAAAAACCTGTAAAACCATTCCAATCCTGCATTTTGCATCCATTGTGGTGCGCGTTTGGTTTTTCCGGCAAAAACATCGAAACTTCCGCCTACGCCCATAATGAAATTTACTTGTTTTAAAGCATCGCGGTGCATGTACAGAAAATTCTCTTTTCTTGGCGATGGCATGGCTACAAAAAGCATTTGTGGTTTAGCTTGTTTAATATCTTCTACGATTTGTTGTTCTTCGTCTTCATTAAAATAACCGTTTCTATAACCCGCTAATACATGACTTCCATATGTTGTCTTGTATTTATGTACCAGGTTTTCTACCACTTCTTGCGTAGCTCCAAATAAATAAATGGTATAGTTGTTTTCTGCAGCCATTTCCACGCAAGAATGCATTAAATCTACACCAGCCACGCGTTCTTTTAATGGCTTTTTTAAAAATCGGGAAGCCCAAACTACGGCTTGACCATCGGCATTGATTAAATCTGCACTATTCACACTTTCCCTTAAGGCAGGGTTGCTTTGCATTTGCACAATCTTGCCAGCATTAACTACGGTGTGGTGTAGCTGTTTTTTTTTAACAATATGTTGTTGGATATATTCTAAGGTTTCTTGAAAACTTAGGTTGTGGATTTGTGTGTTTAAAAGATGTATTGTGGGTAAAGTCATTTAGCTTTTGGTTTGTTGACTTAAAAATATTTCACGCAAAATTAATATATATATTGCAGCGGTTGCACTTTCAAAAAAGTTTCCTCCCATAAAAACAATTAAGGAAATTATGCTTAAAAGTATTAAGGTCTCTGTAGTATTTCGAAAGCGGAAAAAATTTTGTTGGAAAATGTAAAAATAACATATGCCTCCAATAACACCCCAAAAATAAAAAACATCTAAAAAACCTAGTTGTGTGCGAGTATCAAAATTTGATGTACCACCAAATAAATAATTCCATACAGTCCAATTTTCATTTATGTATGGTAAGGTCACATTTATAAGCAAATCATTTCTAAAGGATAAAATTGCACTTAGCAGCCCAGAAGCTTCTTTAATTTCATTAAAATCTCCAATTTTAATGAAAGTTATGTAAAAAATAAATAAGCCAAATACAAAAACTGTAAGTAATGAAAAACCTTTTGCTCTTATGGAAAGTTTGTTGGTTTTAAAAAAAGCTAAGCAAGAAATTAAAACTAAACCCAGATAAATAGCTTTTGTTCCAACAAATAAGGATGAGAAAATAATTAAAATTGTGCTCCAGTCCTTTTTAAGTGAAAGTTGATTAGTATGTCTGAAATAACAAAGAATAAAAAAAGTTAAAAATGCGTAACTTGAAGTAGCAGAAGAAACAAATAGACCGTTATAGCCAAAACGAAAAGAAATATCATAAGTAGCTAAAAAATTGAATTGAAATGCAAAAGCAATAAAAATTAAACATGCATTAACTAGCATTATGTTTTTAAAGGTCACAAATAATTGGTTTTTAGCTTTTGGTGAAAGTGGATAAAGGCTTGCAAAAATTAATAGAATTATAACCAAAAAAAATCTCCCTAAGCTTTGCAGAACTTCTAAACGAAAACCATTTGAAATGTAAAATTGACCAATTAAGAAAAAAGCAAGCAATAAAAGCAAGTGTAAAATTTGCTTTTTTGATTTTAAATAAATTAAAAAAATAAAAACTAATATAATTGAAAATTTAGTGATTTGTACAAGTGATATTTTTAAATAAAAAACTTCCAAAAAAATCTTATGTATGGCTTCTGTTGTAAAGAATGTAATCAAAACAACCTGCGCCCAAAACTTTTTTAAGTAATCTTTTAGTTTAATCATTATTTGACGCTTTAAGCTTGTACCAAGATAAGTAAGTAAAAAGCGGTGTGAAAAAAGCTACAAATATAACTCCTGCATGGTTATAAATAATATTTTCAAATAATGACGATATCGACAATGAGAAAAAGAAAAAAGCAGCTAAAAAGTGTTTAGCCTTCAATGAATAAAAGATATTAATAAATAGGAAAAATGCAAAATACAAAATACCGATAATACCAAATTCTAAAAAATAGCTTAAAAATTGATTATGTGCACCATATTGATTTTCAGCAGCAATATTCATTTCATTTTCTTTGTATTTTTGAACTAAATGAGATTTTTCTGTCCCAGCTCCGTAACCTAAAAAAGGCCTTTCCTTTATTAAATCTATAGCTACTTTCCATCTTGCGAGTCTAGAATCTTGTTTATTAATTAAATTTTCCTGATTGAAATGTTCTGATGTTAAATCCCAATACGTTTCTTTACTTAAGCGATAGCCAATATATGTTGTACTTAATAATTTGACAGCACCTGTTGTAATAATTAGTAATCCGAATACGTACAATATTCCAACTCTAGGCTTGTATCTTATTTTTTCTGATAAAAATTTGATTCCCTTCAAGAAGAATAATACAAAAGTTAAAAAATAAGCTACCCTTGAAGCAATAAATAAAATTGAGATGAGCAGAATTAATATTAAAGTAATTGTAGCCCACTTTTGCTTAAAAGGCTTTTCTATAATTACATAAGCCAAAGCAAGTAAGGTATACATTCCTAAATAAGTAGGATGCATGTCTAATACACTAGTAAATTGAAATCCCGTATGGTAATAATCCAAAATACTTGCATCTATAACCAAGCCATCATTTAATCGATAATGAACAAAAAATATATTTACAAGTAATATGATTGATGATGTAAATGCTCCAATAGTTAAACTATTTAAGCTGACCTGCTTTATTTTTGAAAAATCATTAACAGGCATCCAAAGAAATAAAACCGGAATAAATAAAAACCATACTCTTTTTCCCAAAGCTTTAAATGTCATATATATATCTGTTGATACAAAAAAACTGATTAGACAAAGAAATAGGAAAATTATAGGTGTATAGAATAGTATTTTTTTATTTTTTAGAAAAAAAGTTGCTTGTTTTTGGTTGTAAAGAATCTTCAAAAATGAAATACAAAATAAAACTCCAAAAGCAATACTTGAAGCTTTTTCACTTATGCTTAAAAGAAAAGAATATGTGCAGAGAATGAAATAAAAAGTACTGTTTATGAATTTATACATCTACTTTGCTTTTATACATTAAACCAAACAAGAGACCTATAAAAACAGCTGCCAAGCCTGAACTAAATACATGTCCTGCCGAAGATGAAACTGCTAACAGTACTAATAGCATCATATTAACAAAATTTGCGTACGGGTACTTTTCAGACTTAGCAAACCTTTTAGATTGCTTCCACAAAAAAACAATTATACCAACAAATATTAATAATCCAAGTAAACCATAAGCAAAAAATATATCGATAAAATCAATTTCAATGATTGAATTGTTATTTCTATTTTCAAATGTAGATTGTCCAACCCCTATTAATTTTTCTAACCAACTATAATCATTGATATAAACATTAACTGCATCAAGTAAGAATGTATTTCGGTTAGACAATAAAAATGTTATAAAATCTAATTTATCATAAAAATAAATCAACCTTACATATAACTCTGTTCTCTTTATAAACTCCCATGATATAAAAAGCAAAACAGGAGTTACAAGACCTATTCCTAAAATTGTGTAAATAAATTTAGTTAGTTTTGTTTGTTTGCTTATTTTTTTTTGCGGAATCAAAAAGAATATTAAAAGGACTCCTATAAATGCAGTTTTAGACCCAATTGCTAAACCAGTTATAAAGCTTATTATAAAGAGAAGAAAATACTTTTTTCTTGAATTCCATTTCCAATAATGGATTCCTAAGAAAGAACTTAGTACAAGTAATAAAGCAGAAATTTCATTTCCAGCATAAAACAGACCTTTGCTACCGATATTCCCATAGTTATACATCGGATACCCTATGCCTAAATATTTAATCAGGATGCTAATACTCAATAAGATAAAAGATAATTTTATGAATAAAAATATTTTCTTTTGAAGATAATCATTTTCTGATTTGTAAATATTGACAAAAAACATAAAGCTCAGAACAGGAGTTAGGTACCTAAATATTTTGATAATATCTTTCAATAAAATACTCGATTGAAAATCTTTGAATAGCTGTACTAAGGAAGGAATAAGCAAAACTAAGACCAAACATATAAAAAAAAGTAAAAGACGTGGTTTGGTTAAAAGCCTAAATATAATTAATAATATAATTAAAAATTTATGTGTTTGCCCAAATGAAATTGGCAACTCAATATTATTCATCAACAAAACCCCATTAATCATATCGAATGGGATTAACAAAAACATCAGCAATAATATATAGTAATCAAGATTTATTGAATACGATTTATGCTGTAGGTTAATTCTTAACATGTGTAATTATGATATTATTCTATTGATATTATTTTTAGAGCTTAAATGTGAGAATAAATTAACCACAACAAATGTACTCATGAAACTTACCACAGATCTCTTTCAACTAACTTTTCTATAAATGGAAGCCATTATTATATTGATTTTCGTGTTTCGATATGATTACAAGAACGCTTTGAGAACCTAAAAAACTTAAACATCTTTAATTAAGTATAGTTGTAGAATTTCTTGCACGACTAAAGACTTATTTTTTTAATTTATATTTAAAATTATCTATTAGTACTGAAACAGTGTCTTGACTTTTGTTGTTTCCATAAAGTCCCATTTTAAAATAATTTGGAACGTTGTTAAACATATTTGCACCATAAATTTTGTGCTCTACATCTACTTCCGCATTAATAAAATATTCATTATTTATTTTCGGGACAGAATATGCTCTATTACTTGTTTCCCAAAAAACAGTATTTTCAAAAGTATACCATTGATTAGGCTCAAGTGGCTTTTCTATCTTGATATGTTCAATTTTTCTCATTTCTTTGTTTCTTAAACCATAGGCATATACCAAATAGTACTCGCCGCTAGGGTTTAATTGAATATATAAATGTATAGGTGGTCTTGTAAACATTTTATAATTTTTCCAACTAACACCTTTTGGTGGTCTATCATGCCATTGGTGTATCATTATCCAATCTTTTTCTTTCTTTTTGAAGAATTCAGGATGAAATAAAAAATCAAATGAATATTCTACTTTAAGTCCTATCGTATCCTTAGTTTTTAAAATAAACTCATTTCTTTTTCCATTAGAATTATAGTCTTCAGGAAATAGCCGAAACTGCAATGCTTTATTGTCTTTATTTACTGGGTCATCTACAATTTTAAAGTTATCGCTACTGTTAGTCTCGGAAGTACTCCAGTAAGAATTAATAGTATAAAATCCATCTTCAAATTCTTGGATTATTATTTCATCTTGACAGGAGCTACAAATAATTATAGCAAATGCCACAAAGCAAATTTTTTTCATAGTTAGTATCATTTTAAAAATTAATGTTTTTTAGTAATATCTTATCCCCTTTAATGCCATCAAAACCTTTTTTATCATATAAAAATAAAATTATACTATCTATTTTCTTTCCAGGAATTGATATCTCATTAATCAAATACTTACTTTCTCCAAATGTATGCATGCTTGGGCTTGTGTCACATATATAAAAACCTTTTTTAGTAAATGCTCTACTTTCTTTATTAAAAATATGAATTGCCATTTTGTAATTTTCAACAATTGAATCTGTTGTGTTTTTATCTAACAAAATAGTTAATTGTTTGTGATTAGCCTCTTTAAAAAATCCAACCAAATCTACTTTATAACCTGTCAAAAACTCTTGATTTACTCTTGTTTTGTTAGAATAACCTTTTAAGTTATGGTACAGGTAATATTCATTTTGCTTTTTATGGCAAGACAGATTAACTAATATGATTAACAATAAAACTGCCTTCTTCATTTATTTGATATTAAGTAAATAATTGTTGTGCTTATAATAATCTAGTTGAATTTAAAACTCACAATAATCTCTTTCCTACCTTTTCAAGTATTTCAATTTCTTCACTTACTTTGTCTTTAATTCTTAAGTTTTGTATTTTATGAGACGCTTTTCTTGTAAAAGTATTAAATTCAATTTGTTCTGTTGTAATATTTTTTACATGTAATGCAATCTCTTCTGGTGTATTAGCTAAAACACCTGTTTCTTTATGAGTAATAAATTCTGGTTTTGCAGTATTAAGTGTACTTACACCCAGTAAACCTGAAGACATTGCTTCAAGTATGGTTAAACCTTGTGAATCTTGCCGAGTAGTAGATATAAAAATTCCGTGTTTTCTGTATTGTTCAAGCATTTCTTTAGGCTGCAGAAACTCTTCAATTATTTTTACTCTTTTACTTAATTTTTTCTTCTTAATCAATTTTTTATACACCTTTAAATATTTACCCTGACCGAATAAACTCAATGTATATTTTTTAGGTAAGTGTTCCATTACTTCAATGGTCTTTTCTATGTGGTATACTTGTGCAGAAAAAGGTCTAATGCTTATTAATTTATACCGATTCTGACTAGTGTCTTGGTAAGAGTAAAAATCCGTATTGATGCCGTTAGGAATAAAAATAGGTTTTTTTATTTTGACATCTAGATTTCGCTGTGTTTCTTGATGCATCCATTTTGATGGAAAAATAAATTTCCCGTAGCTAAGAAGAATTGCACTTTCTACAAACTTTTTCATCTTTGGTATAACCCAAAGATCTTTTTTTAACCACTTTAAAGTTTCTTTTAAACTGTAATTGTACTCGTATTTTCTAGCTGTATATTTTTGTACTTCATTTCCGTGAACGTACATGCAAAAAGGTATCTTATTTTGCATTATGTGCTGATATATTGGCCAGCCATCTGCTTTTTGAAGTGGGTATAAATTTAATAAATGAAGATACACTACATCAAAACTAGACAATTGTTTGATGATACTTGTATTGTTGTACTGATGAACGTTTACACCTTCAAAGGAATAGCTTAACTCTTTGTTTGTGCAAACCAGTACCTGAACATCCACACCAAGTTCAATCATTTTCTTAACACGTATGTGAACAAACATGTGGCGGTAAGGAAACTTCTTACTTGGGTATTTAGATGTTATTATAGCTACCTTCATGTTCTGTTTAGCATTTCGAAATCATTGCTTTCATACCAGTTAATTTATGATAATTTGTTCAATCTTTTATCAATTTTAATAACTTGATTTTTTGTTAGTAATTTTTTCCATTTACCTATACTCTTTGTGTTTAATGGATTTCCAATATTGTTATGATGCTCGTGAACATTTACATCACCTAATTCGTTCTTTTTATTCCAAAACTCAAGCATTTTTTCTGAATACGATATGTTTAAAAAGTCACAAACATGCTGTAAATTAACAATAGGCTTACTAACTAAGTCTTCATAATTCACTTCAATAATCTGATTTACAGAAGTGTGTTTTCTCAAGAAATTTATTTTTTTATGACATATTTCATAGAAATATAATGCTTGGTTCAAGTCTTTATAAATGTTGTTTTTTAAGGCCGATGAAATTGCGTCTTTTGGGTTTCTTTTGATGTATATAAATTTAGCATTAGGGTATACTTTCAATAACTTATCGATAAATCTTAAATTTACTGGGGTTTTATCTCCCCACTTCATGTATTTGTTGTGTTTTTGAATTGTATAGTCTTTATAAATTTCGTTTATAATGTGAGAAAGTGTTTGTTTACTTGTGGGTAAGTTTCTGATGTTTTTTTTGGCATTTATTAAATCTATCTCCCAAGTAAAAAATTCTGGATAAGATTCAAATTCACCCACAATAATACTTGTTAAGTCTGACCAAGGTAAAAAATTATATTTTTTGTGAAGTTTAATTAATCTAGGCAATACGTATGATTCTGGCGGTATAGACACTTCTTCTCCAGAAATTAACATAGACCTTAAAAGTGTATTACCAGATCTACCATAACCAATAATAAAAAATGGCTCCTCAAAATCATGAGAAGTAGTTAGTTTTTTTCTTGAAAATAAAAACCTTACTACCAAGTTTAGTTTTAATACTAAACTAACTACAGATAATGGTAAAAAATATTTTAGCCATGAATTTATTTTCATGATTTGATAATAATTTTTTGAAATGGGTTAAAATAAGATGTAATATTTAATTTAATTTTTAAATACATAGCTCCTGCTAAATTCCAAAACATCATGCTTAATACTGTAGCGGTTGCAGCTCCAATTCCACCATAAATAGGTGTTAGAATAAATGTAGCTATTAAATTAAGTGCTAAAGCAATTAAAACAATGTTTTGATAAACTTTCTGCTTTCCCATCATTTGTAAAATAACTCCTACAGAACCTGAGAAAGAGTTTACAAACTGTCCAAAACAAAATATAAATAAAATAGTACTACCTGCAAGGAATTCTTCTCCAAATAATGCCAATAAAAAATCATTAAATAAAATGATGAAAATGATTACTATACAACATATAGTAAAATTAAGTTTAGTTGAAAATAAAATTAATTTTTTAAAATTATCTATTTCTTTTTTCCAATAACTCTTCGCAATCTTAGGAGCTAAAATAGAATTGATAGCTTCTAATGAAAAACTAGCTAAAGTTGCTACTTTTAGACTAACATTATAAATACCAATTTCGGTATCTGTTTCATATATTCCCATAACAAATGTATCCATCCAACCTAACAATATTAGTATGGATGATGAAAACATCATGGGCAAAGCATTTTTAGTAAAAACCCAAGAACTAGTAACGTTTTTAAAATGAATTTTCTTCATTTTAAAAACCACCCAAGTAAAACTTAAGAAGAAAGAGATTAAAACACCAAAAAAATGAGCCTGTATTACTATTATTGGATTGTTTATTACAGTATATAAAGCAAGCAAGATTAAAAGCGAAAATAAAAATCGGCTTGGGTTATAAAAAAAAGCAAAAGCATTAGTTTGCTTTTTTGCTCGAAGATAGCCTGAACATACATGGTTAGCAGACCAAAATGGAATTGCAGCTAAAATCCATGGTAGATATGGTAATAACTGTGGCTTGGGTTCTTTAAAAATATAATAAACAAACTCATACCTAAATAAATAAAGCAAAATAGCAATTATTGAACTGAAAAGTAAGGACTTCAATATTGATTTAAAAAAAAGTCCTGTTTCTTTGTCATTACTATCATCTGAAAAGAATTTCAGTACATTAGTATCTAAGCCAAGCTTTCCAACTACACTCAATATTAGGAAAATTGAAAAACACAAAGCAATGAGCCCATATGTGTTTGCTCCAAATTTAACTGTGATAAATAACGTAAACAGATATCCAATTATCGTACCGCCTAACTTTAATAATAAAAAAGAGAATCCTTTTGATAGGATTTCCTTTAAATCTACATCTTGAAATACTGATTTAATTTTATTTATCAAGTTAAACTTTTAAACCATTAATTTTAGTAAATATGTGTATACTTATAAGCCAAAATATAGCTTATAACAAAGTGATGACTTTTCTTCTTAGGTAAATAAACAAGAATATGAAGCAATAAATTCCTACAAAAAGAAAGGGAACAATTTTAAATGAAAAATTATAAGATCGATCCATAATACCGGTTGTTTTATCAACTAGTGCAATTACGTCTTCTTCGGTTGCAAGCCTTCTTAATAAATCAAAATCGTTGACAAAAAGAGATCTTTTTCTATCAATTAACTCACTTATTTCCTGTGAACCTGAAAAGCTTAAACCTTGATTAGATAATTGCGGACTTGGATTTTTTTGCACATAAGCAATAACAGAATCAATCTGTCTTCGCATTAACTTGTTTTCTTCCAGTTGATCTTGTGTTTTAATATAAATAAGTTCTTTTTGTTTTTGATAAAATGAATTTGAATTTAAGTAATCAAAAAACTGCATGGTAATAGTTTCGTTGTCTTCATCTCCTTTTACAAGTATTCTAATCTTATGTTGAGTATAATTTATTTTATTAACATCATCTTCAAAAAAAGAAGCATTTCCGTTTTCAACAAATAAGACTTTAAAGGTTTCTTGAATTTCTTCAGACTCACTTACTAAACCATATACATCAACAACAGGCTCAATTTCTATTTCCTTTACTTTCTTATAATTAGCACCAAAAATATCACTAAGAAAAATACTGTCGCCACTTATAATTTTCTTATTAACGGCATTTACCTTATCATAGACATACTGAGTACTTTTATAATTTGGCTGAACTAAAAGTTCATTTAAATGTGTTTTTTCTGAAGTTTTAGCAAAGTACAATCCAACTGCAACACCAAGAATTCCTACTATAATTAAAGGATATTTATGCTTCCAAAAAAATTGAATAATTTGAACAATACCAATCAGTATTGACTTAAAGAAAGACTTTATCTTATCGAACAAAACCCCCAAATCAATTTCTTCGTTAGTTTGGGTTGGATTATTTTCAGCCATACTTGAATTTTTAAAACGGCAAATTTAACTTTATTTTAATGAAAACGCAGCCTTCTACTTAATAGTATATAAAAAAGTAGAAAGGTTGCGCTGAAGCTTGTTAATGTTTGGTTTTTGCTAGTATGAACGGTCTTTTTTCCCTTCAACAAAATTCATAAAGGCTTGGTTTACCACACGGTTTCCGCCCGGAGTTGGATAATCTCCAGTAAAATACCAGTCGCCTAGGTTTTTAGGACAAGCTTGATGCAATTTATCTACGCTTTGGTAAATCACTTTCACTTCTGCATTGATGGAACCTTCACTTAGCAATTCGGCTATTTTAGTCGAAATTTCTTTATCGCTAAAAGGAGCGTAAATTTCTTTTACAAAATTCTGGATTTCCGCTGTTGGCAATTCTTTTTGCAACAAACATTTTTGATATACATCATCTATTATTTGCTTTTTATTATTGTCTTTTAGCAAATGAATGGCCGCTTGAAAAGCTACAAAATCTTCTAACCTTGCCATATCAATTCCGTAGCAATCCGGATAACGAATTTGCGGTGCAGATGAAACAATAATGATTTTCTTGGGTTGCAAACGATCTAACATTTTTAAAATGCTCTTCTTCAACGTGGTTCCGCGTACAATACTATCATCTATCACCACTAAATTGTCTGTAGATTTTACTACGCCGTACGTAACATCGTAAACGTGGGCAACTAAATCGTCTCTACTGGAATCTTCCGTAATAAACGTTCGTAGTTTCGCATCTTTTACCGCAATTTTTTCGGTTCGTAAACGGTGTGACAAAATCTCGTTCAGGCGTTCATCGGTTAAGTTTTCTTTTTCCGCTAAAATGGCTTCATTTTTTTGTCGGCTCAATTCGTCTTGGGCGGCTTCAACCATTCCGTAAAACGAAGTTTCTGCTGTATTCGGAATAAATGAAAATACTGTGTTTACCGTGTCGTAATTTATAGCTTCTAAAACTTCAGGCATGAGCAATCTTCCTAATTCCTTACGCTCTTTGTAAATTTCTGCATCGCTTCCGCGTGAAAAATAAATCCGTTCAAAAGAACAAGCTTTGCGTTCGGTGGGTTCAAGTATTTTTGAAATATAGCTCGACCCATCTTTTCGGGTAATTAAAGCATGTCCCGGTTCTAATTCTATTACGTCTTCAAAAGCAACATTAAAAGCCGTTTGAATTACCGGTCGTTCTGAAGCTACCACAACTACTTCATCGTCTTTGTAATAATAAGCTGGTCTGATTCCTGCGGGATCGCGCAGCACAAAACTATCGCCATGACCTAACATTCCAGCTAATACATAACCGCCATCCCAATCCTTAGACGATTTTCTTAGGATTTTATGCACTTTAATTTGCTCGATAATATGTGGTGAAGCTTGTTTTTTATTGAAGCCTTCTGCTTTCAATTTCTTGTATAATTTTCGTACTTCTGAATCTAAGAAGTGTCCAATCTTTTCCATTACCGTAATGGTATCGGCTTTTTCTTTAGGATGCTGACCCAATTCTACTAAATTTTGAAACAATTCAGTAACGTTAGTCATATTAAAGTTACCTGCTAAAATCAGGTTTCGGTGCATCCAATTGTTTTGGCGCAAAAATGGGTGAACGCTTTCTATACTGTTTTTTCCATAAGTTCCGTAACGAACGTGACCTAAAAAAACTTCGCCTAAATAAGGTAATTTTTCCTTTTGTAATTCTACATCTTCGTGGTATTCGGGATGCAACTTCATCTCGGTATTAATGCGCTCATTAATTTGAGAAAAAATATCTTGTATAGGTTGTGCCGCGTTAGAACGAACTCTACTAATGTAACGCGTTCCCGGTTTCATATTGAGTTTAATACTGGCTAAACCCGCTCCATCTTGTCCGCGGTTGTGTTGCTTTTCCAGCATCAAATACATTTTATTGATGCCATAAAAAGCGGTACCGTACTTTTCTTTATAAAAGCTAAGTGGTTTTTGTAATCTTAGTAATGCTATTCCGCATTCGTGTTTTATTGCGTCGCTCATGGTAAAATAGAATAGAAAAAAGCCCCAATAATTTGGGGCAGCATTTATTTAGTTAAGTTTATTTCGAATTGAGTTAAAGCTTTAAAGTGCTTTAAACGCTCTTTTACTTCATTTTTATCTAGGTTTTGCATGCGTTCTGTTCCAAATTTCTCTACACAAAAGGAAGCTAAATTAGAACCGTGAATTACTGCATTTTTCATATTTTCAAAACTGATGTCTTTGGAATTGGCTAAGTAACCTGTAAATCCGCCAGCAAAGGTATCTCCAGCTCCAGTTGGGTCAAAAACTTCTTCTAACGGAAGTGCTGGCGCAAAAAACATTTCTTCGTTATGAAACAATAAAGCGCCGTGTTCTCCTTTTTTGATTACCACGTGATTCGGTCCCATATCTCGAATTGCACGAGCGGCTTTCACTAAAGAATATTCGCCAGAAAGCTGTCGAGCTTCTTCATCATTAATGGTAATTACATCTACTTTAGCAATGACTTCTTTCAATAAATCTAAAGTGGTATCCATCCAAAAGTTCATGGTATCTAAAACCACCAATTTGGGTTTTCTGAGTTGATCGATTACACTTAATTGCACAGCTGGATGCAAATTTCCCAACATTACAATTTCAGCATCTTGAAATTTTTCGGGCACTTTTGGTTGAAAATCAGCTAAGACATTTAATTGTGTATCTAAAGTGTCTCGGGAATTCATATCATTATGATACCGCCCGCTCCAAAAAAAAGTTTTACCGCCTGGAACTACTTCAAGTCCTTCTAGGTTAATTCCGTTGTTAGTAAGTAAGTCTAAGTTTTCTTGTGGAAAATCATCTCCTACAATAGAAACAATTCCAGCATCTACTTTTTTATATTGGGCTGCAGCTAAAGCGATGTAAGTTGCTGCACCACCGAGTATTTTATCCGTTTTTCCGAAAGGTGTTTCTATGGCATCGAAGGCAACAGTACCTACGATTAGTAATTGATGAGACATAGTTTTAATTTTTTGCAAATATACGCTTTTACATATTACTTATCAGGCTAAAAAAACAAGACTTACTTCCTTCCAAAATCAGCAGGAATTTCTCCCCATTTTTTGGTTTCCCATTTTAAAATAGGAGTTGAAAATTGGTTTTGTTTTAGCCATAACTCGGCACGCTGAATTAAATTGAAAAGCTTTTCGTTTTGGGCATTCGGTTTCAACTTGGTTTTGCATTTTTTTTGCTTCACCCAAGAAATGGCAATTTTTGAATCTGAATAAATGGAAATATCATATTTCTTTTCCTTCACCAAAGCTAAGGCATGCACTAAAGCAAGAAATTCTCCTACATTATTGGTTCCATTTAAAAATGGACCTTTTTTAAAAAGCACTTGTTTGGTTTTAGTCACCACACCTTGGTATTCCATTTTACCCGGATTACCGCTACAAGCTGCATCTACGGCGATAGAATTGAAATCAATTTCATTTAAAAACGCGGGATTAATTTTGCCTTCTTGTTTTTTATAGCCAAAATAACCCATATTAAAAGCATCTTTGGCTTCAGTTAAACTCTTAAAAGACTTATACTTTGCATTGGGATAATTTGCAATGTACTTTTTGCATTCTTCCCAAGAATTGTAAATTCCCAGTTCAAAACCTTCCCAAACTACATAGAATTTTTGTTTTGCCATAAGTTACTTTCCTTCTAGCAATTCATGAATTACTTTTGGGTAATGCCGGTATTCTAAAACTCGAATTTTATCGCGTAGACTTCGTAAAGTATCGTTGGGCTCTACTTCTACTTCTTTTTGAAAAATAATTTCTCCATCGTCATACACTTCATTTACATAATGTATAGTAATGCCCGATTTCTTCTCTTTGTTTTCTAAAACCGCTTTGTGCACGTGGTCTCCATACATTCCTTTTCCGCCGTAATCAGGCAACAAAGCAGGATGAATATTAATGATTTGTTTAGGAAAAGCTTCAATTAAAAATTGGGGTATTTTCCATAGAAATCCAGCAAGGACAATTAATTCTGGGTTAATTTCTTTCAGCAATTGAAGCACTTCTTCGCTACCTTGGAAGCTGTATTTATCAAAATGAGCCGCTTTTACATCATGAAAGTGTGCTTTTTCTAAAACTTCTGCTTTAGCATTGTTGGATAAAACAAGTGATACTTCAACTTGACTAGGTGTTCTGTCAAAATAATTTATAATATTTTCCGCATTGGTTCCCGTTCCCGATGCAAAAATCACAATCTTTTTAGTTTTTATTGTATTCATTCTCAATTAGGTTAAGCTTTAGTTGTGAATTTTTATTAGGTTGATAGTGTGTATATTCAGTAAATTTAATTATTTTTAATCACATTTTTGGCATTAAAACTTGTTTTCAATTAAAAGTTTTTATTTTTGCCAACTGTATAAACTTAAAATTAATAATCATGTCAGACATTGCATCAAGAGTAAAAGCCATTATCGTTGACAAACTAGGAGTAGACGAAAATGAAGTAGTAAGTGAAGCTAGCTTTACAAACGACTTAGGTGCGGATTCTTTAGATACCGTAGAACTTATTATGGAATTTGAAAAAGAATTTGATATCCAAATACCAGACGACCAAGCAGAAAACATTGCTACCGTTGGTCAAGCCACTTCTTATATTGAAGAAGCAAAAAAATAAATAATATTTAATTTCATGGAATTAAAGCGAGTTGTTGTTACAGGTATGGGTGCGCTCACGCCTATCGGTAATAATTTAAATGAATATTGGACTGCTCTTATAGAAGGTAAAAGCGGTTCAGCGCCCATTACGTATTACAATACCGAAAAGTTTAAAACCAAATTCGCTTGTGAAATTAAAAACTTCAACACAGAAGATTTCTTTGATCGAAAAGAAGTTAGGCGTCTTGACAAATTTGCTCAATATGCTATTGTAGCTGCAGATGAAGCTATAAAAGATTCTGAATTAAATTTAGATGTTGTAGACAAATACCGAGTGGGCGTAATTTGGGGTGCTGGAATTGGCGGCTTAGAAACTTTTCAAAACGAAGTGATTTCTTATGCCAAAGGCGATGGCACACCACGATTTAATCCTTTCTTTATTCCTAAAATGATAGCCGATATTGCTCCTGGTAATATTTCTATCAAACATGGTTTCATGGGACCCAACTACACTACCGTTTCAGCCTGTGCATCTTCTGCAAACGCAATGATTGATGCGCTAAACTCTATTCGTTTAGGCTACACCGATGTGGTTGTAACGGGTGGAAGTGAAGCTGCAGTAACCGAAGCAGGAATGGGTGGATTTAACGCCATGCACGCGCTTTCAACCAGAAACGAAAATCCACAAACGGCTTCGCGTCCCTTTGATGCAACTCGTGACGGATTTGTACTGGGCGAAGGAGCTGGAGCTTTGGTATTAGAAGAATACGAACACGCTAAAGCAAGAGGTGCAAAAATTTATGCAGAACTTGTTGGCGGTGGTTTGTCTTCAGACGCTTACCACATGACGGCACCACATCCTGATGGAATTGGTGTAATTGCCGTTATGAAAAATTGTTTACAAAATGCAGGCTTAAAACCTGAAGATGTAGATGCCATTAATACGCACGGTACTTCTACACCACTTGGTGATGTGGCAGAATTAAAAGCTATTAAAGAAGTTTTTGGCGAACATGCTAAAAACATCAATATTAATTCTACCAAATCTATGACAGGGCACTTATTGGGTGCAGCTGGAGCAATTGAAGCCATCGCTTCTATTTTAGCGATGAAACACAATATTGTTCCTCCAACCATAAATCATGAAGTAGCAGATGAAAACATAGATCCAGAATTGAATCTAACTTTAAACAAGGCACAAAAACGAGAATTAAACATTGTAATGAGCAATACTTTCGGGTTTGGCGGTCACAATGCTTGTGTTGTCTTTAAAAAGTTAGAGTAATTTTTAGATCGGATGAGTTTCTTGAATAAAATAATCAAATCCCGTTCTGAAAAGAACGGGATTCTTTATGCTAAAATCGTACCTATTTTAGGTTTTAAACCCAAAAATATTTCCATTTATGAAAAGGCATTTATTCACTCTTCAGCAAAAAAATTAGACAGTTTTGGCAACGAAGTGAATTACGAACGCTTAGAGTTTTTAGGCGATTCTATCTTAGGAGCCGTTATTTCCTGCTACCTTTTTGATGAAGCACCACACGGTGACGAAGGCTATCTAACTAAAATGAGATCGAAAATTGTAAGTCGAAAAAACTTAAATCAGTTGGGAGAAGATTTAAATTTAATTGATTTACTGATTTCTAAAGTGAGCAATAAACACGTAGGAAAAAACATACATGGGAATTTATTTGAAGCTTTAGTAGGTGCAATTTATTTAGACAAAGGTTACAAATTTTGCGAAACCTTTATTTATTCAAAAATTATTGAACCGCATGTAGATTTAAAAAAGTTGGAAGGTAAAGTAATTAGCTACAAAAGTTTAATGATAGAATGGTGCCAAAAAATGCATTATCAATTTGAGTACCAAAATAACGAAGAAGACGGCTTGGATGGTTTGAAGTATTTTGAAGTAAAACTATTTATCAACAACGAAAATATTTCGAAAGCACGAGAAGTCTCAAAGAAAAAGGCAGAAGAGAAGGCATCTAGGCGTGCTTACTATGTGCTTCAAAATCATATTGATTAGCAAATTATTTTTTTAGTTGCTGATATCTCCGTACTTTTAACATTCTTTGTTATACAACAAAATGAAAAAGAATAAGTTGATGCTTGACGAGTTAGTAAGTACAGACTTTTTATTGGTTGGAATTAATGCTTCAACAGAAATGTATCAGTTAGCTTATTTCATCAACAAAGAAGTAAACATCAACTTACAGAGAGCAGAATTTGATATTGATTTTTATTACAAAGATGCAATTGCTCTTTTTCCTTGGTACGAATACTATTCAAAAGAATTGCAAAGTAAAGTATACTTTGTAGCCAACAAATCGTATAGCAGAGAACAAAAATTAAACCCTACAGGAAATCTATTTTCTAAAGAAACAAATGAAGAATACCGAATTCGGCATTTAATTCCTGAACTAAAAACAGTAGATTATTTTATAAAAATAGAAGAAGCAACATTAGACCAAGTAAATTACAAAAGTCTGTTGTATCAGCTTAATTCTATAAAACAAATTGCAACAGCTTATCAAATTGATAACAACATAATTAAAACACCAGAAAACTTAATATTTCATTAATGGACAAACTTAAAAAAACTAAAATTGTAGCAACCCTAGGACCCGCCACTTCAGAAAAGTCTGTGTTACGAGAAATGCTAGAAGAAGGAGCTAATATTTTTAGAATTAATTTTTCTCATGCTGATTACGAAGACGTAAAAGAGCGAGTAAAAATGATTCGAGAATTAAACGAAGAATACGGCTTAAATGCTGGAATTCTTGCCGATTTACAAGGCCCAAAATTACGTGTAGGCAAGATGAAAGAAGATGTAATGGTAAGCAAAGGAGACACCATTACCTTTAAAACGGGAAAGGAATTTGAAGGAGACGCCAACCAAGTGTTCATGAATTATGAAACTTTCCCTCAAGACGTAAATCCGGGAGAACGCATTTTGCTAGACGATGGTAAATTGATTTTTGAAGTAGTTTCTACCAACCGAAAAGATGCTGTTGAAACCAAAGTTGTTCAAGGTGGACCTTTAAAATCTAGAAAAGGAGTTAACTTACCCAATACAAAAATTTCGCTTCCTGCCTTAACTGAAAAAGATATAAAAGACGCAAAATTTGCTTGCGAGTTAGAAGTAGATTGGATTGCTTTGTCTTTTGTGCGCTATGCAAGTGATTTAAAAATATTACAAAAACTAATCAAAAAGCACAGCAAGTATAAAATACCAATAGTTGCTAAAATTGAAAAGCCAGAAGGCGTAACCAACATCGATAAAATTATTGCATATTGTGATGGTTTAATGGTTGCTCGTGGCGACTTAGGTGTAGAAGTTCCTGCGCACGAAGTGCCATTAATTCAGAAAAAATTAGTGCTGAAAGCCAAAGAAGCTCGTATTCCAGTAATCATTGCCACACAAATGATGGAAACCATGATTACCAGCTTAACGCCAACACGTGCAGAAGTAAACGATGTGGCTAACTCTGTAATGGATGGTGCAGATGCTGTTATGCTTAGCGGAGAAACTTCTGTTGGGAAATACCCTGTTCAGGTTATTCAGAAAATGAGTCAAGTAATTAAAAGTGTAGAAAATTCTCCTTTAATTAGAGTTCCACAACAAGCACCACACATTCGCACAAAACGCTATATTACTAAATCTATTTGTTATCATGCTGCGGTTATGGCAAACGAAATTAAAGCAAGTGCTATTTGTACACTTACCAATAGTGGTTACACTGCTTTTCAAATTTCAGCTTGGAGACCTAGCGCAGATATTTTAGCCTTTACTTCTAATAAACGTATTCTAACACAATTGAGTTTACTTTGGGGTGTAAATGCGTTTTACTATGACAAATTTAGCAGCACAGACGAAACGATTAAAGATGTAAACGATATGGCTAAAAAACACGGCTTTGTGGCTGCTGGAGATTTTTCAATTAACTTAGCTGCCATGCCTATCGAAGATAAAGGAATGGTTAATACATTACGTATTTCTGAAATAGAATAAAACTTAATTCAGATTTCATTTAAGGCGAATACAAGTTTCAAAGAATTGATGTACTTTTAGCATAAATTTCAATTCCTTATGAAAATTTGTATTCGTTTTTTATTTGCAATAATCTGCCTTTTATCCGTACAACTTCATGCTCAAATTGATGGCACTTGGTATTCTAATTTATCTACACAAGGAATACATATTCCACTGGTGTTTCATTTTGAAGCTACAGAAAATAACCAATGGACAGGCAAATTAGATAGTCCAGAACAAAAATCTTTCGGTATTCCAATTGATAAAGTTTCTTTTAAAAATGATAGTTTACAACTACAAATTAAAGCTTTAGGAATTAGCTATGAGGGAAAGTTAATTGAAGGGCAAATTCAAGGTGTATTTAAACAAGGTGCTTTAGCAGCAAAGTTAGATTTAGACAGAACAAAAAAACAGGTTGAAGAGAAAAAGCTAAATAGACCACAAGAACCTCAACCACCTTTTCCCTATCATGAAGAAGAAGTTCAGTTTTTAAATAAAAAAGATAGCATTTGGTTAGCAGGAACACTTACCTATCCTAAAAATAAAACCAATTTCCCAATTGTAGTCATGATTTCTGGAAGCGGTGCGCAAGATCGAAATTCTGAGATTTTAGGACACAAACCATTTTTAGTTGCAGCAGATTACTTCACCCGGAATGGCATTGGTGTTTTACGCTATGATGATCGGGGAACAGCAGCTTCAGAAGGAGATTTTAGCAGCGCAACTTCTAAAGATTTTATGGAAGATGTTTATGCTGCTGTTGAATTTTTGAAAAATGACGAACGATTTACTTCCAATACCATTGGTTTATATGGCCACAGCGAAGGTGGAATGATTGCTCCATTACTTGCAGATTCCTACAAAAATACGGTGGACTTTTTAGTATTGTTAGCTCCACCAACTATACCCATAAGTGAATTAATGTTAAAACAACAAGAGTTGGTCAGCTTATCTTCTGGAATTGGAAGCGATGAAATTGCATTGAATGCACAAATTAATAAAGCTGCTTACCAAATAATTAATCAGCATGAAATAGACCAAATTGAAAGTCTTGCTGAAAATTTAAACACATATTTTAAAAGTGTAACAGCAGAGTATCCAGAAATTGGAGGCAGTATGGGTTTGACAAATGAGCAGTACATTAAAACCATGGTAAGTGCTTACACCAATCCGTGGATGGTTTACTTTTTAAAGTACAAGCCTGAAAATTATTTAAAAAATTTAGAATTACCCATTTTGGCAATTTTTGCTGAAAAAGATATGCAAGTTTCAGCTAAAGAAAATGCAGATAAAATGAAAAGCATTATTCTTAAAAAGAACAAGAAAAACGAAGTGATTACTTTTTCGAAGAAAAATCACTTATTCCAAACTTCAGAAACAGGTGATGTTTCAGAATATGCAGAAATTGAAGAAACCATCTCTGAAGAAGTGCTGCAAAAAGTGAAGAATTGGGTTTTATCGCTAAATTAATCCTATATACTTCAGAAAAAATATTTCTAATATGTAAAGAATGCTATTCGTGTCTTAGTGGGTTTTAACTTGTACTTACATCAATTTGATATGAAAATATTGTTTTTTATCTTTTTCAGTACATTTTACTTCCAAGTTAATTCTCAAAAACTGGAAGGTTATGTAATTGATATCACGAATGAAAACAAATTATCTTTCGTAAATATTGCATTTAAAAATTTGGATAAAGGGACTTACTCAAATCAAGATGGCTATTATACAATAAATTTAAAAGAAGTTGATTTTGGAGATTCATTAATTGTTTCTCATATCGGATATGAAACTAAATCTTTTAAACTTTCAGATTTCAAAAAAGATAAGAATAACAATCTAAATATTAAGCTAGTACCAAAAAACGATTTTCTTAATGAAGTGTATATTTCAGATAAAAAAACAAAGTATAATTGGTTTGCTGACAACCTAGGAACTAATAAAAAAACAGTTTTTACGTCTTCAGTACCATTTGGTTATGAAGTTTCTGTTTTTATAAATAACAAAAAACGAAAGTTAGCAAAATTAGAAGAATTAAAATTGAAATTTAAAAAACAAGACGAAACCTTATTTGATTTATATAAAACTTATTACAGAATTTCATTCTACAAAAAAGATGAAAACAATTTCCCTGGAGAACTACTTTCATATGAAAACATAATTATTCGACCTGAGAATAAGAATAAAACGATTAAGATCAACTTAAAGAACAAAAACTTATTTCTACCTAAGGACGGTTTTTTTATTGGAGTAGAAACGATAAATCCAAACGACACTTCACCTAAAAATAGCATGTATTTAACCTATCCGAATTTATTGTATACACATTCGGAAGAAAAAATCACTTTTAAAAGATATCGTGGCAAAAAATGGAATAAAGACTATATGAAATCTGTTTTTAAAAAGGACTATTTTAAAGTGCCATATATAAATTTGAAAGTTAAATATGTGAAATAAATCTACATCTGCATAATCCACTCTGCTGGATCTAACTTGGTAGCATTTTTGGCCAATACAAAAGAAAGTACTGTTTTTCCGGAAGAAGGGTCTTTGCCTATGTCTCCAATTTTATCTCCTGTTTTAATTTTCTGATGCGTTTTTACGTACAAGTTTGTCAAGTTTCTGTAAATGCTCAAGTAATTACCATGTCTAACCAATACCATTTTATTGGCACCACGAATCAGGCTAATTTGAACAACTTCACCTTCAAATATGGAGCGTGCCACAGCGTTGTCTTCTGTTTCTATCCGAATGCCGTTACTGATTACTTTCAGGTTATTGTTGATATGGCTTTTATTCACACCAAAGCGCATACTCAATAAGCCGCGTTCTACTGGCCAAGGTAATTTTCCTTTGTTCTTTTCAAAATCTTTTGCAAGTGCTTCTCCAGCTGGTGTAAGTTTATAAACCGATGAAGATGTTGAACCGCGTTTTTTGTTTTCAGCGGCAATGGCTTCTTTAATTAATCGGTCTATTTCTTTTTCAATTCGGATAATTTCTTTTTGCTTTCCTTGAATTTCTTGCACATACTTTTTTTCATCTTTTCTAATTTCAGCAATCAAAACTTCTTGTTCTTTTTTGTTTTCAAGTAACTGATTTTTTGCCTGTCTGTTTTTAGCTAAAACAGCTTCTTTTTCTTTCTTTTGGTTGAATAAGGTTGCGTTTAATTCTTCTAAAGCAAGGCTTTGTTCTGCAATTCTTTCGCCTTGTTTTTGTCTGTAGTCTGCATGTTGCTTCATGTACTGAATACGCTTATAAGCTTGCTGAAAGTTTTCGGAAGAAAACAAAAACATGATTCTGTTTTGTTCAGACCTACTTTGGTAAGACTTTACAATCATTTGCGCATACTCCGTTTTTAAAGTTTCTAACTCATCGCGTAAAGCATCAATTTTTTTGGCATTTTCATTGATTTTAGCCGTCAACAAATTGGCTTCTTGGTTATTTACTTTAATCAGTTTTTCGGTAACTCTAATTTGCTCTTCTAAATAATTAACTTGGTCTACCAAGGAGCTTTCTTCTTTTTTTGTAGCCTTTAGAATTTCGCTAATTTGCTGAATTTCTTTTTCTACAGCACGACGTTGAGCTTCTAATTGGCTTTGTGTTTGCGCAACAACTGTGGTACAAAAACCAAAAGCCAAAAGCAGAAATAGGTATGTTTTAAGCTTCTTCATTAGAATACAATTTCTTCATAACTACTAGGAATTTCGAAAGGAAAACTCAAGTCTTCATCAACTCGAACATCGCGATACTCAATATTGATTTTCACGGTTTTATCTTTCTGTTTGGCTAAAATATAAATTTCTTTTGGGAATGGCGCTTTATTTAATTCCTGAAATTTGGGGTAATCTACACTTAAAAAATCGGTTTGGTTGTTGTGTTTTACCAATTGTTGTCGCAGCGTAAAATCGGTTGTGTTTATTTTGGCTTCTTGCTGTAAAAATGGATTGATTTGATGTGTAAACACAAAAAAGTTAGTCTCTAGTTTTGCATTGTTTATATTGGCTTTTAGCGGATAAACACTTTGCCCAAAAAGCATATTTTGCAATCCGTTAAAATCTACATCTACACCCAACACTTTGCTTACAAGCTGAAAATCTCCATCAAAATACTGGCCTTGTAGTTTTTCATAAAACTGAACTCGGTCTGGTGTAATTTTTAATTTAGCAACGGTAATAAAAAGCGCTTTCACACTCATCCAAATGGTTTTATCTTTTTCGATACGGTAAGTTATGGTGACGCTTTGCCGGTTGTCTTCATCTTGGTAAGCAGCTCTAATTTTACCATTTATAGTTTTAAAATCAGGGTTTTGCTTTTCGTGAATTGCCACTGCCGCTTTTGCATTTTTGGCAGTTAGTCCGTCTTCGGGTATAAACTTTTTTGGCCCACAAGAGCTTAAAATCAACACTATTAAAATCAAACCTAAATTTGACTTATTCCATTTTATCCAACTTCTGTTTTGCATTTAAGGCTTTCTTTTGGTAGGTTTCTGCTTGGGTATTGTTTTCTAATTGAAAATGGGTTTCTGCTAAAAGCTCAAGTAAATCTACTTCTAATTGCGAAGTTTCAAATAAGTAACTTAATCCTTCTTCTAAAACTGAAATGGCTTCATCATATTGTGTTAAGCCGTATAAAGCTCTTCCTTTAAAATAGTAAAAAACCACTTGTGCTGGAAAAACTTCCAATGCATTTTCAGCAGAAGTTAAGGCGTTTTGGTACATTTCTTCTTTTAATTGAAGCACAATTATTTTTTGATGCAGCTCAAAACTATTGGGTTGGTCTACCAAAGCTTGTTGATAATACTCCAGTGCTTTTTGCACATCTCTTTGCAAGTAAAATTCTGCCCGTTCTTGATTGCTGGCTGCGCTTTCTCCTTCTTCTATGGCTAAATCTAACAGCGCTACAAATTGGGTTTGATAAGCTGGGTTAGCTGCTACAAATTTCTTAAAAGCTTGGATGAGTTGGGTTTTAACCTGCTCGTCTAAGGCATTGTTTTTAAGCACTTTTTTGGCATACTCAAATGCTTTTTCAGGTTTGTTTTCTTGTAAGTGAACAATGCTTAAAATAAAAGGAAGCTCATCTTGCAAAGGATTAATTTGCTCTAAGGCTTTAGCTGTTTTTAAAATAGCTTCAGAATTATCCTGCAATTTGTAAAAATTAATTAACCGAAAGTAATTGTCTTCATTTAAAGGATTTTGATCTATTCTATTTTTATAATAAGTTATTGCTTTTTCATAATTGTTATTGGTTTTGAAAATAGCATCTCTAAAATTGTTGGTTAAGTTGGTATATCCTTTTTCTTTCTCTAGTAGTTCAATTTCATCTAAAGCCTTTGAGAAATCTTCTAAGAGCATGTATATTTCAATAAGTTCAATTTCTTTATCTTCACCCTTATCAATTAAATTTTGTGCTAATTGAGCAGCTTCATTATACTTTTTTTGGTTTTTCAGAACATCGAACAACAGAAGTTGCGTTTGTATTTTTTGTTCACCATCTAATAGTTCAATAGCTTTTACAAAGTTTTTTTCTGCTTTATCAAGGCTTTCTATGGCTATATAGTTCTTTCCTAATTCAACATAAACAGCCGCTTCCTTTTTATCGATTTTTAAACATTTATCTAGGGTTTCAATAGCTTGATTGTAATTTTCAATAGCGCGCAATTTGATGGCCTTGAAAAACAATTCTTGAAATTTGTCTTCCACATTACCTAAATCGTCTTGATTTACTTCTTTTACTTCATCTGGTTCTTGAGCGTAGGATAGGATGGGTGAAAACACCAAAAGCAAACTAACAAATACAAAAGCATATTTCATTTTATAATTTTATTCTAAAGCTGAATAATCACCTATGCTTATACTGGTAAAATTACCATTGAATTTAGCATGATTTCCTATCATAGAATTATTCAATTTAGCATTCTTTATTTCTGCTTGTTCTTGAATAAGGCTGTGGGTAATTTCTGAATTTTCTATAACCGTTCCGTTTCCAACTGAAACATTTGGACCTATAATTGAATTTTTTAGTACTACATTTTCACCTATATAGCATGGAGAAATAATGGTACTGTTCTCGTTGGTATGATTAGGATTGACCAAGACTTCATCATTTTCTTTCTTAATGAAATTTAACATTCTAGAATTGGTTTCAACAGTTACATTTTTATTTCCGCAATCCATCCATTCATCAACTTGTCCGGGTTTAAAAATAGCTCCGTCTTGCTTCATTTTTTCAATGCCATCGTTAATTTGATACTCTCCACCACGGATGATGTTTTCATCTAAAACCGATTGCAACTTGTTCTTTAAAACAGCAACATCTTTAAAATAATATATACCGATAACGGCCAAATCTGAAACAAATTCTTCTGGTTTTTCAACTAAATCAGTAATGTTTCCATTATCATTCATTTTTACAACACCATAAGCACTTGGGTTTTCAACTTGTTTAACCCAAATTACAGCATCTGCAGATTTATCTAAATTAAAATCTGCTTTAAAAAGCGTATCTGCATAAGCTACCACAGCTGGACCAGAAAGTGAATCTTTTGCACACATGATGGCGTGCCCAGTTCCAAGCGGCTCATCTTGAATATAAATGCTGGCTTTTGCTCCCAAATCTTCAGCAATTTTTGTCAAGTCTTTTTCAACTTGATTTCCAAAATCTTTACCAATAACAAAAGCAACTTCGTCTAATGGCTCGTTCAACACCTTTGCAATATCTTCTACCAAACGTTGCACGATGGGTTTTCCAGCAATAGGAATCAATGGTTTTGGAACAGTTAATGTATGTGGTCTTAATCTTGAGCCTCTTCCGGCCATGGGTACAATTATCTTCATTTTGGTAGTGTATTAATCTGTAATTTTTTTATTATTTATTTCCTGTACTTCCAAAACCACCTACTCCACGTGTGGTTTCATCAAGTTCTTCTACTTCAATCCATTCGGCTTGCTCATGTCTTGCAATCACTAACTGAGCAATACGATCTCCGTTTTGAATAGTAAATTCTTCCTTAGATAAATTGATTAAAATAACACCAATTTCTCCTCGGTAATCTGCGTCTATGGTTCCAGGCGAATTCAGTACGCTTATTCCTTTTTTTAATGCCAAACCGCTTCTGGGTCTTACTTGCGCCTCATAACCTTTAGGTAAAGCGATAAATAGGCCAGTTTTTACTAAACAGCGATCTAAACTTTTTAAGCTTATTGCTTCGTTTATATTTGCTTTTAAGTCTACTCCTGCAGATTGTGAAGTTTCGTAGTTTGGTAAGGCATGAGCAGAACGATTGATGATACTAATTTTCATTTTTATCTTTATTGATTAGGGCAAAAAGTTCTTGTTTTTCGAATACATAAATTAAACTTACAAAAGCAAGAATAAAACCAATTCCTATAAAATAATTTTCCCTAAATACATAAAACGAAAGTACGGAAAATAAGATGGAAACCCCAAGGTAAGCTATAATTTTGCTCATAGCATAAGGCACAGCATAATGTTTCTTACCTATGAAATAAGATAAAATGGCCATGCTGGAATAGGCAAATAAAGTAGCTGCCGCTGAACCAACGTACCCAATGATAGGAATTAACCAAAGGTTTAAAACAATAGTGCTTACTGCTCCAAAGCTTGAAATATATGCCCCAAAACGAGTTTTGTCTGTTATTTTATACCAAACAGATAAATTATGATAAATTCCTAAAAACAGATTGGCCAACAAAATAATGGGAACAATTTTCATCGCTTCCCAGTAACTTTCATTTCTAATAAATAACTCTTTTAACGGGTCGATAAAAACTAGAACTACCAATAGAATAGCCGAACCTACGATTACAAAATATTTAGTAATTAAGGCGTAGGCTTTTTTAGGGTTTCTGCTTGTTGCATGACTGAAGAAAAAAGGTTCTATTCCTAAACGAAATGCAGTAGCAAACAAAGTCATAAACATACCAAGTTTGTAACAAGCTGAATAGATTCCGATTTGTTCTTTGGCGATATCTGCAGGTAATAAGCGTTCAAGAAATAAACGGTCAATAACTTCATTGATGGAAAAAGCGACTCCGGCCACTAAAACTGGTAAAGCATATTTCATCATGGCTTTCCATAATTGCCAATTAAAGGATAATTTCATTTTTTGAAAAAATCCTGATAACAGCAATAAAGTGAAACCACTTGCTATAAAATTTGACCAAAAAATGTAATGCACTTCATATTCTGGAAAGTAAATAGATTCGAAAAAAGGGAAGTGTTTAGCCAATTTAGGCAAGTAAATAAGCAGAAATACATTTAGGCCTAAGTTTATGCCTACGTTTATAATTTTTATGACTGCAAATTGAAGCGGTTTACTGTTTGCTCTTAACCAAGCAAACGGAATAATAGCTAGCGCATCAAAAGCTAAAATCCAGATGATTAATTTTAAGATTTCAGGTTCAATTCTAGTAAAAGATTGAACTGCATCAAAAAAGCTGAAGCCTAAAATAACAAATAAGAAAGTAGTAGTTATAATAGACCAATTAGCCGTTTGAGTAACTTTGCTTTTGTCGGTTTCTTTGTTATAGAATCGAAAAAAAGCAGTTTCCATTCCGTAAGCTAAAATTACATTGAAGATAACGAAGTAGGTAAAAATAATGGCGTAGTCTCCAAAGGAAGCACTTTTTAATACATCTGTATACAGTGGTACCAAGATTACCGAAAGCATTCTAGGTACAACCGATGCTACACCGTATAAAAACGTATTTTGAAAAAGTTGTTTATATATTCCCAAGTTGAAGGCTAATTAATAAGCAAATTTAGTAAATAAACCGTCATTGTTTATAAAGTAGAAGTGGTATGTGGTTTATCTAAGCATTATTTTAGGTATAAACCCCACAGGTTTGTGAAACCTATGGGGTTTTGTTATCCTTAAAAAATAGACTAAAACAAAAACGGCTTGGTTACTTACCAAGCCGTTTTTGAATAAATTTTTGACTTACTAAATTTAGTTTGCTTCTCCAGATATTACGACATTATCTATGTGGTAACGCGTGGTTACACCATCAGGATCACTACCTTGGTAACGAAATGCAAAACGAATATTTTCTAAACATGAAATATTTTCTGCTCCAGCGGCTGATAATCCACCAAAACCAGATGATGGTCCTTGTGGAATTTCAATACCTTCTAGTTCTGTCCATTCTGTTGTTGAAACATCTCCAGTAAAGTTTTCAGTTACTAAGATACTCAAGCCCGAGCCATTATCAAAAGCAGCTTCTAGGTCTAAGCTCACTTCTTCTAAACTACTGTTACTTAAATTAATTTCTGGTGTTACTAACCATGCATCATAAGACTGACCGCTGTTAAATCCAGATACTTGAGCGTACGTATTATTTGAAAAATTTCCAGTTCTCCAGTTTAAAGAACCGCCTTCTGTGTTTACATTAATCCATCCGCTAAGCTGTGAAATATTAGAAATTCCTTCAAAATCTTCTTCAAAAATAATATCAGATCCGCCGCTTGGTCCTTCACATAAAGGTTCTGGATCACAACGTTCTTGGTCAAAGTTAATGTCTTCAACGGTATTGATTTTGAATAAATAATTTTCATCTGCAAATGCTCTTAACAAAACACCGCTAATTTCACCAGCTCCTGAAGGCAATCTAATAGCTTTAAAATCTGAGAATGTACTAGTACCTAACTGAACAGACGAATTAGACAAACAACTTTGCATTGTACGTTCAGCATCAAAAGCATCGTTCGGTTCAGATGCAAAAGTCACACCTTGATCTACTAAAGCAGCTGGAAATTGTGCATAAGTAAACTTGATGTATTGACCTAACAAGTCTCTGTTTAGCTCATTCATACCAACTTCTTTAGCTATGATTTCTTCTACAACTGCATCTCTTACAATTGCATTTTCAGCTTGAGCTTGAGGAATTCTATTAATGCGGTCTCCATTTATAATTCCAATGCTTGGGTTTCCACTATCTAAGCCAACGCTTAAACCATCTAATTTTACATAAATCTTTCTCCCTACATTATACGTTCCAAACATACTAGAAATATCAATTGCTATGCGAATTGCAGCAGTTGGGTTTTCAGGAGCATCTTGAATCCATAATTCTTTAAAAAAGTTTCCTCCTTCATCTGAACTTACCACGTAGCCTTCTACGTAAGTGTCTTCTACAAAAGACAAAGTAGTAACTGCATCATTTTGAGCAATTTCTCCCAAAACAGCACTAATTGGAATTATAGTTCCGTCAATTTCTACTGGTTCTTGTGGTCCTGCTTGAGGAATTCCAAAATCATCATCTACACAAGATGTAATTGCTAAGCCAAATGTAATTAGTAAGCTAAAAGCAACAAATTTGAATTTTATATTTTTCATTTTTCTAAGTAATTTTTTATTTAAAATCTAATATATGCGTTTAAGTAATATGTTCTTCCGAAACCGTAAAAATAACGATTTCCAAATAAAGGTCCACCTGAGTTTGTAATTAAATCCTCTCTTCTATCAGTATAATTAGCTGTACGGCTTTGTTCAAAACCACCCGTTACAAATTCTTGATCCAATACGTTTCCGATTACAGCAAAAAAGCCAACAAAATAACGTTTATCGTTAGGTCCGTCTATTTTCCAAGACTTTCCGCCAGTTAAGTTGAAAACAAAATAATCTGGAAATTTTTCTTGCTTCAATAGTTCTTGTGCAACTTCTTCGTCGTAATCTACGATAGGAAGCTCATCTTCATCTAGAGCGAAGTTGTCAGAACGGTTAAAAAAGCTTGGCCCGATATAATTATCTGCAAAATAGTTAGCAGTAAGTCCTACATTCCAAAAATCAGGATCTCTGTATTCAAAACCGAGTTGATACGCCTGTTGTGGTCCGCCAGAAACGCGAACATTTTTCATAGCTGTTGTTCCACTCCCAAAGGTTAACTGTTCTCCTGGAAAGTCACGCCCTGACAAGTATAAATTTGGATTACTTGTATAAAAGTATTGTCCAAAATTCCCCGCAGTTTTTAATAAAATAGTTGGGGTTATTTGGTATTCAAAACCAAATTCAAGACCCACGTGTCTTCTGTCTATACCTGAAGTTACTTCTTGAACAAAAGATGCACCGTCATCTACTCTTGTACTTGCAATGCTTTGAGAAAAGAAAAAGTTAACATTGGTTTCATCTTCAAATGTGGTGTAAAATGCAGTTGCTCTTGCTTTAATTTTTGGTGTTCTATAAATGTAACCCAAATCTGCGGAGTTTACTTTTATTTCGGTTAAACCATCAACCACTTCATTATTTTGTCTTGCGTTGTTATAAGAATTTCTAATGGTAGGAGCATTTTGCATGCGTGATGCATTAAATTGAATTAAATGTCTTCCTGTTATCTTATAAACTCCACCGAGCTTTACTCCGTAAGTAGTAAAATCTAATTCTTCGCCTTTACCAAATGATAAGTTTCCAGGGAAAAATCCGTTTTCATATAAACCATTACGTTGATAAGTAGTTTTTCCAAAATTACCTCCTACGTAAAAATCAATTTTATTGAAATTGAATTGAAATTGTCCGAAAGCGCTGGCTACTTTAGCTTCAACTTCATAATTGTATTGAAAACGCTCACCTTCTGTTACGGTACGGTTTGGGTTTCTTATATCAGATTGAGCTAGTTCCTGCAGCGTACCTGCAACAATAGCACTTTCTTCAGCAAAGAAATCTACATCTAAAAATTGCTCACCACCTAACAAATCGGCTAATTCAGCAAAGTTTTCGCTTAATAAGTAACGGTAATTTAAACTACCATTAAATCTTATTTTTTCGTCAATTTCTGCATCAATGATGGAGTTGAATTGGATTTGTGTATCATCAACTCTATCTTCCTGCAACACATAAGTTGAGTTTCCACCACGATTTAAATTGCTTAAATTGGTTTCATAAATCATGTTCCAATCAAATTGGCCATCTTGTTGAAACTCTTCTCTAGCAAACCAAGCTGCTTGATAATCTGATGCTGTTGGGTTAATGTCGCGTAAAAAATAACTAGGTAAATTTTGGTAATAAATTGGGCTTGGATTTAAAGCGCCACCTTGGTAAACACTTTGGCCTTCAAATTCAACTAATCTAGTACCACCATTATTTACTCTTGTAGTACCAAATCTGCCAGTTTGATACATGGCATTGGTGTTTATTTTAATTTTGTCATTTACATCCCAATAATGGCTAAGTACAAAAACGGGTTCTTCTGTTCTACGCATGCGTGTATTACGCATTTTTCCGTTTTGCATTCCCCAATTTGGATTGTATTGTCTGCCTTTTAAGTCTCTAACTTCTTGAGTTATAGATGTACCAATACCTCGCATGTTTGGTGCATAAAAACTAGTTAAGTTAAGAGAGTGTTTAGCATTGATTCGCTTTTCAACTGCTAAGAAAAAAGAATTGGCATCGTAAGATGTACCTTCTCTAAAGCCTTCATCTCCATATCTTCTTGAAGCCAATACAGAATATGCCCAACCATTGCTACTCATACCTGAGTTATAACTAGCCATCATTCTGCCTTGATAAGTTCGGTCTGAAAAAGCATAAGAAACTCTTCCTCCTTTACGCATTTGCGAAGCGCGCATAATTAAGTTAGTTGTACCGGCTATGTCTCCAAAGTTATACTCGTTAGCTTCAGAATACATAGTAAATTCACGACTACTGTTAATTACATCGTTTAAACCACCCCAGTTACCCCATTGTGGTCTTCCTGAAAATTGCTTGTTCATTTCCAAGCCGTTAATCAAAACTTTACCACGTGCATTGTCGTAACCTCTTGGTCTAAAAAAGGTTGTACTAAAATCGAAAGCAGCTGCTCGTAAATAGGTATCTCTAGAAGCTTGTAATAAACCAGATATGTTAAATGAAGCGTCGTCTCCTTCGCCAATTTCATCGTCTGATAAACTAATTGTTCCTATTCTAAACTTCTCTTCAGAAATGTCTACACTTAAAAACAACAAGCCTAAATCTAAGGTTTGTCCTTCAGAAATAACTACGGGATACTTTTTGCCTAAGTAGCCTTCCAATTCGAGTATTAATACTTGTTCTCCCAAGGGAATATCGATTCCTTCAAAACTGAATTCTCCCATCTCGTTGGTGAGTGTTGCTATTTCAGTTTCTTCCAAATATACTTTTACACTTGGGATTGGTTCTTCGGTTTCATCATCTACAACCTTTCCTTGGATATTAGCTTGTTGAGCTAACAACCAAAACGGGAAAAATAAAAAGATAACCGTTTTAAATAATTGTTTGTTCATGTGATACTTGTGACTTTTTGTTTTAAGAAATTATTATGAAAACGCTGCAAATGTAGATAAATAATATTAAATGCTTATTTTTGGCGTCGGTAAAATAACAACTTTACAATAAAATAATATGCAAAGAAAAATCTTAAAAGTATTTATCTGTTTAATAACAGCCATTCTAATTTCAGGATCGCTCAAGGCACAGGAAAAGGAATATAAAATAAATACCATTGCCTTTTACAATCTTGAAAACCTATTTGACACCATTAATGACCCTAACAAATACGATCATCAAAACCCTATAGGCGGAATGTCTCCTGGTGAAGCAGCCAGAGTTTATCCCCTAAAAATTAAAAATATGGCTAAGGTAATAGCTGATATTGGGTCTGAAAAAAGTGGATATCCACCAGCCATTTTAGGTGTTTGCGAAATTGAAAACTACCAAGTCCTTGAAGATTTAGTAAATAATCCTAGACTAAAAAACTACAATTATGGAATTCTTCATCATGAATCTCCAGACAGAAGGAGTATAGATGTTGCTTTGTTGTATCGTAAAGATGTGTTTAGACCATTATTTTCTAAGCCTTATGAAGTGGTTTTATACAGTGATAGCGATCGCTCAAAAAGAAATTACACTAGAGATGTTTTATATGTTAAAGGTTTGTTAGACGGCGAAGAAATGCACTTTTTTGTGAATCACTGGCCATCAAGAAGCGGTGGAGAAAAAAAATCTAGACCTAGAAGGGTAAAAGCTGCAGAAACTGCTAAAGAAGTAATAGATTCTGTACAAAGAGTTGACCCAAGTGCTAAAATAATGCTGATGGGTGACTTAAATGACGGTGTGTACAATGAAAGTGTAAAAGAAGTTTTAAAAACTAAGAGATATAAAGACGATTTAAAAGCGCCAACCGATATTTGGAACCCTTACGAAAATATTTTTTACGAAGGAATTGGAACCATTGCATGGAGAGATTCTTGGGATTTGTTTGACCAAATTATGTTGACTAAACCCTTAACCATTGATGATGATTTTTCGAGTTACCGATTTTACAAAGCAGGAGTTTTTAATCCAGCTTACTTAAGAAATCCAAGAGGTAGATGGAAAGGCTATCCATTCCGTAGTTTTGCTAACGATGCATGGACCAATGGTTACAGCGATCACTTTCCTGTTTATGTCTACTTAATAAAGGAGATGAAATAGGTTTTAAGTTAGCAATCAATACAAAAAACAATCCCTTTCTAAAATAATAGAAAGGGATTGTTTTTTGTTTAATCTTTTGCGTTTTTCTGTAAACAATTCCTTAGCCTTTTAACAATAAGACTTTCAGCTTTTTAAGCACTTATTTTTTAACCAAGCCTTAACAAGGCAAATTGTATTATTTTTCCAATTTGCAGCACTAATTATTTTTGATAACAGTATTGAAAAAGTAAATGTATGGAAAACGAAAATACGGGAGTTGACATTTCCGCAATCAACGAAAAAATTCAAAAGGAAAGCGCATTTGTAGATTTGCTTACTAACGAAATGAACAAAGTAATTGTGGGTCAAAAACACATGATCGATCGTTTGCTTATCGGTTTACTTGGCCAAGGACATATTTTACTAGAAGGTGTTCCTGGTTTAGCAAAGACATTGGCCATCAATACACTATCCAAAGCAGTACAAGGTAGCTTTAGCCGAATTCAGTTTACACCCGATTTACTTCCAGCCGATGTAGTTGGAACTATGATTTACAATATCAAAGAAAATGATTTCAGCATTAAAAAAGGACCCATTTTTGCCAATTTCGTATTAGCAGATGAGATTAATCGTGCTCCAGCCAAAGTACAATCGGCTCTATTAGAAGCCATGCAGGAAAAACAAGTAACCATTGGCGATGAAACTTTTATTTTAGACAAACCCTTTTTGGTTATGGCTACCCAAAACCCAGTAGAACAAGAAGGCACTTACCCATTACCCGAAGCGCAAGTAGACCGTTTTATGTTGAAAACTGTTATCGATTATCCCAAAATGGATGAAGAACAGTTGGTGGTAAGAGCTAATTTATCAGGAAGTTTTGCCAATGTAAATCCTGTGGTTTCTACTACACAAATACTCTCTGCACAAGCTGCAGTTCGGGATGTGTACATGGACGAAAAAATAGAAAAATATATTCTGAATCTCGTTTTTGCAACCCGATATCCTGAACAATACAATTTAAAAGATTTAAAACCACTCATTAGTTTTGGAGCATCTCCACGTGGGAGTATCAACCTTGCAACCGCAGCAAAATGTTACGCGTTTATAAAAAGACGCGGTTACGTTGTTCCCGAAGATGTACGAGCAGTAGTATATGATGTGTTGAGACATCGAGTAGGAATTACTTACGAAGCAGAAGCAGAAAACATTACTTCAGTAGACATTATTAATAAAATTGTTAATGAAATTGAAGTACCATAAATAGTGTATTTTAAAGTAAACCTGAGTCTAGTTTAACATCACGTTTTTATGGATACCAAAGAGCTCTTAAAGAAAGTACGCAAAATTGAAATCAAAACTCGCCGTCTGAGCGATCATATTTTTGGTGGCGAGTACCATTCTACCTTTAAAGGTCGCGGTATGATCTTTAGCGAAGTTCGGAAATATCAATTTGGAGACGATGTAAGATCTATAGATTGGAATGTTACCGCAAGATATAACGAACCATTTGTAAAAGTATTTGAAGAAGAACGCGAACTTACCTTAATGTTAATGGTAGATGTTTCTGGTTCTTCAAAGTTTGGAACCAAGAAAACATTTAAAAAGAATATCATAACTGAAATTGCAGCTACTTTGGCTTTTTCAGCAACTCAAAATAACGATAAAATTGGATTGATTTTATTTTCAAATTCAGTTGAATTGTACATTCCTCCTAAAAAAGGAAGATCACATGTATTGCGAATAATTCGTGAATTGTTAGAATTTGAACCACAAGAAAAACAAACATCCATAAAAGATTCCCTTGAATTTTTAACCGGTGTAATGAAAAAGAAAGCCATTGTATTTATGCTTTCGGATTTTATAGACAATGATTACAATCATTCGCTAAAAATTGCCGCAAAACGACACGACATTACTGGCATTCGTGTTTTTGACCCAACGGAAGAAGAGCTGCCTAATTTAGGAATGGTTCAATTTTTTGACCAAGAAACCAATGAAGTCTTATGGGTAAATACTTCGGCAAAACAAACCAGAAATAGATATAAAATTAATTATAGAGAACAAGTTGATTATTTTGAAAAAGCCTTCAAAAGCTCTGGTTCTGGAAAAATACATACCCGAAGCGATCAAAATTATGTTACGCAGTTACTCAATTATTTTAAAGCTCGCTAAAAAATGAAGCAAAATCAATACACATATCTGTTTTCATTTTGGAAAGCTGTTTTGCTCTTATTTGTGGGCATTACTTTTCATCAGCACTCTTTTGCACAGAGCGCTAAGGCCAAAGTTGATCGAGATAGTATTTTAATTGGTGAACAAATAAAATATAGCATTGAAGTTGACACAGAAGCCGATGATGTGGTTACTTTTCCGGAAGGGCAAACTTTTGTTCCATTAGAAGCAGTAGAAGCTTTTCCAGTAGATACGCTTCAAATTGAACCCCGATTAAAATTGATTCGAGAATATGCCTTAACTCAATTTGATTCTGGACATTATACTATACCGCAACAATTCATTCAATTAAAAAATGGAGAAGCTTTAACCGATTCTATTGATGTTATTGTTCAAGATGTAGTGGTAGATACAACCAAGCAAGAACTGTATCCTATAAAAGATTACATTGAAGTTGAGCGCCCGTTCAGCATTCCAAGTTGGGTATGGAAAGGCTTACTATTGTTGCTGGTTTTGGTTGTCTTAGCCTATTTGATTTATCGACTTTGGCAACATAAAAAAGAACAAAAAGAACGCATTCCACCATATGAACAAGCGCTAAAAGCTTTAGAAGAATTAGATCGTTCTAGCTATATTGAAGAACGCAACCTAAGAGAATACTATTCTATGCTTACTTTTATTAGTCGAAGATATCTAGAAGATAAAGTAGAAGTGAGAGCAATGGAATACACTACTAATGAACTAGTTAACGACTTGCAACTCCGAAAAGATGCTGAAAAAATAAAGCTGCAGCAAAAAACCATAGATGACTTTAAAGCCATTTTAGAACGAGCGGATTTGGCAAAATTTGCGCGTTCACAACCCGACGTTATCACCGCTAAAGAAGATCGAAAATTTATTGGGGAATTTACAGATGAAGTGAACATCGCCATTCCAGAACCAACGGAAGAAGAGCTTCAAAAAAACAAAGAATACCTAGAAAAAATAGCCTTAAAAAAGCGAAGAATAAAATGGATTACAGCAGCTCTCATTGTGGTTTTAGCTATTGCAGCAGCAGTTAGTTATTTAATTGTTTCAAAAGGATACGATTATGTTAAAGACAACGTCTTTGGTAATCCAAGTAAAGAACTATTACAAAGTGAATGGTACACCAGCAGTTATGGCTATCCATCCGTAAGCATTACCACACCAGAAATATTAATTCGTGGAGATGTTGAAATGGCACAAGAAGCCGAGCAAATGTTAGTGGGGAATGAAACCTTTAAATTTGGCGGCATTTTTGGAAACTTCTATATGGTTTTAAGTACTTTGGAATTTCAGGAAGAAATGGAATTTGATTTAGAAACTGCCGTAGATGGTATCTACGAAAATCTAGAAGAAAAAGGAGCTTACAATATTTTAACTAAAGAAGACAAATATCAAACCCTAGATGGCGTTGAAGGCGTAAGAGTTTCTGGAAGTTTTGCTATTGAAAATCCATTTACTGGAAACGACATTAAAAAAGAATACCAAATTCTCAATTTTGGAGAAATGGGCGGTTACCAGCAAATAACCATGATTTATGATGCAGAAGACCAATATGCAGACGAAATTGTCCAGCGTATCTTGAATTCAATTGAACTAAAAAACAACAGCAACTAATGTGGCAAGATGTCTTTTTTGAAAATCCAGAATGGTTTTGGCTACTTTTATTGTTGCCTTTACTTGGTGCTTGGCATTTTATAAAACGTAATAAAGAAAACCCAGTAGTACATATTTCCAGCATCAATGGATTTGCTAATAGTAAAAGTATTTTACCAAAACTACGCCCTGTTTTATACGTACTAAGATTACTAGCTTTAGGATTATTTATTGTGGCCATGGCTAGACCTAGAACAGTAGACGTAACTTCACAAATAAAAGGTACAGAAGGAATAGACATCGTTATTGCTGCTGATATTTCAACCAGTATGTTGGCTCAAGATTTTAAGCCCAATCGGTTAGAAGCTTTAAAAGAAGTAGCAGCTGAATTTGTAGACCGAAGAAAAACAGACCGAATAGGTGTAGTTATTTACGCAGGTGAAAGCTACACCAAAACCCCACTAACTAGCGATAAAGCCTTAGTGAAAAATGCCATAAAAGACATCGATTTTACCGATGCAATAGACGGTGGAACTGCCATTGGAATGGGAATTGCCACATCAGTAAACCGGTTAAAAGAAAGCAATGCAGAAAGTAAAGTAATTATTTTACTTACGGACGGAGTAAATAATTCTGGCTTTATAGATCCAGAAATTGCAACCGAATTAGCCATGGAGTACGATATAAAAATTTATTCTATCGGAATTGGTACGCAAGGAAGAGCTATGTCTCCCGTACGCGTTTTATCTAACGGACAGTTTGAATATCGTCCTGTTGAAGTAGAAATTGACGAAGAATTACTTACTCGAATTTCTAATGAAACTGGCGGGAAATATTATCGTGCCACCAACCAAGATAAACTAGCTGAAATTTATGAAGAAATTGATGCTTTAGAAAAAACAGAAATTGAAGAAGAAAAATTCTACGACTATGAAGAAAAGTTCAAACCCATTGTTATTCTGGGCTTAGGTTTATTGCTATTCGAATTTATTTTAAGAAACACTTTATTTAGAAGCTTTGTATAATGCTAATACTAGAAGATAAAATATATTTTTGGTTTTTACTCGCCATACCGCTGTTAGTGTTAATAGCCCTAAGTGTTGGTTTGTGGAGAAAAAAAATGCAAAATAAATTTGCAGATGCACATTTGTTCAGTGCTTTGGCTCCTGACCTTTCCAAAATTAAACCGCTTCTAAAGCTTATTGTTTTGTGCTTAGCAATAGCCTGTTTTAGCATTGCTTTAGTAAACCCTAAATTAGGTTCAAAAATGGAAACCGTTAAGCGTGAAGGTGTAGATATTGTTTTTGCACTAGACGTTTCAAAAAGTATGCTTGCAGAAGATATTGCACCCAACCGAATAGAAAAATCAAAACAGATTATTAGTCAAATTATAAACAATCTATCAGGAGATCGAATAGGAATTATTGGATATGCAGGTAGCGCTTTCCCACAAATTCCCATTACAACAGATTATGCATCGGCTAAAACCTTTTTAAGAGCCATGAATAGCGATATGGTTTCTAGTCAAGGAACTGCTACAGGAGATGCAATTGAACTTGCTAAAGGATATTATAATGACGCTAATGTAATTAGCCGAGTTTTGGTTATTATTGGAGATGGAGAAGACCACGGAGGCGAATTTCAAGCGGCAGCTCAAGCCGCTGCAGAAGAAGGAATAAAAATTGTAACCATTGGTGTAGGAACTGAAAAAGGTGGCCCAATTCCTATTAAAAATAATAGAGGGCAAACCTATAAGAAAGATCAAAATGGGGAAACAGTAATTACCCGGTCAAGTCCAGAAACCATGCAAACTATTGCAGATATTGGAAATGGAAAATACATAGACGGAAGTAGCACATCTGCAACAGTTGAAGAACTAGAAGTCTTTTTACAAAATTTAGAAAAAACAGAATACGAATCGATGCAATATGCCAATTACCAGCATCAATTTCAATGGTTTCTTGGCTTCGGAATTCTTTTTTTAATAATAGAAAGCATATTACTGAACAGAAAAACAAAATGGTTAACTAAATTGAATTTATTCAATGAAAATTAATATTACATATTGTACTAAAATTATGCTAATCACTTTTATTTTATTAGTGTTTAGTGGTTTTTCGTATACCTTGTTGGCACAAAGCAATAATATAGATAAGCAAGCCAAAAAGTATATGGCAGAAGCGAGTGCTTACATTGAAAATGACGATTTTGCTGAAGCAGAAGCAGCGCTTAGAAAAGCCATTTCTGTGAGTCCAGAAAACAAAGAAGCAGCTTACAATTTTGGTAATTTGTACATTACTAACGAAAAAAACAGAACTGCTTTTCAACGTTTAGCTGAAGCGGTTACCGAAAACGAAGACAAAGACATTAGGCATAAAAGTTTTCACAACCAAGGAAACATTTTTATGAGCGAAGAACGTTATGCCGAAGCTGTAGATGCTTATAAAAATGCCTTGCGAAACAATCCTAACGACGATGAAACGCGTTACAACCTTGCTTTAGCCAAACAAAAAATGGAAGATGAAGGTGGTGATGGTGGTGACGATGAAGACCAAGACAACCAACAAGAACAGGAGCAGGAAAACGAAGGAGAAGGCGAAAATGAAGAAGAAAGCCAAGGTCAAGATGAAGAAAGCGAAGAAAAAGATGACCAAGAAGGCGACAATAAAGACGAAAAAAATGAAGGTGAAGGCGACAAAGACAAACAAGAAGGAGAAAATGAAGAGCAAGAAAAAGAACAGCCTTCTGATGGTAAAAGTCCTCAAGATGAAAAAGAAGGAGATCAACAACAACCGCCACCTGAGCAAATGCAAGGCAAACTTTCTCCAGAACAGCTAAAAAACTTGTTAGAAGCTATCGAAAATCAAGAAAAAGACATTCAAGATAAATTGAATGCCAAAGAACTAAAAGGTAAAAAGGTGAAAACCGAAAAAGATTGGTAGATGAAGTGGATTACATACATATTCTTTTGCTTAGCAGCTTTCAACTTACAAGCCCAAGTAAGTTTTACCACCGAAGTGAGTCGTGAAAAATTAGGTATCAATGAACGTTTAAAAGTAGACTTCATTATAGATAAAGATGCAGATAATTTTAAAGCACCTGATTTCAATGGTTTTAGGCGTTTAGCTGGACCAAATCAATCTATGGAACAACGTTATGAATACGGGAAAGCTTCATTTAAAAAAACCTATACCTATTACCTACAACCCGAAAAAAGGGGTAAACTAGAAATTGGTCAAGCTGAAGTAGAATACAAAGGAAAAGTTTATAAATCTCCACCAAAAACAGTAGAAGTTACTGCAGCAGTAGACAACCCAAATTCACCTACAAGTGTTGCTAGAAGCGAAGTCGCAGATGCCATACACTTAGTAGCTGAAGTTTCAAAATCAAAGCCTTATTTAAATGAAGGCGTTTATATTGTTTACAAATTGTATGTTGATAGAAATATAAATATCAGAAATTATAGACCTATTGATGAACCTTCATTTAAGGATTTTTGGAGTCAAAATATAGACATTGATCGTTTGGAATTTAAAGAAGGTGAATATGGAGGAATGCCGTACCGCTATGTAGAATTACGAAAAACCATTTTATACCCACAAAAAACAGGAAAACTTGAAGTAGAACCTTTAACTATTGGTGTTTCAGTTGAAGTTCCTACCAATAGAAGAGATATTTTTGGAAGAAGACAATACGAATTAGTAGAAAAAACATTTTCTGCTAAAACACGCGTATTTGATGTAAAACCCTTACCACAAGAAGGTAAACCGCTAGATTTTACGGGTGCAGTAGGCCAATTTGACATTCAATTAAACCAAAGCAAAAATCAATTGGATGCCAATGAAAGCTTAAGCGCAACACTCAAGATTTCAGGGAATGGAAATTTAAAATTGTTTAATCCACCAAAATTAAAAGCGCCAAATTCAATTGAAATGTACGAGCCAGAACGCTTAGACAGAGTTAGAACCAACGCCAATGGAATGAATGGTTACATTAGCGAGAAATATACTTTGGTTCCACAATTTGAAGGAAATTATACTTTTGGTGGAGTAGATTTCTCTTATTTCGATCCACGTGACGAAGAGTACAAAACACTTACAGCTAACAATATCAGTATAAAAGTAAATCCTGACCCAACAGCTCCTACGCAAACAGCAGCTAATAATACTTCACAAACAGATTCAGCTAAAACAAGTAAACAGCAAATCTTAACACCTGAAAGTCAATTTAAGTACATCGAATTATCTACTAAACTTAAACCAAAAGGAACAAGGCTATTTTTCAATTCTAATTTATTTTGGACGTATTTGTTACTTCCATATTTGTGTATTCCGTTGCTATTTTTCATCAAAAAGAAAACAAACAACAGCAATAATTCTACAAATGGTAAAGCCCAACAAAAAGCTAACAAACTAGCTAAGAAATTTCTTTCTGAAGCCAAACGAAACCTAAGTGACCAAGATAAATTTTATGAAGCCTTAGAGCGTGCTTTACACAATTTCCTTAAAGCAAAGTTGAAGATAACTACTTCAGAAATGAGTAAAGAGAAAATAATTGAAACGCTTCAACAAAGAAATGTTGGAGAAGAACAAATTCAGCAATTTATCAATCTGCTTCAAGGCTGTGAACAAGCTAGGTATGCGCCTTCATCTACAGCTGCAAAAAAAGAAGATTATCAAAAAGCAGCACAAACAATTAGTGAAATGGATAAAGCTTTATAATTATGAAAAAGACAATTTTATTAATATTCTTTTTTGCTGTTCAAGCTTTAGTTGCTCAAACTCCAGAAGCACAATTTACCCAAGCTAACGAAGCTTATGCAGATGCCAACTACAAAGAAGCTACTCGGGTTTACAATAAATTGCTTCAACAGGATTGGCAATCTTCAGAACTGCACTTTAACCTAGCAAACACATATTATAAAACCGGAAATATTGCATCGAGTATATATCATTACGAAATGGCATTGTTGCTTTCTCCAGGAAACAAAACTTACCTCAACAATTTAAAATTCGCCGAACAAAAAAGAGTAGATGAAATTGAACCCATACAAAAATCTAAATTTGATTTGCAGGTTGAAAACATCATCAATTGGTTTGATTTGGAGCAGTGGAGCAAAATAGCAATTGGATTTGCCATACTAAGTTTGCTTTGTTTTGGTGGGTTTTTATTTCTAAAAAAAGCTTTTTTCAAAAGAATGTTTTTTACACTCTTTATTTTATTTACCTTAGTTTGTGTGTTATGCTATTTCTTAGCAGACAAACAAGCCTTTTTAAATAAAGAAAATACGTTTGGGATTATTTTTGCTGAAGAGTCAAGTGTATACAGCGAACCCAACTCTAAAGCTAGTCAACTTTTTATGTTGCATGAAGGCACTAAAGTAAAAGTAGAAGACGAATTTAGGAGCTATACCAAAATAAGACTCGGCAACGATGTTACTGGTTGGATTGAATCTTCCCAGGTTAAAAAGCTTCAATTAGAATAAGAACTTAAGCCCTATCGCTCTTTATTTTGATTTTGAAATGCTATATTTACAGTTCAACAAAACCAAAATAATAGTAAATGATTTCAAAAATAATAAACAAAAAAGAGCAAGAAAATTTAACTCCAGAAGCTGTTTTGCAAGACTTACTGGAAGGAAATAAGCGTTTTGTTGATAATGCACAACTCAAGAGAGACTTATCAGCTCAAAAAAAAGATGCTACTTCTGGACAATATCCAAAAGCCATTGTACTGTCTTGTGTAGATAGTCGAGTTCCATTAGAAACCGTTACAGATCAAGGAATTGGAGATATTTTTGTGGCACGCGTTGCGGGAAATATTGAAAATGAAGATATTTTAGGAAGCATGGAATATGCTTGTAAAGTAGCAGGAAGTAAATTAATAGTTGTTTTAGGTCACGAAAAATGTGGAGCGGTTAGCGCAGCTTGCGATGACGTTAAACTAGGCAACATTACTACATTATTAGAAAAAATAAAACCAGCCATTCATGCTACCCAAGATATTGAAGGCGAACGCAATTCTAGCAATGCTGATTTTGTTGAACGTGTTGTAGAGAAAAACGTCCAGCTAACAGTAGAACGCATCAGGGAGAAAAGCACAATTTTAAAAGACATGGAAGATACAGGAGAAATTAAAATTGTTGGTGGCGTATACTCCTTAAACTCTGGTACAATCAACTTAATTTAAGTTCAGGTTAATTTATAACATTTAAATGAGCTCTGAATCATAGTCTTCAAAAAAGTGTAGCAATTTCAAGAAAGTACTCATAATAATAAGTTTTCAGGCTTTTGTATGGTATTTGTACAGTTTAATTATTTAAGATAAATAAGAAATTAATATATGTTTGTATGCATATATAATTTATTATGAAACACTTTAATTTTTTTCTTTTAATTCTTTGTTCGTATTCATGTTTTTCGCAGAATTTACCTTTCAATTTTGAAGGTGATATTGAAACATCAGACTTTATCAATTTCGATGGAGGAACAGCAATTGTAACATCAAATCCAGAAACTTCTGGAATCAATACAAGCACAAACGTTGCTCAAATAATTAGAGACGGTGGTGCAATTTACGGAGGTAGTAAGATTGAATTAGAAAATAACCTAGACTTTTCAGTATTGACCAAAATTACGATGAAAGTATATACCACTGCTCCAATTGGAACTACCGTAAAACTTAAATTAGAAGGTAATGGCCCTGCCGCAGATACAGACGCTTTTACAACAGTTACAGGTGAATGGGAAACTTTAGAATGGGTTTTTCTCGGAATATCTAATGAATTAAATGAAGTTGTATTTATGTTTGATTTTGGAAATGTTGGAGACGGCTCTGAAGCTTCTACGTTTTACTTTGATGACGTAGAACAAGTTGCAGGCCCAACGCCCCCAGTTCCAGCTAGTTTGCCTATCAATTTTGAGACAAATGTAATAAGTACTGATTTTTTGAGTTATGGAGGGGCTAACTTAAGTGTAGTTGCTAATCCAGAAATGAGTGGGATTAATATGAGTAATACTGTGGCGCAAGTTGTTAAAGACGGAGGTGAGTACTGGGCTGGAAGTAGATTGTTTTTAGTAGATAATTTAGATTTTTCATCTTTATGGCAAATTTCTATGAAAGTGTACACTACTGCACCCATAGGAACCAGAATTAAATTAGAACTTGAAGGCACAGGTGGAAGAAGTAGCCTAGATTACATAACAACAACTTCTGGTGAGTGGGAAACTGCTATTTGGAATTTTAATGGGGAAACTAATGATTTTGATAAAATCAATTTTCTTTTTGATTTTGGAAATATAGGTGACGGTTCCGCTTCATCTACTTTCTATTTCGACGATGTAGAGCAAATTTCTGGCCCAATTATTCCTGAACCTGAAGCAACAACTTTTCCAATCGATTTTGAAGGCAATAGTATAGTTGATACAGACTTTATTAATGAAGATGGAGGTATAGCAAATGTAATTCCTAATCCATATATAGATGCAAATAATCCAAGTGCTACTGTAGGTCAGTTTATTAGAAGTGGTGGAGCACCTTGGGCTAAAAGTAAAATTATTCTTACTGATTTTTTCCAAAACATGTCTACTAACGGTTCTTTTTCAATGAAAGTATATACTAATGCACCCGTAGGAACCGTATTAAAGTTTAAGATAGAAAGTACAGATGCGGGTTTTGCAGACGAAAAAGACATGCTAACTACCGTGTCTGGTGAATGGGCAACTTACACTTGGGATTTTACCAATCAAGATGGCCCTATTTACAATGTAATAAGTTTAATGTTAGGTTATACAACGCCAAACGATGCTTCAGAAAATGCAACATTCCTTTTTGATGATATAATTCAACAAGAAACACTTAGCGATGGCTTCAATCAAATTAATACAGTTCAAGATGGTTTAATTAGTTATCCAAATCCAGCTAAAAACCGAATAACTATTCAATCTAAAAATAGTGAAATAAAATCCATTATTATTTTTGATGTAGTAGGGAATAAAGTTGGTGTTTTTCAACTCAACAGCAAAGAAATGAACATTAACTTATCAAATTTACCTATTGGTTTATACATTGCTAAAGTTTCAACGAACACAGGAGCTGGTAATATTAAATTCATTAAGAATTAAGTAGTAGTTATAAAAGTTTTATTAAAACTTAATATTTGAATTATTATCCTTAATATTTAAGCTTGTTTTACCAAGATAATCAAGTCATAAAATTCATATTAGCAATAAGCAAGAGATGTATTTAATAAAAAAACTCCTAAAAAGTTTAGGAGTTTTTTTGAGGTCTCGAGCGGACTCGAACCGCTGTAGCTGGTTTTGCAGACCAGTGCCTAGCCACTCGGCCACGAGACCATTGGGATTGCAAATTTACACATTAATGCCTAATTACAAACCATTATCCTTCCTTTTTCAATACAAAAGCTTTCTTTTCATAAAAGGCTTCATTTTCAATTGAAAACAACAATGAATTCATCAAAATTTTAGATTTTAATTGTAATTCATTTCACTTAAACTATACTAACTTGCGCCTTATAATTTGCTGAATTGCTTTCAACTTTAGCTATTTATTTCAAACATTACATTTATGAAAGGAGTTTTACTTGTTAACTTAGGTTCGCCTAAAAGCACTGACCCAAAAGACGTTAAAACATATTTAGACGAGTTCTTAATGGATGAACGCGTTATTGATTTGCCCTATATTTTACGCGCCATTTTGGTCAAAGGAATTATTTTAAACACACGTCCAAAAAAATCGGCAGAAGCCTATTCCAAAATTTGGTGGGATGAAGGTTCGCCTTTAATTGTCTTGTCTGAAAGGCTTCAACAAAAAATAGATAACTTTACCAGTGTTCCTATTTCATTAGCCATGCGTTATGGAGAACCATCTATTGCAAACGGTTTAAAAGAATTACATGACAAAGGTGTAAATGAAGTTTTACTAGCTCCTTTGTACCCACAATATGCCATGGCAACAACAGAAACGATTATTGCCTTAGCAGAAGAAATTAGAAGAGAACATTATCCAGAAATGCAGTTTACTGTTTTGCCGCCTTTTTACAATCATCCTGATTATATTACCGTATTGTCAAGAAGCATCGCTGAAAAGTTAGATAATTTAGATTACGAACATTTACTATTTAGCTATCACGGCGTACCCGAAAGACACATCCGCAAAAGCGATATTACCAAAAGTCATTGTAAACTAGATGGCTCGTGTTGCCAAACTGCATCTAAGGCACATCAATTTTGTTACCGCCATCAAAGTTTTGAAATAACCCGATTGGTAGGAGAAAAATTAGGTTTAAAAGAAGGTACATTTTCTACAAGTTTTCAATCCAGATTAGGCTTTGACCCATGGTTACGTCCTTACACAGACAGAACCATAGAAAAAATGGCGCTTGAAGGAACCAAAAAAATGGCCATCGTTACTCCCGCTTTTGTTTCCGATTGCTTAGAAACTTTAGAAGAAATTGCCATGGAAGGCGAAGAGATTTTTGAAGAAAACGGTGGTAAAGAATTTACGGTAATTCCTTGTTTAAACGATCGAGAAGATTGGGTAAAAACCTTAAGCAGATGGATTGATGAATGGGCTAAACAAAAAGTTGAAGTAGTAAGTTAACAGAATGGCAAGAATTTCTTCTAGTGAATTGGGTAACAAACCAATCGGTAAATTACTGATTAAACAATCTGTTCCCGCTTCTATAGGAATTTTGGTCATGTCTATTAATATTCTGGTAGACACCATTTTTGTTGGTAATTGGATTGGTTCTATTGCCATTGCTGCCATAAATGTAGTCTTGCCCGTTTCCTTTTTTATCGCTGCATTAGGTATGGCAATTGGTATTGGCGGCTCATCTATTATCTCGCGAGCTTTAGGAGCAGATATGGATGAAAAAGCGCTTCGAACTTTTGGAAATCAGATAAGCATTACTTTATTAGTTACCATTAGTATGGTAATTATTGGTTTGGTTTTTATCAATCAATTAATTCCTGCTTTTGGTGGTAAAGGCGATATTTTTGAGCCCGCTAAAATATACTACCGCATTGTACTTTACGGAGTTCCTATTTTAGCTTTAGCCATGATGGGCAACACCGTAATTAGAGCAGAAGGAAAACCTAAATTTGCCATGGTTGCCATGATTATTCCTTCGGTAGGAAATCTTATTATGGATTATGTGTTTATTCATATTTTAGATTGGGGAATGGAAGGCGCAGCTTGGGCTACAACTGGTTCTTACGTGTTGTGTCTGGGTTATATTCTCTGGTTTTTCATGTCTAAAAATTCAGAATTAAAAGTAAAGTGGGAACACTTTAAATTAAAACTGAATATTCTTAGAGAAATTGGTGCCTTAGGCTTTGTAACGCTTTCGCGTCAGGCAGTAGTAAGTGTTACTTATTTACTCCTGAATAATATTTTATTTGAATTAGGTGGCGAATCTTCTGTAACTACGTATGCCATTATTGCTAGAATGCTCATGTTTGCTCTTTTTCCCGTTTTAGGAGTTACCCAAGGATTTTTACCCATTGCGGGTTACAATTATGGAGCTGAACAATACGGAAGAGTTCGTGAAAGCATCAATAAAGCCATTGGTTATGCTGCAGGAGTAGCTTTGCTAGTTTTTGTTTGTATCATGTTGTTTTCAACTGAAATTGTTTCCGTTTTCACTAAAGATGAAGCAGTTATAGCTTCCACTCCTAGTGCAATGCGTTGGGTTTTTGCTGCTGTTCCTATCATCGCGCTTCAATTAATTGGGTCTGCTTATTTTCAAGCTATTGGTAAAGCAGTGCCTGCCCTTTTGCTCACACTAACACGACAAGGTTTCTTTTTTATACCTCTCATTTTAATCTTACCAAAATTTTATGGCGAATTGGGTGTTTGGATTTCTTTTCCATTAGCCGATTTAATTTCGACTATCGTTACAGGATATTTTTTAAACCGAGAAATTAAAAATACTTTAGTTGAAACTGAATCTGCTTCCTAGCTATAAAACAGCTGTAATACTTTAGGGTTTTGTACTTTTGCAGTTCAATAAATCGCATTTCATGTTTAGCAATACCGAAGACAGTAAAACAAAACTTTCAGAATTAGGAGAATTTGGACTTATAGACCATTTAACCAAACATTTCTCTATACAACAAAGCAGCACCTTAAAATCTATTGGAGATGATGCCGCTGTTTTAGAGCACAAAGACCCAATTGTGGTTACTACAGATATGTTAGTAGAAGGAATTCACTTCGATTTAAGTTATTCTCCACTGAAGCATTTGGGGTATAAAGCCGTTATGGTTAATCTTTCTGATGTGTATGCCATGAATGCAAAAGCAACACAAATTACAGTTTCCATTTCGTGTTCTAACCGATTTACGGTAGAGGCTTTAGAAGAATTGTATGCAGGAATTCATCATGCGGCAAGTTTATACAATATAGATGTTGTTGGTGGAGATACTACTTCTGCCATAAAAGGCTTAAGCATTAGCATTACGGCAATTGGAACAGCAAAAAAAGAAAAAATTACCTATAGAAGTGGAGCAAAACCAAACGATTTGGTCGTGGTTTCTGGAGATTTAGGAAGCGCTTTTATGGGGCTAAAAGTCTTAGAACGCGAAAAAGAAGTTTTTAAAGTGAATCCGAACAGTCAACCTGACTTAGAAAAATATACCTATCTGGTAGAGCGCCAATTGAAGCCTGAAGCGAGAAAAGATATTCCTGAATTATTAGAAAAATTAGGCGTTTTACCTACCGCTATGATTGATATAAGCGATGGTTTATCTTCTGAAATTATTCATATTAGTAAAAATTCTAATGTAGGAGCCAATTTATTTGAAGACAAACTTCCTATGGATCCAGCGCTTATTGCTACTTGTGAAGAATTTGAACTAGATAGCACGACTGTAGTTTTAAACGGTGGTGAAGATTATGAATTGCTTTTTACCATCGACCAAAAAGATTATGATAAGATAAAAGGCAACCCCAATTTAAGTGTAATCGGCCATATAACTGAAGCCAAAGAAGGCATACACTTAATTACGCGAGCAAATCAAAAACTTCCTATTCAAGCTATGGGTTGGAATAGTATGGATAAAGAAGAAAACTAAACTTGCTCCTGCAAATCTATATATTCTGTGCTGTCTAAGGCTTCTTTTAAAGGTTGTATAAACTCGAAGTAACTTGGTTTCATCTCTTCTTCCATAGGTTCTGCATCGGGTAAATCTTGTTTATATGGATCTACTTGTCGACCGTTCACCCAAAATCGATAACAAACGTGCGGTCCAGTAGCTAAACCAGTGCTACCAACGTAACCAATAATTTCGCCTTGTTTTACGTAATCACCAACTTTTACAGCACGTTTAGACATGTGTAAATATTGAGTAGTGTATTTGTTGGTGTGCTTTACTTTTACATAGTTTCCATTACCTCTTGTGTAACTAGATTTTATTACTGTTCCATCTGCTGTAGACCAAATTGGTGTTCCAGTATCTGCTGCGTAGTCAGTTCCTTTATGAGCTTTCCAACGTTTTTGAACTGGGTGGAAACGCCTTGGACTATATCGAGATGAAATTCTGGAGTATTGCAAGGGTGCTTTTAAGAAAAAGCTTCTAAGCGTAACTGCTTCTTCATCAAAATAATCGTAACGTCCAACAGTAGAGTCTACCAAGAAATTGAAAGCGTAAAATTCGCGTCCTTTGTGTTTCAGTGTAGCAGCATCTATAGATTCTACTCCAGCGTAAATGCTGTCGTTAATAAACTTCTCGTTATAAATAATTTTAAACTGATCTCCTTTTTGAAGTCTAAAGAAATCGACACTCCATTGGTAAATATCTGCAAATCTGCTGGTTATTCCGTAGCTAATTCCAGCTTCGTCTATAGCGTTAGAAAGTGAACTAGTAATTACCCCAGTGGCTACTTTTTGTTTTACCGTAACTGGCTTTTTGCCTTTAATAGCGTAAATACTGTCTCCAAAAAAAACTTTTGTGTAATCTATAGCATTGTGTTCATAAATGAAACCTACAGCGGTTTCTAAAGAATCTTTACTTTTTAAAAGTGTGTATGGTCTACCTACATTAATGCGTCTAAAATTGAATAAGCTATCTGGAATACCTTCTATTATTTGATAGACTTTGCCTGGCATAACTCCGCTCCTATCCATTATGCTACCAAAAAAGTCTCCTTTTCTCACGGTGTCTCTTTCAAACACATAATCGCTGAGCGTCATTTCATATTCTGAAATTACCTTGGGCTTAGGAGCTTTAACTTGTTTTGTTTCCCCTACTTCAGCAACATCTTGATCTTTATTTGCTTCATTAGAACATGAAAACAAAAAAGTGCTACAAACTGAAATAACTATTAAAAACCTGTGCATACTCTACAATTGTAATTTACAATCCACAAAAATAGCATTATATTCAGCTTTTAAGGGAATTATTATCATTAAATGCAAATTTGAATTAGTTACGTAATATCGATGAAAATGGAAATGAAAGTCCTTTAAATTCTTCTAGAGTTGCGGTTAAAGAACCTACTGCTAGATCGGCTTCAATTTTCAGTGGAATTTTATTTTGGTCCTTGCTTACCCAAATAGTTACACTTTCTTCTTCTTTAAAAACTCGTTCAGCTTGTACAAGTGGTCTAAAAATTAATGTTCTTACTTTTCCAAAGTTGGTTTCTAATACTTCTTCTCCTATGTATTTTGCTTTGAAGCCAAAGTTCTCTTCGTCAAAAAAAAGATTCAAATTAAACTCTTGTCCAACTTGTAAATTATTTTCGTCTACCTTATTTCGCAATGCATACAATGCAGAAAGTAAATCCTGTGTTTGCTCTTTGATGTAGTGAGTGGTCTTGGTGCTTCGTTTATAGTCGTTTACTACTGCAGAATCTATACGATGGTTAAACTCTATCATTCTGTCTTTTCGGTGACCGCCTTCATTGGTTTTTCTAATAAATTTTAAAGGAAGAGCTTCTTCACGGTGTACAAAAGACTCAAAGTTGTCTCTTACTTTGAAAAATATGTCTAACATTCCCGTGGTTTTTCCATAGCCGCGAATGTGATGAACGGGAATACCGTCTAAAGTTGAATTATTTACACTTAAAGTAGCTTCTGAAGTTTTAAACCAACCATATTTTACTTTAAACTTTAGCATTTCTCCGTCTGAATATGCCTGTTTTTTTTGAGCATTAGCCAAAAAGCAAACACTGAAAAAAAATATGAATAAGGAAGTTAGTTTCAATTTCATGAATATTTTAGGTTGAATTAAGTAACTTAATATTCAAATTAAATTGAAAAATATGAATTATCAAGTCAGTTTAATCTTTATTTATTAGTCTTACCTAATTGTATCTTTTCAAAAGCCGTTCCAAATATTAGCTTTATAAAAAATCCACTTTCATGGAAATCATGAAAGTGGATTTAATTTTGTTATTATTTTAACTTACAATGTTCCTCTTAAACCTTGTTCACGTTCAATAGACTCAAATAAAGCTTTAAAATTTCCTGCACCAAATCCGCGTGCACCCATACGTTGAATTATTTCGAAAAATAAAGTGGGACGGTCTTGCACCGGTTTAGTGAAGATTTGTAATAAATAACCTTCTTCGTCTGCATCTACCATAATTCCTAGACTTTGCAAAGTATTTAAATCTTCCTTTAGTTCATGGCTAAATTCTTCTAATCTACCTGGAATAGCATCATAGTAGGCTTCTGGTGGAGTAGATAAAAACTCAACACCGCGAGCACGTAAATCGGATACAGTTTTAAGAATATCATCTGTTGCAACCGCAATATGCTGAACGCCTGAGCCTTCATAAAAATCTAGGTATTCTTCAATTTGTGATTTCTTTTTTCCTTCTGCTGGTTCGTTGATTGGAAATTTAATTCTACCATTACCATTGCTCATCACTTTACTCATTAATGCTGAATAGTCGGTATGAATTTGCTTATCGTCAAACGAAAGGAAGTTGACAAAACCCATTACATCTTCGTACCATTTTACCCAGGTATTCATTTCGTTCCAACCAACATTTCCAACCATGTGGTCTATGAATTTTAATCCAACCGATTCTGGTTGAAACTCACTTTCCCATTTTCTATAACCCGGTAAAAAGCTTCCGTTGTATTCTTTACGTTCTACAAATAGATGAACCGTTTCGCCGTAAGTATAAATTCCAGAACGCACTACTTTTCCGTTTTCATCTTCTTCTACCGTTGGTTCCATATAGGATTTCGCTCCACGTTTGGTGGTTTCTTCCCAAGATTTTTTGGCATCTTCTACCCAAAGTGCAATTACTTTTACACCATCGCCATGCTTAACAATGTGTTCGTTAATTGGATTTTTAGAATGTAAAGGCGAAGTTAGTACCAAGCGAATTTTGTCTTGTTTCAATACGTAAGAAACGCTGTCTTTACTTCCCGTTTCTAAACCTTTGTACGCATGCGATTGAAAACCAAAAGCCGATTTATAAAAATGTGCAGCTTGTTTGGCGTTACCTACGTACAATTCTACGTAGTCTGTTCCCATGAGCGGCAAAAAATCTTGCGCTCCTTCAAATATTTTTTCTAGTCCGTAGTTTACTGATTTTATATCTTTCATTTATTTTGTTTTTACTAGAAGAAAGGTCTTAGAAATTAGAAAAAATACTACTCGAGCGTACTTTAAAAACTGGCAATCATTTTCTGAAATTCTTCAATTTTATCTTCTATAAGTTTAAATTCATTTTCTTAATGTACTTTCTTTTTAAAGCTGTTAATAATTGATTTTAAATATGTTATTGTAACAGCGCCTTACATTGTTCTAAAATTTATGGCTTTGTTAAGTTCTCGACTCCGCTCGAAGCTAAAACAAAAACTAAACATTATTTCTTTCTCAAATTATCACATTAGCATATTTTTGAATTACAGCCATGACTTAAAATAATCTCCGTCTGCTATTTTCATGGCTTCTTCGGTTACTTTAAGCGGTTTAAATGTATCTACCATAACAGCTAATTCTTCGGTTTCGGTTTTTCCGATGCTTCGTTCTGCTGCACCAGGATGCGGTCCGTGCGGAATTCCTGCTGGGTGTAAAGAAATATGTCCAGCTTCAATGTCATTTCGGCTCATAAAATCACCATCTACATAATACAAGACTTCATCGCTATCTATATTGCTGTGGTTGTAAGGTGCAGGAATACTTTCTGGATGATAATCATACAATCGTGGACAGAATGAGCACACTACAAATGCATCAGTTTCAAAAGTTTGATGTACTGGTGGCGGTTGGTGGATTCTACCGGTTATGGGCTCAAAGTCATGAATTGAAAATGCATAAGGATAATTATACCCATCGTAACCTACCACATCAAACGGATGGGTTGCGTAAAGCATATCGAACAATTGATCTTGTTTTTTAATTTTGATTAAAAACTCGCCCTTTTCATTGTGTGTTTCTAGTTCTTCTGGTCGGCGGATATCCCGCTCACAAAAAGGAGAATGTTCTAAAAGTTGACCAAAGTGATTTCGATAGCGTTTAGGTGTGTAAATTGGTCTTCTTGATTCTACTATAAAAAAACGATTGTCTTCAGTTTTAAAATTTAGCTTATAAATTGTTCCGCGTGGAATAATTAAATAATCGCCATATTTAAAGTTCAGATTTCCAAATTGTGTACGTAGTTTACCCGTTCCTTTGTGAATAAAAATCATTTCGTCTGCATCTGCATTTTTATAGAAATAATTTTCTGTGGAAGCTTTTGGGGCTGCCAAAATAATGCTGCAGTCGCTGTTGGTTAAAACGGTTTTTCTACTTTCTAGGTAATCTGAAATTGGAGGAACTTCGAAACCGCGAAAACGATACGATTGTATATTGTTTGCTTCTGCAATTTTAGGAGCTACATCTTTTCGCTTACCAATTTCTTTTACTTGTGTTGGTCTTTGCTCGTGATATAAATTAGAAGACATGCCATCAAAACCAATGGTTCCGAATAATTCTTCGTAATATAAACTTCCATCTGGCTTTTTAAAGATGGTATGTCTCTTGTGTGGTATTTTACCAAGTTTGTGATAGAAAGGCATAATTTATTGCTTTTCTACAAATATCGTGAAAATTAAGTAAACTTTTTGAATATTTCACTAAAAACGATGTCCAAGACTTATAAACCAAATACTGCTATTTACTTCTGGAGAGTAACTGTATTTTAAATCTATTGGTCCTATAATAGTTTCTAAACCATAACCCAATGCATAACCTGTAAAATCTGGTGTAGAAAACCAGTTTCCAGACTCAAATAAATCATTCCCTATGTTGGCATAATTTGCACTGAGAATGAGATGATGTTTTCTATAGAAGTTATAAAATAAATCTAACCCACTTTTGATATAGGAATTACCTGAAAGGCTAATAAAATCGTATCCATAAAAAGGCCTAAAATTATTAATTGGGCTATTTCCGAAACCTCCTAGAAAAAAGTTTAAGCCACCGAGTGCTTCGTTACCGATGCGAAATCCTATTTCTGACCCAATTTTTAAAGAAACTCGCTCAGAGATTGGCTGGACATAAGCTGCTTCGCCTTTGGCAATTGAAAATTGCGAAATACTTTCACTGTCCAACAAAGAGGTTAGGTAAACGTGTAAATCACCAAAAAAATAAAACCCACGTGTTGGATAATATTTATGGTCTAAACTATCAAACTCAAGATAGCTATAGGTACTTAACAAATTAAATTCTTCAATTATGGTTTCTGGCTCTTCATTATCTTGAGTTTGGTTTGCCAAGATGGTTTCTGTTTTGGCTCTCAGTAATTTCTGCTCCATTCCTAAACCAAATTTAAAATCTTTAAACAATGGAGTTTCAACATAAAGTTGATTGGTGTAATCTTGATTTAATAGCTGAATTTGATTTACGTTGAAATCTTCAAATTGATTTCCAATTACATCTTGTACGAAAGAAAAATCTACGCTATTCTCAAACCTATTGAAGCGAGAGCGAAAACCTACACTCCAATAGGTTCCTTTATCTATAAAGTAGTTTAAATTATACCTAAAATTGTCTCCCAACATTAAGTCTAGTGAAAGAATATCGTTGTTAAAAAGTAAGCGTTTTTCTGTGTAATTTAAAAGCAAAGCAGATTTATACAAATCATCATAGTGGGCTCCAAACCTCAACAATCTTTTTTCTTCAGACTCAGTGACTTCTAAAATTAGTTTATAAGAATGCTCTGTTTGTTTATCTAAACGGTAGTGTATTCTATCAAAGTTTTGTGTTGCAGATAAGTTGTTTAATCCGTTATTAAAATCGGCATAGGCAGTTTTTTCATTTATCTTTATTTGTAATTTGCCTCTGATGTAGTTTCTCGGATAGGCTTTGTTTCCTTTGATTTCAATTTCGTTTACTACCAGTGAATCTTTGGGTTGTATGCGTTCATCTCTTTTTACTTCTTGTTCTTGATTTTTTTGTTGAAGAGCAATTTTTTTTAATTCATCTATATGATATTTTGCTGCTATTCTTCCATTTTCTATAATTTGATCTCCTTTATCAAAATCCAACACAGAAAAGTTCTGAATATCTGGACGTATAAAAACATCTACTAAACCACGCTTATTCTTCATTGCTTTTATCGTATTGAAGTTGGTAACTTGCGTCATCACTTCAAGACCGCTTTTTAATCTTTCCCTGGAGTACAAACTATCTTGCACATCTACACCTATTATATGGTTGGCTCCACGATTAATTAATTCTTCCACAGGAAAGTTATTGCTTACACCGCCATCTGTAAGTAATTTTCCATTTACTAAAATTGGTCTAAAAACCGATGGAATAGCGCCACTAGCAGAAATGGCTAAAGGCAAAGAGCCTTTATCAATAATTATTTCGGCTCCCGTTTCTAAATTAGTAGCCATACAAAAAAAAGGAGTATTTAATTCTTTAAAAGTGTCTGTTTCGACATGAGCTGTAAGTTGAGCTAAAAAATTATATACATTTTGACCTTTGGATAAACCTGATGGAATTCTAATTTTATAATCATCAAAATTTAAACTTAGTGCGTACTTTTCGTCTTCTTCACGTTCAAAAAAAGTTTTGGCTTCTCTTGGAATTTCATCGCTAATTAAGCTATTGAACTTAGTTGCATAAAATATAGAATCCAGTTGCTTTGGCGAATAACCTGCTGCATATAAGCCGCCAATTATGGCTCCCATACTGGTTCCAGCAATGTAATCTATTTCTATGCCGGCTTCTTCAATAATTTGCAAAGCACCAATATGTGCTAAACCTTTTGCTCCACCGCCACTTAAAACCACGCCTACTTTTATTTCTTCGTTTTTAAGCGACAAACTATCCTGCTGGCTATACATTAGCTGAACAGCAAAAAGTAAAATGAAGATGAATTTAGTTTTCATTGGTATTCTGGTAATGTGCTTGAATTAAGGTAGCTTTGGCTTCTCCTATAATGTTGGCAAGTTCTTTTTGGGATGCAGATTTAATGTTTTTTACCGAACGGAATTCTTTCAACAAATTTACGGCAGTTTTTTCTCCTATGCCTTCAATTTCTTCTAATTCTGTGCCCAAGGCGTTTTTACTGCGTTTATCTCTGTGAAACGTTATTCCAAAACGGTGTGCTTCGTTTCTTAATTGCTGAATAATTTTTAAGGTTTCTGATTTTTTATCTAAGTACAACGGATATTTATCGCCGGGATAAAACAATTCTTCCAAGCGTTTGGCAATACCGATAATGGCAATTTTCCCACGCAAATCTAGCCTTTCTAAAGCTTTAACTCCAGAAGAAAGCTGTCCTTTTCCGCCATCTACAATAATTAGTTGTGGCAAAGGTTCTTCTTCTTCTAACAAACGTCTGTATCGCCTAAAAACCACTTCTTCCATAGAAGCAAAATCGTCTGGACCTTCTACGGTTTTGATATTGAATTTTCGGTAATCTTTCTTGCTGGGTTTTCCGTTTTTGAAAACTACACAAGCAGCAACTGGATTGCTGCCTTGAATGTTAGAATTATCAAAACACTCGATATGTCGTGGTTCTTCAGACAGGCGTAAATCTTCTTTCATTTGAGCCATTAAACGGTTTACGTGCCGATCTGGATCTACAATTTTCATTTGTTTGAAGCGTTCCATCCTAAAGTATTTCGCATTGCGAATGGATAAATCTACAATGGCTTTCTTATCGCCTAATTTGGGTACGGTAACCTTTATTTCTTCTCCTGCTTCAACTGGAAACGGAACGTAAATTTCTTTAGAAGGCGAATCGAATCGTTGGCGAATTTCGGTAATGCCCAATTCTAACAATTCTTGGTCAGATTCATCTAACTTTTTTTTCATTTCAATGGTATGCGATCTTATAATTGCTCCGTGCGAAAGTTGCAAGAAATTGACGTAACCATAACCTTCATCACTTACCACAGAAAACACATCTACGTTGTTTATTTTTGGATTTACTACAGTAGATTTTGCCTGGTATTTTTCTAATGTATTTATTTTTTCTTTAATGCGCTGCGCTTCTTCAAACTGCATGTTTTCTGCCAATTCTTGCATTTGCTGTTTAAAGTCGATTAACGAATCTTTAAAATTGCCTTTTACAATTTTTCTGATGGCTTCAATTTGTTTGTTGTAGCTTTTTTCAGATTGCAAGTCTTCACAGGGACCTTCGCAATTTCCCAAGTGATATTCTAAACAAACTTTGTATTTTCCAGCCTGAATTTTATCTTCAGTCAAATCGTATTTACAAGTTCTGATTTTGTACAATCCTTTAATGAGTTCTAATAGAGTTTTCACCGTTTTTATACTCGGGTAAGGACCAAAATATTCGCTTCCGTCTTTGATGACTCTGCGGGTTAAAAATATTCTTGGGAAACGTTCATTTTTAATGCAAAGCCATGGGTAGGTTTTGTCGTCTCGCAACATCACGTTAAATCGTGGTTGCAGCTTTTTAATCAGATTATTTTCCAGTAAAAGTGCATCGGTTTCAGATGAAACTACAATGTGTTTTATCTCGTGTATTTTCTTCACCATGACCGCAATGCGATGGCTATCATGCTGTTTATTGAAATAGGATGAAACGCGTTTTTTTAAGTTTTTAGCTTTTCCAACATAAAGTATGCGTTTGTTTTTATCGAAATATTGATACACCCCAGGCGCGCTGGGTAAAGTTTTAATTTGCACTTCAATATCGGGCGTACTCACGTTTAAAAAATTTATACCAAAAATACATAAACTAAATGGCTAGCTTACTTAAGCAAAAGTAAAAAGTGAAGAAAATAATTCAATATGGTGCCAAAAAAGTTGGCGCAGAAACATGTTCTACGCCAATTAGGGGTAACTTATATTTTTATTTAAGCTTTGATTAGTGCGGCAGCTTGCTTTTTAGAACCCCGTATACAAAAGTGCCTAACAATGCGCCACCGATAACAACTAAAATAGGTAAAAAACCTGCACCTGCTAAAACATACATTGGTCCGGGACAAGCTCCAGCTAAAGCCCAACCTAATCCAAATAAAATTCCACCGAACAAATACCGAGCAATGCTTTTATCTTTAGGAGCTAAGCTCATGTCTTGACCACCGATGGCCTTAATGTTGAATTTTTTAATAAAAAAGATTCCGATTACACCCAAAACTAAGGCTGAGCCGATAATTCCATACATGTGAAAAGAACCAAATTCAAACATTTCATAAATTCTGAACCAAGAAGCCGCTTCAGATTTATACATTACTATACCGAAAAATATGCCTATAATTAAATATACTATTGATTTCATTTTAATGATTTATTGGTTAAAAATTATTGGATAGAGAAAGTGAATCATTACCAAACCACCTATAAAAAATCCAATAACGGCAATTAGTGAAGGTAATTGTAAATTACTTAATCCTGAAATGGCGTGTCCAGAAGTACAACCGCCAGCGTAGCGTGCTCCAAATCCTACAAAAAAGCCACCGATTAATAAAATGGCTAATACTTTTGGATTGCTTAATTGTTCCATTCCAAATAATTCGGTTGGCAAATAAGCATCACCAGCAGAATTTATTCCATAGGTTTCTAATTTCTCTGCTACTTCTGGGTTTATTTCAACCGTATTATCAGACAGGTATTGATTAGAAAGAAATCCACCAATAATGGCACCCGCTACTACAATTAAATTCCAACGCTGACTTTTCCAGTCGAATCTAAAAAATTCGGAAACTTTTCCTGCGCCACCAATTGAGCATGCTGTACGAAGGTTTGAAGACATGCCGAATTGTTTACCGACAAATAAAAGCACAAACATGGTGAGCGCAATAAGTGGTCCCGATACATACCAAGGCCAAGGTTCTATAATAAAATCCATATAAACGTTTTTTTTGCAAAGTAAATCTATTTGAGTTTTTCTTTAAGTAACATTGGTTACCAATTCAAAAAAATGATAATGTTAACTTTTTTAGTGTTTGTTGAATAATCCTTATATTGGGTAATAAAATTTTTGAATTATGGGAATTAAAAGCTTTCAAGGAAATCATGTTGGAGAATTAAAAATAGCAGCAGATAAGCTGAGCGTTGCAGATTGTATGCAAAAAAACGTGGTCACCTTTACTGAAAACATGTGTTTAGTTGAAGCCATGAAGATTATGATTCAGAAAAAAGTTTCTGGTGGTCCAGTAATCAATGCGAATAATGAAGTAATAGGAATTATTTCTGAAGGTGATTGCATCAAACAAATTTCAGATTCGCGATATTACAACATGCCCATGTCTGATGTAAGTGTTGGTAGTAAAATGAGCCGAAAAGTAGAAACGGTAAAACCAACTGAAAATGTTTTTGACATAGCCAACCAATTTTTACATCTTAAAAGAAGACGTTTTCCCGTTATTGAAAATGGCAAATTAGTAGGTTTGGTAAGTCAAAAAATGCTGATGAAAGTTGCCCTAGAATTGACTGGAAATAATTGGAAAAAGTAATGCCAATTTTAGTATCCTAGTTTAGTCCTTACTCTTGTCAAAACTTCATTGGCAACTAAACTTGCCTTTTCAGCTCCTACTTGAAGAGCAGCGTCAACTTCATCTAAATTATTCATGTAATACGCATATTTATCCCGTTCGTTTTTAAATCGGTCTACAACCAATTCAAAAAGCGCTTGTTTAGCGTGACCGTAACCAAAATTTCCAGCTTCATATTTAGTTTTTAATGCTTCGGTTTGGGCAGGATTTGCTATTAGTTTATACAAAGCAAAGACATTACAAGTAGAAGTATCTTTTGGTTCTTCTAAAGGAGTTGAATCTGTTTCAATTTTCATGATGGTTTTTCTAAGCTTTTTATCGCTTTCAAATATATTAATGGTATTTCCTTTAGACTTGCTCATTTTATCACCGTCTATTCCAGGAATCAACTTTACATCTTCATGAATTTTAGCATCAGGCAAAACAAAAGTTTCACCAAATTTGGTGTGAAAACGGTTAGCTACATCACGTGTAATTTCAAGATGTTGCAATTGGTCTTTTCCAACAGGAACAACTTCTGCATCATACAACAAAATATCTGCCGCCATTAACATCGGGTAGGTAAATAAACCTGCATTTACATCTTCTAATCGGTCGGATTTATCTTTAAAAGAATGCGCTAAAGTCAAGCGTTGGTAAGGAAAAAAACAGCTTAAATACCAAGATAATTCGGTTACTTGCGGAATGTCGCTTTGTCTGTAAAAAACGGTTTTTTCAATATCTAAACCACAAGCTAACCAAGCTGCAGCAGTAGAATAGGTGTTGTTTTTTAAGGTTGACGCATCCTTGATTTGCGTTAGCGAATGCATATCTGCAATAAACAAAAAAGATTGATTGCTTGGCTGGTTAGCCATTTCAATAGCTGGTAATATGGCTCCTAAAAGATTTCCTAAATGTGGAGTTCCTGTACTTTGTACACCCGTTAAAACTCTAGACATAGCTAAATAAATTTCGGTCAAAGATATAAGTTTTTGCTTTCTAAATTCACTTCATTTGCTAATTTTGAAGCCTATGAAAATACTAGCAAATAGTTTGCGATTAATTTGGCGTATCTGGTTTTATGTCTGGATGTTAATTGTAATTATCCTATTATTTCCATTTTTATTTATCACTACTTTAAAAGAAAGTTGGTATGCCTATTTTTTTAAAGTAGCTCGTGTTTGGGGAATTGCCAATTTAATTGGAATGGGTTTTATACCTAAAATTGAAGCACAACAAAAAATAGAAAAAGGCAAAAGTTACATGCTTACCGCTAACCACACGAGCATGATGGATATTATGATGATGCTTTATATTTCTAAGAATCCATTTGTATTTGTAGGTAAAAAAGAGTTAGCAAAACTTCCCATTTTTGGATATTTTTATAAGCGTACTTGCATATTAGTAGATCGAAATTCTGCTCAAAGTAGAAAGGCCGTTTTTGATGAATGTCAACGCAGATTAAACCGCGGCACTAGCATTTGTATTTTTCCAGAAGGTGGCGTTCCAGATGATGAAACAATACTATTAGCCCCATTTAAAGATGGAGCCTTTCGCCTAGCCATTACTCATCAAATTCCAATTGTGCCCATTACTTTTATAGATAACAAAGAAGCATTCCCGTACATTTTTTTTAAAGGAAGACCAGGCATTTTAAGAGCTTATATTCATTCTTTTATTTCTACTAAAAACTTAGACTTAAACGATAAAACAAATTTGAAGGAACAAGTTTACCATAAAATCTTGAGTAAGATCAAATAAGATATTTATTATATTTTTTGATTTTATTTGTAGTATTATTTATTCAAAACCAAGTAGTTGTGTTATATTTGAAAGTTACTTATAACAACAAGTTAAGTTGAAAAAATATATTTTACTTCTTTTAATTTCCTGTGTATTTCAAGTGAATCATGCACAGCAGAAAACCATAGACAGCTTATTGATTGAACTAGAATCTTTCAATAAAGGAAATATTGAAAGAGTAGATTTATTAAATGAGCTAGCATACCATTATTCGAAATCTAAACCCGATAGTGTATTTTATTTTTCTAACGAGGCACGGATGCTGTCAGAAAAAATTGAATATCCAAAAGGAATAGCAGATGCGCTTAAAAATGAAGCCATTTACTTTTACTACCAAAGCGAAGTTAACAAAAGTTTTGAAAATTTAGATAAAGCAATTTCCATTTACAAAGATAATGATGACATAAAAGGTCTTTCTAGTGCTTATAATAATTACGGTTTAATTTACAACAGTTACGGCAACCATCAAGAAGCTTTTAAAAAGTATGAAAAAGCATTAGCATATAACTTAATTTTAAAAGACACCTTTAGTCTAACACGCGGTTATGTAAACCAAGCTAACTCGCTATCCAACCAATCTAAATTTGATGAAGCAAAAGACTTGTATGAAAAAGGCATGACTTTAGCTAAAAAAACAGAAGATTTAGAACAACAAGCTAATATCTATAACGGTTACGCCATTATAGCAGAACGAACTGGCGAATTTAAAGAAGCAAAAGCATCTATTTTAAAAGCCCAAGGAATTTACGAAAAACTGGATTTACCGGGTAATTTATTTATTACCCATAACAATACAGCTAACATAAATAGAAAACAAGCCAATTACGTAGAAGCTATACAAAACTTTCAAGAAGCTTTAAAATATGCAAACCAGATAGGAAATAAACGATATCAAGGAATTGTATATAATAATATTGCTAGTTGTTGGTACGATTTAGGCGATAACCAAAAAGCATTAGAAATGTATCAGGAATCCGTTGCTATTGCTGAAAAAATAGACCAACGCACCTACATGGCTGGAATTTCTAATATTGCGCTTATTTATAGTGAAGATAAAGATAATTTGGAAAAGTTAGATGAAGCATTGGCGCTTTACAAAAAAGTAGAAACACATTTATTAGAACAAGAAACTTACGGAGAATTATCTAACACCTACAATAACATTGCTAAAGTATACTTACAAAAAGAAGACACCATAACCGCAAAAGCAAATTTTGAAAAAGCCATAAAGTTTGCTGAAGAAAAATCGAATAAATACAATTTAACTTCAAGTTACTCCAGCTTAGCCGAACTCTCGCTAATTAAAAAAAAATATAATCAAGCTATTGAGTTAGGAGAAAAATCAATACAAATTGCAGAAGAATTAGAACTCCTTAAAGAAGTAATAAACACGGCGGAAATTCTTGTTAGTGCTTATGAAGCAAAAGAAAACTATAAAAAAGCTCTTCAATACCAAAAAAGAATAGATCAAATTTCTAAAGATTTGTTTAACGAAGAAAAAAGCAAAGAAATAGGAAGGCTTGAAGCAGAAATGGAGTTTAAAGCAAAAGAGCAAAAAATTAGACTTGAAAACGAAAAAGAACTCCTGCAGAAAGAAGTTTCATTAAGACGACAAGAAAAGATAAATATGGCTTTTGCTGTGGGAATGATTGCCTTTTTAATCATTATTATTCTGCTATTTAAAAATAAAAGGGACAAAGAAAAAGCCAACAAAAAACTACAAAACAGCCAAGAAAAGATTGAAAATCAAAATGAAGAATTAAAAGAGTTACACCATCAAAAAAACAAGCTTTTCTCGATTATTTCTCACGATTTACGCGGTCCTTTACAGTCGCTTAATTCCTTTTTTGAAATGGCTTTGCAAAATGAAATTTCCGATGCAGAATTAAAAAGCATGGTACCTGAAATTAATAAAAATTTACAACGAACCATTATTCTAACAGACAACTTGCTTAATTGGTCTAGTAAGTTAGTTAAGCGTCAACAAAGCAAAAAATCTTCTGTTTCTATATTAAAAGTAACCAATAATGTAGAAGATCTTTTTCAAACTTCAATAGATAAAAAATACATCAAACTTACTAAAATTATAGATGAAGATCTTAAAGTTTCTGCTGTAGAAGACAGTTTAGACTTGGTTATTAGAAACTTGCTCTCCAATGCTATAAAGTTTTCTGACGAAAAAGGCGAAATTGAAATTTCTGCAACGCAAATTTCAGACAACGTACAGGTATGCATTAAAGATACTGGCATAGGCATGACTGATAATCAAGCTAAGAAAGTTTTTCATGGAGAATTAAATTCTGTGATTGGCACCAATAATGAAAAAGGCTCTGGTATTGGTTTGCTGCTTTGTAAAGATTTTATTGAAGAAAACGATGGGAAGATTTGGGTTGAAAAAACCGCTCCAAATCAAGGAACCAGTATTTGTTTCACCTTAGCTAAAGCAGAATAATTAGGTCTTTAACATATTAATATGTGGAATACCATCTTCTAAATACCCTTCTCCATCTACCTGAAAGCCGTGTTTTTGATAAAATGCAATTAAATATTGTTGTGCTGAAATTCTAATTTGGTTTTCGTTTAAAGTCAGGTTGATAAAATTTATAGAATAGTCTAATAACCGATGTCCAACTTCTTTTTTTCTGAAATTCTGTTTAACAATAATTCTGCCTATACTTGGTTCTTCAAAGTAATCTCCTGCTTTAAAAATTCGTGCATACGCAATTAACTCTTTATTGCTATATCCCAAAACATGGAAGGAGATTTGGTCTTTTCCGTCTATATCTTGGTAAACACAATCTTGTTCTACCACAAAAACTTCAGACCTGAGTTGAAGCATTGCATAAAGTTCATCTAGATTTAAATCTGCATATTTTTTTATTTCCCACTTCATTTTAATCTTGTACAATTACATTTTTGTTATCTGGTTTTTGGTATTCAGGCTGAATATTAATATGGTTAATTCCGTATTGGTTTACTGCAATCGTTTCAATTTGTTCTAAAATGGCATCAAATTTTGAAAGTGCTATGTCTTCATCAAAATCAATATGTGCTTCTAAATGCACTTCATCATCATTTAATTGCCAAATATGAACGTGATGCATGTGTTTTACTTCTGGCAAACTGTTTACCTGATTTACCAATTGCTTTACATTAATATCTTTTGGCGTAAACAGCATGAGTATTCCAAATGCTTTTTTAGCTAATTGAAAACCGACTATGAGTAAGTAAATTGCAATCATTAGCGTAAGTACACCGTCTACCCAATATAATTGGTAATACTGCATTAATAAGCCGCCGATTAAAACGGCAACGGAACCTAGTAAATCTGTAAATAAGTGAAGGTAGGACGAACGAATATTCATATTATTTTTAGCGTCTGCATGCAAAATCCAAACGCTAATTCCGTTTCCTACAATGGCAACTATAGATAACCAAATAACCAAAGTTGCATCGATAATTTCTGGCTTAAAAAAGCGTTCTGTTGCTTCAATAATTAAGAAAAATGCAATTACAATTAAGGTGCAAGCATTTATAAATGCCGCAATAATTTCTGCTCTCTTGTAACCAAAAGTTTTATTTTGTGAAGCCTTTTTGTTGGAAAAAAATGAAGCGACATAACTGATTAACAGTGAAACTACATCAGAAAAATTATGCAAAGCATCAGAAAGCAAAGCTAAACTACCGCTAATTATGCCACCGATTACTTGCGCAACAGTAATGAGCACATTGAGAACGATGGCTATCAGCAGATTTTTCTGCTTGCTTTTATATGCTGTGTGGGCGTGACTCAATAGATTAATTTAGCTATGATTATTTACAACGTATTTTCTCAACTCTGTTTTGATGTCTACCACCTTCAAATGGAGTGTTTAAAAAAACATCTACAAATTCTAATGCTTCTTCTAAACTAACAAAACGTGCAGGGATACTTAAAATATTGGCATTATTGTGTTGTCTAGCAAGTGAAACAATTTCTGTATTCCAACACAAAGCTGAACGAACTGCTTGGTGTTTGTTGGCTGTCATATTCGCTCCATTTCCTGAGCCACAAATTATAATTCCGTAGTTTGCTTTTCCTTGGCTAACATCTTTAGCTACCGGATGAATAAAATCTGGATAATCTACACTATCTGTTGAATCTGTACCATGATTAGTAACTTCATGTCCAGCTCCTTTGAGTTTGTCTGTAATTTTTTCTTTGTATTCTGTACCTGCGTGGTCGTTTCCTATTGAAATGTGCATTTGATTTATTTTTTAATGTGTTGCTTGCTGCAAAATTAATCTTTTTGTTTTCCTTTCAGTTACATTCATATTTAAAAAAAGCCTGCAAGACTTTAAAACTTACAGGCTTATTAGTATTGGGTTGGTTTTAAAATTTATGAACCACACATTAAACAATCGTCTCCTTCGGCATCTTTAGATTGTTGTATCAAAGCCTTTAATTCTTCTGGAGATAAAGATGTATCATCAGAAACCTTTGCTGCTTTTACTTCTTGGAGTTTTTGTGCATTTTTAGCAGGAACAGATTCATTAGGTGTTGTTTCTGCAGGAATAGGTTCTTGCTTTTTCTCTTTTTTCAAAGTAAACTTGATGGCATCTACTGCAGATTTAGTTCTTAGGTAATACATTCCCGTTTTTAAGCCGCTTTTCCAAGCATAAAAGTGCATGGAAGTTAGTTTTGCAAATGTTGCCCCTTCCATAAATAAGTTTAAGGATTGTGATTGGTCTATAAAATAACCACGGTGTCTAGACATATCTATAATGTCTTTCATAGAAAGTTCCCAAACCGTTTTGTACAATTCTTTGATATCATCTGGAATAATATCAATATTTTGAACTGAACCATTAGCACGCATGATGGCATCTTTTACATCGTCATTCCATAAGTTTCTTTCTACTAAATCTTCAAGTAAGTGTTTGTTTACAACTATAAATTCACCTGAAAGTACACGTCTTGTGTAAATGTTAGATGTATACGGTTCAAATGCTTCGTTATTTCCTAATATTTGTGAAGTAGAAGCAGTTGGCATAGGCGCTAACAATAAAGAATTGCGCACTCCATGTTCTTTTACTTCTTCTCTTAATTTACTCCAATCCCATCTTCCGCTTAATTCTTCATCTTTTAAGCCCCACATGTTGTATTGAAATTCTCCTTGACTTATTGGAGAGCCTTCAAAAGTAGAATATGGTCCTTCTACTTTTGCCAATTCCATAGATGCGGTAACGGAAGCAAAATATAAAGTTTCAAAAATTTCTTGATTTACTTTTTTGGCTTCATCGCAAGTAAAAGGTAAACGCATTTTGATGAATGTATCAGCCAATCCTTGAATACCTAATCCAACTGGACGGTGGCGCATATTTGAATTTTCGGCTTCTTTTACTGGATAGTAATTGCGATCGATTACTTTGTTTAGGTTTTTAATTACCCTTTTGGTAATTTTATACAATTCTTTGTGATCGAATTCTTTATTTTTCACAAACTTAGGCAGCGCAATAGAAGCCAAGTTACAAACGGCTATTTCGTCTGGACTGGTGTATTCTAAAATCTCGGTACATAAATTTGAAGAACGTATAGTTCCTAAATTTTTCTGATTCGATTTTCGGTTGGCTGCATCTTTGTACAACATGTACGGAGTACCTGTTTCAATTTGAGATTCTAAAATTTTCTCCCAAAGTTGGCGTGCTTTGATGGTTTTTCTGCCTTTTCCTTCGGCTTCATATTTTTCGTAGGTTTTTTCAAACTCTTCACCATACATATCAAAAAGTCCTGGACATTCGTTTGGACACATCAAAGTCCACTCTGCATTTTGCTCAACACGTTTCATAAACAAATCTGGAATCCACATGGCATAGAACAAATCTCTTGCTCGCATTTCTTCTGCTCCGTGGTTCTTTTTCAAATCTAAAAAACTCATGATGTCGGCATGCCAAGGCTCTACATACATTGCAAAGGAACCTTTTCGTTTACCGCCACCTTGATCTACGTATCGGGCGGTATCGTTAAAGACTTTCAGCATAGGAACAATTCCATTAGAAGTTCCGTTGGTGCCCGCGATGTAAGAACCTGTAGCTCGAATATTGTGAATAGACAATCCGATGCCACCCGCAGACTGTGAAATTTTAGCAGTTTGCTTCAACGTATCGTAAATTCCGTCGATGCTATCGTCTTTCATGGTCAATAAGAAACAAGACGACATTTGTGGTTTTGGTGTTCCCGAGTTGAAGAGCGTTGGCGTTGCGTGGGTAAACATCATTTTAGACATCAGTTCGTAAGTTTCTAATGCACTATCTAAGTCGTCTACATGAATTCCAACAGCAACACGCATGAGCATGTGTTGTGGACGCTCTGCTACTTCTCCGTTTAGTTTGAGTAAGTAAGAGCGCTCTAAAGTTTTGAAACCAAAATAATCGTAGTTAAAGTCACGGCTGTAAATAATTCTAGAATCCAACAAATCTTTGTTGTCCATAATTACTTGATACACATCATCTGCTAAAAGTGGAGCTTTTTTGCCTGTTCTTGGATTTACGTATTCGTGTAAATCGGTCATTACTTCACTAAAAGTTTTTTTGGTGTTTTTGTGTAAGTTAGACACCGAAATACGTGCTGCAAGGTGTGCATAATCTGGATGAGTTGTAGTCATGGTTGCTGCAACTTCTGCAGCTAAATTATCTAACTCGCTAGTAGTAACTCCGTCGTAAAGTCCTTCAATTACACGCATAGCAACTTTGGTAGGGACTACTAATGGGTTTAATCCGTAACAAAGTTTACGTACTCTTGCTGTAATTTTATCGAACATTACGGGTTCTTTGTGGCCGTCTCTTTTTACTACGTACATGATATTATAATTTTATTATTGTGTTTTACTTTTGGTGCTGTTGGTTCTATAGTTTCTATAGTTTCTATTGCTGCTATTGTTTCTGTTGTTGCTATTGTTGCTGTGGCTGCTGTTGTTTTATAACTGTGGCATTCATAGCGAATATAGTCTCTACATTGTTTTAATTGGTTTTCTAGAATTTCTTATTATTCTTTTCTATTACTTGTAAAAAATTATTAATCTTGATTCCCAATTTTTGAATTCGTTCTTGCAAATTTTTATACAAATCTTTGTCTTTTAAAGAGCCTGTTTCATATAGGGTTTCAAGATGATCTACAGTTTCATCATTTGAAGACAGTGCATAAATAATAAATCGGATATGATCATTAATATAACGCCTTCTGCCATAACCTTCAACAATGTTTGACCTAACCGATTTCATAGACCTACGAATTTGACTTCCTTCTTCATACATTTCAAACTTGGGCAACTTCATAGTCATCTTGTGTATATCTATGGTTAAAGTTCGAGCTAATTGCCATATTTCAAGTTTTCGGTAGCTCATGGATTTTGGTTGCTTTGGTTTATATTAATACTGTGGCTTCTATTGTCGCTATGGCTGCTGTTGCTTCTACAGTTCTACAGTTTCAATAGCAACTATAGTGACCAAAGAGATTACATTACTATTTTAAAAATCAGCATCAAAACTAATTTGGCTATCTTTTTCTTTGTCTTTATTCATCACCCCTGCTTTTTGGTATTCACCTACTCTTTTTTCGAAGAAGTTTGTTTTTCCTTGCAGGTTAATCATGTCCATAAAATCGAATGGGTTGGTGGTGTTGTATTCTTTTTCACAATCTAACTCCATTAACAAACGGTCTGTTACAAACTCTAAATATTGAGTCATTAAAGTTGAATTCATTCCGATTAAACTAGCAGGTAGCGACTCTGTGATGAATTCACGCTCGATGTTTAACGCATCGATGATAATTTCCTTGATACGTTCTTTTGAAACTTTGTTAACTAAGTGATTGTTGTGCAAGTGTACCGCATAATCACAATGCAGACCTTCGTCGCGGGAGATTAACTCATTGCTAAAAGTTAGTCCTGGCATTAATCCGCGTTTTTTCAACCAAAAGATAGAACAAAAAGCACCTGAAAAGAAAATTCCTTCTACCGCGGCAAAAGCGATAAGGCGTTCAGCAAAACTTGGGCTTTCTATCCATTTTAATGCCCAATCTGCTTTTTTCTTAATGGCAGGAAAGTTTTCGATGGCTTTAAAAAGCACTCCTTTTTCTTCTTCATCATTTACATAAGTGTCAATTAATAAAGAATAGGTTTCAGAATGAATGTTTTCCATCATGATTTGGAAGCCATAAAAGAATTTTGCTTCGGTATACTGTACTTCGTTTACAAAGTTTTCGGCCAAGTTTTCATTTACAATTCCATCTGAAGCAGCAAAGAATGCTAAGATGTGTTTAATGAAGTATTTTTCGTCATTATTTAATTTGTTTTCCCAATCACTAATATCTTGGTGTAAATCTATTTCTTCTGCGGTCCAAAAACTTGCTTCTTGTTTTTTGTACCATTCCCACAAATCTTGGTGTTTAATTGGAAAAACTACAAATCGGTCTTTATTTTCTTGTAAAATGGGTTCGTTTTGAGCCATAGATTCTATTATTTTGGGATTAAAAAATTGTTTTTTGGGACTAACAAATATGTAAAATAAATTAGCATGTTTTTGTAAAAATCGACAAAGGTTTTCAACATAGTTTTCAACAACGCTAAAAGTGCAGTGTTTTGGCTGCTTTTCGCTAAGGCTTGATTTTTAGATAATTAAACAGCTTGTTTTTGTTAAACACCAATGAAAACGGTAAGTCTGAGCCGTTTGATTTTACAGAAAATAGAACGTAAAAAAAGTAAAAATCAGAACCTAAATAAGTTGGATTTAATCTTCAATAAGCTTCAACTCAACCGTATCTATTTTGGTGTTTGAAGACTTAATAATTTTAAGAATAAAATGCTCAATTTCGATGCGTTCTCCTTCAGTTGGAATTTCTTCTGCAAAATTCACAATAAAACCACCTAATGTTTCGTATTGTTCACTTTTAGGAATATTTAATTTATAGGTTTCATTTAAATAATCTACTTCCAATCGAGCAGAAAAAACATAATGATTATCAGCTATAACTTTTTCATTTAATTGCACTGGGTCGTGTTCGTCTTCTATTTCACCAAACAATTCTTCTACAATATCTTCAACAGTAATCATACCGCTTGTTCCACCATATTCATCTATAACCACAGCAATGCTTTTTCGTTTTCTAATAAGCATATTTAGCACGTCTTTTACCAATGAAGATTCTGGAACATAAATTACAGGCAGTAAAATATCTTTAATGTTTTTAGGTTTTTTAAACATATCAAAAGAGTGCACATAACCAATAATGTCGTCTTTGTTTTCATTATATACCAAGACTTTAGAAAAACCGGTTTCACTAAACAACTGAATAAGCTGATTTGGATTTTCATTTTGTTCTACAGCAACAATCTCGTTTCTGGGCACCATTGCTTCTCGCGATTTTACATCTGAAAATTCTAAGGCATTTTGAAAGAGTTGTATTTCTGAATCTATCTCTTCGTTTTGTTCTGCTACTTCCATCTGCTCGTTAATGTAATTACCTAGCTCAACTTTACTAAAACTCAATTGCACTTCGTCTCCCTTTATATTAAAAAACTTATTGAGAACCAGGTCTGAAATCCACATAACAAAACTGGAAATAAAACTAAAAATTACATAAAAAAAGTAAGCGGGAATGGCAAAAACCTTTATTAGATTATTGGCATAAATTTGAAAAAACACTTTTGGAAAAAACTCTGCTGTAAACAAAATTACCAAGGTTGAGATGAGCGTTTGTGTAAAAAGTCTGGCTTCGTCAAAGAAAAAATTGATGAGCCCAAAATCTGGATTTTCTACTGTGGTGATCCAACTCATTAAAAAATCACCCATATAAAAACCGTAAATTACGAGTGCCACGTTATTACCTATTAACATGGTTGCAATAAACTTAGATGGTTTTTTTGTAATTTGAGTAAGTACTTTTGCTACAAGGTTATCTTGTTTTTTTTCTAACTCTACAAATACTTTATTAGCCGATATGAATGCGATTTCCATTCCTGAAAAAAAGGCTGAAAAAAGCAATGCTAAAAAAATAACAAGTATTTGATGATCCATTTTTGTTGTTTTTAACCTCCGCGATTTTTACGAAATCTACGCCTAAAGAAGTACATAAATACTGCTGCCACTGCAAGGCCTATCATGATCCATTGTTTACCGTCTTCTTCTTGAAATGCCAAATAAGCTTCAAATAAAAATAAGCCTGCTATAGCAAGGTAGGCATATTCAAAATACTTTAAAAACTTTGGTGGTTTATTGTTGTTCATCAATATATTGTATTCCGGTGTTTGTTCTGGAGTTGAAGTTATCAAAATTTTGATTAGCATCAAAACCTTCTCCATCGTTAACCGCTCCATTTGGCATTTTTATGGTGTAGGGCTGATCTGTGAAGAGCCAGTTTTCGCTTTCGTCCCAATATAATTGCTGAGAATTTAATTCGGTAGAATCTGAAGTTACAATTACTACGTTGCCGCGTAAATCTATAAGGTTGGTGATATTGTAAATAATTGCATAATCTGAAATAATGGTGTTTTTAGTTGAGTCTTCGTCAAAGAAATCTACCTCCACACCAATTGGAAATTCTCTATAAGGAAATTCTTCTTGCGAAAAATCAAGCATCTTAGGGCTTCTTAGGTTGGCCTGAACCTTACCGCTATCTGTATAGAACAAGTTTATATCTTTAGTAGTAGATTGTGGGCCTTGAAGTTGGTTTGCCATTTGTTTTACTTCATTCAGATTTCCTTCACATGCAAAAAGCATTGTTGTAGCTAGAAGTACAACAATGCTTTTTGTTTGTATTTTTTTAAATTCCATTTTAAATATTAGGAACCATCACACTTTCTCCTATCCAACAAGAGTTAAAACTAATTTTTTTGCCTTGCATTCCTTCTGAAAATATGGCTTTAGTTTGTGGTGCTCTCCCGCGGTAGCTTTCTGCAGTTTGCTTAGCATTTTCTTTAAGTGCTGGCGAAACTCGGCCTGCGCGGTCAGCATAATCCGCAGCTAACCAATATACGGCTTGTTTTTCAAAGACGGTTTCACCACAATTATTAGCACTTTCTGCGTACATGTCTGCAATCTTTAAATAGGCTCTTCCCATTGAAGGTTGAAATTCTAGTGCTTTTCTATAATAGGTTCTTGCGTTTGAATAGCTATTTTTAGCTTTATACGAATTGGCAATATTATAATACACTTTTGCTTTATCTGCTGCTTTAGTTTCTAGCTCAGCAGACTGTTTATAATATTCTAAAGCTTTATTTAAATCTCCTTTTCGTTCTGCGAGTCGCCCAATATACAACGCTGATTTTGCTGAAGGCTCCAAAGTATGTTGTTGTTCTACTAACTTCACAAATAAGTTAGAATCTGTACATTCTTTAGAGAACAATCTACTAGCGGCACCTTTAAGCCATTCAATATCGTTTTTATTTTCTTCAAAATCGGTTTCAAATAAAGGGATTAGGTTTTCACAATCTGCTCTTGTTCCTATTAATCCGTTTACTGCTCCACGAATTTTATCGTAATTTTGAAGTCGTAATTCAGCATTCCTAAGTAAACGTTCTTCTTTTTTACTTAATTTTTCTTGATCTTCTTGACGCTCAATTAAAGGCGCAGCAACAACAGCTTGGTTGTTTTCTAACATTTCTAAATGAGCTAAAACTTCATCGTATTTTTGAAACGCATCTTGAAGACTCATTTTTTCGTTATCCAACAAATTTATGGTTAGCAAAAAGTATTCATAAATGGCTTTAGGGTTAGTGAAGTTTTCTTGATCTTCTGTCCAAGCTTCATCAAACAAACTAAATTGTTCTTCTACGGTTCCAATTTCAGTTTCATACATGACCATAGCATTTTCTGCCTTAAGTGAACCAATGTCACTTTTTTCTGGAAAATATTGCAAGCGTAAATTATTGTTTTCAATAAGCTTTAGAGCGATATCTTTCTTTTTTTCAGGGTCAGTTTCAGACTTTAGTAAGTCTTTAAACATAATTGCTCCTCGTTGATAAATTGCACGAGAAGTGTCTGCACAATTATTGATTAAATCGTTGTAATGCTTCATGGCTTCATCGTAGTTTTTCACTTTTGCAGACTCTGCAAAAAAGGAAAGAGAACGGGAGCAATCCTGAGCATTTACAGATGTAAATCCAAAGTAAATTAGTGCAACTGAAAAAATAACTTTTAGTTTCATAATACGTGTTTTAATTAAATCTTCTTTCTACAAACCATTTATCGTTAAAAGAAAAACTTATAAATATACTTAAAAAATTCTCTTTAATTAAACCATTTGAAGTGGTGCCTCTTCGTCCATATTCTACTCCTATATTAGCATTTGTAAAATATCGACCAGCAGGTATACCTACTCCAAAAGATATGCCAAACTCTTCAACGTCTTGATTATTGATACGCATTCCTGTGTCTTGATAACGAATACCAGCCCTATATGTCAAGCGGTTGTAGAAACCTCTTGGCGCATTGTAACGCGGTGTATAAAACCCTCCTAATTTAATTTCATTAGCATCTGTATAGCTAACATTATTTGGAGTATTAAAGTTTAAGCTAGAAAAATCTGGAGCGCTTCTTAATACATATTCTGCTCCTAAAAACCATTTTAAACGTTCTCCGAAACCAATACCCAAAGACTGTACTTCAGAAAGCGTAACCTGAGTATCGCTATTATTTATAACAAGTTCGTCTACAACAACTTCAGAACCATCATTTGCAAGTAAAATTGTGGAAGCCCGCCTTAAATTTTCTGCATTTATAGATGAACCCGTTTGATACCTTGCAGATGCTCGTAGATACTTAAACTTAGAAATCTCGTAGTCATACATTCCTCCAAAATCGAAAGAAAACCCATTTACGTTGGTTTCATTTAAATCCCTTGAACCATACTGAACTTGATTTCTAAAAATAAGAGACTTATTTTCTATAGTTCCAAAATTATAATTGACACTCGCCCCAAGTTTTAATCCATCTAAAGGTGAATAACCCCAGCTTAAATAAGTTGTATTTAGACCACCTCTGCCTCGTAAAACTGAACTTTGATTATCGTTTGACTTTTGAATATCGTAGCCTACTGAAGTAGTTGGCCTAAGCCCAATACCAAATCCACCTATATTGGTTGGTATTCCTATTGCAAAATAATCTATTGTTGTATTTTTAAAGTTATCTGTGCTATTTTCTGATTTATAGTCAGTAATATTAACCGTTAACCCACCTGTAAATGCAGTTAATTTCAAATCTGCATAAGCCGCAGGATTCTGTAAATTAAGATGTATACTATCTGAAAATACGCTTAAGCCTGCCATAGACCTATTTTCGGTTGTTGCTTTAAAACTCTGTGAGCCAATTCCGTAAAAAGAATAAGGGGAATATGTGCCTCTTTGGGCATTTACGGTGAGACTAAAGAATACGATTACAATAAGCGCTAAGCTACTTTTTATTTGCATTTATGTTGAAAATAAGTATTTGATATAAACCAGCTAACTGAAAATTTAAGTTGGCAAAGATGCTATTTTTTACTCGCTCAGCCAAAACTTGAGCATTACCTCCTGTTAAAACTAGTGTTAAATGTTCGTTATCAGTTGAGTATTGTTTTGCAAAACCCTCTATTTCATGAATTATAGCCTGCAAAACTCCAATTTTAAGGCAATCTATTGTATTTTTCCCTAAATATTCTGATGGCATTTTAAGCTTTTCATTTACAAACGGCAAATTTGCTGTAAAAGTATGCATGGCTTTAAAACGCATTTCAATTCCTGGCGAAATTGCTCCACCTTGATAAATACCATCCTGACTCACAAAATCATAAGTAATACAAGTTCCCACATCTACAATCAAACAATTTTTTTCAGGGAATTGATTTTTAGCAGAAACTGCCAAAGCAATACGATCTAAACCTAATGTTTTTGGAGAGTGGTAATTATTTTGAATAGGAATTAAGGTTTGGTGAGTAAACAAAATGCATGCTGTTTTGTTCTGAAGAAGTTTGTACCAATCTTGGTTAAGTTGACCAGAAGCAGACAAAATACTGTTTGAAATAGTGGTGTAGGCATTAAAAAGTTTATTCAACTCTTCTGTAAAAGATGTTTTGTGCACGGATTTGCTAATTACCAAATCATGCTGTTTGTTGTATACACCATACTTTACTAGAGAGTTACCTACATCTACAACTAAATTCATATTTACAAATTAGATAGCGAAATTACAAAATTGAAAATTTTGCAAGGAAGTTTTGGTTAATAAATAAATGAGATTATATTTGCAGCCGCAATCAACGGTGCCTTAGCTCAGTTGGTAGAGCAAAGGACTGAAAATCCTTGTGTCCCTGGTTCGATTCCTGGAGGCACCACACAATTGCCAAACCGCTTTCTTTTTGAGAGCGGTTTTTTTATTACTTTAGTCAAAAGCTCTTCATTTGGAAACCCATTATCTCTATATTATTTTTAGTGAAAAAATCAATAAATTTTATGTGGGTGAATCTGAAAATCATAATCTAAGACTTAAGCTTCATAACCAACATTTCTTTAAAAAAGGATTTACTAAGGCTGCAAAGGGTTGGAGTTTGAAACTGAAATTTCCATGTGAGAGTAAACAGAAAGCTAAGAAGTTAGAGCGATTTATCAAAAAAATGAAATCAAGAAAATTTATAGAAAAATGATCGCTCAACCAGATATATTGGAACATATCTACCGAAACAAAATTTGAACCCTGGTTCCTCCGATGCTTCGGAGCTGGAAGCACCACACAATTGCCAAACCGCTTTCTTTTTGAGAGCGGGTTTTTTTATTACTTTAACCCGTAGTGCATTATCTAAACGAGATTAACTTTCAGATTATTGATATTTCTCTTGAACACAAATTTGTTTATATATCTACAAGCTCAACTAACACATCCATTTCATCATCTGCATAATCATTAAATTTATTTGAATAAATAATTTTTAATGGGTCTTGATTTAAAAACATTTATAAATTTTCGTTGTATTTTTACTCACTAAATATAAAACTCATTAAATTTTAAAATTATGAAGTTTAGATACTTGGCCTTAAGCTCAATCATTTTATTAGTATCATTTTCGTGTAACAAAGATGATGATACAATTACTAATTTAGTTGAAAATGGCAATATTACTGGAGCTGTTAATTTGTATACCGAAGGAACAACACAAATTGAAAATTCAAACATGGTGGTGAAAATTGATGGGATAACGCCAACTATTTCTGCAACAACTAAGGCCGATGGAAATTTCACTATACCAGATGTGCCCTTTGGTACACATATAATTACCTATGAAAAGCCTGGATTTGGAACGTTTAAAAAATTTGATGTAGAACATGAAAATAGCACAACAGCAATTTTGAACTCCCCATCTTTAGGAGAAATTTCGACTACTCAAATCATAAACGTTCAAACGGGTATTGTGGATGATGATATAGTGATTTCAATAACTACTGAACCCGCAGGAAGTTTAGGGAGTACTCGTTATATTAGGTATTTCCTTAGTACAAATTCAAATGTTAATAACGAAGATTATTCGAATTTCTCTCCAGGATTAGTTTCACAAATCAATCCAAAAGAAATAAGCTTATCAAAAACTGATTTATTAGATGCAGGATTTTCATCTGGAGATGTCATTTTTATAAAGGTTTATGGTGATTCATTTTGGAGTAATACATACCATGATCCTAATTTGGGGAGAGATGTATTTCCAAATTTAAACATGTCTTCAGTTGATCCAGTTTCATTTATTGTACCATAAATTATAAAAAAATGAAGAAAATTATTTTTAATTTATGCTTCTTGTTTGTAAATTTACATCTACTTGCCCAAGAACAGCAACAACTTCATATTCAACACCTAACCGATAACTTTTACGTTTACAGCACCCATAAGGATTTTAATGGAACAGAATTCCCTTCTAATAGTATGTATTTAGTAACCCAAAATGGAGTGGTTCTTTTTGATACACCTTGGGATGATACTCAATTTCAGCCTTTGCTTGATAGTATTTATTCAAAGCACAATAAAAAAGTTATACTTGCTATAGCAACACATTATCATGATGACAGAACAGCAGGACTTGAGTTTTTAAGACAAAATGAGATAAAAACTTACAGTTCTCAACTTACTTATGATTTATGCGAACAACACAACGAAAAGCAAGCGGCATTTTCTTTTGTTAATGATACTACTTTCAATGTTGGGAATTACAAATTTGAAACCTATTATGCAGGCGAAGGACATACAAAGGATAATATTGTAATTTGGTTTGATGACTATCAAATTCTATACGGGGGGTGTTTAGTGAAAAGCACTCAAGTTGAAAATTTAGGGAATGTTACTGACGCAAATCTTGAAGAATGGTCCTTAACTATTGAAAAAATAATGAAAAAATATCCTTATCGAAAATTTGTAATCCCTGGACATTTTGGCTGGCCTAATAATAAGGGGCTTGAGCACACACTTAAATTATTAATGCAAAACAACTAAACCACAATGAACTTTAAAACCATAGACTTTACCCTGACTAAAAGTGAGCCCTGATTATTAGATTCATTACCATTTCTTGTAACTGAAGTTAAAGCGATTGGACCATCAACTACATTGGATTTTAGGTTGTAATTTGTTTTTATATTTTTGTTTTTTGCCAGCAGCATGGTTTGGTAGCTAAGGTTAGAAGTAGCATAGCTTTTAAGTTAAGCTCTAAATTAACTTTGTATGTATTCGTATTTTTTGAAAATCCAAAAGCATCGGGTTTAGCAAACTGATGAAGGTGTTCATGAACTTGTTCTTCTTCAGTGATTATAACATCACCCAAGCGTTCAATGTTAAAAAACTTGTTTTGCTGTTTTTTAATTTCAAAAGCACAAAGCGACCTGTAGTTAGCTGTAAGCTTAAAGGGTTCAACAAGTCTATCTGAAACTTTTTGAGAATTAATAGACTGGTACTGCTCAATTATAATTTGTTTATTGTGGTTAATACCTTCAATTAATTAAACTTATGAGATTGGCTAATTTAGCATTGTATATTTCATGGTTGATTAGCTCTATATCTGTATTTAAACTTAGCTTATGAATAACAGACTGCGATAGGTTATTTTTCTTTTCCTGTTGATAATAAAAGCTCTTTTAAAAAGCTTAATTCTTCTGTATTGAAGTTTGATGGTGCAATTAATTGATTATCCTGTATGCAATATTTTTTAAACTTATCTACTTCAATATTGAAGCCTACACTTTCTAAAAGTTCTAAGTATCTGTAGACTGTTCTAGACGACGACTCCAAAAAATTCGCCATGTAATTGATAGATTTAGGAGGCTCTTGCTTAAGTAATGCTATTAATTTTAATAAACGATAAAGCAATTTCTGGTTGGCCAATTTTGTGTTGTTTTATACAAAGTAGCTAATAAAAGTTAGCATATAAAAAACCATTGACTCTATTTGTCGATTTTATTTAACGTATTATATGCGTGATAGTTGAAATATAAATAAACTTGCAAGGTTTGCAAAAGTTGTAAACGAACTGGTGTTTAAAACTAAAGTTCCCATGTAAAAGTAAAGAGAAAGCTAAAAAATTTTAGCCTTGCAAACCAAGCAATGAAATCTTCCAGTCTTTAATTTCTACACCAAAGGTTTCGCTTATTTTTTGGGAATTCATCACGCTGTAAACAGGACGCTTTGCTTTTGTAGGATAAAAATCTGTTGATGAAAGCTGCACACCTTCCAAAGCGTTTTCATTTTTGAAAATTTCAAATGCGAAATCGTACCAAGTTGCTCTACCAGAATTTGAATAATGATAAACCCCAAAAGCTTCTATTTTGGTTGAAATTACTTTCAGAATAGCTTGTGCTAAATCATTTGCATTGGTGGGGCAACCTACTTGATCGGTCGTAATTTTTAAATCCATTCCGCTACCTATTTTTTGATGCATAGATTTATAAAAATTATGCCCAAATTGAGAATATAACCAAGATGTTCTAAAAATGTAATAAGAAGACATTATACGCTCTATAGCTTGCTCTCCTGCTAACTTTGAAGCACCATATACATTAATTGGGTCGGTAGCATCTGTTTCTAGATAAGGTTTGTTTTTTTCTCCATTAAACACATAATCTGTAGAAATATGAATGAGCTGTACCTGCTTTTCATGACAAAGTTTAGCTATGTTTTCTACCGCTTCAGCATTTACAGAAAAGGCTTTTGTTTTTTCATCTTCTGCTAAATCTACTTGAGTGTAAGCTGCCGCATTAATTAAAAAATCGGGCTTCTTTTCTTGAATTGCTTTTTCTATATCTTCTTTTTGAGTAACATCACATGCTTTAGAGCCTAAAAAAGTATACTTAAATTCTGTAAATTGTGAAGCAGCTTTTTGAATACATTGGCCTAATTGACCATTTGCTCCTAAAGTCAGGATGTGTTTTTGCATCATACTGTAAAAAAATTAGTTTATATTGAAGTAGTTAAAGCTGAATATTTTTTCCGTAACCGCTTTTCATTAAAGGGGTAATTAGTTCTTGGAGTTCTGCTTTAGAAATGTACCCCATTTTATATGCCATGTGTTCTGGAGCACCGATTTTTAATCCTTGCCTTTCTTCTATAACTTCTACAAATTGTGCAGCTTGCATCAAAGAAGTAAAAGTTCCTGTATCAAGCCAAGCCGTTCCATGATCTAAAATACTAACGTTCAATTTTCCCTTTTTAAGATAGGCATTGTTTACATCGGTAATTTCTAATTCACCACGATGGCTTGGTTTTATATTTTTAGCAATTTCAACTACTTCATTATCGTAAAAATAAATACCTGGAACCGCATAATTTGATTTGGGTTTTGCAGGTTTTTCTTCTATTGAAAGTGCTTTTCCGTTTTCATCAAATTCAACTACACCATATCTTCCTGGGTCATGTACATGGTATGCATAAATAATTCCGCCATCAGGATTGTTGTTTTGTTGAAGCAGATTATCTAAACCTGAACCATAAAAAATATTATCGCCAAGTATGAGTGCAACTTTATCTGAGCCGATAAATTCTTCACCAATAATAAAAGCTTCCGCTAGACCGTTGGGTTGATCTTGTACAGCATATTCAAATTTACAACCCAATTTAGAACCATCGCCAAGCAGTTTTTCAAATAACGGCAAATCTACAGGAGTAGAAATAATAAGTATTTCTCGAATTCCAGCAGACATTAAGGTGGAAAGCGGATAATAAATCATGGGTTTATCGTACACTGGCATCAGTTGCTTACTAACGGTTAAGGTTAATGGATGTAACCTTGTTCCTGAGCCACCTGCTAAAATAATTCCTTTCATAATATGTACTTATAAGATTAATTAGTTTGTTTCAAAAGTAAAATTTTAGACCCAACTTTTCGGCTTTTTAAGCACATTTATCAATTTTTCTTCTTCAGAATTTGGTTCTGGCTGATGGTTATACTGCCATTGTACATGTGGTGGTAGACTCATTAAAATACTTTCTATTCTTCCATTTGTTTTTAGCCCAAATAAAGTTCCTTTATCGTGCACAAGGTTAAACTCTACATATCTACCTCTTCTTATTTCTTGCCATTTGCGTTGTTGCTCTGTATAAGAAAGTTTCTTTCTTTTTTCAACTATTGGCAAATATGCGTTTAAAAAGTTATCGCCCATATCGGTTACAAAATCAAACCAATCTTGCATGCTTTTTTCTGAAGTGGCTTTGCAATAATCAAAAAACAAACCACCTATTCCACGGGCTTCATTTCTATGCGAATTCCAGAAATAGTTGTCGCATTTTTCTTTGTATAATACATAAAAAGTATCATCATGTCTATCGCATGTTTCTTTACAAACTTGATGAAAATGCTTAGCATCTTCTTCAAACAGATAATAAGGTGTTAAGTCTAAACCTCCACCAAACCATTGGTCTACAATATTTCCGTTTTGGTCGTACATTTCAAAATACCTAAAATTAGCATGAACAGTTGGCAGCATTGGAGAAGTTGGATGGATAACAAGGCTAATTCCGCAGGCAAAAAAATCGCAGTCTTTTACGTTGAAATAATTTTGCATGGATTTAGGCAAAGCTCCATGCACAGCCGATATATTTACACCGCCTTTTTCAAAAACATTTCCATTTTCAATAACGCGGGTTCTTCCTCCACCACCTTCTTTTCTCTCCCATACATCTTCTTTAAATTTAGCTTTTTGATCTATTTTTTCTAGACCTGCTGTAATTTGGTCTTGCAACTGACTTATATATTTGTAAAAAGCTTCCTTCATAGGTATTTCAATTTATTGGCAAAGATAGAATAGTTAGCAAACTTTGCTAGTGCTTGAGTCAATTCTGTTAAAGCTATAATAAAGACTTTCAAACCATATGGGTAAGCTATGGCTTTAATTACATTTGTGTAAAAATAATTTTTATGCAATTCAATACAAAGACTATCCATGGTGGACAAGAGAACATAGATCCAGCTTACGGTGCGGTTATGCCACCCATTTATCAAACATCAACTTATTCTCAAACCAGTCCTGGCAATCACAAAGGTTTTGAATATTCAAGAAGTGCAAATCCTACTCGTACTGCTTTAGAAAATTCTCTAGCAAGTATTGAAAATGGAAAATATGGTCTTGCATTTGCTTCGGGTTTAGCTGCTATAGACGCCATTATTAAGTTATTGAAACCTGGAGATGAAGTGATTTCTACAAACGATTTATACGGTGGTTCATACCGATTATTTACTTCTATTTTTGAAGGCTTAGGAATTAAATTTCATTTTGTGGGAATGGAAAGTACCACTGCTGTTGAAGCTAAAATCAACAAAAACACAAAATTGATTTGGGCGGAAACACCTACTAACCCAATGATGAATATTATAGATATTGAAGCCCTTGCAAAAATTGCAAAAACCAATAAGGTTTTACTGGCGGTTGACAATACGTTTGCCACAGCATATTTGCAACAGCCTTTAGATTTAGGGGCAGATATTGTAATGCATAGTGCAACAAAATACCTAGGCGGACATAGTGATGTGGTTATGGGTTCGGTTGTAGTAAATAATGAAGAGCTAGCCAATAAACTCTATTTTATTCAAAACGCTAGCGGTGGAATTGCTGGACCAATGGACAGTTTTTTAGTTTTACGCGGAATTAAAACCTTACATCTACGCATGCAACGCCATTCTGAAAATGGAAGAGCTGTAGCCAAGTTTTTAAGTGAACACCCAAAAGTTGAAAAGGTCTATTGGCCTGGATTGGAAAATCATCCAAATCATGAAATTGCTAAAAAACAAATGAAAGATTTTGGCGGAATGGTTTCCTTTACCACAAAAGGAAATAGTTACGAAGATGCAATTAAATTTACAGAAAAAGTGAAGGTGTTTACCTTAGCCGAATCTTTAGGCGGAGTGGAATCTTTAGCTGGACATCCTGCTAGTATGACGCACGCAAGTATTCCAAAAGAAGAAAGAGAGAAAACAGGAGTAGTAGACTCTTTAATTCGATTAAGTGTTGGGATAGAAGATGAAAAAGATTTAATTGAAGACCTAAAACAAGCTTTAGCGTAATAGATTAAACATCTTTTAAATTATCGGAATAAATAAAGGCTAACTTTTCAAGTTAGCCTTTATTATTTATAAACTTAAATTGTTTTTTAATCAAAATAATATGTAAAACCAACGTTTAAGAAAAACATCCAATCGTTGCTTTCATTATTAGGATTTCTTGGATCTAAACCATCTACAAAATCAGAGAAAAAAGAGTGCCATCTTCCTTCTATAAACAAATCTATATCTTCATTTACACGATAACGTGTACCTGCTTGAAAATTAACAGATGCTGTAATGTCTGATGAATTTGAAATCCGGTCTCTACCACCTGATGGTGGTGGCAAGAAGGTTGGCCACGTATTTTGTCGGGCACCAATCCTTCCTGGCAGACTAGTTTCTACAGATGGATTGTAATAAACCAAATTAATACCAAAACCTGCATAAGGTTGAAAAATTTCGATTTGCCTTTCGTATTCTCGTATGGGTCTCCAATTCCATTCTAAACCCGTACCCAATTCAAACACTGTGGTTTTTCCAGACATATTTTCGAGTGTAGGTCCCAATCTTGGATCGTTTGGGTCACTTGGATCAAAAGATTCACTTTCAGCACGAACCCATCTACCATAATGATTCAAATTTGTTTGATGTACTGTAAGTTGATTTCTCAACTTAAAGTGCTTGTGGAAATATTTGTAGGAATTTCTGCCGTAGGCGAAGTTAGCAAAGTGAATAATATTCACTCCAAAGCCTGTGTTACCAAAGTTTGTACTTCCATCACGTCTTTCTCCCCAATCTCCACGAAAGGAAACTGGACCTATGCCAAAACCTACTTCATGATAAATTTCTTGGGCAAAGCTAGAAATAGTAACAAAAAATACAAGCGGTAATAAAAAATAGTTAAGCTTGGCTTTCATAGTGTTAGTTATCTGTAAGCAAATATATAAAAACAAATTTACCAAAGAAATTAAATTGTGTTTAGCAAGCATATAATTACAAGTATTGAAATAATTCTACAATTTTAGGCTAACTTGATTAAAATTTAAAAATATTTATTTTGAATATATGGCAATTTATAGGCTAAAATCAACTAGTGTTTTGCGAAATCTTAAATTATAAATTTTATATTTGTAAATAACTTAATTTAAGTACATAAAATATATGAAAGCTAATATAAAATCGTTTTTAGATCAGGTTGAAAAACGTAACCCCAACCAACCCGAATTCCTTCAAGCAGTTGAAGAAGTAGCAGAAACCATTGTTCCTTTTATTGAAGAAAACAAAAAATACCAAGGACATTGCTTATTAGAACGCATGGTAGAGCCAGAACGTGTAATTATGTTCAGAATAACATGGATTGATGATCATGGCGACATAAAAGTTAATCGTGGTTTTCGCATTCAGATGAATTCTGCTATAGGACCATACAAAGGTGGCTTGCGTTTTCATCCTTCAGTAAACTTGAGTATTTTAAAATTTTTAGCTTTTGAACAAGTCTTCAAAAACAGCTTGACTACCCTACCTATGGGTGGTGGAAAAGGTGGTTCTGACTTTGATCCAAAAGGAAAGTCAGACAATGAAATTATGCGTTTCTGCCAAAGTTTTATGACTGAATTGTATAGACACATTGGAAATGATACTGATGTTCCTGCAGGAGATATTGGCGTTGGCGCAAGAGAAATTGGTTATATGTTTGGCCAGTACAAACGCATACAAAATGAATTTACAGGTATTCTTACAGGAAAGGGACGTTCTTATGGTGGTTCTTTAGTGAGACCTGAAGCTACAGGTTACGGTAACGTATATTTTGCACAAAGTATGTTAGAAAGAAAAGGAGACAGCTTAAAAAACAAAACCGTTTTGATTTCAGGTTCTGGAAATGTAGCACAATATGCCGCTGAAAAAGCAACACAACTTGGAGCGAAAGTAATTACCATGTCAGATTCTGGCGGTTATATTCATGATGCAGATGGAATTGATCAAGAAAAATTGAGTTTCATCATGGAAATTAAAAACGAAAAACGCGGAAGAATTCATGAATATGTAGAAAAATATCCAACTGCAACTTTCCATGAAGGAAAAACTCCTTGGGGAGAAAAAGCTGATGTGGCTTTACCATGTGCTACTCAAAATGAATTATTGAAAGATGATGCACAAAAATTAGTAGATAATGGATGCATATTGGTTGGTGAAGGTGCAAACATGCCTTGTACTCCAGATGCAGTTGAAGTTTTTCAAAAAGCGAAGATTTTATTTTCTCCTGGAAAAGCATCTAATGCTGGTGGTGTAGCTACTTCTGGATTAGAAATGTCTCAAAATTCATTAAGATTAAGCTGGTCTTCAGAAAAAGTAGATGACAAGCTGAAGGTAATTATGAAAGACATTCACGATGCTTGCGTTCAGTATGGACAAACCGAAGATGGTTATGTAGATTACGTAAAAGGAGCAAATATAGCTGGGTTTGTAAAAGTAGCTGATGCTATGATAGCACAAGGCGCAGTATAATATTTAATTTTTATAAACGTTTAAAAGCTTGGATTAATTTCCAAGCTTTTATTTTTGGTATATATTTGAAACGTAAAGCAGAGTTTTTAAACCCATGAAAATATTTCAATTTATTCTAATCTTGTTTGCAACAGTTTTTGCAACAGCTCAAGATTTCCCTGGTTGGGAAGGCCATTTTTCTTATGTAAACATCGGTGGGCTTTCAAAAGGAAATAATAAAATAGTTGCCGCCGCAGAAAACGCATATTTTAACTACGAGCCCAACTTAGAGTTTACTTCTACTTTTAGTACCGTAAATCAATTATCGGGAAGAAAAATATCTGCAATACTTTATACAGAAGAATTTAATTTTACTTTAATTGGTTATGAAAATGGACTAATCCAAATAGTAAGAGATCAACAAAACCAAGTGCTAAATTTTGTAGATATTGTAAACCGGGTAACCATTGCGCCAACTCAAAAAAGAATAAACCATATTTTAGAGTACCAAGATTTTGCATATTTATCTACAGATTTTGGTATAGTAGAATTTAATTTAGACGACCGGGAATTTGGTGACAGCTTTTTTATTGGAGATGGTGGTTCACAAATAAAAGTAAACCAAACCACCATATTAGATGGTAAAATTTATGCAGCCACAGATAATGGCCTGTATGTTGGCGACTTAAACAACCCAAACCTGATTGATTTTAACAGCTGGACTAGAATAAATAACGGTTCTATTAAGACCATTGCAACTTTTGAAAACCAAGTATTTTTAACAAATTCAGCAAATAGCTTATTTGTATTAAATGAAATTGACAATAGTCTAAATTTTGTAAATACCTTTAATGCTAGCATTCGCGATATGCGAGTTTCTAAAGAAGATTTACTTTTAATTACCAGAAACCAAGTATTTTCTTACGATGAAAACTTAAATGAAGACATTCCTATATTTGAAGTAAATGGCCTTGATTTAGATTTAAGCACTGCCATTAGTGATGCTACAACTTTTTACCTAGCCGACCGAAATTTTGGTTTATTAGAAGTAAGTGAGCAAAGTGGAATACCAACAGCAAAATTCTTAAGCCCTAACGGCCCAATTTTAAATCGAGTTTTTAGTTTAACTGCTGCATCAAATCAACTTTGGGTAACCTACGGAGAATATGACCAGTTTTTTAATCCATACCCATTAAACACAAGAGGTGTCAGCCATTTGGTTGGCGAAAATTGGTCTAACATCTTACCAGAAGGTTTAGATAATGCTAGAGTAATTTCGCATGCTACAGTAGATGCAAATAACCCTGATCGCGTGTATTTAAGCAGTTATATAGATGGCTTGTTAATTTTAGAAAATGAAGAACTCATACTCCGTTTAGACAATACTAATTCTGCTATAGAAGGTATTGCTTCTACAGCAGATGATAACCGAATTGGTGCTTCTGTTCAAACACCAAACGGAGACTTATATTTTTCTAATGGCTTATCAGAAAATCCTATAAAGAGACTAAATACAAACGGAGTTGTAGAAGCAGTTGACATTTCTTCTGTTTTTGATGAAGTCTTAAGTTCTAGTTCCACTAAAATTACTTCAGACGCACAAGGCAATGTTTACATGGCTACATTTAAAACAGGTGTTATGGCGTACCAGCCAGAAAACAATAGAGCTGGACGAATAAGCAGCGAAATTAACGGAGTAGATTTTCCAAATGTAACCAATGCTAATCCTATTATAACAGCACTTGCAGTAGATAATTCTAACCGTTTATGGATTGGTACTTCAGAAGGTTTACGAGTAATGTTTAACCCTTCAAGCGTTTTTACAAATAGCACCCTAAATGTTTCGCCTATAATTATTGTAGAAGAAGATGGTGTTGCTCAAGAATTACTTTTTCAGCAAGCCATAACAGAAATTGTGGTAGATGGCGCAAATAACAAATGGATTGGCACCGCAGATTCTGGGGTTTTTCAAGTTTCAGCAAACGGTCAAGAAGTATTAAACCGTTTTACCCGAGACAATTCGCCTTTACCGAGTAACAATATTACTAGTATTGCAATAGAAGGAAACACGGGCTTGGTTTATTTTGGAACGGTAAACGGTTTGGTTTCGTTTAACAGTAGAGTTACCGATGCCAATAACGATTTATCTGAAGTAAGGGTTTTTCCTAATCCTGTTAGGCCCAATTACACTGGCGAAGTTACAGTAGATGGTTTAACAGAAGGTGCCAACGTAAAAATTACAGACATTACCGGTAACTTAGTCCACGAAGAATTTGCACAAGGTGGAAGTATTAGATGGAACACAACTGCATTTGGAAAACACAAAGTTGCATCTGGTGTATATTTAGTTTTAATAACCGGAAGCGATGAAATAGAAACAGCCGTTAAAAAAATAATGATTGTACGCTAATGTACATTAAAACAAACGCATTTGTAATTTCTACATTAAAATATGCTGAAGCAGATTTAATTGTAAAATGCTACACCAAAAGTCATGGAATGTTAAGTTTCATGGTTAAAGGTGTTCGAAAAAGCAAACGTGGTAAGATTAAGGTTTCTTACTTTCAAGCTTTAAGTTACCTTGATATTGAATTTTCCTACAGACCCAATAAAAATTTACTTTTTATTAAAGAAGTAGCTGCACAGCAAAGCTTTAACTCTATTCAGAGAGATGTTTATAAATCTACTTTAAGCTTATTTTTAGCTGAAGTCTTGCAATCTTGTATACAAGAAGAAGAAGCCAATAAAAATCTTTTTCAATTTATTGAAACTACCTTGCTTCAGTTGGAAAAAGCAGAAAAAATAGGCCATTTTCATTTGTTATTTTTGCTTCAACTTAGCCAACATTTAGGTTTTTTTCCGAACAAAGAACAAACTGCATACGATTACTTTAATCTTATAGACGGAGTTTTTCAAATAAAAGAAACCAACAGATATTGTTTTTCAGGAAGAGAAATTGAAGATTTAAAATTGATTCTGAATTACAATTACGAAAATGCACAGCTTCTTAAAATGCCTAAGCAAAACAGACTCCAATTGTTAGATTTGATATTGTTGTATTACGAAATTCAGATCCAGGGTTTTAAAAAACCGCTTTCATATCAGGTCTTGCAAGAAGTCTTTACTTATTAACAATCACTTTTTTAATGAGTCCGCCTAGTTTAGTGGTTTCATCTAAAACTTCAGGATTGCCAAAAACACTAACTTCTCCACCAGCAATAACGCTTGCTACACAAGATTCTGAAGCATAAACGCTAGCTGTTCCTTGATAACTAATTTCTACATTAGTAACTTTGGTTTTGAGTTTTTCTCCGTTGTATTCGGCTCCCGTTTTTATCACTATATTTTGATTTTGGGCTTTACCTTGTAAAGTAATTACTCCATTTGTAAGCAGATATAAATTTAATTTTTCAACTTCAATTTCAGCTTGAATACTGGCCATTTCTACAGCTTTAAAAGAAATTTCATCCTGCTCGACTATTCCTTCTATTTCAAGTTTGGCACTACTAGTTGCTTCAATAGTTTCAACGCTTTTTACAAAAATATCAACCTGCGTATCCGAATTAGAAAATAAGCTGTTTAACGGCAAGCTAATTCTAAGCTCATCTCTTCTGCTTCGTATATTTACTTCGTCTTTGTCTAAGCCGTTTATTATAATTTTATTGGCATCTGCATTAACATGAATAGTAGCAATAATACCGCTTGACACTTTCACTTTTGTGAAACTTTCAGCAATATTTTCTACTCTTTCTTGCGCTAAACAAAGCGTAAAAAAAAGAGAGAAAATTAGTACAGCCGTATGCTTCAACATGAAATAAATTTAAAAGGGTAAATGTATTCAATATTTTCAAAGATATCTATAAATTACAAAAAAGCTAAGATTTGGATGTTAAGGAAACGGCTTCAGATAAACTTGATTTGTGAATAATGAATTATTGAAAGTTTGATTATCAGCAAAAATGTATCTTTGAAGCAGAATTGGTTTACATGAATATTCCTGAAGGAAAGAAAGTATATTTTGCAAGCGATAATCACTTAGGTGCGCCAACTAGAAAAGAAAGTCTTGCTAGAGAGAAAAAATTTGTGCGGTGGTTAGACCACATTCAAAAAGATGCTGCAGCTTTATTTTTGTTGGGTGATTTATTCGACTTTTGGTTTGAATATAAGGAAGTAGTGCCCAAAGGCTTTGTAAGAACGCTAGGTAAATTGGCGGAAATTTCTGATGCTGGAATTCCTATTCATTTTTTTGTAGGCAATCATGATTTGTGGATGAATAATTACTTTAAAGAAGAGTTGAACATTTCTGTTTACCATAAACCTGAAGTTTTTACATTTAATAACAAACAATTTTTTATAGGACATGGCGACGGTTTAGGCCCAAACGACAAAGGTTATAAACGCATGAAGAAAGTCTTTGTCCACCCGTTTTCAAAATGGCTCTACCGTTGGTTACATCCAGATATTGGTGTGCGTTTAGCAAGACATTTATCGGTTAAAAACAAATTGATTTCTGGCGATGATGATGCCAAATTTTTAGGAGAAGAAAATGAATGGCTTGTACAATACGCCAAACGTAAATTAAGCAAACAACATTTTGACTACTTTTTATTTGGTCACCGACATTTACCTATGGAAATTCAACTAAATGAAACTTCTACTTACATCAACACCGGAGATTGGATCAATTACTTTACCTACGCCGTTTTTGATGGCAAAGAACTTAGTTTGTTAACTTTTGATACCTAGTTAAAAACAGGAAAACGTTCAGGAAGATGTCTACTTATTAAATCAATTACTCAATTTGTTTTTAGAACAAAGTATAAGCTGCTATAAAGCTTATAGTACCATCTGCATTTAACTCCACAATATTATCTATGGTATGCCTTTTAATAATATAATAATTTATGGAAAATGAATATTTCTCTTTGTATGTTCCACCTACACCAACAATTACACTATGTTTATTAATACTGTTTTGGTCCTGTAACTTTATTCCTCTATAATTTGAGTCAAAATCTTTTTTTAAAGCGGCATTAAAAGCATACGCAGTGCTTACAAAAAATTGATGATCTTTATTTATTTTAAAATACCTTCTAATGCCAATTGGAAGCTCTAAAGCGGAAGCATCAAAAGAAGAATCACGCGAAGGATATAGAGCGTCTGTTTTGCTTGCCTTTAGTTTTTGAAAGTTTGGAGCAAAAAAAACACGCCATTTATCTCTATCATTAGTTCGTGTGAATTCTGTTTCAATTCCTATTGAGTAAGTAACTAGATTTTCAAATTTATTTTTAACAATCAAAACCTGTTGATTGTAACTATTATAAGTAAATTTTGTTTCAAACGGAGGTAAATAAAGGCCACCTAGTGTAATTTTAAAGTCCATTTTGGTTACTGTTTTGTTTTCATAAAAGTTCACAAAATCTTCATCAACACAGCTTGAATAATCTTGAAAGAAGTCTGTTAATTTATCTTCATCATATTTTATTTCTGCATAGCGTTTTATGTCGAAATCTTCACAAAACAAGTCACCATAAAGTTGTTTCTGATATTCTCTACCCTGAATGTTTTTAGTATTCTTTACTTTTTCGGTGTATTTTAATAATGTTATGCTCTTATTATTGCCATAAAAGAAGAAGTCTGATATTTGCTTATAAGCATAAAGATTAGATTTAGATTCAAATAAAACTTTAAGAAAAACTAATTGACCTTTTCTTTTAATGAGTTTACCGCCTAGATCAACTAAATTCTCTTCCAAAGTATGGCGTTTATAGTATTGATCAGTACCGTAAACTAAAAACTCGGATACTTCTCTAATCTCTTTGGTTTGAACTATTGAATCTTTAGCCATTTTGTAACCAAAACTATCTGGATTTTTAGACCAATCCATATTTTTAATTAAGCATTCTACTTTATTATTATCGTTGTCAATAAAATACCCTTCTTGAAAATAAAGTTGTGCATTTAAATGCAGAACAAAAAAAGAAAATAAGATGAAGTAATAATTGGCTTTTTTCATAACAGTTTTAAAAGTTAATAAGATGGATTTGAAGCTCAAAAATAAAATTTTAAAAGGAATACCCTACTTTTTTAAAAAGTTTAATCAAAGGGTATTGAAAAATATAAATTGCACTTAAAAAATTCAATTGTTTCAATATGCAAATTTTATGCAAATGAAAAGGATTGCAATTGTATAAGCTTGAAAGTTCTTTATGGTTTGACTATCTCAAACCCCGAAGCGTCGGGGGAACTTTGGACTTATCAAAACAGTTTGAAGTCTGATATAATAATTAAAAAAAATCAATACTTATTAAAAACAAAGAATCCCGATACTTACGTATCAGGATTAATTTGCTCCCCCTCAAAGACTCGAACTTTGGACCCTCTGATTAACAGTCAGATGCTCTAACCAACTGAGCTAAGGGGGAATATTTTTGCTTGTTTTACTAAGCGGATACAAATATAAAGCTAATTTTACTTTCGCAAAATATTTTTCAGCAAAAAGTAAAAATATTTTTTATTCAAATAACCAGCGGTACACATCGTTCCCATTAGCGAACAAAACCAAGGCTATAATGATAAAGAAACCGATTACTTGTGCGTACTCCATTACTTTTTCATTGGGTTTTCTACCGCTTATCATTTCATATAATAAAAACATTACGTGACCACCGTCTAAAGCAGGAATCGGTAAGATGTTCATAAAAGCTAAAATAATCGAAATTAATGCGGTTGCCATCCAGAAACCTTGCCAATCCCAGCCACTCGGGAACAAACTTCCTATAGCTCCAAAACCACCAACCTGAGTTGCTCCTTCCTGAGTAAATACGTATTTAAACTGCGTTGCATAATCTTTTAAGGTCCAGTAACCATAATCAAATCCAGCCGAAATACTTTCAGCAAAACCATAGGTTTTGGTTTCAATATCAAAATGCCCACCATGAATTACGCCAATTAAACCTTCATCGTTAGGGGTAATTTCAAAATCTTTTGTAATTCCATCGCGAGAAACTTGAACAACAACCGGTTTGGTTCCATTTTCCTTCATTCGCTCGCTAAAATCAACACGATTTAAAATTTCTTTTCCATTTAAGGCAACAATCTTATCTCCTTTTAATAGTCCTGCTTTCTCGGCTGGACTATCTACATCCACACTATCTATTTGTGGCTTAATAATCGGATAGAAAGAAGTTTCTACTTCTCCTGAAGTAAACAACTGCATTCCTATATCTTCTGGAAGAGAAATGCTTTTATAATTGCCATCCCGATTTACCGTGATTTCTTGCACATCTCTTAGCAACAAATGCCGATTAATATCAATCGGGTTTTCAAAATCTTTTCCGTTTACTTCTACAATTTGGTCGCCATCTTCAAAACCTAAATCTTGCATAATTGGCGAAACGGTAAAACCTTCCTTCAAACTTTCAGGACTTACATATTTTTCACCCCACACAAAAAGCACCATCATGTAAATTGCAAAACCTAAAATAATATTAACGGTTACGCCACCCAACATAATAATTAAGCGTTGCCAAGCTGGTTTACTTCTAAACTCCCATGGTTGCGGTGGTTTTGCCATTTGCTCCTTGTCCATGCTTTCATCAATCATCCCCGAAATTTTCACATAACCGCCCAATGGCAACCAACCAATTCCGTAAACAGTATCACCAATTTTCTTTTTAAACAAAGAAAACTTCAAATCAAAAAATAAGTAAAACTTTTCAACTCGGGTTTTAAATAATTTCGCAGGAATAAAATGTCCCAATTCGTGAAGGACAATCAATAAAGACAAGCTCAACAACAATTGTATGGCTTTTATAAAAAATGGATCCATGTAGTATTTTTCAATTCAAAAATCGCACAAAAGTAAGCTTTTAAATAGAGATAAAAAAGATAGCATGCAGCAGTTCAAACATTTTAGGTTTTGTTTGTGCTTTGCAATGTATAATCAGTAGCCAAGAACCTGCTTTCCACTGCAAGTCCGCAGCACAAAATCACCAAAAAATAAGTTCGTCAGGAGCTTCTAACGTCGCTCTGTCAAACTCTTTTTTGTAGTGTTTTATGCTTTACGGGCTTTCTGTTGCAATCAGGGCTAGGGTTTTTAGTTTCAATTTGAAATTGATGAGAATTTAAAATCAAAACTTCAACTAAAAAGAAATTACACGCTGAGGAAGTACAGCTAAAATGAAGTCAGCATCATTTCCAAATTATCACATTCGCATATTGACACTTAATCTCAACAATTCAAACTTAAATTTTCCTACTTTTGAAATCAAATTTTGAACGCTATGATGCAGTGGGAACAACTTCTTTCATTAAGAAAACAAGGCGATACAAACAAACGCCTTCGCAAAGAACAAGACGAAACCCGTTTGGGCTTTGAAGTAGATTACGACCGAATTATTTTTTCTTCAGCTTTTAGGAGTTTGCAAGACAAAACCCAAGTCATCCCGCTTTCTAAAACCGATTTTGTACACACGCGACTCACGCATTCTTTAGAAGTATCGGTGGTAGGACGTTCCTTAGGCAGAAAAGTAGGACAACAATTGTTGCAGAAACATCCACATTTATCAGCAACACACGGCTATCATTACCATGATTTTGGCGCTATTGTAGCAGCTGCGGCCTTGGCTCACGACATCGGAAATCCACCCTTTGGACATTCTGGCGAAAAAGCTATTGGCGAATTCTTTAAGTCAGGCAAAGGCCAAAATTTTAAAAATGAACTTACCTCAACACAATGGCAAGATTTAACGCATTTTGAAGGCAATGCCAACGGCTTCAAATTACTTACTGAAGACAAAGAAGGAGCGCCAGGCGGATTGCGCATTTCTTATGCTACTTTGGGTGCGTTTACCAAATATCCCAAAGCCAGTTTACCCCACAAACCCAGCAAAAAGATAGCCGATAAGAAGTTTGGTTACTTTCAACAGCAAGCTGATTTTTTTAACGAGGTTGCTTCAGAATTAGGTTTAGTTATCACTTCTAATCAAGGAGAAGAAAAACGCTTTACGCGCCATCCATTGGCCTTTTTGGTAGAAGCGGCAGACGATATTTGCTACACCGTAATCGATTTTGAAGATGGCATCAATCTTGGCTTAATTGAAGAAGATAAAGCCTTAGAATACCTTTCTAAAATTATTGCAACACGCATCAATACCGAAAAATACAGTCAATTAAAACACACCAAAGACCGCATGAATTACTTGCGTTCTTTAGCTATTGGATCTTTAATTGAAGAAGCCGTGAGTATTTTTCTAGCAAACGAAGATGCTATTTTAAAAGGCGAATTTCATCAGGCTTTGTTAGATGCATCCAAATACAAAGCGCAAATAGACGACATTATTAAAATTAGTGTTGAAAAAATTTACCAAAGCCGAGAAGTCTTGGAAAAGGAAATTTCAGGCTATAAAGTTTTAACTACTTTACTAGATGTATTTACCAAAGCCATGCAAAATTACAAACAAGGCACAGAAAACAATTTAGACCGTTTGGTATTAAAAAGCTTTTTAAGCGAAGTTAATTTTGACAATAAATCTACTTACGAAAGCTTATTGGCTATCTGCTCGCATGTAGCTTCCATGACCGATGGAAATGCACTGCGCGTGTTCAAAAAATTAGAAGTAGGAAGTATGTAATTACTCAAATTTACTTTGGATAGCTCAGATTTACAATCTGAACATAAGGCATAATTTCTTAAGAATCAATTTCATTTTTTAAAGAAAGTTTCTCAATCAAATTAATCTTGCTGAATAACCACTTTAGATTGGTCTTTTTTCTGCACTTCAATTAAGAAATTTCTGAACTCTTCGTATTCATCTTTGGCGTAGTCTCCTGAGTTCAACTGAAACCTACGGTGCACGATTAATTTAGCATGTTCAACTTTTATTTCTAGTGCATATTTGCCAAATTTTGTATCTATTTCAAAAGGATCTGGAAAAGCGTCTACATGATAATTTTCTGGTAAAATATATGTGTAAAAATCTTCATCTATAAATCCACTATTGATTACAAATGGATTTTTCCTTTCACTATATTTTCTTGGAACCACAACAGAAGCATTTAAAGGATTGACATTAAAAACAAGCCGATTTCCTACTTTCTTTGCAAAACCTTCTGATGTTAATTGTATTTTTTCTGTAAAAACAACTGCTTCTTTATCGTTCTCAAATTGAACATCTTGAATGTTTAATTTTGGTAAATCAGCCCAGTTTTTCTTATACTTTTTCTCTACATCTTCTAATTTCTGAATTCCATTTACATAACCTTTGCTGTATTGTGCACCTTGAGATTTTTTTTCAAACTGAGCGCTCATGTTGCCTTGTGCGTCAAGTTCAAGCTTGTATGTGTTTATTTGTAAATTCGCTTTGTCTGCAAAAACAGCGGTTCGTTTAATTTCTCCACCTTCTTTTTTTACTACAAGTACATTTCTATCGCTATTAGAAACGCCAACATATCCAAACGGGAAATAAGCGCTTGTACATTCTAACCAAATATCTTCTTCGTTTTCCAGGGGAATATTCAAAATCATGTGATTACCTTGTATTGAAGGAAAATTTTCGAACATGTCTTTTTTCTGTTGCTCACTTTTTAAAATTGTCCAATAAGAATCCACCCCAACTAATTTAAGCAATGCGTGGGTATAGTTAGTCAATCCTTTGCAATCTCCATATTTTACTCTATCTACATCTAAAGCACTAATGGGTTCCCAACCACCAATACCAATAGCAACATTTACATAGCGCATGTGGTTTTGTACATATGCATAAACTATTTTTGCCCGTTGTATGGGATCATTCACACCTTCAACTAACTGCAAAACTTCTCGGGTGGTTTCCCTTGAAACTTCATCTCTGCCATGAATTAGGTTGTTGTACATCCAAGTACCAAATTCTTTCCAACTATTTACTTCAGCATCTACACCATGTAAACTAAATTGTTGCAAAGAAAAATATACATTAGGAATAAACTCGTCTCTAGATGGCTGATAAGCTTCATTTCTGTATGCAGGTAAGTTTTCGGCAGTAAAAACCAACTTATTGTTTTTATCTTGATAACTTATGCTATGGTAGTTTTCAAAATTACTTATTCTATGCTTCAAACCTAATTTAGCATCATCCGTTATTTCATAAACCGATTTTACCACCGATTGAGATGGATTAGAAAGCGGCAACCAAGGATAAATAAATCCGGTTGTTTCATTGGTTAGTTCGTATTCAAATTGAACGGTATAAGGATAGCTGGAAGCTGAGTGTTTTAAAGCATAATATCTTGCATCTGTGTATAAGGTGCTGCGTCCAGTCGCGCTTAAATTACTAAAGTCCTTTTTTCGGTAAGTCTTAATTTTGTTTCCATTTTCATCGTAAATAACAGCTTTTAAAGATTTAACTTTAGTTCCATCTCGGAAGTGAACGTAGGCATCAACATCTCTATCTCCATTTCTATTAAGCACGGGGACTACTCTTTTGTAAGTCATTTCCAACTCATCTATATCTAGTAAATCTATCTTTCGATATTCTTCTCTTACTACAGAATTTACGTTTTCTTTTAAGGATTTTTCAATTGCTGGATAAGAAATGTTTTGCGCAGTAGATAAGTTAATGAACAACCATAAAAAAAGTAAACCTGTTTTTTTCATAAACACTTGGATTTATTGAGCACTTCCTTAAAAATTAATTTACAACTTCTTTAAAACAATCTGTTCATTTTCTTTTTCAAAAACTTGGTCGTGAAACTCCTTTAAATAAGAATAATATTTATGATGTATGAATGTAGTTTTACTGCTTTGCTTCAAATTAATAATAATTTGATTCCCATTAACTTCTGCGCTATAATTGTACCTGCCATAATTATTAGGTAAGATTACATTTAAGTCTTCTGGAACCCAATCTACTTCTAGGTTTCCTTTTAAATTAATAATTACATTGTACTCTTTTGAATATGGAAAAGAAAAATCTACCGGATAACTGCGGTCTTCTTCAATAAATTTAGGTTTTTGACTGGCAAGAAAAAAAAGTGGATTTACATAAATTTGATCTTGTACAACATCTCCCACTTCGCCAACTTCAAAAGTAAAATGTTCGGTTACATCTTCCATTGGATTTTGCATACCGCTAATTTGATGCTCTAAAATTGAAACTCCCATATTTCTATTTTCTAAAGCTTCTAGGTAAGCTTCTCTATCTAAGCTGGAATTATTTCTTCTCTGTTGGTTGGCTAAATAATTAGTAAATTCTCTTTTCACTTCGCCATGTATGGCGTTGTTTTCATAAAAATCAATTTCTAAATCAACTTTTTCGTGAGATTTCAACTTCGTGTCAAGGTTTACTTCTGCAGAACTTCCATCTTGTTTAATTATTCTTCCTTTCCAATTTAAGGTTTCTTCTCTTAATAAATTTGGCGCGCTCAATTCATCGGAAGCATCATAAAGATAAAGATCATCATCTATATGAACTGCGGTAATTACATAATTAAATCCATACAAAGTCGGTGCAACATGTATACCGTGATCTCTTGTGCTTAAAAGCAAAGGGGCGGCATCTAAGCCAGCTTGACGCATCATCATGGTTAAAATGTAATTAATTTCGGCAACGCTTCCTGTACCTTCATCGTAGACTTCATCAAAATTTTTCTGAGTCGAAATTCCTAACCGATTATTCCAATTCATTTTGTTTTTCAAAAAAACAAGAATCGCATTTGCCTTTTCTTTTGGGCTTTCAAAGTCTTTGGTAATTTCTTCCGTGGTAGACTTTAAAAATTCTGAATCGTTGAGTTGTTCTCCAAGGTTTTTATTTTCAAGGACAGTTGTTACCACATCGTCCCAAGTTTTATTGATGTATTTATATTCTTTTTCATCAAAATTTCTATAGCCGGTCATTTCTAACTTAATAGAAGACTTGTAATTGTCTATATTATGAACAAAATTTTCGCTGTTTATAGGCATTACGTCCTTAGCTTCTATTACAATTTGCTTTGCTTTTACTAAAAGAGAACCATCAGCGGCGGGTCCATTTTCGTGTGCTTCAATAGGAAGCGAAACATTGATGACATCTTCGCTTACTTTTAAATCGTGAAAACCTATGTCGTATCTTCTGTAAGCAAACATTCTTGGAATTTCAATTTGAAAAGCCGCATAATCTACAGGAATATCTTCTTGAAAAACTTGGGTAGGCAAAGACTCAATTCGGTCTGATGTAACCACATAAGAATATTCAATAATAGAACCATCCTGAATCTGTGGCATTGTAAAAACAGCGTAAGACAAATGATCTCTTTTGTCTTCCATAAACACATCTTCATCTTTAATTTTATAAGATTTTTTCTTATTTCCTTCCAGATTGTAGGTGGTTGCTTTAATTCGGCTCACTTTATCAGCCGCTAAAAATTCGGTTTTATTAAACAACGGAATACGCACAATAGATTGATTATAGCCACTTTTGTCATAAATTTTAATTCGCTTGGTTACTTCCATAACATATTGCCAGCGGCCACCACGTTTGTAGGTAATCTCACTAGAACTATAAAGCACTGCCGCACTAGCAGTAGAATCTCTCGGGTGTTGTTTTTCGCGTAAATCAGATTTTTTAATTCTATTCAGTTTTTCAATCTGGCTGTGAATATTTCCAGACATTAAGACAAAAAGAAACAGGAAAACAAAATTTAATTTAGGCATAATTTGGATTTTATAGTCAGGCAAAATTGTCTCGTCAAAGTCAATTTATCTAACACAATTTTTCATAATGGCGTTCGGGCAGGCTTTTCGTTACAATTCCTCCTTGGTAAAGTAAATTTTTCTAGCCTTGGTCAATAGCTTCCAAAGGTCGCTTTGCCAATCCTTAAAAATATAAACTTTACCATGTCCGGGATTTTCACTGCAATCCTTAACGCAATTTTCACATTTCAAATATATAAATTTGAAGAAACGCAGCAAATTAAATGAGAATCAGAAACTTTTAAATCAAAGAAAAGCTTCTAATTAGGGAAAAGCATTTTAAGAATGATTTCCTAAGTAAGCTAAATTCCTTATTTTTACTGAAACATAAAACGAAAATTAAAAACATGAAAAATTATATGCTACTCGGTTTGGGTGTTTCTATGTTAATAGGATGCGCTACCGAAGAAGAAGAAAAACCTGAAACCATGCTGTATCCAGAAACCCGAATGGATGAAACCGTAGACACATATTTTGACCGCGAAGTAAAAGATCCATATCGCTGGCTTGAAGACGACCGAAGCGAAGAAACCGAAGCTTGGGTAAAAGCACAAAACGAAGTTACTTTTGATTATTTAGCAAAGATTCCTTACCGCGAACAGCTCAAAAAACGCCTTACCGAAATTTGGAATTACGAAAAAGTTGGCGCCCCGTTTACTCGCGGAAATTACACCTATTTCTATAAAAACGACGGTTTGCAAAATCAGTCAGTTTTATATCGTTATCCAAAAGATGCTTCCATTGAAGATGCAAAGGTATTTTTAAATCCAAATGAATTTAGCGAAGATGGAACAACTTCTTTAGCAGGATTAAGTTTTACTGAAGACGGAAAAACAGCTGCTTATTCCATTTCGGAAGGCGGAAGCGATTGGCGAAAAATTATTGTCATTGATGCCGAAACGCGTGAACAAAAAGAAGACACCTTAATGGATGTAAAATTCAGTGGTATTTCTTGGTTTAAAGATGAAGGCTTCTACTACTCTAGTTACGATAAACCCGAAGGAAGCGAACTTTCTGCCAAAACCGATCAACATAAATTGTACTACCACAAATTAGGTACTTCCCAAAAAAAGGATGAAGTGATTTTTGGAGCCACTGCAGATGAAAAACACCGTTATGTTGGTGGAAGCCTAACTGATGACCATCGTTTTTTGGTCATTTCAGCATCAAAGTCAACTTCTGGAAATCGATTATTCATTAAAGATTTAACCAAGAAAGATGCAGAGTTAGTTTCGGTTATAGATCATTACGACAACGATTTGTATGTGTTAGACAATCACGACGAAAAGCTATTTTTAGTAACCGATTTAGATGCGCCTAACAAAAGAGTTGTTCATGTAAATGCAAGCAATCCATCACCAGAAAATTGGGAAGATTTTATTCCTGAAACCGAACATGTTTTATCACCATCTACCGCTGGTGGATATTTTTTCGCCAATTATATGGTAGATGCCGTTTCACAAGTTAAGCAATTTGACAAAGAAGGAAATTTAGTTCGTGAAGTAGATTTACCAGGTGTTGGTTCAGCAGGTGGATTTGGAGCCAGAGAAGAAGATGAAGTTTTGTACTTTTCGTTTACCAATTATACCACACCAGGAAGCATTTACAAATATGAAATTGAATCAGGTGAAACCGAATTACACATTCAACCAGAAATAGATTTTAATCCTGAAGAATACGAAAGCAAACAAGTGTTTTACACTTCAAAAGATGGAACAAAAATACCGATGATCATTACCCATAAAAAAGGAGTTGAACTTAACGGAAACAACCCAACTATGCTTTATGGTTACGGTGGTTTCAATATTTCGTTAACGCCTTCATTTAGCACGGCAAATGTAGCTTGGTTAGAAAATGGTGGTGTTTACGCAGTTGCCAATTTACGTGGCGGTGGCGAATATGGAAAAGATTGGCACAAAGCCGGCACTAAAATGCAAAAGCAAAATGTATTTGATGATTTTATCGCCGCAGCAGAATTTTTAATTGAAGAAAATTATACTTCATCAGAAAAATTAGCCATTCGCGGTGGTTCTAATGGTGGTTTATTGGTAGGTGCATGTATGACACAAAGACCAGAATTATTTCAAGTAGCATTACCAGCCGTTGGTGTTTTAGACATGTTGCGTTACCACACCTTTACTTCTGGCGCAGGTTGGGCGTACGATTATGGAACATCTGAAGATGATTTAGAAATGTTTGAGTATTTATTGAATTATTCTCCCGTTCACAATGTAAAAGAAGATGTAGAATATCCAGCTACTTTAATAACCACAAGCGATCATGACGACCGCGTTGTTCCTGCACACAGTTTTAAATTTGCGGCAGAATTACAAAGCAAACAAACCGGAACAAATCCAACTTTAATTAGAATTGAAACCGATGCGGGACACGGAGCTGGAAAACCAACTTCTAAAACCATTGAAGAATATGCCGATATTTTTGCCTTTACTTTTTATAATATGGGTGTAGAGAAATTGTAAGTTTTTAACGTTTTTCGATTTAAAATACCCATTAAGGGGTATATAACTATTACCGAATTAAATTTATTTTTGTATTCCTAAAACAAATAAAATGAAAAAAACATTATTATTAATTGTATTATTCGTGGCTTCAACAAGCATTGCTCAAAGTGTTAAATATGGCATTCGTGGTGGTTTAAATTTAGCCAACGTAGATTTTGAAGTTTCAAGTAGCGGAGTTTCTGTTGGAATAGATACCGACTCAAGAACTTCATTTTATGTGGGTGGTTTTGCTGAATTTTCATTGCCAGATTCAGAACATAAAATACAAACGGGTTTAGGTTATCATGCTAATGGGTTTAAATATAATTTTGATGAAGAAAAAGGTAACTTTTTAATCTCTCAGATTAATATTCCTGCTTTATTTAAATTTAATGCAGCTAAGGGTTTATATATTAATGGTGGTGCTTATGTTGGAATAATTGTAGCAGCTGAAGCCGAAGTAGAATACTATGATTTTTTTGAAGATCGAACCATTAAAGAAACCGAAGATGTTGGCGATGCATTTAACACTTTGGACTTAGGCCTTTCTTTAGGAGCTGAATACAATTTAGATAATGGACTCTTTTTCGACTTAAGATACAATTATGGTTTACTAGATATTGCAACTGATGACGAAGGTTTTGATGGAGAAACTGTTGAAATTAAAAACCGTGTATTCATGCTTGGCTTAGGATACAAGTTTTAAATAAGCTTATAAATATAAATCCATTTAATAGCTTGTAAAGCATAAAAATTAATATTTTCGCGGAAATTTATACAAACATGAAAAATATTTTTACTGCACTCTTAATTGTTTTTTCAACATGCATTTATGCGCAAGAATCATTTAGTGGTGTTAAAGGTGGATTTAATTATGCAACCGCAGATTTTAGCTCGAATACTGTAGATATTGACAACAGTTATATCGCTTCATTTTATGGTGGTTTATTTGCTGAGTTTGGCCTAAAAAAAACAGAAGATAAATTAGAGTTAGGATTAATTTATCATAGAAATGGTACAGACTATAAAGTTACTGCTGAAGGAGATGCTATAGAAAAAGGCTTGGTTTATGTAAACCAAATTAACTTACCACTTACCTACAAAAAGAGCATCAACGAAAATTTATTTTTAACAGGTGGTGCCTATTTAGGAGTTATACTTTACGCCGATGCACAATACGAAGCTATCAATTCTAATTTTTCAGAAACCATTGAAATAACCGATGATTTTGAAATGTTTGAAGCTGGATTAAGTGTTGGAGTGGAATATAACTTCAACTTCGGTGGATTTGTAGAACTTAAATATAACTATGGGCTTACAAACACTTATAAAGACGAGCCTGATACTATTGAAGGGGAAGCCGATTTTAAAAACCGATTTTTTCTTTTAGGTGTAGGATATCGATTTTAGAAATATCATTTAACTCATTCCAAAAGGCTCTTTTACTTTAAAAGAGCCTTTTTTATGCAAAATGATAAAATTAGAACATCAACACTTTCTCACATTAATAAGTTACTCTTCACAATCAATTAATCCTTGTTTTAACATCTTTGGCTGAAAAATAATTTATTTTTGGCAACTAAGTTGAGAAACTATGATTAACAAACGGCTTTTGATTAAAAATTTACTAGCCCATAACGACGAAAATAGTTTTTACGACAAAAAGTTAAAACTGAATATTGGTAGTCAGGAAGGGAAAGCTAAATTTTTAAAACACATTTGCTCCTTAAGCAATAGCAATCCAACAAACAATGCGTATTTGGTAATTGGCGTGCAAGATGAAGACAATAGCATTGTGGGCGTAGATTTCTTCGACGATGCTAAGATTCAAAACTTGGTAAACGCCTACTTAGAAAACCCACCTATCGTGGCTTATGAAAACATTCCATTTCCACATTTAAGTAAAAATAAAGTGGTGGGTTTGGTGAGCATTCGCCCTAAAAATGATTACAGCATTTGTTCGCTCCGCAAAAACATTTGGAAATATTACGGCGGAACAGTTTTTATGCGAGAAGGTAGCATCAGCAAACCCAAAGCTTTCGATATTGTTATTAAAGAAATGAACAGCAATCAGGTAACTGCTATCGAAAAACATTCTGAAAACAACATTGAACTTACGTTAGATGGTGTTTTCGATTTTATGAAACAAAACGAAGCTTACCAACCCAAATACAAAGTTTTTAAGGAATATTTTGTGCTCTGCTGGGCAGGAAAAAAGAAGCATAAAAAACAACAAACTTTTTATTCTCGCGTAAATATCGAATTGGTTAACGAACAGGTAAAACTATTTTATTCCAATTACGATGAAGTAGAGATTGAAATGGGAAAAGACTATTTTGAAATCTTAGAATATGTTCATCTAGGCTTGCAAAAAAGCTTCAAATATTACCCATTAGAAAAAGTAAGAATCGATTTTAAGAATAATATGACTTACGATATTTCATCTGAGTTGGTATTTCAGCCACCCGTTTACGATGCTAAATCGCTTCATCATTATTACAATATGAATACCACTTTGCTTCAAAAATTAAAGAAGCAAATTCAATTAAATGAAACCGAAAAAAAAGATTTAATCAACTTACCTTCGTTATATCTTATTAGTCACTTAAACGGTTTTAAAGAAGCTTTAGATAAACTAGAAGAAGCCAAGCCTTTTTTAAGAAGCTATCCAAAAGCTTACGAAAAATATAAAGAAAATATGCGCATTTTACGCAAAATCAAGTACAACTAATCATGGCAAATTATAGAAGAACACTAGTAATTGGAGATATTCACGGTGGTTTAAAAGCATTAAAACAACTGCTGGACAAAGCAAAAGTAAACCACAACGATTTATTGATTTTTTTGGGAGATTACGTAGACGGTTGGTCCGATTCTGCTGAAGTAATTAGCTTTTTAATTGAATTAAAAGCAGATTACCAATGCCGGTTTATCCGCGGTAATCACGATGCGTTGGTAAACAATTGGTTAAAAACAGGAGATGCCAATGATAAATGGATGGAGCACGGCGGACAAAGCACAAAAGATGCTTATCGAAATATCGATAAAAGTACTCGAGAGCTGCATATTCAGTTTATGGACAATTTAGAGAATTACATTATTGATTCCCAAAACAGATTATTTTTACATGCTGGATTTGCTAACTTACACGGTCCAGACTATGAATTTCATAAACACATGGTGTATTGGGACAGAACGCTTTGGGAAATGGTTAAATGTATGGATTCAAACTTATCTACCGAAGATGAATTTTATCCAGACCGACTCAAATTATTCAAAGAAATTTACATTGGTCACACACCCACCACACGCATTGGTGAAAATAAACCCGTAAACTTTCAAAACGTTTGGAATATAGACACAGGAGCAGCTTTTAAAGGCTCGTTGAGTATGATGGACATTGAAACCAAAGAAGTTTGGCAAAGTGATCCCGTCTACAAATTGTATCCTGATGAAGATGGGAGAAATTAATCAATTGAAATAGGTTGTTTTATAAGGTTTAATATTAAAAGTATAACTTCATTGCTTAATCCTTGCAACTCAATTAACTTTGCAGCTTAAATTTTAGTTCATGATTCATTCTATGACGGGTTTTGGAAAATCTACTGTCCAACTACCTAACAAAAAAATTAGTGTAGAAATCAAGTCTTTAAACTCTAAAAACTTAGATATCAACACCCGAATGCCTTCGCAATACCGAGAGAAAGAATTGGAAATGCGTAAAATGATTGCAGCAAAAGTAGGCCGCGGAAAGGTAGATTTTACCCTGCAAGTTGAAATTACAGGAGATGAAACTTCAGCTAAAATTAATCATGAAATTGTGAAAGCTTACATGTACGAACTTCGTGATTTGGCTAACATAAGCAATGCAGAAAATGCTAAATTGTTAGAGATTGCACTTTCTCTGCCTGATGCTGTTTCCACAGAAGTTACAGAAGTAGATGAAGCTGAATTTAAAGCCATTCAAAATACCATTCAAGAAGCCTTAGAAAACTTAAATGCATATCGGAAAGACGAAGGTTTGGCAATGGAAAAAGATTTCAAACACCGGATTGAAAATCTTCAACAATTATTAGAAGAAGTCATTCAAATTGACCCCGAACGGATTCAAAATTTACGAGCAAAACTAGAAGCAGCCATAGAAGATTTAAAAACCAAAGTAGACGAAGACCGTTTTGAACAAGAATTGGTTTTTTATATTGAAAAATACGATATTACCGAAGAAAAAGTTCGCCTGGCTAACCACTTGTCTTACTTTATTGAAACCATAACTGCGGCTGAGTCTAGCGGTAAAAAACTGGGTTTTATCAGTCAAGAAATGGGGCGAGAAATCAACACCATTGGCAGTAAATCCAATTCAGCAAACATGCAAAAATTAGTGGTACAAATGAAGGATGAGTTAGAGAAAATAAAAGAACAAATGCTGAACGTATTGTAATGAAAAACCAAGGTAAACTTATTGTATTTTCTGCACCTTCAGGCTCTGGCAAAACCACTATTGTCCGTTATTTATTAAGCAAAGAAGAACTCAATTTAGATTTTTCTATTTCAGCAACTTCGCGTGCTCCACGTGGGCACGAAAAACACGGTGAAGATTATTATTTTATGAGCTTAAAAGAATTTAAGCAACACATCAAGAAAGACGATTTTCTGGAATGGGAAGAAGTATACCGAGATAATTTTTACGGCACTTTAAAAGCAGAAGTAGAACGCATTTGGGCAGAAGGAAAGCATGTAGTTTTTGATATTGATGTGGTGGGTGGCTTAGATATTAAACAAATTTATCCAGAACGTACTTTGGCTGTTTTTGTAAAGCCACCCAGCATTGAAGAATTAAAAATTAGATTGAAAAAGCGCAAAACGGAAAGCGACGATAAAATAAACATGCGCGTTGCCAAAGCTTCTATTGAAATGGCTACCGCACCACAGTTTGACCATATCATTATCAATAATGAACTCAGTGAAGCTTTGGAAGAAGCCTATGATTTAGTAAAAGAATTTGTTGAAAATTAAGACTAATGAAGAAAAACATCGGTTTGTATTTTGGCAGTTTTAATCCCATACATATCGGGCATGTAATCATTGCCAATTACTTAGCAGAATTTACCGATTTAGATGAAGTGTGGTTGGTTATTTCACCACAAAGTCCGTTTAAAAAAAGGGCTACTTTATTAGAAAATCACCATCGTTTCGAGTTGGTATATCGCGCAGTTGAAGGATTCGATAAGCTAAAAGCTTCCAATATAGAATTCGATTTGCCTACACCAAATTACACGGCTAAAACCCTATGTGTGTTAGCGGAAAAGTATCCAGACTATCATTTCAGCATTATTATGGGAGAGGACAATTTACGCAGTTTTCACAAATGGAAAAATTACGAATACATTTTAGCACATCATGATATATATGTTTGTCCACGTTTAGGTGAAACCAAAATAAATGAAACTTTTTTGAAGCATCCACACATACATTTTACAAAAACTCCTATTATGGAAATTTCGGCCAGCTTGATTCGCAATGCTATAAAAGAAGGAAAAAACATTGAGACCATGCTACCTACTCCCGTTTGGAAATACATAGACGAAATGAATTTTTACCGATAAACTACAAGCTATAAAGCCTAATTCTTGTAAAGTTTTCAATTGAAATGCCTATTTTTGGTTACTTATTGAAAAAATGAAAATTCATGCAAGATTCGCATCCTAATATTTCGGTAATTGGCGGTGGAAGTTGGGCAACAGCCATTGTAAAAATGCTTTGCGAAAATCTTCCTAAAGTTACTTGGTATATGCGTAATGAAGAAAGCATTGCACATATAAAAACCCAACAACATAATCCCAATTACCTGAGTTCTGTCGAGTTTGATACCGACCAATTGGATTTAACAAACAACATCAACTATGCTATTCAAAAAGCAGATGTGGTTATTTTTGTGGTTCCTTCGGCTTTTTTAACCGCAGAATTAAGCCCGTTAACGGTAGCTTTAGACGATAAAATTGTTTTTTCTGCCATCAAAGGAATTGTTCCAGAATCCTATTTAATTGTAGGCGAACACTTCAACGAAAAATACAATGTTCCTTTTGAAAATATTGGCGTAATTACGGGTCCTTGCCATGCAGAAGAAGTGGCTTTAGAGCGTTTATCCTACTTGACTATTGCCTCTGCCACCGAAGCACATGCTTTGCTCATTTCAAAATACATGAGTAGCGACTATATTAAATGCAAGGTAACCGAAGACGTAATTGGAACTGAATATGCCGCAGTTTTAAAGAACATTTACGCCATTGCAGCAGGAATTGCTCACGGCTTAGGTTATGGTGATAATTTTCAGAGCGTATTGATGAGTAACTCTATTCGAGAGATGAAACGCTTCATTAAAAAACGCTATAAAATGAAACGCAACATCAACGATTCTGCTTATTTAGGCGATTTGTTAGTTACGGGTTATTCGGTTTTTTCCCGCAATCGTTTTTTTGGAAACATGATTGGAAAAGGCTACACCGTTAGAAGCGCACAAATGGAAATGAACATGATTGCAGAAGGATATTATGCAGTTAAAAGCGCTTACAAAATAAATGAAGACAGCGGCAAAAGAAAAACCAAAACTCCGATTATCAATGCTGTACACAAGGTGCTTTACGAAGGAAAGAATCCACGTAAAGTATTTACCAAATTAGCCGATAAGCTAGATTAATTTTTTTGTATGAATTCAATTTTACGCGGGAGCATTTTTGTTGCTATTGCTGCTTCCTGTTATGGTGTACTGACCACTTTTGTTAAACTAGCTTATCACGATGGATTTAGCACTAGAGAAGTTACTTTAGCTCAGTTATTAATCGGTTTTGTGGGATTGAGTATTGCCAATACTTGGTTCATGAAAAAACGACCCGCAGGCGAAATTTCAAAATCCAGGTTGTTGAAAAGCAAGCTCTACCTTGCGCTTTCAGGAACATCTTTGGGTTTTACCAGTATTTTTTATTACATCGCTATGAATTACATCAGCGTTTCGGTTGGCATTGTTTTACTGATGCAAAGCGTTTGGATGGGCGTAGTTTTAGATGTCTTGGTTAACAAAGTAAAACCCACCACGCAAAAAATCATAGCCGTCTTGGTTATTTTAATTGGAACTTCGCTTGCAGCCAATTTATTTTTTAGTCAAGTTGAAGTAAGTCTCACGGGAATTTTTTACGGCTTATTAGCCGCACTTTCTTACACCGTTACTATGTTCACTTCCAATCGGGTTGGTCTTGCATTACATTCCATTACCCGGAGCAAATGGATGATGACGGGCGGTTTGGTTGTAGTTAGTATGTATGCCATTCCTGCCATTTCAGATTTCAATTTCGATATCTTTATACTTTGGGGTCCTATTTTGGCGCTTTTTGGCACTATTTTACCGCCTTTGTTTTTTACCGCAGGCATGCCGAAAATAAATGTAGGTTTGGGTGCGATTGTTTCAGCTATTGAATTGCCCGTTGCAGCAATTATGGGTTATTTGGTGTTAAACGAAGCGCAAAATTTCAGTCAATGGTTAGGGATTTTTATGATTCTATTTGCCATTGTGTTTATGAATCTTAAGCGAGCCAAGAAAGTAGTGGAGTAAATTAGTTGATCTAGCGATGGTAATATTTTAAACCTTCAAGGTTTGTTAAACCAGTCGACTTGCTAAATCAGTTGACTTGAATTTACATCTTTATACTGAAAGAGCTTTTTTGAAATGCTTTGCAAATCCTGCGTTAGGGATTGCAGTGAAAATCCTTTTTGGAAGGCACGACCAAAAAGATTGTAGCGGAAAGCCCGACCCCGATCTAAAATCGGGGTAACGCCCAAATTAAATTACTTTTTTCCACTCTTATTTTCTTTCTGTTGAAGTTCCTTCTTCTCGTTTTGCTTCTTCATTTGCTCTCCAATTTGGCTAGATGCGGTAAAAGAAGCTATCATATTGTTTAGCATTTCGCTTCCGGCTTGTGGCGAATTAGGCATCAAAATTAAATTGGAATTGGTTTCGCCTCCAATGGATTGTAAGGTATCGTAATGTTGTGTAACTACAATTAATGCAGAAGCTTCTTGAGAATTGATGCCTACGTTGTTGAGTACGTCTACACTTTCTTCTAGACCACGAGCAATTTCACGACGTTGGTCGGCAATACCTTGTCCTTGCAAGCGCTTGCTTTCTGCTTCGGCACGGGCTTTGGCTACAATTTTGATGCGTTCTGCTTCGGCTTCAAATTCGGCAGCCACTTTTTCGCGTTCGGAAGCATTAATTCTATTCATGGCTTCTTTAACTTGTTGGTCTGGGTCAATATCAGTAACCAAAGTTTTTATAATATCATATCCATAGTCTTGCATGGCATCATTCAACTCTGCTTTTACGGCATTGGCAACATCGTCTTTGCGTTCAAAGACATCGTCTAATTTCATTTTAGGAACTTCGGCACGAACTACATCAAACACATAAGAAGTAATCTGCGCACTCGGACTTTCTAATTTGTAGAAGGCATCATACACACGGTCTTTTACCACTTGGTATTGTACCGAAACTTTTAAGCCCACAAACACATCGTCTTTGGTTTTGGTTTCTACAAACACGTCTAATTGTTGAACTTTTAAATTGATTCTTCCTGCTACTTTATCTACTAGCGGAATTTTAAATTGTAATCCTGAATTGCGAATGCTATTATAACGCCCGAATCGTTCAAGAATAGCTGATGTTTGCTGCTTTACTACAAATGCAGCGGAGATGATCAGTAAAACTAAAATGATAAGTAATACTACTGTTAAAATATTTCCCATAATGAATTGTTTTTATTGTCTCTAAAAGTACGAAATATTATAAAGTAAAAAATGTTTTTGTTTAGGACTTTGAGTTTTGCATAATAGAAATATGCACAAAACACTGTATTATTTAAATTAGCTATTTTGTGAAGTAATTAAAAACTTCTTTATGCCTATTATTCTTTAGTAATTGTACAGCTGCGAAGTCTGGAGACTTCGCAGAGCGGGGTTTTAGCCATCTCATTTTTACTTTTAATTGTCATGTCGAACAAAGTGAGACATCTCAGGCTACTTATATCGCAAAGCATTATTTTGACAATGTTGACGAATAATATTGAGTGATGAATACACTTATTCTAAACTAACTACCCTAATGTTTCAATAGCAAAATCCAAACGTTTTAAGCATTCTAATTTACCAATTGAACCGGCAATATGGAAAACATCAGGTCCGCGCATTTCGCCGACAAGGGCTAATCGGAGTGGCTGCATAACTTTTCCAAATCCAACTCCTTTGGCTTCGATCCAAGGTTTTATGGTTGCTTTTAATTGTTCTTCAGAAAAATCATCTTGTTTTTCTAACAGGTCTTTCAATTCTTGCATTAACAAAGCGGTATCTTCTTTCCAAGCTTTTTTGCTGGCTTTTTTATCGAATTCCTTAGGAGCTTCAAAATAAAATTTACTCAATTCCCAAAAATCAGATACAAAAACCGCGCGTTCTTTTACGGTTTCAATTACTTCTTCAATATATGCATTGCTTTTCTCAATTCCTTTTTCACGTAAAATGGGCACAAACTCTTGAATTAAATAATCGATTGGCGCTTTGTGCATATATTGTTGCTGAAACCAATGCGTTTTTTGAATATCGAATTTAGCTCCTGCTTTGTTTACTTGATTTAAGTTGAAGGCTTCGACCAATTCATTTAAAGTGAATAATTCTTGGTCTGTTCCTGGATTCCAACCTAAAAACGCCAACATATTGATGACGGTTTCGGGCAGGTATTTTTCTTCTCGATAACCCATAGAAACTTCGCCTGTTTTTGGATCTTTCCAATTTAATGGAAATACGGGAAAACCTTCTTTGTCTCCATCACGTTTGCTTAATTTTCCTTTTCCTGATGGTTTCAAAATAAGTGGTAAATGTGCAAATTTAGGCGCTTCCCAACCAAAAGCTTCGTAAAGTAAAACATGCAAAGGCATGGATGGCAACCATTCTTCTCCCCTGATAACATGAGAAATTAGCATGTGGTGGTCGTCTACAATATTGGCCAAATGATAGGTCGGCATGCCGTCGCTTTTAAACAAAATCTTATCGTCTAAATTATCGGTTTCTACTTCAATATAACCACGGATTTCGTCGTGCATATTTAAAAAGCGATTAACCGGTGTTTTAAATCGGATAACGTAATTTTCGCCTTTGGCTAGACGTTTTTCAATTTCGTCTTGGCTAAGGTGGAGCGAATTATTGAGTTCGTTTCGGGTTAATGGACCATAGCTAAATTTTTCGCCTTTGGTTTCGTATTGACTTCTGAGTTGGTCAAGTTCTTCGGTTGTATCAAAAGCGTAGTATGCATGGCCACTTTCAATTAATGTCTGCGCGTGTTTTTGATACAAGTCTTTGCGTTCGCTTTGTCGGTAAGGTCCAAATTTGCCTTCTTTTCCTGGGCCTTCATCAAATGGTATTCTACACCAATTTAAGCTTTCAACAATGTAATCTTCGGCTTCGGCCACATACCTACTTTGATCTGTATCTTCTATACGAAGAATAAAATCTCCTTTGTGTTTTTTGGCAAATAAATAATTGTATAGCGCGGTTCTTACTCCGCCAATATGAAGCGGTCCTGTTGGACTTGGGGCAAAACGTACACGAACTTTGGTATCCATTTTCTTTTTTTGCAAAGATAAGAATTGAAAGCCGTTTGGATAATGATTAACAAATAAAAACCCGATGCGTTTGCATCGGGTTTATTTTATTTTTTATTGAATACTCACTAGTAAAAACGTGAGCGATTGTCTTCAATTTCACGGGTTTCTTTAAGTGCTTTAAGCAATTTAGAATTTTGACCGCGAATGTTTTTTAAACGTTCTTCTGTTTCTTGTTTTGCAATTCCTGAATAAGAAGGTAATTCTGAAGCTTCATTGCGTTGTAAAAGCTTCACCATAAAGACTCCTTTTTCTCCTTTAACCGGTGCGCTTGTATTGCCTACTTCTAGACCAAATGCAGCCCCAACTACGGCTGGCTCTTCGCCTACACCTGTTAACATTGGGCTTTCTAAATTTACAGCAGTTGCACGTTTTTTATCTACACCAAATTGTGCAGTAAAGTCTTCTAGTGAATTTGAAGAAACTTGCTTCATGATATTTTCGGCTTGTTTCTCTTTTTTAAGAATAGGGGTTACAACAGCAGAAGCTTGTTCTACAGATTGTAATCCTTTTTCGTTTCGGCTTACCAGTTTAGCCACTACATAACCTTGTGAAATTTCAAAAAGTTCAGTATCTCCTACTTGGTTTTCTTTTTCAAAAGCCCATTTTACAATTGGCCGTTGAACTCCTAAACCTGTAATGCGCTCTTCTAATTTTTTTATTCCGTTAATTGGCTTGATGTTTACACCATATTCTGTAGCCAACTCATCAAAATCTTTTTCTCTTGTATCCAGTAAAAAGTTCGAAGCTTCACGGTAAATGGTTGTTGTGGTTACTTCTGAAGGTTGTACTTCTCTAGTTAGTGTTGTTAGTTTTACTGCTTTTTTAGGTTCAGTAAGGTTTTCTACGTGAACAACATGATATCCAAAATCAGATTCGATTACTTGTATACTTTCGTTTTTGGCTGTAAAAACTTTTTCATTAAAATCTTTATCTCCACCAAATAATCTTCCAAACTTAAGTGTTCCTAACTCTCCACCTTTAGCTCCACTCAGCTTATCGGAAGAAAAGGCTTCAGCAAATTCTTCGTATTTATTTTTATCGCTTTGTAATTCTGATAATAAACTATCGGCTAGCATTTCTGCTTCTTCTTTGCTTCTGGTTACTTCTGGATCTACTCTTGCTCCTTCAAAAGTTACCAAAATATGCTTTACATCTGCAGAATCTGCAATGGTTTTTGTTTCAATTAGTTTTGATAGCTTCCAAGCATTAGCATCTTTGTATGGTCCGTAAACTTCCCCAATGTTTAAGTTGTAAAGTTGCTGACTAAAGTCTTTTTTCAAATCATATTCAAACTGAAAATCGGCTTTGTAAGGTGAGTCAGAATTTAAATTTACAAAGTCTTCTGTATCTTCTGTTGTTTTAAATTCTGTAATTAAAGCTTGAATATCACTTTTAACTTTTGCATCATCTTCGTTAGAAGGAAGTTCTTCAAATAAAACGTATTCTATATCGGCTTTAGCATCTTGCTTAAAGCGTTCTTTGTTTTTATTGATGTAAGATTTAATGTCTGATTTTGAAATATCTACATCTTCAGCTTCTTCGTAAGCTATGTATGCAAATTCTAAATTTAAATTGTCGTTGTTTAATTTGTAAATGCGTTCTGCTTCAAATAAAGTTACATTTAAACCAGCTTGAATTAAATTGTAATATGAATCAGTTAAGATTTGCACTTCAATTTCATCTAAATAATTTTGCCAAGCTATGTATTCTTGTGGCTTCGTTTCCTGAATATTGGCTACATATTCCACCATTTTGCTTTCGCTAAACAAACCTTCATCATTAGAAAAAGTTGGGTTTCCTGCTAATTGATCTTCTAAATAATCTAAAATTTGAGCTCTGCTGGCTTGCAAACCAAGTTTTTCAAATTCTTGTTTAAGAATGGTTTGGTTTACTTGTGCATCCCAAACTTGGTTAACTGCACGCATAGTAGATCCGTTTGCTCCTAACTGATTGCGGTAGTTTTCAACTTGTCTTGCAAATGCTTCTTGTTCTATTTTTTCTTCACCAATTACACCAACATTAGTAGTTGTTTTCTCTCCAGAGAAACCACCTTGTTTAATTACATCAGCAAGCACAAATGAGAACAAAGCTAGTGCAATTACTGCAATGAGTACTACGGTTCTCTGTCTTATCTTACTTAAAATCGCCATCTTATATCTTTATTAAAATCAGTTGGCGAAAATAAGATAAATCTTTGTATTATGAAACTTTAGCTTACTTATTGCTGAACTTAAGTAATTATGCATCAAAGCTTCACTTTACACATAATTTTGTGCCTACTATACATCAGTGTTAACAATTAAATTTTTTTTAACTAAATTAGTCTGAAAATCTGCACTATGCTTGAAGTTATTATAATAGATGATGAAGCTAAAGCAATAAAAAGCTTAAAATGGGAGCTCGAAAATTTTTGTAAAAACATTAAAGTTTTAGATGTTTTTACCGATGCGGAAAAAGCGCTGCATTTTCTAAGAAAAAATATTGTAGATGCAATTTTTCTAGATATCCAAATGCCTAAAATGGATGGCTTTCAATTTTTAGATCAACTAAATAAACGAGATTTTGCTGTTGTTTTTACTACAGCTTTTGATGAATTTGCCATAGATGCCATTAAACAAAATGCGCTAGACTACCTTACTAAACCAATTGATACCGATGATTTAATTGAAGCTGTTAAAAAAATAGAAACACACAAAAACAACTTATTAACGCGTGATGCTCTTGAAGAAAGTTTGCTTGCCAACAATGAACAACGCATAAAAATTAGCGTAGATGGTAAGTTGCTTTTTTTAGAAGCCGCAGAGATTATTTATTGCGAAAGCGATGGAAACTACACCAGAATTTATCTTGAAAATAACCAAAAGTTATTTGTAACTAAAAAATTAAAAGAAGTACAGGAGTTATTACCAACTTCATGTTTTTTTAGAGTTCATAACTCATACATTGTTAACTTAAAAAAAGTAAAGGCCTATTATAAGACAGATGCATATGTAGAGTTATCTAACAAAAAGCAAATTCCTGTTTCAAGAAACAAAAAATCGAGTTTTTTAGATAAAATATAAATGCAAATTAATGAGGCATTTCTAACAGATTTCCTTTGGCACATTACATTCGTGTTGCTTTTTGTATTTACTATTATATCTGGGCTAATTGCTTTGTTTACTAAAGAAAAAACCTATTTGTTTTATGCATTGTATACTTGTTTTTTATTGACCTATATTTTCCTTAAAACACCTTACAAAGAAATTCAAGATTACTTTATTGACCTTTTTCATCCTGCTTATAATTTTTATTCTCAAACTCTTTTTTATAGTTTCTACATATACTTTTTTCTGTACTTCCTAGATATTGAAGATTATTTCCCAAGCTTGACTAAAAAAATTAAAATACTTTTGTTTTGGGTTATAAGTGTTAGTACAGTTGTATTTTTTATAGCTGTAATTGCCGATATTAACTGGCTCTTTACTGCCTATTTCTTTTATCTCTACATTCCTTTTAACGTAGTTATGGGTGTACTTGCTATTGCAAAAGCTAGTAAAACCCCAGGATATTTGAAATATTTTTTTGTTATTGGAAGTGTTATTTATCTATGCTTGGCCATATTATCACTAATATTAAGCTATAGTGACTATAATTACCAGACCACAATAGTGCTTTTTGGCTCTTCTTTTTATTTGTACCCCATTTTGTTTTTTTACATTGGAGTTTTTATAGAGCAAATCATGTTTTCTTTAGGTTTAAGTTATCGTGTTAAAATGATAAATGAACGGCTTTTAGAACAATACCAAAGAAATGTTTTAATCAACAAAAAACTGAATGATCATTTAGTCAAAAGAGAAAGTGAAATACACATATTAACGGCAAAAGCTGAAGAAGACCGTTTAGCTAAATTAAAATCTGCTTACGACTCACAAATTAATAAATTGCAACTTAGTTTGCTACACAATCAAATGAATCCGCATTTTATCTTCAATGCGCTTAACTCAATAAAGGTTTATTTAATTGAAAATGATAAAGAAAAAGCCATTTATTATTTGAATAAATTTTCGAAACTAATTCGGAGAATATTAGAAAGCTCTCGAGGAGATACGGTTTCATTAGAAGAAGAATTAAATATTATTAATCTATACATAGACATTGAAAAAATTCGCTTTGATGATGCTATAGATGTTAGTTTCGACATTCCATTTGAGCTTGGTTTATCTAGCATAAAAGTGCCTCCACTTTTGTTACAGCCTTTTGTTGAAAATGCTATTTGGCATGGTTTGTCTTCACTAGAAAACAACAAAAAACTTCATTTTAAAGTTCGGAAATTAGAAAATGGAATACAACTAAAAATTATAGATAACGGAATAGGCAGGAAAGCATCTAAACAAAACTACAAGCAGAAAAAAATTAAAAAAAGTTCATTGGGTTTACAAATCAGTAATGAACGCATAGACTTCTTCAACAAAAGGGAAAAACTAGACTATAAATTTAGCATATTAGATTTACAAGATACAAATGGAAATGCTTGTGGCACCGAAGTGCGATTCAACTTTACTAAAAATTAGGCTTTATGTTCTATTTTTAAATTCGGCATAATGGGTGGCCACTTCTTCTAGTTCTTTGTACCAGTCTTCACCAAATTTTTCAATTAAAGAATCCTTCGTAAATTTATAAACGGGTGTTTGCAGTTCTTTGCCCAAACTACAAGCTGGCGAACAAATATCCCATTTATCGTAATTAACCGCTTCAAAAGAAGATAGCTTCTGAATGCGTATGGGATATAAAGCACAGGAAATCGGTTTTTTAAAATCTATTTTTTGATCGCGGTAAGCTGCTTCAATAGAGCAAAGTGCAATGCCTTGTTCGTTGAAGTTAACGTAGGCACATTCTTTATTATTAACCAAAGGGGTTTCCAGTTCATCATCGTCGAAAGAAGATGTTACAAATTTTCCCTGCGCTTCAATGGCTTGAATACCTTCTTTGCGCATATAAGGTTTTACTTTTTCGTAAACTTCTTCTAATTTTTGAGATTCTTTGTCTGTTACAGGTGCGCCGGCATCGCCAGCCACACAACAAGCACCTTTACACGCATTGAGATTACATGTAAAATCGTTCTCTAAAATTTCTTCAGAAACAAGTGTTTTTCCAATTTGAAACATATGGCAAAGGTAAGTGGTTAAGTACTAATACCGAATGTTATTTTAATGTCGCATAAATGCTCCTTAAAATACCTGCCTTTAACAGGCAGATACGTCGGTATTATACATGACGGATTTTATCAACGATATTAATAAATTAAAATGGTATAATTTTAAAAATGAATCTTAATTTTTGAAATGAAGACAAAGAAAAAGCGCTCTTTTAAAAGAGCGCTTTGTAAGGCTTGAAATAAAATAAAATATATGTTATTCTAAAATCACGCGTACATCTGTAGCGTTCATTCCTTTTCTTCCTTCTTGTTCGTTGTACTCAACTCGGTCACCTTCTGCGATGTTTTCGCCATTCAATCCTGTTACGTGAACAAAGATATCCTGTCCGGTTTCCTCGTTTGTAATGAATCCATAACCTTTTGATTCATTGAAAAATTTTACTGTACCTTCCATAATAATAATATAATATAAATTTAAATATGGCACAAAGATATGTATAATTACACCACTGCAACTATTTTAGCAATTTTATTTTGAAAAAAATATTGATTTTGAGAAAGTTATATGCTTTAAACTGACAAATATCAAGCATTATACATAACATGAAGCATCTGTTTTGCATTTTCATAAGATTCTGTCAATTCAATTGAATTTCACGATTGAAATGAGTGATTCCGAAGTCTAAGAAGTATCGAGAATAAGAATTTTCCGATATGAATTGGTTCTGGATAGGATTTTTTTCAGAAATCACTACCAATGAAGTCCTTATGTAAGTTGACTGTTTTAAGTTGCTTTCAAGTGGGTTTACTTGTTTTGCTATTAATGAATAAATTTGATTGAAATTTTTTCCCTAAAGGGAAATGCCGAAAGGCAAAGGGTGTTTTTTGTGTGTTAGTTTACACCCAACCCTTTCCCTTCCCTCAATGGAAGGGTAGAAGCTAATGCATAGTTTAAATGAAAAATTTTGTTTTAATTGTTACTTCCCATTAAATGAATTTTTCAAAATTTACTGAGGCTCAAACCTGTCTGACTGAACAGGCAGGCCTGCCTGCGGTAGGCAGGCTGACATCATGCCATCTATTTTAACTCAAATTACATGTAATTGAAAGAATATTTTACTTACATGGCTTATTTATCAATTCCTTTATCTTTCATCTTATCTAAGTTTTCTTTGGTCAAGGTATAATCGCTTAACTTTTTGCCTTTCCAACGATGTATTAAAAACAAAGGCATCAAAATAAAAACAGAAGCCAAAACAGAAACCCCAATAATGGTTTCGCTCAGTTTTAATTCGCCTTCAAAATGATAATAGGTTCCAACCGCAATGGCGGCAATAATTATGTAAAAAAGTATTTTTATAAGTAGCTTCATATTTATACGCTTAATTCTATTAATTTTTGTCGGTATGCTGTGAGCAATTTAGATTTAGAAACAAAACCTTTGTATTTGTCATTTTCTACCACAGGTAAATTCCACGCATTACTATTTTGAAATTTCTGCATGATATCTTTCATCGTGCAGTTATTCAAATCTATTACTTCTGGAGCTTGTTGCATGATGTCAATTACCTTTACTTCTTCGTATAAACTTTGGTCAAACATAATGGTTCTGATATCATCTAATAAAATCACTCCCTTAAAGATATGATTTTTGTCTACAACTGGAAAGATATTCCTTGAAGAATTCACTACGCCTACTTTTACAATTTCGCCCAAATTGTAATTGATGTTTAAAGGAATAAAATTAGTTTCAATTTCCTGCCGAATATCCATCAAAGTCAACACGGTTTGATCTTTATTGTGGGTGAGTAAATCGCCACGCTGAGCTAATTCTATGGTATAAACCGAGTGCGGTTGAATTTGAGAAGTTATAAAAAATGAAATCCCTGCAGTAATCATCAACGGAATAAACAAGCCATAACCACTGGTAATTTCAGCTATAAGGAAAATTGCGGTTAGCGGAGCATGCATAATTCCCGCCATTAAGCCTGCCATTCCTACCAAAGTGAAATTGGTAACTGAAATTTGTTTGAAGCCCAAAGAATTTACCAACAAAGCAAAGGCATTTCCCATCGTGCTTCCCATAAACAACACCGGAGCAAAAATTCCGCCTATGCCACCTGCTGCAATGGTTACCGAAGTGGCAATAGATTTAAAAATGAAAACGATTACTAGAAATAGTATAACATACAATTGTTGGTCTAAATAATCATTGAAAAAATTGTTTCCCAAAGCTTGTAAGTAATCTTGTTGAAGCAAACTGTTGATGACTTCATAGCCTTCACCATAGAGTGCGGGAGCAATAAAAATGAGAATTCCCAAAACCACACCACCAACTAACATGCGAATTGCTTTGTTGTTCAACTTCTTGAACCATTTAAAAATGGTAAAATAGACTTTGCTGAAATACAAGGAAACTACAGCAGAAAACAAGCCTAATAAAACATAAAACGGCACGTCTGAAACATCAAACTCATCTTCTAGGATGGTATGTAAAATAATGTCGTTACCAAAGAAAAAATAAGAAGTAAGTATAGCCGAAACCGAAGCGGTAAGCAAAGGAATCATAGATGCTAAGGTCAAATCGAGACTAAAAATTTCGATAGCAAAAATAATTCCTGCAATAGGTGCCTTAAAAATACTAGACATAGCAGCAGCAGCGGCACAGCCTACCAATAAAGTTCGCGCTGCTTGATTCATTTTAAAATAGCGGGAAAGTCTTGAACCCAAGGATGCTCCTGTGACCACGGTGGGTGCTTCCAATCCAACCGAACCTCCAAAACCAATAGTTAGCGGAGCGGTAATTAGGGAAGCATAACTTTGAAAACGCTCTAATATTCCTTTTTTTCGGGAAATGGAATATAAAGTAACTACAATCCCTTGACCAACTTGCCTTTTGTAAATAAAATTGACAATTAAATACACCAAAGCTAAGCCGATCAGTGGAAAAATAAAGTAGTAAGAATAATGGTAGGTGGCTAAATATTTTCCCGTTAGTAACTGCTGAATGAAATAACTCAGGTTTTTTAAAACCACTGCCACTAAACCCGATGCAAAACCAATAAGCACACTCAACAAAATTAAAAATTGTTGTTGACTGAAATACTTGTTTTTTAAACGAAGTAAGTTGAGATTAAATCGAACTGATTTAGGCATAAATAATTCAATTGTATAAAAAATCAAAAGTACATTAATATTAGGGTGAATTGAAAATTTAAATCAATCTCATCTTACTTAATTTTAAGTTTCTAAATTTGAAAACTTGAAAAAGACACTGTACTAAAATGAAATTTGAAAAAATACTACCATCTCCATTTGCTTTAGCCATTTTGTTAAGTGTTTTAAGCATTCTTTTGGCATTGGTTTTTACATCCTCGCCCGCAGATGAAAATCATTTGGTAAACATTTTAAGCTATTGGGAAAATGGTATTTGGAATGAAGCTTTACTGGTTTTTGCCTACCAAATGATGCTGATTTTAGTTTTAGGGCACATTTTAGCGTTGAGCAAACCCGTTCAAAAGCTCTTGGATTTGTTAACTGGGTTTGTTAAAAATACTTCTACAGCGGTAGTTTGGGTTAGTTTTTTTACCTTAATTGTTGCCTTTTTCAATTGGGGTTTGGGGTTGATTTTTGGTGCTTTACTCGTTCGGAAGATTGGAGAAAAAGCAGCCAAAGAAGGTTTTCAACTCAATTATCCACTTTTAGGAGCAGCAGGTTACGTGGGCATGATGGCTTGGCATGGCGGCATGAGCGGTTCAGCTCCTTTGAAAGCTGCAGAAGCCAATCACTTACCAAGTTTATTTAGTCAAGAAAAATTGCTTCAGTTGGGTAGCAACTTACCTGATAATATTTCCACTTCAGAAACTATTTTTAGTATAGAAAATCTTTTGATTTTTGGTATATTATTGATTGTAATTCCAGCTTTTTTAGGTTGGCTTTCCGGAAAAAAGCATGCAAATAGCCAAAGTATTTTTAAACGATTTCAACAAACACATATCGAAACTGAAAAGGGAAAAATTCATTTTTTAGAAGCTTCCAATGGTGTTGGAGTTTTGTTTGGCGGCTTACTTTTAATTGCATTTGGCATTCAGTACTCTACCAATATTTTGAACTTGAATCTCACACCAAATATGCTTAATTTTTTCATGTTGGGTTTGGGTTTTGTCTTGCATCGGAATTTATTTCAATACAAAAAAGCCTTATCAGAAGCCATCCGCGGAGCAGGTGGAATATTAATTCAATTTCCTTTATATTTTGGTATTATGGGAATTATGAAAGATAGCGGATTGGTTTCAGAAATTGCGTTCTTTTTAACTAGTGTTGCCAATGAACAATTCTTACCTATTCTAACTTTTGTAAGTGCAGGTTTAGTGAATATTTTTGTGCCTAGCGGAGGCGGTCAATGGGCAATACAAGGTCCAATTGCTATAGAATCTGGTTTAGATTTAGGTGTCCCTTTGCCTAAAATGCTTATGGCTTTAGCTTATGGAGACCAAATAACCAACCTGCTTCAACCTTTTTGGGCATTGCCCTTGTTGGCAATTACCAAACTAAAAGCTCATGAAATTTTTCCGTATACTGTATTGCTTTTCTTAATTGGAAGCATCATCTTTATTACTGGTTTGTTATTCGTTTTTTAGTTTTATTGAAGACGAAATAGCCGTTTTTAAAAATGAAACCCTTAGGAAACATTACCAATTGGGTTTCCCACATTCCGCAAAAAATTCATCTAAAAATTGAAGCATAAATTCATGCCTTTGTTGTGCTAATTTCTTACCGGTTTGGGTATTCATTTTGTCTTTCAACAACAGCAATTTTTCATAAAAATGATTGATAGTCGGAGCTGTTGATTTCTTGTATTCCGCTTTAGTTTGCATGGTTTTTGGCGGAATTTCAGCATCGTAAAGCGGTCGGTTTTTATATCCGCCATAATTGAAGGTTCTTGCTATGCCAATTGCTCCTAAAGCGTCCAACCGATCAGCATCCTGAACAATTTGAAAAGCTTTGGATTTTTCAATTATCGGAAGGTTTTCACTTTTAAACGAAATGTGTTTTACAATAAAAACCACTTCATCAATCACTTCTTTTTCCAAATCAAATTGCTTCAAAAAAGAATGTGTTTGTTTTGGTCCCAATTCTTCATCTCCATCATGAAATTTGGCATCAGCAATATCATGCAGTAAACAGGCTAAAGTAACTACAAATTGGTTTGCAGATTCTTCCGCTAAAATAGCTTCAGCGTTGTTCAACACCCGTTGGATGTGATGCCAATCGTGTCCAGCTTCAGCTTCAGCTAACTGTTCTTTTACGTAATCAGTTGTTTGGGCAACTACTTTAACTTGAAATGCATTCAATAGAAAGTTTTTATCTACTTAGCCAAAGCGGGTTTTACCCAAGCAAATGTAGTTTGTTCTTGTGGAACACGCATACGTTGATTAATGCGTTGCATACGGTCAGGAAGTTTCATTACAAAATCTCTTGCTTTTTCAGCTTCCGCAGTCAAACCATTTATTTTTTCAATATTCCATTGGTTGATTAAACTTCGCATAATGTCTATGTAATCTTGACCGGTGTAAACACCAATGCGTTGCGCACAATTTGAAAAGTCTTCGAAAGCTGAACCAATACTTTTTCCAGATTCACGTAAAAAATGAGCAGGCATCACGATTTTACTCACCATCATTTCTTTAAAGGCAATCATCATTTCGGAAGGATCTACTGCAAAAATTTCTTTTACAAAAGTGCTATAAGCGTGGTGGTGGCGCATCTCGTCTCCAGAAATTATTTTACACATTCTAGATAAAGGTTTGTTGCCATATTCCTTAGCAATTTTAGCTACACGATTATGCGAAATGTAGGTTGCTAATTCTTGAAAGCTAGTGTAAACAAAGTTTTTGTAAGGATCGCGATCCGTTTCAATTGAAAATCCATCATTGATTAAATGTTGAGTGGTAATTTCAACTTGGCGCATATCTACTCTACCCGATAAATATAAATATTTGTTGAGCACATCGCCATGGCGATTTTCTTCACCCGTCCATTGTCTTACCCATTTTGCCCAAGGATTATCAGATTTTCCGTCGTGTTGGTTAATGCCTTCTACATCCATAAGCCAAGATTCGTATGTAGGTAAAGCTTCTTCTGTAATGGTATCGCCAACCAACACCACCCAAAAATCGTAAGGGAGTTCTTTGGCTAATTCACGAATTTCCTTTACTTCTTCAAAAAATTTATCACCTTCCGAATCGGGCAAATAATCGCTAGGTTGCCAAATTTTTTCTACTGGAATTAAAAATTGTTGGATAAGTCCATCCACTTTTTCTTCCAGTTGCTTCATTACTTCTAATCGTACATTGAATGCTGACATCTTATTTTATTTTAAATGATTACGCCATTTGTGACGCTTTTTTCTACTTTTTCTACTAATTCTTTTGGATCGAAATCTTTAACAGCGATGGGTTCTTGAACTTCCATTTTTAAATGTACTCCCAAATCTAAGGGAAACATTCCAAAACGCTGAAGTTTCCACGAATTATTTATGGTTACGGGAACCACAATGGCATCGGGGCAGTATTTAAATAACATCATTAACCCGTTTGTTGAAAACTTTTTCGGTGCTCCTGTTTTGCTTCTCGTTCCTTCCGGGAATATGACTGCCGAACGCTTGGTTTGGTTTAAATACTCCGAGAATTTTTTTATTTCGGTTAATGCTTGACGTGAATCCTTTCGGTCTATCAATATCGAACCACCGTGACGTAAATTGTAAGAAATGGCAGGAATACCTTTCCCGAGTTCTTTCTTACTCACAAACTTAGGATGCAATTTACGCAAAAACCAGATAATAGGCGGAATATCATACATAGATTGGTGATTGCTCACAATAATATGTGGTTTTCCTTCTTGAAATGCATCTGCATATTGGTTTTCGAACGTAATTCTTGAACCTAAAACATGCAACGTCCTAAGTAAAAACCAATTGAAAACATCTACACTTTTTTTGTGCGCTTGATAACCGAATACGTTAAAACAAACCCACTGAATAACATGAAAAATAACCAACCACAAGCCAAAAAGCAAGTAGTAAAAAACACTAAAAATATAACTGAATACTTTTTTCATGGACTACAAACAAAAATTGATAACTACTTTAAATTATTTCTATATGCATGCATAATAAAAAAGCTGTCCGTGTAGGGACAGCTTTTTTATTTTTTAATGCTAATCCGATTAAGCGCAATGCTCATCGTAAGCTTGTCTTAAATTGTCAGCAATCATCTCAGCTGGTCTACCTTCAATGTGATGACGCTCTAACATGTGTACCAATTCTCCATCTTTAAACAAAGCCATAGAAGGCGAGCTTGGTGGGAAGGGCATCATTTGTGCGCGAGCTTTATCGGTTGCTTCACGGTCTACACCTGCAAAAACAGTAACTAAATGATCTGGTTTTTTGTCGTTAGCCAAAGACATTTTTGCACCTGGACGCGCGTTAGCTGCAGCACAACCGCAAACTGAATTGACCAATACTAAAGTTGTTCCTTTTTGCTCCAATGCTTTTTCAACATCTGCTGAAGATAATAATTCTTGAAAACCAACCGTGGTTAGTTCTTCTTTCATGGGTTTTACTAGCTCTGGTGGATACATATATAATTTCTTTTATTTAAACTTAATTTAGATTGCAAATATACATAAAAAGCCCAAGCTGTTGAATTTTAAATCTTAATGCTTTAATAAGAAATAGCTCGAATTTTTAAGAAGCATTTTCCCGCTATCCGTTTCAAGTCCGCAGTCTTCGCTAAGCAAAACAGCGGCACACCAAGAGCTTCCTATCGGTCGCTGTGTTGCTTGTGTTTTGCTAAGCTCAGCCTTTGCGGGCTTTACACTACTATCGGGGCTAGGGCATTTTTCTTTCAATTCAAAGGTAGTAGCTGTTTAATATTTTAGATTTCAGAATTTAGATTTCAGATTTCAAACTATCCACCAATGGATGAAATGAGAAGATGCATTGCGAATAGCACTTCAATAGTTGGGGTGAATAAAACGCTTTAATCTCTCAACCCTTCAAGGGTTCGAAACCCTTGAAGGGTTATGTCGTGGCTAATTTTTGTTCTTTATTGTGGCTTCGAAATTTCAAACCTAGCATATCTTACAAAAAACATTCACAATTTAACTTAAAAACAAATTTTTAAATTTTCTTAATTTTTTAAGATATTTTTATTAATTTTATGCAAAAGTAGAAAAGTAACTAATTAATCTAATTATTATGAAACAAACTACGAACTACAACCTACAACCTACAACACGTATAGCGTTTATCTTTCTATTCCTAACATCTTTGGCGATGTTTGCCCAAGATGATGTTTGTGGAACGGAAAATGACACAAATGAACCTTTGATTAATACGAACAATAGTAGTACTTATTCATTTTCTTCGGATGAAAGTTTTTTAAACACGTTTCCTCAACGTAACATGAATATTGCAATTTGGGGCATTGAAAAAACGGATGGGGTTCAGTCCATCTCTCAAGCAGATGCTCATGCTATGGTTGAGTACCTGAATGCAGAATTTAACCAATTTAATATTTGTTTTAATTTAGTTCATTTTAGTCATATTGTTTCAGATCAACATTTTGATACAACTGCTTCAGTTGTCAACCAATTATTTTATACTGAACCAGCAGTAGAGTATGCCGGAACAGCCATACGAGTAATGGTTCCACACCACATACAATGGAGAGGTGTGGCATATGGCCATGATAGGCTAATAGTTAGAGCTGATCAAGAAGAAATAATTGGTATTTTTATTCATGAAATAGGACACAATTTAAGTTTAAAACATACTCATGAATATTTTGATTCTAGTTGGTTATGCGAAAATGTAACAAGAGATCCTAATGATCCAGCCTATAATGCAGAATCTGCTGGAGATTATGTGGTCGATACCCAAGCATCTCCAAATTTTTACACTTACATGCAATATGTATCACAAGATTGTAATAATTATACAGGTAATTTAATTAATAACTGCGATGGAGTGCCTTATAATATTACCTTAAATGAAATCCAAAATTATATGGCATATACCCGACAACATTGTAGGACATTGTTTACCACTGGACAGAAAATAAGGATGCATGAATATATTTCAAATGAAGCTAATGATAAATATATTAATATATTAGATGACATTGACTATGATTTGTATAGCGTAAATTCAATTTTAGATAAAGGCGCAGAGCCAGATAATCAAACCGGAGTCATTTGGGATAGCCCAGATATCTGGGTAAGAAATCAGCCTGATGGTCTAACCATACAAGAACATCAAGATTTAGAATATAATGATGATAATACCCCTGTTTATGTCTATGTGAGGGTGAAAAATAAAAGTTGTAATCCTTCCTCAGAAGACGATACATTAAAACTCTATTGGGCAAAAGGCGGCATTGGCGAACAAACATGGCCTTATTTATGGGAGGGAGATTACAATGAAAGTAATGCTTTAGATGTAGGGGGTGAAATAGGTAGTCAAACTATACCGGTTTTAGGTCAAGAAGATGAGGCAATTTTAGAATTTGAGTGGCAACCCAAAAGTCCTTCAGTATATGAAGATGCTGGATTTACGAATAAACCATGGATGTTCTGCTTTCTAAGCCGTATTGAATCTACAACTGATGTGATGACGTTTCCAGAAGAGTCTCCTTCTGATGCAGCAGTAAATGCTAGAAACAATAATAATATAGTTTATAAAAACACAACAACACTTGTTATTGAAGGCACAAGTGATATTGGTAGTATTTCTGCTGGAAATTATAGCGAATTAGTTGCTGTAACAAGCGATATTAATTTTTTTACCGATCAAGGAAACGCTATTTGGCAAGAAGCCGAATTAAGAGTGAGATTAGATGATAAACTTTGGAATGCCTGGCTAAATAGTGGTGCCCAATCTACAAACACTAGAATATGGAATTCTGCTGAAAGAGAAATTTTAATCAATGGCAATAATTCATCTTTAGATAATATAAGTTTTGCACCTGTTGAGTGGGGAACTTTAACTCCTAGAGTAAATTTTTTAATTAAAGAAGTTACCGGCGAAACATACACTTTACACATTAGCCAAACTGAATCAAATACAAATTATGTTTTAGGAGGCTATACCTATCATATCAATAGAAATTCTTCTAGACAATTTTTTTCTGCCGAAGCTAGTTTAGATAATACACAAAACCTTACCCATTTAGAAGCAGAACATATCAATGAACTAGCTGTTTACAATTGGTATGATGCAGAAGGTAACTTCATCTCAAGCGGACAAACCTTAACGATTACAAATATTGAGCTTAAAGAATATACCCTAGAAGTTATTGCTAATAGTGATGGACATAAAGACTATAAAAATTTTACTGTAAAAGAAAACAGAAGCATATCAAGTATATCGCCTAATCCTACACTGAACGATTTTTCAGTTAATTATAACACAGGCTCTGCTACTAACGCTTTTTTAGTAATTACCAATGTGATTTCTGGGGTAAGTGACAATTACCTTTTAGATATATCAAAGACGTACAAAACCATTAATATAAATAACAAGCCAACAGGACAGTATATCGTTAGCCTAGTAACAAATAATATAATTGTAGATACCAAGCAACTTATAAAAAACTAGAAACCATGAAACTCAATGTAAATTTATATAGCGTTTTTGCTATACTACTATTCAACCTAACGATTGCTCAAACCACCACCATACCCGATGAAAACTTCGAGCAAGCCTTGATTGATATGAATATTGATAGTGATGGTATTATCAATGGGCAGGTTTTGACTGCTGATATTGAAAATATAGTAGAATTAGATTTTTCAAATTTATACTTCACAGTATCTTATGATGAGGCAATTACAGATTTTACTGGAATAGAAAATTTTGAGTCACTTGAAATTATTAATTTATCAAACCTGTGGGTTGAACTTTTGGAAGATCAGGCAGATGTATTTAATTCAAATTTAAACCTCATAGAATTTATTGCAGATGATGCAAGTGTAGACTCAAGTCCATTTTTATGTTTATCAAAATTAGACTTTAGTAATTTAGCTAATCTTGAAATTATAAGTTTATACAATAGTTGTAATCTTTCAGTGATAAATTTAAAAAACCCGAGCATAACTCGAACAAATTTAACCATAGATTTGTCCCATGAATATTGGGATCCACCTAACACATATACAGTTTGCATAAATGTAAGTGATGCTCAGGCAGCTTCGTCAGGACAATTTCCTTACAATACATGGGATATCATTGCGCAAATACCCGATGAAAATAGTTACGCATATTTGGAATATACTTTCTCATCTAATTGTACCTTATCTACATCAGATTTTGATTTAAAAAATTCAATAACTATATATCCTAATCCCGTTAAAGACAAATTATGGATTAAAAACCCAAATCAATTGCAATTAAAAAGTGTAAAAGTGTTTACTATCCAGGGCAAACTAGTCAAGTCTTTTGCTAATGTTGATGACGGTATTTCGATACCTGAACTTGAAAGCGGGGTTTATTTTGTGAAAATCAATGATACTATTAGTTTTAAGATTCTAAAAGAATAGAAATTCACAAGTCAATCAACCTCATCATCTAATTGTTCTAGCACGAACAACCCATGCCATTTTAGCTTATTTTTGCGCACTTATTTTTTGTAAAAATAGCAATGGAAGAAAACAAGAGTTTAGCCTTTTCAGGAGTAGCATTAAATCCGCTTTACGAAGTCATTATAGAAGATATCAGCAAACAACATTTTACTATTGTTGATAATTTTCTGCCCTTAAGTCTAGTCAATCAGTTGCGTATTAACCTAGTTAACAAACAAGCCGAAGATCTGCTGAAAAAAGCCGCTATCGGAAACCGAACAAACGAACTCATCTCGAAAAGCATTCGTGGAGACTTCATTCAATGGATGGACGAAAAAGAAGCTGGACCTACCGAAAAATTATTTTTTGCTGAACTGAATTCGCTTATACAATACCTCAACCGAACTTGTTTTATGGGAATTCTGCACAAAGAATTTCACTATGCATTGTATCCAAAAGGAACCTATTACCAACGGCATTTAGATACGTTTCAAAATGATGATCGCCGTGTATTATCTATGGTTTTCTATTTAAATGAAGCAGACTGGGAAACCAAAAACGGTGGAGATTTGGTAATTTATCAGCCTACTGAAACTGGTGAACATGCATTACACATTCATCCATTTCCTGGAAGATTAGTCATTTTTGAAAGTCAAGTTTTAGAACATGAAGTACTGCCCGTTTTAGAAAGCGAACGCTATAGCATTACGGGTTGGCTAAAAACCCGATAAACAATTTTGTGAAAACTATTTGAAATCAAAGCCTAACTTTTAAGCTTAGCCTATATTTGCAGCAACTTTGTTTGTATGTTTAAATTAGTTGGAATTGTTGCCGGTTTTTTTGTGTTTAAAGGTTTTTTAGGCGCTTTTATCGGTTTTTTTATAGGAAGTATTATCGATCGCATGCTTGGGACTAAAATTCAGTTTCAATCCAGTGGCTTCGGCGGTCAAACTAGAAGCGTAAGTCCAGGCGACTTTGAACTCAACTTGCTTTCTCTAGCTTCATTAGTGATCAAAGCCGATGGAAAAATAACCCAAAATGAGTTGGATTTTGTTCGGAAATATTTCGTTCAAGCTTATGGAAAAGAACGTGCCAACGCAACCTTCAGAACTTTTAATCAAGTAGTTAAAAACAGAGAGATTTCTGCAGAACGTGTTTGCGATTTTATTCGCCCAAGACTAAGCTACGAAGTAAGACTTCAAGTCTTGCATTTTTTATTCAACATTGGTCAAGCAGATGGTCATGTCTCTGATGCAGAATTAAATGTTCTACTGCGAATTGCAAGAAATTTACGCATCAACAAAAGTGATTTTGAAAGCATCAAAGCCATGTTTTTTCAATCGGCAGACAATGCCTATAAAATCTTGGAAATTGAAAAGTCAGCTACAGACGATGAAGTAAAAAAAGCCTACCGAAAAATGGCCAAAAAGTATCATCCCGACAAATTACAACACATGGATGAAGCCTACCAAAAAGGTGCTCAAGAAAAATTTACCAAAGTCCAAGAAGCTTACGAGCGGATACAAAAAGAGCGCGGCTTGTAAGTTATTGTATATGACGCCATGAATGCGCTAATGATAACAAATAATACACGATAACTCGGATTTGCAATCCGAGTAAAATTAAAGCTTGTTACAAAATCATTTCACAACGCTCTCCGAAGTTTACAACGCTATTAAAAATGCCACGAATGCACGAATGATAAATTGATAACTCGGATTTGCAATCCGAGTAAAACAACGCTCTCCGAAGTTTGAAACTTCGAAGCATTAATTTGACAATACATAATAACCCAGATTTGCAATCCGAGTAAAACTAAATCTCCCTACAAAATCATCTCATCATAACTCAAAATCGTTTCAAAACCTTTTTGTTGAAAATATGTTCGGTCTTCAAGGTTGCCAACAGCCAAAACAAAATCGCCACCCCAAGCGCCTAAACTTTTTACGGTTCTCGGATAATCTGCAAAAAGTTCTTGCTGAATGGGTCGTTGTGCCAACAAAGAAGCAATGATTTTTTCATGCGATTTCAATAAAGCTTCAAAATCTTCAATTAGGGTTACTTCCAATATTTGTTGGGTAATGGAATAGATGCGTTCTACCGCCAATTCTACATTTTCAGGCGATTGACTGCGGTAATGCTGAATGGCTTTTCGGCTGTTTTGTTTCTGATTGAGGTACACAAAAAACAATTCATCTTTAAAACAAGGATTGAATTGTACAGGCTTGATGTTTTGTTGAAGCTGTTTTTTTTGAAATAAAATCGGTGTTTCATGTTGTGCGCAGGCTACATCGTAACCACTTCCGCCAAAGGCAACATCTTGTAACTGAAACGCATCTACTTTTGCCCATTGTGCTAAATTGTTGATCAAGGTAGAAGATGAACCCAAACCCCAATCTTTTGGAAATTCTAATATTGAAATGAAATCGAATCCCACTTTAGCAGAAAATAACAAAGGATTTTGTAGAGCAATCCAATTGAAAATTTCAATTAACTTTTGTGCTTCATTTGATGCAGTTGCACAACTAAATTGAAATTTTTCATTCCAAATAAATTCCAAATCTAACCAGACTTTGTTGTTTTGTAGAAGGCTTTTCCAAGTGATTTTTTGTTGATGGGAAGTTTCAATCACTTGTAAATGTTGTCCGAATTTCGTGGGCAATCCTAAAGCTTCAGCACCATCTAAAACTACATATTCTCCAGTGAGCAATAATTTTCCATGACTATAAAAAGAAGTGGACATGATTTATTATTTAGCGCGTAAATCGTTCATAAAATTAACCACAGCCGAATGAGTCACGGTGTTGTATTTAAAAAATTCGACTGCTTTTTCACGTTCTTGCACATCAGCTTCAAACTGATTTAAGATATTCATCAAGTGCATTTTCATGTGTCCTTCCTGAATGCCTGTGGTCACTAGTGAATTCACCGCTCCGAAGTTTTGCGCTAATCCAGCAACTGCAACAATCTGCATCAATTCTTCTGCGCTTGGATTCTGCAATAATGCCAAGGCCAATTTTACCAACGGATGCAAACTGGTAAGTCCACCAACCGTTCCTAAAGCCAAAGGAACTTCAATCCAATAGGTAAAGATTCCGTTTTCCACTTTGGCGTGAGTGAGACTGCTGTATTTTCCGTTTCTAGCTGCATAAGCGTGAACGCCTGCTTCAACTGCTCTAAAATCGTTTCCTGTGGCTAAAACCACAGCATCAATTCCGTTCATGATTCCTTTGTTGTGGGTTACGGCACGGTAGGGTTCTACTTCGGCAATGTTGATGGCACGTACAAATTTTTCAGCGTAAGCTTGACCTTCTTCTTTGGTTTTCCCTAATTGATCAACTGCACAGCTTACTTCTGCTCGCACTAAACAATTGGGCACGTAATTGGAAAGAATGCTCATAACAATCTCCAGTTCTGCATCGTCTTGAAAATGCAAATGTGCTTCGTCTCTAAACACCGCTGCAAATTCTTCTAAACACGAATTGATAAAGTTCGCACCCATCGCATCTTTGGTTTCAAAAGTGGCGTGCAATTGATAGTAATTCGCTAAATCTTCAGATTTATTTACCAAATCCAAACTGCGAATTCCACCGCCGCGTTTTTCCATGTTTTTGGTAATGGATTGAACAGATTCCAACAACTTGGGTTTTACTTGTTGGAAAAAAGCTTCCAATTCTTCCAATTCTCCTGAAAAGTTAAAATGAACTTGACCAATTTTCTCAGTTCCTAAAACGGTGGTTTTAAAGCCACCGCGTTCGCCCCAAAACTTAGCTGCTTTACTGGCTGCTGCCACTACAGAACTTTCTTCAATAGCCATCGGAATCACATAATTTTTGTTGTTGATGGAAAAATTAGGTGCTACGCCAAAAGGCAAATAAAAGTTGGTAAGGGTGTTTTCAATAAATTCGTCGTGTAAGCGTTGAAGCTTTTCGTCTTGGTTGAGGTATTGACTTAAAATTTGTTCAGCTTGGGGAAAATCCTTCAAATAATGTTGAAGTAAATAATCTGTTTTTTCTTGTTTACTGAGTTTTGAAAATCCTTGAATGGCTTGCATTGGCTTAAATTCTGTTCTCTGCAAAGATACTTTTTATATAGCAAACATAAGCTGTAGAATTACAAACTCCACCCGAGCGTAGTTTGAAATACATAATCCTTTTCTCTACCCGATTGTATAGGCTGATTGTCGTAATTGTAACTCAGTCCAAAATTGATATAAAAATCGAAAGGCAAATCATATTTAATATCAAAATTAAAATCTGTTCGCCATCGGCCAGACTCAGTTAAGCTTGGGTATACCACAACTCTACTCAAAAAGCTTAAATCGCCGATATCGTATAAGTTAGCTTCCGTTCCGAAAAAAAGCTCTGCACTATCGTTACTGCTATCCACTCCATCTAAACTAAAACTTTCATTATTAAAAGAAGCTCCAGTTTGCAAGCCCCAATACAAGCTATTGGTTTGTACAAGGTATTTCCCCATCCCAAGTTTGCTAAGGGTTCGTAAGTTAATGTTTTGGGCAGTATTGGAGAGCCAATTTATTTCTGCCAATCCAAACCATTTATTCTTGATGTAATTTTTATAAACTAGATTAGCTTCTAAACGTTGCGTCTTTGATACATCCTGTTGTGAAGAAATAATGTGGTTATAACTTGTTGAAGCAGACCAGTTTTTAGAACGGTATCCTAGATTACTTCTCACGCTATATTGCGACAAATTATTGGCTTTAGTAAAGTTGTACCCCACACTTAATGAAGCATTTAAATTACTCCAAAAATCTTGGTCTAGTTTTCTAAGAAAAACAATTTCTTTAATTTCAGTTTTAGCCAAAGTATCATTTTTAAAAATAACACCAACTTCCTCATCATCTATACTTTCCAAATAACCAGTATAGCGTATCCCCGAGGATAAGCTTACTAAATAGAGTGTTTTGGTTTTAATTTTTTTTATTTCTACCCATTTTATTTTGAAATCGTTTTTGCTGTAATCTGTTTCAAAAGTAGCTACATTTTCTTTCATTTCTTTAAGCTCACCTACAAGAAGGTCGCCAGTTTTTAAATGAAGGGAATCCGTCTGTGAAAAGGAAAAGTTAAAAGACATGAATACGGCACAAACTGTAAACAGTGAGAAAAGTGTACTGTTTTTTAGTTTTTCAAAAATGAATTGCATAATAATGGTTTAGCTAAAATAAATACATAACAAAAATAGATATTTATTTGAAAAAGGATTAATTTGAAGCATCTAAGCTACATAAATTGCTTTTTTATAGTTGTTGTCTTTTAGTAATATGGGCTTCAATATCATCAAAATGACCAACAAAACGCCAAGGAAGTAGTGCATCATCTTCTGCATAAGCAATACCGATTCGTGGAGTGGTTTCAATTTTTGTAGGTTGAAAATTTTGTTCTTCCATCCAAATGCTTTTTCCACAAATCGAAGTTTCATTATGTTTTTTTGAAATGCCAAATGCTTGGGTGAAATTACCTGGACCAATAGTTAAATTGGAAGTAACTTTAGCTTTCTTTCTGCGTTGAAGCATGGTTTCAATGCCTTTAATTGGAATGACGCTACGAATCAAAACCACATCTGCCACATCTTTTTGATTGCAGACGATATTGAATAAATGATGAATGCCATAACACAAATATACATAAGCTATTCCGCCAGCTTCATACATGACTTTGGTACGTTTAGTAAAACGACCCAAATGGGCATGACAAGCTTTATCTCCTACTCCAGCATAAGCTTCTGTTTCTGAAATGATGCCCACGCATAGTTTATTATCAATATGTGTGTGTATGGTTTTACCGAGTAAATCTTTTGCTAAATGAACTACATCTTGTTGTTGAAAATAAGAAGGAGGTAGTTTCAATTTCATATATTTTTCAATTTGTCAAAATGCTTTTTCGCATTAATAACCAATAATTTATTATTCAAAGTTAATTTTTTAATCCCCCCTATTTTGAAATATTTATAACCTAAAAGCAAATCCTAATTGAAGTGCATATCCGCTTAAACTAATAGCATTGTTATCAGCATCTAAGATGTCGTCATAATCATTATTTCCTTGAATACTAATGTTAGCAAAAAGACTGTTGGACAAATCAAATTTTAATACAAAGGCTGTTTGAAATCCAAATACATTATGGGTATTGTAATCTATGGATGATTGATTTTTAAAATTAGATATTCCTCGGTAATACACGCCAAGTTCGACTAACAGCTTAATATTTGGATTTTTCACTCCTCCGTATAGCGATTTAAGCCAATCTAAATTGAAACCGTAAAGCAAAGGAATTGTATAGGAATCAAAAGATAATCCTGAAAAGGAAACTGTTGAAAATCGGTCGTAACCTAATCTTAAATGAGAAAATTCAGAGCTTTGATATTGAAGTGCAAAACCTGCCATATTAGATGCTTGGTTGGTTAAGTGATCACCGTTTTGTTCAAAAGATTGATTCATTATGCCAGCTGCAAATCCTATTGAAAACTTTCGTTCTTTGTCTTCTTTATCTTGGTCGTTATTTTCTTGAGAATGAATGAATAATGGAAATAAAATAATAAGAAAAAAATACTTCATATGCATAAAATATTTATTGCTGATTTATATGTAGCTATCTTTCCATGATAATGGCAAAGCTTTAAATCAATTTAATAAATTGATTCATAAAAATATAAGAGAAAAAGAAATTTCATAAAAGAAATAAGTGTTAATTGTTTTTTAAAGGTTATTTCATACACTAACCTTAGATTCATTAAAGACCCCACAGGTTTTCCACCAAAGGCGGACAAGTTAAACCTGTGGGGTCTCCTATTTAGGGTCTTTAACTTCGAATAGGATACCTATTTCGGAATCATGGCTTTCAAATCTTCCAGTGTATTAGCCTCTCCCATTTTTTTGTCGTTTCGCCAACGGGAAATTCTGGGGAAACGGGTAGCTACTCCACTTTTGTGTCGTTTGGATTCGGCTATGCCTTCAAAAGCAATTTCGAATACATGATAAGGTTCAACACTGCGTACAGGTCCAAAACGTTCTAAGGTGTGTTTTTTAATCCAAGCATCTAAACTTTTAAATTCTTTATCGGTTAAACCAGAATAAGCTTTAGCAAAAGTGACTAATTCTTTGTGCTCATCGTCCCACAAGCCAAAGGTGTAATCTGTAAACAGATTGCTTCTTCTTCCATGTCCGCGCATGGCGTAGGTAAGTACCGCATCGATGCTAAAAGGATCGGATTTCCATTTCCACCAATCGCCTTTTTTTCTGCCGACGCCGTAGGTGGAATTTTTGCGTTTAATCATCAAACCTTCCGATTTAATTTCTCTGGCGTTTTCTCGCTCTTTTGCCATTTCATCCCAAGCAGAAAATTTCATAATTTCTGAAAGATGAAACACAGAAATCTCATCCTTGAAATCGGCATGCAATTGGTCTAAAATTCTTCTTCTATCTACAAATGATTTCTTCCGAATGTCTTTGCCTTCGTATTCTAAAATGTCGTAAACTTTCAAAATAACAGGTGTCTTTTCCAATAGTTTTTTAGAAACGGTTTTTCTGCCAATTCGGGTTTGTAAGTCTTTGAAGCTTCCTATTTCATTATTTGGATAGGCTAAAATTTCACCATCCAAGACGATTCCGTTGGGCAGTTTTCCTACAAAATCTTCAAATTCTGGATATTTATCGGTGACCAATTCTTCCCCACGACTCCACACAAAGAGTTGATTTTTACGAATAATCACTTGACTACGAATGCCGTCCCATTTGTGTTCGGCTAACCAATCTTTGGGATCACCTAAATCGTTGGGTTGGTCTTCAATGGCATAAGCCAAATAAAATGGATACGGTTTGGAAAGGTAATCAGCTTCGTTTTCTTCTAAAATTAATTCTTGAAAGCTGATTTTATTAGGATTCCAATTTCCCATTAATTTAAAGGCTAAAACTTCTTCATCAATTCCGGTGGATTTGGCTAAGGCACGCGTCATCAATTTCTGACTTACACCAATTCTGAATCCGCCAGTAATCAATTTGGTGAATACAAATCGCTCGTAATAATTGAGTTTTTTCCAGTTGGAAACCAAGTATTCTTTTTTGACTTCGTCAGATTCTTTTTTTAAAGCCAACATTTCTTCTAAGTATTGTGTTAAGCTTTTTTCGGTTTCTTGTTGAGAGTCGGGAACCACCAAAGCGATGGTTTCAGCTAAATCGCCTACAATATGGTAGGATTCTTCAAAAAGCCATAGCGGAATGTTTGCCAATTCTGAAGCATATTCACGTATTAAAGTAGTATTTACAGGTCGTGGTGGTCGCCGATGCGAAAGAATAGCAATGGTCCAAACCTTATCTTCATCAGATACTTGCTGAAAGTAATCCGCCAATGCTTCTACCTTCAAATTGGTTTTGTTGGTGGAGTCGATGGTTTTGATAAGTTGGGCAAATGCTTTCATATTAAAAATATTTGCCCCCTAACCCCCAAAGGGGGAGTTCTTTAAATTCCCCCTTTGGGGATTAGGGGGATCTTAATCTTCATTCTCTTCGTATTGTGTTTTTTCAGTTCTAGCGTCGTAGCCAAGTTCGCGTAAATATTTAGCAAAAATATCGGTGTAACCATGGGTGCAAATTACTTTTTCGCAACCCGTTGCTTTAATGGAATTGATGAGTCCGTTCCAATCGCAGTGATCACTTAGTACAAATCCTTTGTCGATTGCACGGCGGCGTCTTGCTCCTCTGAAGGTCATCCAACCGCTAGCCGAAGCAGTAACATAAGGCGTCATTTTTCTGATCCATGTGCCGCCGTGAGCACTAGGTGGCGCTAAAACTAAATTTCCGTTTAATTCTACTTTGGTGGTTTCCCTAGTAATTAAGTGTGTTGGCGGGAAATCTACTAAACTTCGCAAGACTTCCGTCATATTTTCGATAGCGCCATGGGTGTAAATTTTTCCAATTTCAGGATTGAGATGCTTCAATAAGCGTTGGGCTTTTCCTAAGGAATACCCAAACAAAACTGAAGTTCTACCATCGGCTTGATTTTGTTTCCACCATTGGTTGATTTCTTCAAAAACTTCGGCTTGGGGTTTCCATTTAAAAGCGGGTAAACCAAAGGTACATTCGGTGATGAACGTATGGCAAGGGACAGCTTCAAAAGGCGTACAAACTCCATCGGCTTCATCTTTATAATCGCCAGAAAACACCCAAACTTCCCCTTTGTGTTCTACTCTAACTTGAGCGCTTCCAATAATGTGGCCAGCTGGATGCAAACTGAATTTTACATTGTTAATGGTAAAACTTTCGCCATAGGCTTTGCTCTCAATGTTTACTTCTCCTAAGCGATGTTTTACAATAGGTACGTTATCGTGATGTGTAATGTATTTTTGATGTCCCCAACGGGAGTGATCTGCGTGACCGTGGGAAATAATCACTTTATCCACAGGCTTCCATGCGTCGATGTATACATCTGCCGCTTCGCAATAAATGCCTTTAGAATTGAAAGCCAATAAGGGAGTTTTCATGCAACTAAAGTAAAGAAAGTAGCATGAATGTTTGTTGATAAAAAGCTAAAACTAAAAAATAGAGCCTTACTTTCTGGCTAAGTCTTTTTACTAATGAGACGGTCAATTTTTGAAATTTTAATTAAAGCCAAACTCAAAGTCTTCTTCATATTTATCGCTATCCACATCTTGTAACTGGTCGCATTCTATAGGAATAGTTAAGTTTTCTGGTTTCTCAAATGCTTCATCAGAAACTTCTACATCTTCATTTTCGTATAAATCTTTCATATACATTCCCCAAATAGGCAATGCCATAGTAGCTCCTTGTCCGTAAGTGATGGAAGGAAAACGCACTGAACGTTCTTCGCCACCAACCCAAACTCCAGTTACTAAATCGGGAACCATACCAATAAACCAACCGTCGCTTTGGTTTTGTGTGGTTCCTGTTTTTCCAGCAATATCATTTTTAAAATCGTATGGATAACCTGTTACAGCGCGTTGATAGTCTATTCTATTTTTAGCGTATTCTGAATTAGTTTTCAGTCGTACTCCTGAACCAAACTTGGTCACTCCTTCTAATAGGTTTACAACAACGTAGGCTGTTTCTTCGCTAAGAACATCTTTGCTTACTGGCGAATGTTGATATAAAATAGTTCCGTTTCTGTCTTCAATTCTAGTAATCATGAATGGTTCTACGTAAACACCTTTATTAGCAAAGGTTCCGTAAGCAGAAACCATTTCGTAAACGCTTAAATCTGGAGTTCCTAAAGCAATAGACGGATAAGGATCCATATCTGAAACATCAACGCCTAAAGCATCGGCCATATTAATTACTTTTTCTGGACCTGTTTTGTCGATTAAACGAGCTGTAATAGTATTTACTGATTCAGCTAAAGCCTGTTTTAAAGTTTTGTTCCCGCCATATTTATCGCCAGAGTTAGATGGTGTCCAGTCGTCAATAAGTCCGTGTTTTCCTTTAGGTATGGTATATAACGTGTTGGGAAGTTGGTAACAAGGCGAATAATGAAGTTGGTCTATTGCTGTGGCATATACAAAGGGTTTAAATGTAGAGCCAACTTGTCTTCTTGCTTGTTTTACGTGTTCGTATTTAAAATATTTATAATTAATACCACCAACCCAAGCTTTTACTTCTCCAGTTTGTGGTCGCATAGACATCATTCCTGTGTTTAAAAAAGATTTGTAGTAGCGTATAGAATCTTTTGGGGTCATAATGGTGTCAATTTCGCCTTCCCAGGAAAAAAGCTTCATCTCGACTTTTTGATCAAATATTTTAGCGATAGAATCTTCAGAAATACCACGGTTTTTTAGTCGTTTGTAGCGGTCAGAATTTTTAATTCCTTTATTTAAAATTCGGTTTACTTCAGCTTGGTTAATACTTCTAAATGGAGCTGTTGAATTGTTTTGATTTTGACGGTTAAATTCTTTTTGAAGTTTTGTCATGTGTCTTTTAACAGACTCTTCTGCTGCGCTTTGCATGTCTGCATCAATAGTAGTAAAGACTTTTAATCCGTCTTTATAAATATTATACATTGTTCCGTCAGGTTTCGGGTTTTTCTCTACCCAATCGCTTAAGAAATCTTTCAAAAATTCTCGAAAATAAGTAGCTGTACCATCGTCATGTTGTTCTGGTGTGTAGTTGATGGTTAATGGAAGTTTTTGTAATGAATCTTTTACAGCTGTGCTTAAGTATTCATTCTTTTCCATTTGTTTAAGCACTTGATTTCTTCTTTCTAAGGAATTTTTCTTGAAGATTTCTCGATATGGATTGTATAAAACAGGATTTTTAAACATGGCCACTAAGGTTGCGGCTTCTTCCACTTTTAAGTCTTTAGGTTCTTTGCCAAAATATACTCTGGATGCTGATCTAATGCCATGTGCGCCACGAGTAAAATCGAAAACATTAAAATACATGGTAATGATTTCATTTTTGGTGTATTGTCTTTCTAGACGTATTGCAATAACCCATTCTTTTATTTTTTGAATAATTGCTTCTGATATGTTTCTAGAACGCACTCCAGTAAACAATTGTTTAGAAAGCTGTTGCGTAATAGTACTAGCTCCACCTTTACTTCCTAAAAAAATAGCTGCTCTTAGTGTACCGCGTGCATCTATTCCTGAATGCGAATAAAAACGTTCATCTTCTGTTGCAACTAAGGCTTGTACTAAATGTTCAGGTAAATCTTCAAACTTTACTGGTGTTCTATTTTCTAAAAAATACTTTCCTAGGGTTTTCCCGTCTGATGAAATTACTTCCGTGGCAAGGTTGGTTTCAGGATTTTCAAGTTCATCGAATGTTGGCATAGGCCCGAGCGCTCCCCAACCTGCTAATAAAAATAAAAATACCACAGCTAAAATGCCAAATGCAAAAAGTGCCCAAAAATATAATATAAATTTTTTGAAGCTCTTTTTCTTTTTAGGGTTTGGTTTCTTTTTCATTATAAATTCTGAATTTCTTCAATTTGAATACCAACGTCTACAACTCCTTTTAATTGCTCTAAAGCTTCCACTTCATTCATTTTTCTCATGGCTTGTCTGAGCTTAAAAATATATTGGCCTTTTTCGTTAAATTTTACCTTTTCTTTTAACCAAAGCTTGTTTTCGATTATACTAGAACCCTTACCAATAAAAGTACCATCGTTATTTGCCATTGGATATTCTAGTGTATCTATCACAACTTTACCGTTGGGAAATGTAATGCTTGAAATGAGATAGATATTTTTAAATTCGTACTCTAGGTTATTTCTGAGCGAAATAAATACGTTGTAAGTTTGCGTAGTATCTTTTGCTGAAAAATTAAAGTTTAATGTATCGTTTTTATGCCATTTTCCGCCTGTAGATTCATATTTAGAAAATACGTAATCTTGGTCTTGACAAGATGCTAAACAGATTATGAATCCGAATAAAAGAAAAACTTTAGTTGGCATTATTGGTATTGTTTTTATTCGTGTTTTTGTTATTGTTTTTATTTCCCTTGTTTCTAGGTGGTCTTTTTTTTCCTTTTGAAGCAGGTTGATTAGAAGTTGGCTTTTGCCCAGATTTACTAGCTTGCTTCTGGTTTGGATTGGTATTTGGCTTTCTACGTTTTTTACGTTTTTTAGTTTTGGGTCTATCAAAACGAGTTAAGCTATCTTGCCCAACAACATTTTCGTAATTGGCTTCAATTTTTACTTCTGGCTCTTCTGCTTTAAAGTCTTCAAGGCTTTCAACAGGATCGTTATTTTTTTGAGCTTCAATTATTTCAAGTACTTGTTCTAATTCAATTTCAATCCAGTTGCCGTAATCTCCTTCATAAGCATACCAAAATTTCTTTTGAAAAATATCTATTTTCTGGCAAACTGCTTTTCCCTTTTTGGTGATGAGTTTATCTTCAAATTTGGGAAAATCTTTGATGGCGTCTAAATACGTATCTAACTCGTAATTCAAACAACATTTTAACTTTCCGCATTGACCAGCAAGCTTTAATGGGTTTAAGGAAAGTTGTTGGTAACGTGCCGCTGAAGTTTTTACCGTTCTAAAATCGGTTAACCAAGTTGAACAACACAATTCTCTTCCGCAGGAGCCAATACCACCAAGTCTTGCCGCTTCTTGACGAAACCCAATTTGTTTCATTTCAATTCGAGTTTTAAACTCGTAAGCAAATTCTTTAATCAGTTGTCTAAAATCTACCCTTGATTCTGCTGTGTAATAAAAAATAGCTTTTGAAGCATCACCTTGAAACTCAATATCGCTAATTTTCATTTTTAATTTTAAACGAATGGCAATTTCTCGCGAACGTTTTTTTACGGCTTCTTCTCTGTCTTTGGCTTCTTGCCAAACATCAATATCTCTTTGAGTGGCTTTTCTATAAATTTTGGGTAAGTCGTCAGCGTAAGGATCTTCCTTTTTCTTTTTCATCTGTACTTTAACCAGCTCGCCAGTTAAAGTTACAATACCAATATCGTGACCTGGTGAAGCTTCTGTAGCTACCACATCTCCCATTTGTAAAGTAAGTGATTCTGTATTTTTGTAAAACTCTTTACGGCTATTTTTAAAACGGACTTCTACTACATCAAAAGGTTTTTCTCCGTTTGGCAATTCCATATTAGAAAGCCAGTCGAAAACAGTTAATTTATTGCAGCTATCTGTACCACAGGTTCCGTTATTTTTGCAGCCTTTCGGCGATCCATCTTTTCCACTTGAGCAACTTGCACAACCCATACTTCATTATATATATTGAAACACTAGCTTTTAGCTGTGTTGACTATTCATATTATTAAAAAGGTAAAGATACCAAATTATTGTAAGCTGCATTAGTTATTTTGAAGTTATGGGGTTTACCATAAAGTACAGCGCTGTTATGTAAAGCAAAAATGAAAAAAATAGCGCCATTTTTAAAACAAAATGGCGCTGAAATAAATTATGTTAGCTTGTTGTATGCTGTATTAGTTTCCTTGAAGTTGTAAATCTTGTGCTTTCGATTTTTTAAATTTTAAATTTTCTGATCTTCCTTTTTTGAAAATATGATTGCTATTTTGTTTCCCTGCTCTTAATTTCTTTTGTTCTTCGTAAGGAAGTTGAATTATTTCTTTACAGTGATCTGAGCAACATTTTTGCATTTCGTTAGCGCAATCTTCACATTGAATAAACAACAAATGGCAAGCATCATTGGCGCAGTTAACATGTGTGTCGCAAGGATTTCCGCATTGGTGACAATGAGCGATAACTTCATCAGAAATTTTTTCGCTCATGCGATGGTCAAACACAAAGTTTTTCCCTAGAAACTTATTATCTAATTTCTTTTCTTGTACTTGTCTAGCGTATTCAATAATGCCGCCTTCCAATTGAAACACTTTTTTAAAGCCTTTGTGTTTGTAGTAAGCGCTAGCCTTTTCGCATCTAATTCCGCCAGTGCAATACATCACTAAGTTTTTGTCTTCTTTATGATCTTTCAAGTCTTTTTCAATGATATCTAAAGAGTCTCTAAAGGTATCTACATCTGGTGTAACTGCATTTTGAAAATGACCAATTTCACTTTCGTAATGGTTACGCATATCTACTAAAACCGTGTTTGGGTCTTCTATTAATTTATTAAAAGCTTCAGCATCAACATGAACTCCTTTGTTGGTTACATCAAAGGTTTCATCGTTTAAGCCATCTGCTAGTATTTTATTTCTTACTTTAATTTTCAGCTTTAAGAATGCCATGTTGTCTTGTTCGATGGCAATGTTTAGCCGGATGCCTTCTAAGAAGCTAATGCTATCTATAAAAGATTTGAATTCACTAAAGCGCTTAGCGGGAACTGAAAGTTGAGCGTTAATGCCTTCTTTAGCAACATAAATTCTACCTAATACATCCATTTTATTCCAATGTATAAAAAGGTAATCTCTAAAAAGTTGTGGATTTTTTACGTGTGCGTATGTATAAAAAGATAGCGTTAAGCGGTCTTCACCAGCTTTTTCGATAAGCGCTGCTCTTTCCTTCGCACTTAATTTATTGTACAGTTGCATGCTATACTAATTTTAAGTTAGGAAATTTTTGGCAAAAGTAAGGCTTTCATAGAAAAGAAAAAAGCCCCGCTTAGATGCGAGGCTTTTTTCTTTTTAAAATTTAGATGTTGTTCAAAACAACAAGGGTGGCTAATTCGTTGTTATACATTTCAATTTAAATTTTAATAAATACTAAATTCATGTATAACGTCAGCCACCATCTATTTTGCAGCCGCTTACACTTGCGAAAAAGCAGGTGATGCCTCGGCTATTTGTAAAACATATTTTTATTGAAAACTTCATAGTTTCTTATAATAAAGATGATCTTATTTAAAAAGGTTGCGTGGGTAAATTAAAAATAAAAAAAGTTGTACTTTTACCCTAGTTGAATACAATCTTACATAAAAAAAAACGAAATGAGCAAAGACAGCAGTGAGAAAGATGCAAAATTAAAAGCTTTAAAATTAACCCTAGATAAACTAGACAAAACCTACGGAAAAGGTACTGTGATGAAAATGAGCGATCAAGCCGTTGTAGATGTAGATGCTATACCATCTGGATCTTTAGGTTTAGATATTGCTTTAGGTGTAGGCGGTTATCCGCGCGGAAGAGTGGTTGAAATATATGGCCCAGAATCTTCTGGTAAAACAACTCTTACATTACACGCTATTGCTGAAGCACAAAAAGCAGGTGGTATTGCAGCTTTTATAGATGCAGAACACGCTTTTGACAGAACCTACGCTAAAAGTTTAGGAATTGATATAGATAATTTAATTATTTCTCAGCCCGATCATGGTGAGCAAGCTCTAGAAATTGCTGAGAATTTAATTCGCTCAGGTGCTATAGATATTGTAGTAATTGACTCAGTTGCTGCGTTGACGCCAAAAAGTGAAATTGAAGGCGAAATGGGAGATTCTAAAATGGGTCTTCATGCTAGATTAATGTCTCAAGCCTTGAGAAAAATGACTTCTACCATAAGCAAAACCAATTGCTCTGTGATTTTCATTAATCAATTGCGAGAAAAAATTGGTGTTATGTTTGGCAACCCAGAAACAACAACGGGAGGAAATGCCCTAAAATTTTACGCATCTGTACGTTTAGACATCAGACGTTCTACACAAATTAAAAACAGTAACAGCGATGTTATGGGGAACAAAACCCGCGTAAAAGTGGTGAAAAACAAAGTTGCTCCACCATTTAAAATGGCAGAATTTGACATCATGTACGGCGAAGGAATTTCTAAAGTTGGAGAAATAATTGATATTGGTGTTGAGTTTGACATTGTAAAAAAAGCAGGTTCTTGGTTTAGTTATGAAGATACCAAACTTGGTCAAGGAAGAGATGCTGTAAAAACTTTACTGCTTGAAAATCCAGATTTAATGGATGAGCTGGAAGAAAAAATTACCGCTGCAATTAAAGGAAAAACCAAAGCTTAAACCCAAAAAAGCCGTAAATAGTTCACGGCTTTTTTTCAACTTGCACGCAACCAATTTAAAATCAAACATCTACTAAATAGTAACAATATATTGTTGGGCTTAAAAAAACTTATAAAAGGCTGTGTTAAAGGCGATTTGAAGTCGCAACGCAATCTTTATGAGCTGTTTTCTCCTCAGCTTTTTGGTTTATGTATGAAGTATTCCAGAAATAAAGCCGAAGCAGAAGATAATTTACAAGATGCTTTTATTTGCATTTTAGATAAAGTAAGTCAGTTTAAGCACAAAGGTTCTTTTGAAGGTTGGATGAAACGTATTTGTATAAATACTTGTCTGGCCAAATACCGAAAACAACAATTGTTTGCTTTAGTAGACGAAGAAAATATTGAAGACCATCGAGTGGAAGAATATCATGAAGAAATTCCACTAGATTTTTTATTAGGTTGTGTGCAAGATTTACCCAACAGATACAGACTGGTTTTTAACCTGTATGTTTTAGATGGTTATGCGCACCAAGAAGTTGCCGATATGCTAGGAATTACAGAAGGTACTTCAAAATCTAATTTAGCTAGAGCTAGAGCCATTTTAAAAACTAAAGTTGAAGCATACCAAAAACAAATTAGAGAAGTAGGACCGTAAATGAGTGACCATAATAAACATATAGACCGAATCTTTCAGGAAAGTTTCAAAAATTTTGAAGCACAACCTTCCGATGCTGTTTGGAAAAAAATTCAAAGGCAAGTCCAGCCTAAGAAAAATCGTTTATTGCCCATTTGGTTTAAATATGCCGGTATTGCTGCTTCCTTGGTATTAGCCTTTGGTTTAGGATATTGGTTACAGCCAAATCCAACAAATCAGGCAGCTTCATTTACAAACCTTAATGAAGATGATGCCAAAATTGAATTGCAAACCGAGTTGAGTACTAATTTTGAAAGTGCAAACCAATTGCTCGATCAACTTGTTAACCAAACTGCTTTTTTAACTGAAAATCCCGAAAATCCTGTTTTATCTGAAAATTCAGTAATTGCAGCTTCAAAGGCTTCGAAAGAGCATAAGCTTCAAACCGAAGAAATGGCTTCAACAAAAACTGCATCGTTCAACTTAGTTGATGCTGCTTCAGATGAGAATGACAATGCATTTTTAGCAGATATTTCAACTGTTTTAAATGAAGTTTTTCAAACCAACTATAACACTTTTAATAAGATTTCAAATGAAATCGCTTCAACTGAAGATAAAATAACATCTGCCAAAGAAGATGAAGAAAATAACAAGCAATTTGATGAATTTTTTGAAGATACAGAAGAAGTAGAATCTACATCAATAAAAAAATGGTTTTTGAAACCAGTCTTGTCTCCTATTTTTAATTCGGGGAACAACGCATCTTCAGCTTTAGGACAAGAAGTTGCAAACAATGCTTCAAGTGGAGACGTAAGTTTTTCTTACGGTATGCAAGTGGGTTTCAAATTAAACAACAAATGGAGCATACGTACCGGTATTAACCAAGTAAACACTTCTTACACTACAGAAAATGTGGTTTACGCACCATCCGCAAGTGCTTTTATGCCAGAAAATGTTAGTGCTGTTCATGGTTTATATGGCCAAGAATATTACAGTACAAATTTAGCATCTGGTGACAATAGAATTTTTTCACAAGAAGGCAGCTTAAACCAGCAAATGAATTTTGTTGAAATTCCATTAGAAGTAGAATATGCCGTTTTAGATGGTAAATTTGGAATTAGTTTAACCGGTGGAGCCAGTACATTTTTATTAACCGACAATGGTTTATTAATGAACACTTCTAATGGAAACATAAATATTGGTGAAGCACAAAACTTAAACCAAACCAGTTTTAGTACAAATGTAGGCTTAGGGCTAAACTATCAACTCAGTAAGAAACTAAGGTTTAATGTAGAGCCAGCTTTAAAATACCAAATCAATACATTTCAGGGAAGCAACCTAGACTTTAACCCCTACTTTTTTGGCGTATATTCTGGACTTCAGTTTCAATTTTAAAGCTTCTACAAACAAACTAATCTAAATTTTTCGTTGTTTCAGTTAATATTGTTTAATTTACACTTACGAAATTAAGCAAGGCTAAAATGAATATTACACTACATATCAAAGCTTTACTTTATAGGCATGATTGTGTTATTGTTCCTGGATTTGGTGCTTTTCTAGCTCAATTCCAGTCGGCAAAAATAAATACAGAACAAAATTTAATACTACCACCAAGTAGGTTAATTCGTTTTAATGCGCAGCTTCAAAATAACGATGGACTTTTACTAAATTATTTAGAAAGCAAAGAAGGTTTAAATTATGTTGAAGCACAAAATGCAATCAAAAATTTTGTTGATGATGTTGAAGCAACATTAGCAAATCAAGGGAAAGTAGTTTTTAAAGACTTGGGAGAATTCACTTTTCAAGAAGAAAATAAGCTTGTTTTTGAGCCCTACAACACCAATTTATTATTAGCATCATTTGGCTTAGGTAATTTACATAAGCAAGCTATTTCAAGGCAAGCTAAAACAAATTCAACAGAAGAAGAAGAAATTAAGGTAGTAGAACTTTCTACAACTAATAACACTTCAAAAGGCTATTTAAAATATGCAGCAGTTGGCATTTTGACTATTGGTCTTGCCAGTGCTTTAGGCTTAAATTGGTACACCAACGATGTAAAGAAACACAATTTACAGGTGCAAAATGAAGTTCAACAACAAATGCAAAGCAAAATAGAAAATGCTGAATTTTCTATCACAGAACCATTGCCTAGCTTACAAATTGAAACTAAAGTTGCTGAATTACCCAAACACATTCACATTATTGCCGGTGCATTTCGAGAAGAAGCTAATGCAGAAAAAAAATTGAGACAGCTTCAGCAAAAAGGATTTGAAGCAGAGTTGGTTGGCGTAAACAAATACGGTTTACATCAAGTGGCTTTCGCTAGTTTTAATGATGCAGATCAAGCAAAACTTCAACTTCAGGAAATTAAAGAAAAGCATTTAAAATCAGCTTGGTTATTGATTCAGTAAAAAGTTAGAATCTAACGGCTAAGGTTTATCTTTGCAAAAAAATTAGCATGGAATTAAAAACCCCAGAAGAATCTAAAACAACGCTTACCGACTTGGTATTACCTAGCGAGACCAATCCTTTAAATAACCTTTTTGGTGGAGAGCTTTTGGCTAGGATGGACAGAGCAGCAAGTATTGCAGCAAGGCGTCATTCTAGAAGAATTGTAGTTACTGCTTCTGTAAATCACGTAGCATTTAACAAAGCTGTTCCTTTAGGAAGCGTGGTAACTGTCGAGGCCAAAGTATCAAGAACTTTTAAAACTTCGATGGAAATTTTCTTAGATGTTTGGATTGAAGATCGAGAAAGCGGAAGAAGAACTAAGGCAAACGAAGCTATTTATACTTTTGTGGCTGTTGATGATATGGGAAATCCTGTTCCTGTTCCACCAATTGAACCACAAACCAAACTAGAAAAAGACCGTTTTGATGCCGCTTTAAGAAGAAAACAGTTAAGTTTGGTTTTGGCTGGAAAAATGCAACCTAGCGAAGCAACCGAATTAAAAGCCTTATTTGAATAAACACTAAAAATTTTAAATTATGTATGAATCAATTAAAATAGTACACTCGTATTGGGCTTATTTGGTAGTCTTGATCTTGTTTTTAGCATCGCTTAATGCCATTATAAAATTAGTTTCAAAAAAACCTTATGAAGCAAAAGATTTTCGGATTTCGCTTTTTGCACTTATAGTAAGCCACATTCAATTGCTTATAGGCTTTATTCTATATTTTATTTCGCCTTATTTTGATGCTTTTTCAAACCAAGGTATGGGAGAAATTATGAAAAATAGCCAGTTAAGGCTTTATTTAGTTGAGCATCCATTAACGATGATTATTAGTATAGTATTAATTACTGTAGGATATTCTAAACACAAAAAGAAATTGTCTTCAGCTCCTAAATTTAAATTACTGAGTATTTTTTATACGCTTGCATTATTGGTGTTGTTAAGCAGAATACCTTGGAGTGCTTGGTTGAATTTGTAGAACTCAATTATATATTTCTATAACACACAAAAAACCCGAGTTGTTTTAATCAACTCGGGTTTTTTAAACTTTAAACTTAAGAGTTAAGAATTATTAAGCCTGAAAAGGCTCAATAGAAACATAAGATTTATCTTCTTTAGTTTTCTTAAACTTAACAATTCCGTCCACTTTTGCGTGAAGGGTATGATCTTTACCAGCGTAAACATTTTCTCCTGGTCTATGAGCGGTTCCGCGTTGTCTAACAATAATGTTACCAGCAACTGCAGGCTGTCCGCCAAAAATCTTAACGCCTAAGCGTTTTGATTCTGATTCTCTTCCGTTTTTAGAACTACCAACACCTTTCTTGTGAGCCATTTCTTTAGATTTTTAAATTAATATTATTTGCTAAGTGCTTCCATTAATTCTGCTTTTTTCAAAGTAGAGTAACCTTCTAAACCACGCTCTTTAGCTAATTTTTTTAAATCAGCAACAGTCATGCCTTCTAAATCTGCACTATCTCCTTTTGGCGCTTCTGCCTTTTTAGCTTCTGCTTTAGGAGCTGCTTTTTCTTCTTTCTTTGGAGCTGCTTTTTGCGCACCAGAAGCAATAATTTCTTCAATTACTACTTGCGTAAATGCTTGTCTGTGTCCGTTTTTCTTGCGGTATCCTTTACGTCTCTTTTTCTTAAAAACGATAACTTTATCGCCTTTTAAGTGCCCTAAAACTTTCGCTTTAACTTGAGCACCTTCTATAGCCGGGGCGCCGATTGTTGTATTTTCACCATCCATCAACAACATTACATTGTCAAAGCTTACTACATCTCCTTCTTCAGAAGCTAAGCGGTGAACATACACTTTCTGGTCTTTCGCAACTTTAAATTGCTGCCCTGCCATCTCTACAATTGCATACATAGTGTATAAGTTTGAAATTAATTTTTAAAAATGTCTGCAAATATACTGCTAAAATTTGAAACTACAAATTTTGTTTTCAAGGCATAATTTACTAAAAATGAAGCTATTTTGGTTTTGAAATAAGCAGTAAGTAACTTTACTTTTTCAATTTATTTTTAAAGAGTTGCATAAATGCCAAAGTAAGCACAACTGTAGTAGCTAGCCCCATCAACAATACAATAAACGAAAAGGTAGCAATGCCAACATCGTAATGATTGGCGTATTCTGTAACTAACTCGTCTAAAAAAGTAGGCTCTAATTCTGTGGCATATATAGACATGAAAATGGTAAACAAAATAGATGCTATAAAGCCCGTAATTAATCCTGCAGAAAAACCGGTTGTGTAATTATAGTCTTCCCCAGTTTCTAATCTTCTATATCGGATGGCTTCAAAAATGGCAAAACCAGTAATTACTCCATTAAATAGACTAAAAAATGGATTGGTGTGCAAACCAAATAAAGAAAGGATTAAAAAGTAAGCTATTAAAGATGTAGTTAATGCAAATGCAAAACGTACAGGTAGTGTAAATTTGTTCATTTGTTATATTTTTATCGTAAAGTTAAAACATTCTTTAATTTTTTAAACTAAATACTTGTTAATTTTGAAATATGCCTAATTTTGAAAACTTTAAGAAGTAGCTATTCAAAAAAACTTCCATATTTGTAACAAATTATGAAAGTAACATACTTATCAACTAACAAATTAAATTTATTTAAAATGACAAAAAAAATTAGCTTATCTGTCATTGCCGTATTACTTTCCGTTGTTGGGTTTGCCCAGCAAGTGGATTATGAGTTATACACCCTAGACAATGGCTTAGACGTAATTCTTCATCAAGACAAAACTGCACCTGTTGTAACCGTTGGTGTAATGTACCATGTTGGTGCAAAAGATGAAGTAGAAGGAAGAACAGGTTTTGCTCACTTTTTTGAGCATTTGCTTTTTGAAGGAACCGAAAACATCGAGCGTGGAGAATGGTTTGACATTGTTTCGGCAAATGGTGGCCAAAACAACGCAAACACCACTTTCGACAGAACTTATTACTACGAAACATTCCCATCTAACAATTTAGAATTGGGACTTTGGATGGAATCTGAACGCATGTTGCACCCTGTAATTAACCAAATTGGTGTAGATACGCAAAATGAAGTAGTAAAAGAAGAAAAAAGAACTCGTGTAGACAATGCTCCTTATGGAAAAATTATCTACTCGACAGGAATTAATCCATATTTGTTTGAAAAGCATCCGTACAAAGGTTCTGTTATTGGAACTATGGACGATTTGGATGCAGCTGAATTAGATGAATTTCTTGATTTCTTCGATAAATTTTACGGACCTAACAATGCAACTTTAGTGATTGCTGGAGACATTGAGTTAGACCAAACTAAAGAATTAGCCGAAAAGTATTTTGGAAGCATTCCTAGAGGAAAAGATGTTTCTCGAATTAAAATTGAAGAAGAACCAATTGAAAAAACTATTGTTGCAACTGAGTACGACGATAACATTCAAATTCCTGCTAAAATATTTGTATACAGAACACCAGGAATGGGAGATCGTGACACCTATGTGTTAGACATGATTTCTTCTATTTTAACCGATGGAAAAAGTTCTAGAATGTACAAGCGCTTAGTAGATGATGAAAAAATTGCATTACAAGTACTAGCATTTGGGAATACCTTAGAAGATTATGGTACTTATGTTATGGGAGGTTTAGCTATGGGCGATGCAGACTTAAGTGAACTTGGCACAAGCATCGATGATGAAATTGAAAAGTTAAAAACTGAATTGATTTCGGAAAGAGAATACGAAAAGCTTCAAAACAAATTTGAAAACCGCTATGTAAGTTCAAATGCAAGCATACAAGGAATTGCATCATCTTTAGCTACTTACCATGTATTGTATGACGATGTGGACTTAGTAAACAAAGAAATTGAAATTTACAGAAGCATTACCCGTGAAGAAATTAAAGAAGTAGCAAACAAATATTTAAACGCTTCTTCTAGATTAGATTTAGATTATTTACCAACACCAAAGGATCAATAAAATGAAAAATAAAATAATAATAAGCCTATTTTGTCTTTTTGTAAGTGCTTCAATTTTTGCACAAATTGACCGCTCGCAAATGCCTAAACCAGGACCTGCACCTAGTATTAATTTGGGGGAACCTGAAACCTTCACGTTAAGAAATGGACTTAAGGTTTTAGTGGTAGAAAACAATAAATTACCTAGGGTTACTGCAAGAATTCTAACCGATTTACCACCGAATTTAGAAGAAAAACCAGGTACATCAGATTTACTATCTGCTTTAATGGGAACAGGTACCGAAAACATCAGCAAGGATGAGTTTAACGAAGAAGTAGATTTTCTTGGTGCCAGCATTAGCTATGGTTCTTCCAGTGTGTATGCTAGCTCGCTTTCTAAATTCTTCCCTAGAGTGGTAGAATTGATGGCAGACGGTTTAATGAATCCTGTTTTTACAGAAGAAGAATTAGAGTCTGAAAGAGCTAAAATGATTGAAGGTATAAAATCGAATGAGAAAAATACACCTGCCATAACTAGCTTAGTTTCATCTGCGCTTACTTATGGTCAAGACCATCCTTACGGACAAGTGGAAACCATAGAAAGTGTAGAAAGCATTTCCTTAGATGATATCCAAAAATTATACAACGAAAACCTTACGCCAGAAAAAGCTTATATGGTAGTTGTTGGAGATATTTCGAAGCGAAAAGTAAAAAGGTTAGTTAAAAAGCATTTCAAAGAATGGGATAAAGTTGAAATTCCTGAAAACAACTTAGTTGTTCCTGAAGATGCAGAATTTACACAAATTAACTTGGTTGATATGCCCAACGCGGTACAAAGCCAAGTTACCGTTCAAAACTTAGTAGATTTAAAATTAGGTGACGAAGATTACTTTGCTGTATTAATCATGAACGATATTTTAGGTGGAAGCTTTGGGAGCTACTTAAACATGAACTTAAGAGAAGATAAAGGGTGGACGTATGGCGCAAGATCAAGCGTTGGTACAAGTCGCTACCCAATGTCATCGCGTTTTAGTGCATCAAGTCAAGTTAGAAATGCTGTTACCGACAGTACAGTGGTAGAAATGCTAAGAGAAATTGATAAGATTAGAACTGAAGACGTAGATGCTCAAAAACTAGAAGACGTTAAAAAGAGTTTTGCTGGAACTTTTGTATTGCGATTAGAAAATCCTGGTACAGTAGCTAATTATGCATTAAATATTGAGTTAAACAATTTACAAGAAGATTTTTACGAAGATTATTTGAAAAAAATAAATGCAGTAACAATTGAAGATGTAAAACGCGTAGCAAATAAATACATCAAACCAGAACACTTGCGTTTTGTAATCGGTGGAAAAGGTTCAGATATTGCTTCTGGCTTAGAAAATATTGAATACAATGGAAAAACAATTCCTGTGATGTATTTCGATAAAAAAGCAAACCAAGTTGAAAAACCTGAGTTCTCTAAACCTATTCCTGATGGAGTTACCTTAGAAACGGTCTATGCAGATTATATTGAAGCTATCGGCGGAAGAGAAAAAGCTGAAGCCTTAGAAAGTGTGGTTATGAAAGGAAATGCAAACTTTCAAGGAACAAGCCTAAATGTATTGATGAAAAATACCGCAGATGGTAAAATGTTACAAAGCATTACCATGGGTGCAATGGCTATTAATAAAACTGTTTTTGATGGAGAAAAAGGCTACACTGAAGCTCAAGGACAAAAAATGGAATTTGAAGAAGAGCAAATTAAAGCTCAAAAGAAAACAGCAAGTATTTTTCCTGAACTAAAGGTAAATGAAGAAGCTGAGCTTTTAAATATTCAAGACCTAGACGGTGAAGATGCTTTTGTTGTTCAACTTTCTGAAACTGTAAAAGAATACTATTCTGTTGCTAGTGGCTTAAAGTTAATGACAGCAACAACCATGAAACAAGGAGAACAATCTTTTACAACTACTATAAAGTACGAAGATTATACAGAAGTAGATGAATTAAAGTTCCCTTTCAAGTACATCCAAGATATTGGACAAGAAATCATCATTAATTTTGATGAAATCTTATTGAACAAAGAAGTTTCTGACGAAGATTTTAAATAAATCTAAAGTACTTTAGATTTTAAAAACCCCTGCAAATTGCGGGGGTTTTTTGTTTTATAACACAAACAACTTAAGTGCTAAGCTAATTTGAGTATATAGTTAAATAAAATTTCTATTTAGGTTTAAAAGCATACTTAGCATTACAAATTTCTTGCTTTTTTTAAACTAAACCAGCGCTTAACAAGTAATTTTCTTTTAAATGTGAAAAAGAAAAAGTAACCTAAATAACCAAAAATCAAAACAATAAAGAACCATAAAAACAGATTGTGTTTTCTTTTGAATTTCAAGAACCGTAACTCAAGCAAAAACAAGACCAGCAATAGAAAATGTGTAATTAGTAAAAAATTCAACTATACGGTATCTTAAAAATTGTCATTGTAAAATCACCTTTCATTTAGAAAAGACAACTGCGCTTAACCAGAATTTAATCTTCAGTCTTCTCTATTTCTGAGTCTGTAGTTTCTACTGCTAAATTGGTTTGACTAGCTTCATCTAAATTCCGCTTTTCAGCCGCTTTTAAATCATCTCCCAAAATTTTAGACCAAGGTCTTAAGTGTTCTACATTTTCAAAAATAATTTTCAAAATGGCTACAAACAGAATCGATAAAAACATTCCAGAAATTCCCCACAACGCACCACCAAAAAATACAATTACAATCGCTACAAACGCATTGATCGAAACTTGAGATGAGACCACTTTTGGTACAACAAAGTAATTATCGAACAATTGAATGCCTGTGTATGCAGCAGCAATAATTACCGGTGTGGTTAAGTCGTCACCACCCGTAAGCATGTACATGACAATGGGTAGAGCAACTCCAATTATTCCTCCGATGTAGGGAATTAAGTTCAAAATAGCACAAATTATTCCTAGTAAAATGGCATATTCTAAACCAATAATTAAATAAGCAATGGAGTTTAAAATACCAATAATCACCATTTCTAGCATTAAACCGACCACATAACCTTGTATGGCAGACTTCGAGCTTTCTAAAATAGAATGTACTTTTTCTTGCTCCTTATCATCAAAAACTTCATAAAAGAAATTGACAAACAAGGGCTTGTAAAGCAAAAACATGAAAATGTAAATAAATACTAACAATATATTGGTCAGTAAAGTTAAAATAGAATCTAAAAAAGTACCGATGTAATCTTTAGACTTATCAACTAAATTGTTCAATGCATCAGATTGAGCTTGTTGGTCAAATCCCAAAGAATGGGTTACCCACAATTGCAAATTGTCCTTTATTTCTGTGCCTCGCTCTTTAAATTGGTCTCCATATTCAGCAAAACTTGACACTTGTGTATACATAAAAGAAAGCAGACCAATAACAACGCCTAATGCCAACAACAAACTGAGCATTATAGCTACTATTTTCGGCACTTTCCAACGCCTTAATCTATTCACTATGGGGTTGAGCAGAATGGCAAACATCAATCCGAAACTAATGGGAATTAATACACCACTCAATAAATTTAATACATAAAAAAACAAGCACACACCTATCAAAACAAAGGTGGCACGCATGTAAAAAGGTTGAGAAACAATCTTGATTAGATTTAGGTTGGTTGATTTGCTCATGTTGGTTTGTTTTCAACAAAAGTAACCATAATATCTTGTCAAGCTATTCTTCTAAATAAATTACAATTAACGCTTCTTTTGGTTTTGATGTTTTCGAACTCAGTATTTTTACAAAAAAAATCGAATTTTTTAATTTACTCTTGTAGTTCTTTACTCGAAAAGGAATTTTATTTTGAAAGTTTACAAAACTTCTATGAACCTATTTAAAAAACTGCCTTTCTATAGCTCTGCTCTTGTTTTTATTCTGCTTCTAAACATTTCTTGCGAAGAAAAAGAACAACAAAACACCAAAAAACAAGTTCAAGAATTCCCTGTACTTACTATTGAAACTAAAGACGTAACTACCCAAAAAAAATATCCAGCTGTTGTTGAAGGTGTAGTAAGTAGTGAGATTTTTGCTAAAGTTCCTGGGTACATTACCGAAGTGCATGTAGACCAAGGCGACAAAGTAAGCAAAGACCAGTTGCTTTTTAAACTGGAAACCCAATCATTAAGCCAAGATGCCGAAGCCGCAAAAGCAAGAGTTAGTTTGGCTCAGGTAGAAGTAAACCGTTTAATTCCCTTAGTTGAAAAAGACATTGTAAGCGCTGTACAGTTAGAAAGTGCTAAAGCCAATTTGCAAGATGCCAAAAGCAATTTACAAAGTATACAAGCCAACATTGGCTATGCCAAAATAAATAGTCCAGTAAACGGAGTTGTGAGTAGAATAAACTACAGAAACGGAGCTTTGGTAAGTCCACAGGATGCAATGCCATTGACTCAAGTATCTCAAATTGAAGAAGTTTTTGTGTATTTTTCGATGAATGAAAAGAATTTTCTAGATTTTATTGATGAAGCCGATGGAAAAAGCATGCAAGAGAAAATTGAAGCTTTCCCAGAAGTAGAATTAATTTTATCCAACGGAAGAACCTTCAACCAAAAGGGAAAAATAGAAGCCATTTCGGGTGATGTAAATCAAAATACGGGAAGCTTGAGTTTTAGAACCCGCTTTCAAAATCCAGAAGGAATTCTGCGAAACGGAGCCAGTGGTACTATAGCCGTTCCTTCCAAATACCACAACAAAATTGTAGTGCCTAAAGTGTCTACTTTCGAGCGCCAAAACAGGCGTTTTGTTTTTGTAGTTGAAAAGGATTCCATCTACGAAAAAGCAATTGACGTACAAGATGAAACCCAAGCCGTTTTCGTTTTGAAGAACGGACTTGAAGCAGGAACCAAAATCATGGGAAAAGGGGTAAATCGAGTAAAAGATGGCGACAAAATAAAACCGAAAGAAGTAAGTTTAGAAGAAATTACCGATTCATACGAAACGGTATTCAAATAAGAAAGTATGCTCAAAACATTTATCAACAGACCTGTACTTTCTACTGTTATTTCCATCATTTTAGTGATGTTGGGTATTTTAGGTGTTTCCGATTTGCCCGTTACACAATATCCAGATATTGCACCACCTACCGTTCAAGTTTCAGCGACTTATCCGGGTGCTAATGCCGAAACCATTATTGAAAGCGTCATCAATCCGTTAGAAGAACAAATCAACGGTGTAGAAGGCATGACCTACATTACGTCTACTGCAAGTAACGATGGTTCGGCACAAATCAATATTTTTTTTAAACAAGGTTACGACCCCGATATTGCAGCTGTAAATGTTCAAAATAGAGTAGCACGTGCCAACGCAGTATTGCCTGAAGAAGTAGTTCGAGCGGGAATTATTACCCAAAAGAAAACCAATACAGCCTTAATTTACATTTCTGCCTATTCATCTAACCCTACTTACGACGATACCTTTGTACAAAACTACTTAAACATCAATGTAAAACCAGAATTAGAACGCGTTGATGGGGTTGCCGAAGTAAATGTTTTTGGCGGAAAAGATTATGCCATGCGGGTTTGGCTAAACCCAACTAAAATGGCAAATTACGGATTAAATGCAGCCGAAGTAATTGCAGCCATTCGCGAACAGAGTATTGAAGCCGCTGCGGGAGCTTTGGGTCAAAATGCGGGGGAAGCTTTCGAATTGACCATTAAATACGATGGGCGTTTCAAAAATAAAGAAGAATACGAAAACATTATTATAAAAGCTTTCAACGATGGCAGTATTCTTCGTTTAAAAGATGTAGCTACTATAGAATTGGATGCGTTTTCGTATGTATCAAAAACCCGCTCCAAAGGTCATCCCGGAATGAGTTTTGGCGTGTTCCAAACGCCCGGTTCCAACGCACAAGAAATCATTGAAGAACTTTATGTAAAACTGGAAGATTTAAAAGCTGACTTCCCCGAAGGCATGGATTACATCATTAATTATGATACCAATAAGTTTCTAACGGCCTCCATCGACAAAGTAAAAACCACTTTAATTCAGGCGTTTTTGTTGGTTTTTGTGGTGGTGTTTATCTTTTTGCAAGACATCAAAACCACTTTAATTCCTGCCATTGCCGTTCCTGTTTCCTTAATTGGTACTTTCTTTTTCATGAATCTGTTTGGCTACTCCATCAACTTGCTCACGCTTTTTGCTTTGGTCTTAGCGATAGGAATTGTTGTAGACGACGCCATTGTAGTTGCCGAAGCCGTGTATACCAAAATTGAAGAAGGTTACGACAACGCCCGAAATGCTTCCATTACAGCAATGCAAGAAATCAGTGGCGCCATTATATCAACCACTTTGGTGATGGCAGCGGTTTTTGTTCCGGTAACCTTTATTAAAGGGCCAGCCGGTGTGTTTTTTGAACAATTTGGCGTCACCTTAATCATCGCCATTTTCATTTCATCTGTAAACGCACTAACACTAAGTCCAGCGCTTTGTGCTTTGATTTTCAAACCCAAAAATCAGCAGAAAAAATCTTTTTTAAATCGATTTTATACTGCATTCAATACAGGATTTGACGCCACAAAACAAAAATACTCCAAATCGCTTGGCTTTTTAATTCGCTACAAATGGATAAGCTTCGGAATATTGGCTCTTGCCATCGGTGCTATTTTTTGGATAGACAATAGCACACCCAAAGGTTTTGTCCCGACCGAAGACCGTGGCGTCATTTTCATGAACGTAGAACTTCCACCCGGCGCCAGTTTAGATCGAACTTTTACAGCGACCGACAGCATTTATCAAAGCATAAAAAAAATCAAAGGTATTCGGAATGCTTCCATCACCAGCGGACGAAATTTCTTCGCCGGTTCAGGAAGCTCTTACGCACAAGGCTTCATCATTTTAGATGCTTGGGAAGAACGCACAAGCGATGAAACCAGTGTTGACGCTTTAATCGCTAAAATGAATGAAGCAACAAGTGATATTTACGATGCCAACATCATTTTTTTCACACCATCAAGTGTTCCGGGATATGGAAGCGCCGATGGATTTGAAGTGCAATTAGTCGATCAAAAATACGGTAGCTTAGACGATTTAGACAAAGCAGCAAAAGAATTTGTGAGCCTACTAAATCAAGATCAACGGGTTGCTTTTGCATCCAATTCCTTCAACACTAATTTTCCACAATTGCGATTGGATATTGATGTGGCTAAAGCTAAAACCAGCGGAATACAAATTAATAATATCGTAGGAACACTTCAGGCTTACATCGGTGGTTTTTACGTAAGCGATTTCAACCGATTTGGAAAACAGTTTCGGGTTTTTGTACAGGCATATCCAGAAGACCGACAAAAAATAGACGATCTGAACAGTATTTTTGTGAAAACGCAAAACGAAGAAATGGCACCCATCTCTGAATTTGTGAGTTTAAACAAAGTTTACGGTCCACAAACGGTAAAACGCTTCAATTTGTTTAATGCAGTTGCCATCAATGGTTCATCTGCACCCGGATTTAGCTCGGGAGAAGCAATTGAAGCCGTTCGGGAAGCAGCGGAACAACTCCCCAATAATTATGGAATCGATTTTTCTGGAATCACACGTGAAGAAGTAAACGTAGCAGGTCAATCTATAATTGTATTTTTACTTAGTGTGTTGTTTGCCTATTTCTTCTTAGCTGCACAGTACGAAAGTTATTTGCTTCCATTTGTGGTCATTTTATCTTTGCCAACTGGAGTAATGGGCGCCTATTTAGTTACCTTTATCTTTGGTTTAGAAAACAATATCTATTTTCAAATCGCTTTGGTAATGCTGGTCGGTTTGTTGGCTAAAAATGCTATTTTAATTGTAGAATTTGCTATTCAACGCAGGCGACAAGGCTACAGCATTGTGCGCTCTTCTTTAGATGCTGCCAATACTAGATTACGCCCGATTTTAATGACTTCACTGGCATTTGTGCTTGGTTTGTTGCCTCTGGTTTTAGCGACAGGTGTTGGAGCAAAAGGAAACCAATCCATCGGAACGGGAGCTGCCGGTGGTTTACTAATTGGTACTATTTTCGGAATATTTATCATTCCTGTATTCTTCAGTATCTTTCAATTTCTACAGGAAAAAATTACAGGTAAACCCGAAATTACAAAACCAACTGAATGATGAAAAATTGGAAATCTTATAGCTTATTATTTACTTTTTTCAGCTTCATTTTGTTGATGCAATCCTGTTTTGTGGCGAAAGATTATGAAACTCCAGAAGATTTTAAACCAGATGAAAAGCTTTTTAGAACCGATGAAATTCAGCAAGACTCCACTTCTATAGTCGATTTTTCATGGAAGGAAGTATTTACAGACAGCATACTTCAAAATCACATTGAAACCGCCTTAGAAAACAACTTAGATATTCGTATTGCATTGCAACAAATCGCCATAGCTAATTCCTATTCCAAAGAAGGAAAGGCAGGTTATTTCCCAAGTTTGGAATTGGGTGGTGGTGTGAATTATCAAAATTTAGCTCCCAATTCGCAGTTTGGAGATTTCTTTAACTCCATTACACAATATGAATCTTCGGTAACATTAGCATGGGAAGCCGATGTGTGGGGAAAAATTAGAAGCAATCGCAGAGCTACACAAGCAGAATTTTTCCAGAGCATTGCGGGACATCAAGCCGTAAAAACCAGACTTGTTGCCGATGTAGCTTCAACTTATTTTGAACTTTTATCCTTGGACGAGCGTATTTCCATTACAGAAGAAACCATAGCGACACGCGAAAAAAGCCTAGCTACAACGGAAGCCTTAAAAGAAGCTGGACAACTTACCGCTGTTGCCGTAAAACAAACCGAAGCACAATTGTACACGGCAAAAGCCATTTTAATCGATTTAAAAAATGAATTGCGCATAGCGGAAAATACCCTGTCCATTTTAAAAGGCGAAGAACCCAAGTCTCAAAAGCGTTCGAGCTTGCAACAACAAGACATCAATCAGGAAATGAAAACAGGTGTGCCTTTAAATTTGCTGAGTAACAGACCCGATGTATTGCAGGCGGAAGCTTCATTTAGAAATGCATTTGAATTGACCAACGTAGCACGAACCAACTTTTACCCATCATTCAATTTAACTTCCAATGTAGGTTTACAAAGTTTAAGCTGGAGCGATTTTTTCAGTTTAAACTCGGTATTTTCGAATGTATTAGGCAATTTCACTCAACCTTTATTTAATCGTAGAGCCATCAAAACCCAATTGGAAGTAAGCGAAGCCCAACAAGAAATCGCTGCCTTGCAATTTCAACAAACCTTATTAACTGCGGGTAGAGAAGTTTCAGATGCTTTATACAGCTACGAAATGCTTTCTGAAAAAGTAGAAATAAAAGAAAAGGAATTCCAAGCTTATGAAAAAGCCTTCGATTATTCAGAAGAGTTGCTTAAAAAGGGACTTGCCAATTATTTAGAAGTACTTACTGCGCAAGAAAATGTGCTCAATACGGAATTGGATTTGGTAAACAATCAACAAGCTTTACTGCAATCCAGCATCGATTTATACCGCGCTTTAGGCGGTGGTTGGCGGTAATTGACATCAATTTTCTGTTTTAATATCTTCTTCTGATTGTTCTTTTCTTGGTGGCCAGAAAAATACACTTGGACTGTTAAAAAAATAAGTGCCTACAGAAATAATAATCGCTTTAAACTCAAAAAGTGGAATCCTTCTCGACCTAAAAGCTAATAACATTGACAGACCAAAACTCACCCAAAAATTCATAAAACCAATACCAAAAATTCCAATGAAAGACCAAATCATCATCTCTGTAGAAAGGGTGAAACCTGAACCATACATACCCAAAGCAAAATTTCCACTAGAAAAGGCAATGTGACGAATGTCTAAATTCAATCCAAGAAAAACACCAATAGAAGCTGTACTTCCCATAAACACACCAAACCAAAAATTAGACATGATGCCAGCCCATTTTTTTTCAATAAATTGAGCCAGTTTTAAAGCAAATTTTTTACCGAAGCGCTTTTTAAGAAAAGGGTGTTTACCTATTCTGGCATAAATGTTATTAAATTTATTTCGGTTGGCTATTCCACCAGCAATAACGCCAGATAAAAATAAAAATATACCTGCAATACCTGCATGAAATATGGCAAGCGATTTACTAGGGTTTAGGTTTTTAATCAGTTTTTCCCATTTGGCTTCTGGAATATTGTAATCGATATTCAAATCTACTAGATAAACCACCAACATGGCTACGGGAAAAGCCATGATGACGTTTCCGATAAATGCCACAATTTGAGAACGAAATACTTCCGAAAAAAGCTTCGCAAAAACCTTGTGCTTGGTGCGTTTGGAACCTTCTTTTTTTAATCCCTTTTCTAAAGCAGAAATCAAAGTAGAAGCCGTCATGGCAGGTTGCTTGGTGGCTAAAGTAAAGCCGAGCAAATACAAAATTACAAAGCCTATAGAATAATTCATACTAAACACAAAAGCTTCGCCAAAACTGCTAAGTTCCAACTTAGAAAGCAACACCTTAGATACACACATCAAACCAACAATAAGGCCACCACCTATGGATGTTCGCAACATATTAAAGTAACCTTTTTTGTTTTCTGTAATGTAATGTTCTCCCGTTTTGGCAGTTTGTTCAGTAATTTCGTAAGACAAAAGTCGGGTGCCTTCATCAAAAAACTTTCTGATGTTGTTTTTGTAGCAATTGTGTTTGATGAGTCTTTTACCCAGATTAATGGTATTTTCTCTCAAGTCATTTTCATCATTCCCAGCAAGAAAAGGCAAAGTAACTTCAAGGCGAATAAGTTGTCTTTTAATGCGCATTAAAATTTGATTTACCCGAAGTGAAATGCCAAATTTCTTACTGTTTTTAAAGGCTTGATTTACATAATCTTTACATTGTTGAAGCAATACAAAAAGATGTTTAAAATCTTCATCATCTGGATCGATGCAATGTTTATCATCATTTAAAATTCGTTTTTCAATAAGGCTCAAATCGTTTTGAAAAGCCACAAACGGACTTTCCAAATTGTTGTATTCGGGAACCATTTTCATCACTTTAGCTTCCAAAGCATTGCCACAAATCCGCAAGGTCATGACTTCAAAAGCAAACAGCAATTCAGATAGTGGTGATGCTACTTCTTTAGATGTGTGAAAAGGCTTAAATTCTAAAAGGGTGAATAAAATTCTAAATTCACCCGGATCGATTTTTTCTATCCACTCTGGGTCTGTCGACTTATAAAAAACTTGATTTAAGATGTATTCTAAATTGCTTTCTTCAGGTTGCTTGGGCAAGAACCTATCGAATAATTTTTCTTTTATTTCATACAAAAAATCAGATTCTTCGGGTATGCCTGCATCGCTGATAATGGCATGGAAAACTTTTTCTTTTAATAGTGCATTAATGTAGGCGGCAAAATTCGCTCTGTAGGAGTTATTGCTTTCTAAAATTTCGATGAAAGGAACTATTGAAACAGCTTGGTCTTCCTTTATTTTTTTTGGTCTGAAAAAATCTACCAATTTCACCAACAAGTCTAGTTGAGAGCTTACATTTTCCCATGAATCATCTTTAAAATAGGTGTTGAAATACTCCTGTAAATCTTGTTTTTTATCGGTCATATTCAGTAAAAACTCAAATTTAGCACGCTTTTATGGATTATGGGTACTATTTATTTTGGTTTTAACCAAGTGCAGCTGTCATAAACAAATTAATATTTCTCTAGCAAAGTTTCATCAAACAACTTTAAAATGCGTTTGTATTCATCTATCCAACTACTGGGTTGGGTAAATCCGTGACCTTCTATGGGATAAACTGCCATTTCCCAATTATCCTTTTGCAACTCAATTAAGCGTTGAGATAAGCGTACCACATCTTGAAAATGCACATTGGTGTCAATCATGCCGTGCGCAATGAGCAGGTTTCCTTCTAAACCTTCAGCAAAGTAAATGGGACTGGATTTTCGGTAAGCATCTGGGTCGGTAGTCGGTTCGTTTAAAATGTTGCTGGTATACGCATGATTGTAGTGTGCCCAATCGGTAACCGAACGCAAAGCCGCGCCGGCAGCAAAAGTTTCTGCTTCATTAAACATTGCCATTAAGGTGATGAATCCGCCATAGCTTCCACCGTAAATTCCTACTTTTTCTGAATCAATCCCATACTTTTCTACTAAAAACTGAACTGCATCTACTTGGTCACTTAAATCTTTTCCGCCCATATGTCTATAAATTCCAGTTCGCCAATCGGCTCCATAACCTGCACTTCCACGGTAATCTACATCAATTACGGTGTAGCCTAAATCGCTTAGCAAATTATGAAACATGTATTCCCGAAAATAACTCGACCACCATCGATGCGCATTTTGTAAATAACCTGCACCGTGCACAAAAACTACTGCCGCATTGTTCTTTGCTTCGGAAGTGGGTTGATATAATCTAGCATGTACTTCAGCTCCATCAGAAGCTGTAAACGTGATGAATTCAGGCGTTTTCCAATTATACGCTGTAAATTCATTTGAAGCTCCATTGGTCAACTGAACGGGTTTTGCTTTAGTCGAATTTTTCTGCAAATACAATTCCAAAGGTTGATTGGCGGTAGAATGTAAAATAGCCAAGTGCTTTTCGTCTGGCGAAAGGCTAACCATATTGCTTCCCTTCATGGAAGTGAGCTGTTGTTTTTTACTTCCGTCCATCTTCATTTTATAAAAATGTCGTTCGCCGGAATGCACTTCTGAAGATGTGAAATACCAATGTTTTTTATCATTAGAAATAAAAGAATCAAAAATTTCAAATTCACCAGAAGTCAATGCTTTTTTAGTATTCGTTTTCAAATTGAAGCGGTACAAATGTGAATAACCCGTTTCTTCAGATTGAAAATAAATTTCATCGTGATTTGGTATAAATCCCCAAGTTGCATAATTAGCGTAGGAGTTTATGCCAGGTCCACCAATCCAAGCTTCGTTGTGTTGATGGTCGAGCACTTTTAAGGATTTGTTTTCAGCATCAATACTGCAAATCCAGCGATGTTTATTGTCGTTAGAACGAATGTCTATCACTGCGAAATCACCTCTTTCAGAAAACTTTACTTCCGAAAATTGAAGGCTTCTTTCCCAAACGCTCCAATCTTTGTCGGGATAATCTTTTGTGAATTCTGGGAGTTTGGTTAAATCAGGCAAGTCAGGTGTTTCAATTTGAAAAACCGTATCTTGTTTTATATCATACAGGTATAGTTCTTCGGCAGCGGGTTTTTGTCCTACTTTTGGACGTGTAGAAAGCTCTTCGGTATACCCTGATTCATCAACAAAATCAGGAACAAAAGTAGCTTTGCTTTTGCTGGGTAAGCGTAGCGAAAAATAAATGTGTTCTAAGTTTGGCGAAAGTTGAATCTGCCGAAGTTGCTTGTCTTCTTGGTAAAACACAAACTTATCTTCACGTTCTTTTCGTTGATTTTTTCTAGCTTCGGAAGCTTCCTTTTTAGCTTTAACTTCTGCTAACAAGTTTCGGTTTTCTTCTTCCAACCAAGTTTCGGTTTCATTTTTTGAAGAATTGGAACCGGAAGGCTTATTTCCTTTTTTGAAGTTAGTTAACTTTTCTAGTTTCATACGTTCTACATCCAAAAGAAATAGATTCCCATTGTGTTGAAAGCTGATGTGTTGATCTGAAATAAATTCAGCATTACCTATTCGACCATCCAGTTCTAAAATGGTCTTGGATTCGTTTTTAGAAAGCTTATAAATGATAAGTTGGTTTCCTTCGGTTTTTAATTTACGTTTTTGGTCTTTACTGTATGATGCAAAAGTGGAAGCGGTTTCTTCTTTTTCATGTCTTGCAATTTTTTGAAGCTTTTCAAAATTTTTACCGCTCAGCATATAAATGGAATCGTCTTCAGGACGGCTATTTCGGTCCTGAAAATAAATGATTTTACTTTGTTCATCCCATTGAATGTTCTCTGGAGAAACTCCCATCCAACTCGGATGCTGCATGATGTGTTCTACGCTTAAATTTGAAGTTTGGGCGTAAAAAACGGTGTTTGCAAACAACAAAACGAAGCTAATTATAGTGTATTTATATTTCATAGTTTTTGAGATTTAATACCATTGTTTTTGTCACAAATACTCGTCAATAAAGCTTCGTGTTGATTAGCGCATTAGTGACTTTTCATTTTAATTTCCACAACTTTTTTGCCACAAACCTACTTACAGTAAGCAGGTTCACGAATGTACACCAATAAATACTTCGTGTTAATTAGTGCATTAGTGGCTATTTCAAAAAACCTATTTTTCTAATACTTTTAAATCTTCTCTGGTAAGAGAAATTACTTCCACTTCTACCAATCGGTATAACAAATGTTGCCAATTAGAATGTTTACTAATAATTTTCTTCATTTCTCGAGTTCCTTTTTCTTTTTGAGGAGATTGCATCATGGCCAATGCTTTCCAAAATTGAATTTCGATGTTTTCGGGCTGAAGTTTTTCTGCTTCTAGGTACAAATTAAGTGCTTTGCTGAAATCTTTTTTCTCTAAAGCTACATCGGCTTCATTCATGTATTCATAGGCACGATGAACTTCTAAAAGTCGCTCCAATTCATCTAATGGATAGGCTGCATCATCAACCCGTAAATCAATTTTTTTAACCGCGGGATTTATTGTTTTGTCTGATTTTCCATCTACAACCACCAAAGCAGCAGATTGCATTCCACGAATATCGCCACCGGCATTTTGTGCTTCTTTTAAGGTAGCTAAAACACGCTCAGCTAAAGGCAAATTTCTATTTCGTTGATAGGCTTCAACCATGGCAGGAACAACATTTTTATTACTCATCATATTGGCTTGAACCGAAAAATTGGTTCCTACATAATGTGAAGCTTCTGCAATGCATTGTTCGCCTGTGTAAGCAAAAACTTCTCCCCGACTATTCATGATAGCTACTTGCCGAAAAGCTGCACCTTCATCTTTACTCATCACTTCTGAAAAAGCTTCTTTAGGCTGCGCACCTTCTTCTAAAAATTCAAGTCCTTTAATACCATAATCTACATTTGCAAAAGATTGGGTTGCTACCACACCTACGCCTGCTTTAACCCAGGGTACCACTTTGCCAACCGCAAACCAATGGCTTTGCACACCCACAGCCATTTCGCCTGTTTTTTCATCGTAAGCAACTATGGAATAGGTATGGGCAAAATCGTCTTGTAAAGGAATTTTTTGCGATGTAGCATATTGAATAAAAACAGCTGAAAATAGCAGTGCGAAAAGTATATTTTTCATTGAAAAGTTTTTAGAATTGAATAAAATTGAAACAAAATTTGATTTTTTTGAAGCTTACAACTTCATCTCAGGCACCTCGTTTGGAACAATCATTTCACCTTCAGTAGCATTTTTTATTTCTTCTACACTCACGCCTGGTGCTCGCTCTAGTAATTTGAATTTTCCACCTACCACTTCTAAAACGGCTAAATTGGTTACAATTTTAGTTACGCATTTTACTCCAGTAAGCGGTAATGAACAGGATTTGAGTAACTTTGAAGCGCCCGCTCTATTGGTATGCATCATGGCCACAATAATGTTTTCGGCAGAACCCACCAAATCCATTGCGCCGCCCATTCCTTTTACCATTTTACCTGGAATTTTCCAGTTGGCAATATCGCCTTCTTGCGAAACTTCCATCGCACCCAAAATGGTTAAATCTACGTGCTGACCACGAATCATTCCGAAACTCATAGCCGAATCGAAAAAACTGGCTCCTGGACGAGCCGTGATGGTTTGCTTTCCCGCGTTGATTAAATCGGGATCCACTTCGCCTTCTAAAGGAAATGGTCCCATGCCTAAAATTCCATTTTCGCTTTGAAATTCTACTTCTATATCGTCTCTAACAAAGTTGGCTACCAAGGTAGGAATGCCAATTCCTAAATTTACGTAGTATCCATCTTTTACTTCTTTGGCTATGCGTTGTGCTATTCCGTTTTTGTCTAACATGTTTTATAATTTGAAAATTATCTAATTTGATAATTTTGTTTTTTTTGCTGTTGAAATTATTTTCATAGGGATTGATTTATTGTAGAGATGTTATAATATAGCATCTCTACAACCAAAAAAATCATATTATTTCCTCACCGTTCGTTGCTCAATTCGTTTTTCGTAATTTTTTCCTTGGTAAATGCGTTGTACAAAAATGCCAGGAATGTGCACAAAATTAGGATCCAACTCGCCTGGTTTTACCAATTCTTCCACCTCAACAACTGTAATTTTTGCTGCTCCGCACATATTGGGATTGAAATTTCTAGCCGTTCCTTTAAAAATTAAATTTCCCGCTTCGTCTCCTTTCCATGCTTTTACAAAGGCAAAATCGGCTTTAAAAGCAAGTTCCATGATGTGCGGTTTACCATCGAATTCACGTACTTCTTTTCCTTCTGCGACTTCGGTTCCGTAACCTGCTGGAGTATAAAATGCGGGTATTCCGTGTTGAGCCGCTCGACAACGTTCGGCTAAAGTTCCTTGCGGAATTAAATCTACCTCCAACTCACCACTGAGCATTTGACGTTCAAATTCAGCATTTTCGCCCACGTAGGAAGAAATCATTTTTTTGATTTGCTTTTGTTGAAGCAAAAGACCCAAGCCAAAATCGTCTACTCCTGCATTGTTTGAAATACAGGTCACATTTTTTACATTTCTGCGTACCAACTCGGCTATGCTATTTTCTGCAATTCCGCTTAAACCGAAGCCACCCAACATAAAGGTCATTCCATCTTCAACCCCTTCGAGTGCTTCTTGAGCGTTTGCTACTACCTTTTTAATCATCTTTCAAAATTTTAGTGAAAAATACTTAAATTTTAGGCTTTCGGCAAAAATTGACTGATAAAAATTAGTAATCTTGAAATTGCAAAGCAGCATAGTCAGAGTAAAGATATAAGGTCTTTCTTATTCAATATGCTTCACATTTTGTAGCATTCACGAATTCTTAGAAATATGAATTGGTTTTAATGGCTTGATGAATAGTCTATTTTAAATTCAAAAATCAAAATATTGTACATATATTTGTACTAAATGTAGTTTTCAATGTTAACCACAAGTGTTTCAAATTTCAGAAAAGACATCAAGTCTTACATCGATAAAGTAATTAACAACTTTGAAACTTTAATTATTAATCGGGGAAAAAACTCGGGAATTGTTGTTATTTCTTTAGAAGAATACAATTCCTTGATGGCTACTCAGCACGAATTATCGTCTAAGAAAAACGAAAAACGACTTGATTCTGCTATAGAAAAAATCAACAGTAATAAAACTTTTAAAAAAGAACTAATTTCAGATTAATATGAAATATGTTTTTGTTGATGAATCTTGGGAAGATTATCTGTATTGGCAAAAAACAGATAAACGAAAACTGAAAAAAATTAATCAATTATTAAAAGATATAGCTAGAAATCCTTTTGAAGGAATTGGCAAATCTGAGCCCTTAAAACACAAATATACTGGTTTTTGGTCAAGACGAATAGATAGTGAGCACCGATTGATTTATAAATACAATGAAAATGAAATCCTAATCGCTAAATGTAGGTTTCATTATGATTAATCACCAACAGACTACTATTTTTCAAGCATTTCAGTTGTAGCTACCGTTCTAAACCCAACATGGTCTGAACTGGAATTTTCGGCATTGCCCATTCTGGCTGAAATTCGAAAACTGGCACAGTAAGACTCGTGGCATAAAAATGAACCGCCTTTGATGACGTGTTCTACTTCATTCGGATTGTTAGGACTGTATGATGTTTCTGCTCCTTTGGGGTTTTGGTGAATTGTATTTTGATCTAAATTGGCATAGTAATTTACGTTTAGGTAATCGCTTGTTATTTCCCAAACATTGCCCATCATATCATATATACCAAGTGAATTTGACGGATAAGATTTTACTGGGGCCACAAAATCAAATCCATCTTTAATTGGGTAATCGTCACCAAAAACCATTAATTTTTCTCGGATTCCGACAGCGGTTTGGGTAATGTACGGCATCAAATTATTTGGGATGCCGTTGGGTAATTCGCCAATTAAACCCGATTCATGTGCACCGATGGGATTAAAATATCGCAGGGAAATGGCTGAAAAATCAGGTTGAGCTTTAATCACATCATCTAAAATTTCTTCGGCTATTTTTTTGGTATTTCCATAAGGAGAAAAAGGACGCTGTGTAGGTTCGTTTTCGGTGATGGGTAAATTTTCTGGAGTTCCCTACACCGTTGCCGAAGATGAAAAAATAAAGTTTGAAATGGTATTTTCTTGTAGAGCTGATAGTAAATTTATTAAAGAAAACAAGTTGTTTTGGTAGTACATCAAAGGTTTTTCAACCGATTCCCCTACTGCTTTATGCGCCGCAAAATGAATTACCGCTTTGGCGTCTTTATGTTTTTTTATGACTGCATAAGCTTGCTGTTCGTCAGCTAAATTTACTTCTTCAAATTGAAGCAAAACGCTTGTTATTTGTTCAATTCTACTTAAGGATTTTTTTGAAGAATTGGACAAATCATCTACAATTACCACTTCAAAATTGTTTTCAATTAACTCAATTACAGTGTGTGAACCAATGTATCCACAACCACCAGTTACTATTACTTTAGCTTTCATAAGAATAAATTTTAAAACACAATAGTAGGATTTTTCAAACTAACAACCAACCAGTACCTACCAGTTAGTTTTATTGAAATATTAATTTATATTTGCTTTATGAGTTTGGTCAATCTGAATACAAAATCGAGCGTGCCTAAGTACCGGCAAATTGTTTCTTCTATTGAAGAAGCCATTTTGGCGGGAAATTTAAAAAAAGGCGATCAGCTTCCTTCCTTAAATAGCGTCAAAAATAGGCATTCAGTTTCTAGAGACACCGTTTTAGTAGCTTTTAATGAATTAAAAAATCGTGGCATTATTACTTCCCGAGCTGGAAAAGGCTATTTTGTAAGTAGTGAAGAAGTAGCGATTGCACAAAAAATATTCGTATTGTTTGATGAGTTGAACGCCTTTAAAGAAGATTTGTACAATTCTATTATTCAATCTTTTGGCGATCACATTCAAATAGATGTCTACTTTCATCATTTTAATGAAAAAATCTTTTCGCAGATTATTCATGAAAACCTGGGTGATTATAGTTACTATGTGATTATGCCTGCTAACCTTAAAAATACGGAAGTGGCCTTGGCTGAGCTTCAACAAGATAAAGTTTTTATGTTGGACCAAGTGCATCCTGAGCATGCTAATTTTCCGGCAGTGTATCAAAATTTTGAAAAAGATGTTTTTGAAGGGCTTTTTCAACTAAAAAATAAAATTAAAGTCTACAAAAAATTCAATTTAATTTATTCTGAAAACAAGCAACCCAAAGGAATTCTTGACGGGTTTTTGAAATTTTGTACTACCGCTAAAGTTCCTTATCAGATTTTAAATACATTTGAAGCAGAAAGCATTCAAAAAAACGAAGCGTATTTTGTTTTGGAGGACAAGCCGCTGATCCAAATCATCAAACAAATGAAGGCTAATGAATTTGAGTTTGTAAAAGATATTGGAATGATTTCCTATAACGATTCACTTTTAAAAGAAGTGATTGAAGGTGGAATTACCACCATTTCAACCGATTTTAAATTGATGGGAAAACAACTCGCAGAAATGATAAAAAACAATACCCCTAGACGAATTGCCAATACAAGTCAGTTGCGACTTCGAAAATCAATTTAATGTGAAAACAAAAGAACACATCAAGCCCAATTTAGAAGGTGAATTAAGCCTTACAAGTCCTAATGGAAAAATGCAAGCAACATTTTCATTAAAAGAAGGCGGACGCTTGAAATCGCTTCATTACAAAGGCAAAGCTGTTATTGCTGACCCAGAAAATTCTCCATATACCAATCACTTTGCTTCTTCTGTGTTGTTTCCATTTGCAAACCGAATTAAAGATGGAAAATATAATTTTGAAGGAAAAGATTTTCAACTGGATAGCAACGAAAAGGATAGTACAAATGCAATACATGGCCTGATTTACGACAAGCAATTTCAATTAGCTAAGAAGGATACAAATCAAGATAATTCTAGCATTCATTTAGTTTACGAAGAACAAAACCCACCACAGGGTTTTCCTTTTGCCTTTGCAATTGAATTAACGTACAGACTAAACGATAAAAATTTTGAACTGATTATAAAAGTTGAAAATAAAAGTCTTCAAAATTTTCCGTTTACTTTAGGTTGGCATCCTTATTTTGTAGTAACCAACTTAAACCATTGCATGCTAGAGTTTGATAGTTTAAAACGAATTTTATTCAATCAAGAACAAATTACCATTGGCATTACCAACGGATTTGCTCCAAGACCATTTCCTTTGAAAAACCCATATTTAGACGATTGTTTTGTACTTCACGATAAAAAAGTAAGCTTTAAAACTCCTGATTATCAAATAGAATTTAACAACAGTAATCATTCTAAATATTTACAGTTGTATTCACCACCAAATGAAGAACGAATTGCTATTGAACCTATGACTGGAATTTCAGATAGCTTCAACAATAAAAAAGGGATGAAAGTTTTAAATCCAAACGAAATATTTGTAGAAAAGTGGAAAATAAATTTTATAAACTAACCTAAAACCTAACATATGTCAACCAATTTCGAACTCTTAGATTATGTAATATTTATCGGTTACGCCATCCTAATCTTAGGGATTGGACTGTGGGTATCGAGAGATAAAAAAGGCCATCAAAAAACGGCTGAAGATTATTTTTTAGCTAGTAAATCGCTTCCTTGGTGGGCAATTGGTGCTTCTTTAATTGCAGCTAATATTTCAGCAGAACAATTTATCGGCATGTCTGGCTCTGGTTTTGCATCGGGTTTAGCCATTGCTTCTTACGAATGGATGGCCGCCATCACGTTGATTATTGTGGGTAAATATTTCTTGCCTATTTTTATTAAAAAAGGAATTTACACCATTCCTGGGTTTGTAGAAAGTAGGTACTCAACCAACCTAAAAACCATATTAGCTGTTTTTTGGATTGCATTATACGTTTTTGTTAATTTAGCTTCAGTATTGTATTTAGGTGCATTGGCTTTAGAAACCATCATCGGTGTTCCTATGTTGTACGGCGTAATTGGTTTAGCACTATTTTCAGCGGCCTATTCGTTGTATGGTGGATTGTCAGCCGTGGCTTGGACCGATGTTATTCAAGTTGTATTTTTGGTTTTAGGTGGAGTAGTAACCACCTATCTTGCACTCAATACCGTTTCTGGTGGCGATGGTGTTATCGCTGGGTTTAAAGTAATTTACGAAGAAGTACCAGGTCGATTTGAAATGATTCTGGACAAGTCTAATCCAGAATACAAAAACCTACCCGGATTAGGCGTTCTAGTTGGTGGAATGTGGGTTGCTAATTTGTATTATTGGGGGTTCAACCAATACATCATTCAGCGTACTTTGGCGGCTAAATCACTTAAGGAATCGCAGAAAGGAATTTTGTTTGCGGCTTTTCTAAAATTAATTATTCCTGTAATTGTGGTTATCCCCGGAATTGCAGCCTATGTAATCGTAAACGACCCAGAATTACTAGCAAGTTTAGGCGAAATTGGACAGAAAAATTTACCTAGCGTTCAAGAAGCAGACAAAGCTTATCCGTGGTTGCTTCAACTTTTACCTGTTGGTTTAAAAGGCTTAGCTTTTGCTGCACTTTCTGCTGCAATTGTTTCTTCTTTAGCTTCTATGCTGAATTCCACTTCTACCATTTTTACCATGGATATTTACAAGCCTTACATCAATACCAATGCAGATGATAAAACTACGGTAAATGTAGGACGATTATCAGCTGGAGTTGCTTTGGTAATCGGTTGTATTGTAGCGCCACTTTTGGGCGGAATAGATCAAGCTTTTCAATACATCCAAGAATATACTGGTATAGTAAGCCCAGGTATTTTAGCCGTATTTTTACTAGGATTGTTCTGGAAAAAAACAACCAACAAAGCAGCCATTGTGGGTGTATTGAGTTCCATTCCGATAGCCATGTACTTTAAAGTTGGTGCAAAGGAATGGTCAACGCATCCTGCTTTTGTAAATGTTCCATTTTTAGACCAAATGGGCTATACTTTACTATTAACCATGTTGATTATTGCAGTGTATAGTTATATTCAGCATAAAGGCAAAGATGACGAAAAAGGCATTCCGATTACAAAAGAATTGTTTAAAACATCACCCCTATTTAATATTGGTGCGTTTGCTATCATGATTATATTGGTTGTGCTATATGCCATGTTTTGGTCATAATGCAATCATTTTGAAAACTGAAAAAGCAGAGCATCTAAATCATTAGTTATGAAGATAAAACTGATTAGTAATGTAAAAAAGAAGTTTAAAGAACTGTATAATAAAACGGAAGTGATGGTTTTTTCACCTGGAAGAATTAACCTTATTGGCGAACATACAGATTATAACGATGGTTATACTTTTCCTGCGGCGATCAATAAAGGAATTGCTTTAGCTATAGCAAAAACAGATAAAGAAACATCAACCGCATTTGCTTTAGACAAAGATGAAAGCTACTCCTTTTCTTTGAAAGAAGTGAAACCCTTAAACAAAGGTGGTTGGCGAAATTACATTTTAGGGGTAGTTGGTGAGCTTCAAAAAAAAGGAATTGAGCTTGGGAATTTCAATCTTGTTTTTTCAGGAAATATTCCAGGTGGTGCGGGAATGTCTTCTTCTGCTGCTTTAGAAAACAGCGTGGTTTTTGCCTTAAACGAATTGTTTCAATTGAATTTGAGCAAAAACGAAATGATATTGATTTCGCAAAAAGCAGAGCATAATTTTGCCGGTGTACATTGTGGAATTATGGATCAATATGCCAGTATGTTCGGCGAAAAGAAAAGTGCATTATTGATGGATTGCCGAAGCATTTCTTCGGAAGCATTTCAAATTGATTTTAAAGAATACAAACTATTGCTTATCAATACCAACGTAAAACACAATCTATCTGAAAGTGCTTACAACAATCGAAGGTTGGTGTGTGAAAAAGTGTCTGAAATGTTGAAAGTTCCTGCCTTAAGAGATGCAACAGAGCAAGGTTTGATGCGTATCAAAAATCAACTTAAAGAAGAAGATTTTCAGAAAGCCTTGTACGTTATTCAAGAAAACAAACGGGTGAGAGCATTTACCGCTGCAGTAGAAAATAACGACATTAAAACCATTGGCGAATTGTTGTATCAATCGCATGAAGGTTTAAGTGAACAATACCAAGTGAGTTGTGCTGAATTGGACTTTTTGGTTGGTTTTGCAAAAACTTCATCTGCAGTTATCGGAGCAAGAATGATGGGTGGCGGTTTTGGTGGTTGCACCATTAATTTGGTGCATAAAAAGCAACTTAAAAACTTCAAAAAAGAAGTAAGTCAGGCTTTTAAAGAAGCATTTAATAAAGATTGCTCCATTTACAAAGTCAAGCTTTCTAAAGGAACCTATTTAGTAGACTAAAACACGAAATCATGAATACAGATTTACAAGATTTTTCGCACAGAAGATATAATATTTTAACCGGAGAATGGGTGTTGGTTTCTCCACATCGAACCAAAAGGCCTTGGCAAGGCAAACAAGAAGAAGTAGCTAACGAAGCGAGACCTGCACACGACCCTGATTGTTATTTATGTGCTGGAAATACACGTATTAATGGCGAAGTAAATCCAGATTACAAAGACGTATTTGTATTTACTAATGATTTTGCTGCTCTACAATCAGACACCAAAGAATTTAAAGTTAATGATGGCTTGCTTCTAGCAGAAAGTGAAAGCGGTATTTGCAAAGTCATCTGTTTTAGTCCAGACCACTCCAAAAGCCTTCCTGATATGGCAGTTGAAGACATTACAAAAGTGGTAAAAGCCTGGCAAAAAGAATATAAAGAATTGGGTTCAGAAGCTCATATTAATCACGTTCAAATTTTCGAAAATAAAGGTGCGGTCATGGGTTGTAGCAATCCACATCCGCATGGTCAAATATGGAGCCAATCTACCATTCCAAATGAAGCTGCTAAGAAACATAAACATCAAGCCAAATACTATCAAAAAAACAAGCGTAGTTTATTAGGCGATTATTTAAAACAAGAATTGAAATTACAAGAGCGTATTATTTACGAAAATGATCATTTTGTTGTACTTGCTCCATTTTGGGCAGTATGGCCATTTGAAGTAATGATTACTCCAAAAAAACACTACCAGAGCATATTAGACTTATCTGAAGAAGAAGCTATGGCGTATGCGGAAGCAATTTCGGTTTTAACCAAAGCTTACGATCAATTATTCAATTGTTCGTTTCCCTATTCAGCGGGAATTCATCAAGCGCCAACCAACGGTGAAGCAAATGAACACTGGCATTGGCACATGAGTTTTTATCCACCACTTTTACGCAGCGCAACCGTGAAGAAATTTATGGTAGGCTACGAAATGTTTGGAACCCCACAACGCGATATTACAGCTGAGCAAGCTTGTGAAAGATTGAAAAAGTTAACCGCCATTATTCACTGATTTTAATAATCTTGTTGTTTTTGGCGGTTAACCCCGATTTAGAAAAACTCAAATTTGAGGCACGAAAATTCTAGTTTTTCTTAGTCGCTACAAGGCGTAAATACTTTTTGAATGAATATTACGGGCTAATCTAATAAGCTCCATTTTTTTAACTAACCTACTATTTTCAAATAGTTTGCTGTGGTCTCATATTGTATAGCCTTCAGTGATGTACATCATTGCAATATGAAAAATTACTGTGTTTTATACAATAGCCTGTAAGCGTAGATGTTAAACAATGTTATTATGCTTTACTTCTTTCGTAACATTATACAGCTTTGAAGTCACTGACTTCGCAGAGCAAATAATTGAACTTAATAATAGATTTCTAAAACTTCAGCTTCTTTATCTACATTCAATTGAACTTGATCGATACAAGCGGGAAGTAATATGGTTTCTCCCATTTGTAGACTGTACGAAGTGTTATTCACCATTAGATCAATTGAACCGCTGATACACATATAAATGACAAATGAATCTAAATGGCTGTAGTCTTTTTCTAAGCTATCTTTTATAGGCAAGTAATTGGTCTTAAAATACGGAGAATGCACCAACTTATTAGAAATATTTACCACCTGTTTATAATCTGTCTTATACTTGCTATGCACTTCAAAATCAATGGCATCTATGGCTAAATTGTTGTGTAAATCTCGTTTAGCACCTGTTTTTTTATCCACTCGGTTGTAATCGTAAATACGGTAGGTTACATCAGAAGTTTGTTGAATTTCCGCTAACAAAACACCAGCTCCAATGGCATGAACTCTTCCTGTTGGGATGTAAAACGTATCTCCTTTTTGTACATTTTCGTGATGCATTACATCGAGAATGGTATTGGCTTTGAGATGCTCGTTGTATGTATTTTTGTTCAATTTTTCATCAAAACCAACGATAAGCTCTGCATCTTCATCGGCTTGCATGACATACCACATTTCATTTTTCCCAAAAGATTGATGTCTTTTTCTGGCCATTTCATCGCTAGGATGCACTTGAATTGACAATGGTGTTTTGGCATCTATAAACTTGATAAGCAAAGGAAATTCATTTCCAAATTTTTCGTAAACGGACTGCCCCACCAAATCACCTTTATATTTGTCGATGAGTTGCTTCAGATTCATCCCTTGTAAAGGACCATCTGCTACTTTGGTTTCGTCGCCTTCAACATCAGAAATTTCCCAGGATTCACCGCAATTTTCAGTATTAAATCCTTTGTTTAAAACAGTATCTAATTTATTGCCTCCCCAAATTCTGTATTTGGAGATGGGTGTAAATTTGAGTGGGTACAGCATTGAAATAGATTTAAAATTGAAATTGAATTATTTGTTCAAACAATGTCATTTAGAAAAGCCTCATTATAGAAGCCATAAAAGTAATGATTATGGTGTTGAACTTAAAATTTACTAGTTGATTAAATTATTAAAAAAACACCTTTCAACTAATTTGGACTATACAAAGCTTTATTCTTTTTTGTAGGCCACTTTTGTTTTTATAGCGTTTCCATTTGATGGTTTTTCTTCTATATTTTGCTTCATCGAGTTGGTCTTGCATCCAAGTATTTAAATAAGGCTTATCTGCTCTATTTAGAAAAGCATCCAGCACATAATCATTAGTTTTTTCTTTTTTTCTGCTTTTCTCAAATATTTCTTTTAATATTTATATCGACTCACGTTTATTTAAAATAAAAAAACTGAGATTCATTTTCTGAGAATTATCTTTAATTTATTGAATGACTTTTTTATTTCAGCTGGATTCAAATTTTGAAAACTCAAAGATTCTACTATCTTTATGATTCAGATTTAAATTAACTTTTGAAATGTTAGAAGAAATTTCAGCAGAAATCCAACTTATTTTTGTCATCATTGTTATCGCAATACTTTTTGTTTTGGTTTTATGGAATAACAAGCGAAACCGAAAAAAACGTTTTGATCGCGAACAGAGAAACTTCAGAAAAAACATTCACGAGAAAAGAAAAAATAGAAAACGCTAGAAATGAAAATATATACTAAAACAGGAGATAAAGGTACTACTGCCCTATTTGGCGGTACTCGAGTTCCCAAATCGCATTTGCGAATCGATGCCTACGGAACGGTAGACGAATTAAATTCGCACATCGGATTGGTAAAAGACACTTATGAAAATAAAGATGTAAAAAATCTTTTAAACCGAATACAAGATCGATTATTTACCATCGGAGCTATTCTTGCCACCGATCCCGAAAAAGCAAAACTAAAAAATGGTAAAGAACGTTTAACCATTCCAAAAATTAGTCAAGAAGACATTGAAAAATTGGAACAAGAGATTGACCAAATGAATGAAAGCTTGCCCGAAATGACACATTTTATTTTACCTGGTGGTCACCCGAGTGTTTCCAACTGCCACATTACCCGTTGTGTTTGTCGGAGAGCTGAACGATTAGCAACAGCGCTATATAATCTCGAACCATTCGATGAAGAAGTTTTGCAGTACCTCAACCGACTTTCGGATTACTTATTTGTCCTCGCTCGCAAAATTAGTCAAGATGTTGATGCTGAAGAAGTAAAATGGATACCCGAAAAGACTAAATAAAACACTACATAACAGGACAAAAAAAGGCAAAACACCCTAAAATACAGAGATTTGACTTAACTTTTAAATTAATGTAATTTTAGTTGACATTTACCGCAAAAAAATTACATTTGCAAAAATTATAATTTACGTAAAATGTACTGGACATTAGAATTAGCTTCGTACTTGAGTGACGCTCCTTGGCCGGCAACTAAAGATGAATTGATAGATTACGCAATTCGAACTGGAGCTCCATTAGAAGTGGTAGAAAACCTTCAGTCTATTGAAGACGAAGAAGACACATACGATTCTATGGATGAAATTTGGCCGGATTATCCTACAGATGAAGATTACCTCTGGAACGAAGACGAATATTAAAGAATTTACAAATACAAAGCTATAAAGTCTCACTTCGAGACTTTTTTTTTTCATTACCTTTGGCAAGCTGATTTATTTTCAGCTAAAGCACTATAAAATTGCATCCAATATGGGATTATTAGACTCCGTTTTAAAAATATTTGTTGGTGATAAATCAAAAAAAGATGTAAAAGCTCTTGAACCTATCATCAATAAAATAAGATCGTTTGAAGATGAATTTGAAAAATTTAGCCTAGACGAACTAAGGAATAACACTACTCGATTTAAACAAAAAATTGCAGAAGCTACAGCAGAACTGAATAAGCAAGTTGAAGAACTTTCTGAAAAAGCTGAAAACGCAAAAGATATTGTTGAAAAAGAAGACATCTACGCAGAAATTGATGCTTTAGAAGAACAAATCTATGATGCTTCAGAAAAAGTATTAGAAGAAATTTTACCCGAAGCTTTTGCCACGGTAAAAGAGACCGCAAAACGCTTTTTTCATAACACCGAATTAGAAGTAGAAGCTAACGAATTTGATCGTACACTTTCTGCTTCAAAAGATTATATCAAGTTAAACGGAGAAAAAGCCATTTGGAAAAATTCGTGGAACGCCGCAGGGAAAGAAGTAACCTGGGATATGATTCATTACGATGTGCAGCTAATCGGTGGTTTGGCGCTTCATCAAGGAAAAATTGCAGAAATGCAAACCGGTGAAGGTAAAACTTTGGTAGCAACTCTACCTGTTTACTTAAACGCTCTAACCGGAAAAGGAGTTCACTTGGTAACCGTGAACGATTACCTAGCCAAACGGGATAGTTTGTGGATGGCACCTTTATTCGAATTTCATGGAATGCGCGTAGATTGTGTAGATTATTACAAACCCAATTCGCAAGAACGTCGCGATGCCTACAACGCAGATATTACCTACGGTACCAACAACGAGTTTGGTTTTGATTACCTACGAGACAACATGAGCCACTCACCAAAAGATTTGGTGCAACGCAAACCCAATTATGCCATTGTAGATGAAGTAGATTCTGTGTTAATTGATGATGCACGAACTCCGTTGATTATTTCTGGTCCTGTGCCTAAAGGAGATGTTCATGAATTTGAAGTACTTAAACCACAGATTAATAAAATTGTGGAAGCTCAACGCGCTTACCTTACTGGCGTTTTAGCAGAAGCCAAAAAGTTAATTAAATCTGGCGATACAAAAGAAGGTGGATTTAAATTACTTCGGGTGTTTAGAGGTTTGCCTAAAAACAAAGCTTTAATTAAATTTTTAAGTGAAGAAGGCGTAAAACAATTGCTTCAAAAAACCGAAAACTACTACATGCAGGACAACAATCGGGAAATGCATAAAGTAGATGAAGAATTGTATTTCGTGATTGAAGAAAAAAGCAATCAAATTGATTTAACCGATAAAGGAGTAGAATTCCTTTCAGGGAAAGAAGATCCAGACTTCTTCGTAATGCCAGAAATCGGTGTTGAAATTGCTAAAATTGAAAATGAAAACTTTCCTAAGGAAGAAGAAATTTCAAAAAAAGAAGAATTATACCGAGAGTTTAGCGTAAAAAGCGAACGCATTCACACCTTACGCCAATTGCTAAAAGCTTACACTTTATTCGAAAAAGACACCGAATATGTCGTGATGGAAAACAAGGTGAAAATAGTTGACGAGCAAACCGGCCGTATTATGGATGGTCGCCGTTATAGCGATGGACTTCATCAAGCTATTGAAGCCAAAGAAAACGTAAAAATTGAAGATGCAACCCAAACTTTTGCAACGGTTACGCTTCAAAATTATTTCAGAATGTACCGTAAACTTTCAGGAATGACGGGTACAGCGGTTACAGAAGCAGGAGAATTCTGGGAAATTTACAAACTAGATGTTGTTGAAATCCCAACCAACAAACCCATTGCGCGAGACGATAAACAAGACATGGTTTTTAAAACCAAACGTGAAAAATACAATGCCATTATAGATGAAGTAGTTGGACTTTCTAAAGCAGGAAGACCTGTTTTAATTGGTACAACTTCTGTTGAAATTTCGGAACTGCTAAGCCGAATGTTGAAAATAAGAAGCATCAATCACAACGTATTGAATGCCAAATTGCATAAACGAGAAGCAGATATTGTTGCTGAAGCAGGTAATGCAGGCATTGTTACTATTGCTACCAACATGGCTGGTCGTGGTACCGACATTAAATTGTCTGACGAAGTTAAAAAAGCAGGCGGACTTGCCATTATTGGTACAGAACGCCACGATTCTAGACGTGTAGACAGACAGCTACGTGGTAGAGCGGGACGTCAGGGAGATCCAGGAAGTTCACAATTTTATGTGTCCTTAGAAGACAACTTGATGCGTTTATTTGGTTCAGAACGTATTGCTAAATTAATGGACAGAATGGGATTACAGGAAGGCGAAGTAATTCAACATTCCATGATTTCAAAATCCATTGAACGTGCTCAACGTAAGGTAGAAGAAAACAACTTTGGTATTCGTAAGCGATTGTTGGAATACGATGATGTAATGAATGCTCAAAGAGAAGTGATTTATAAACGCCGTTACAACGCGCTTTTCGGAGAACGCCTTCGCATTGATATTGCCAACATGATTTTTGATACGGCAGAATCCATCACCGAAAGCAACAAAGTGGCTAACGACTATGAAAACTTTGAGTTTGAGAGCATCCGTTTTTTCTCGATAGAGCCACCGCTTACTAAGGAAGAGTTCGAAAAAATGCAGCCGCAAAAAATTGCGGGTCAGTTGTATAAAGCAGCTTATCAAAACTACGAAGAAAAAATGCTGCGTAATGCAGAAGTTGCTTTTCCAGTAATTAAGCAAGTTTACGAAGAACATGGAGAGCGATTTGAGCGCATTGCCGTTCCGTTTACAGACGGTACGAAAACATTACAAGTAGCCACCAATCTTAAAAGTGCGTACGAAAGCGAAGGAAAAGAATTGGTAACCGATTTTGAAAAGAACATTACCTTAGCCATTATAGACGAAGCTTGGAAAAATCACTTGCGCAAAATGGACGAACTGAAGCAAAGTGTTCAGTTAGCGGTTCACGAACAAAAAGATCCTTTGCTTATCTATAAATTTGAAGCATTTGAACTCTTTAAAGTCATGTTAGATGAAGTAAATAAAGATGTCATTTCCTTTTTGTTTAAAGGGGAAATTCCACAGCGTGATTCTGCAAATATTCAAGAAGCAAGAAGTCAACGGCCAAAAGAACAAATACAAACGCGTAAGGAAGAAGTCCAGAATTTAGATGAACAAGCAGCACAAAATAGAGCTGCTGGACAACAAGCTGGAGGCTCTCGACCTCAAGTAACCGAAACCATTACAAGAGAGCAACCCAAGATTGGTAGAAACGATAAAGTTACTATCAAAAACGTGACCAATGGCGAAGAAAAAGTAGTAAAGTATAAACAAGCTTTACCTTTAATTCAGAAAGGAGAATGGGTGCTTACTAAACACAATTAAACTAAAATTATAGCATTTTGAAAAAGTTTGAAATCGAATTCAAATGGGCTTTGTATTTTACAGCTTTCAATATGTTGTGGCTCTCTTTAGAGAAGTTTTTAGGTTGGCATGATGAGCTTATTCAAATGCACATTATGTACAGTTTACTCATAATTTTCCCTCAAGCTCTTTTTTATTATTTAGCGTTACGTGAAAAGAAATTCAAGTATTATAAGGGAAAAATAAATTGGCAACAAGCTTTTTTATCTGGTGGAATTTTATCTGTAATTATCGCTGGACTTTCTCCAGCAACAATCTATTACATGAACACTTTCCTTTCGCCAGAGTTTATAGATTTAGCAATAGAACGCTACGTTATTAGTGGCGGCAAAGAAGCTTCAGCTAAAAACTTCCATAGCTTAGAAGCCTACATTAAAAACGCTATTTTATTCAATGTTTCAATTGGAATAGTTATTTCTGGTATTGTAGCGCTTCTTATCAAAACTAAAGAAACAGAAAAGTAATTTTTTAATCTAATAATTAGATTTGTAAGCAATTGGCAGTCAATTAACAAAATGCATAATAGATGTTTTGCAAAAACTTCTAATAAGAACGTTTTAAACAGTAATTACATTTAATATTTGCATCTTCAATACTTTACCAATAAGTTTAAACAATTTACAAATGTTAAAATATTAGGTGTTTTAAGCACTTGTTCTTTGTAAAACTTGACTTATGTAGTATTTTGGAGAAAATTATACTAAATGATTATAAAAAAACTACTCCTAATTTGCATGTGTGTTTGCACATTAACTTCGGTCAACGCACAAAATTTTGAAAATAGTATAGAAGCTAAATTACGCTTAGAAGTAGCGGAGGGAAGTTTCAACGAAGAAGATGTTTCCAACTTTGAAATAGATTCTTATCATTATGCAAAAAGCACCAATACCAACAACGTTTATGTAATACAAAAATACAATAACGTTCCTATATTTAATGCAATTGGTGTTTTTGCTATTAGAAATCAAGATGTGCTGCATTTTTCAAACTCATTTGAAGCTAACTTAAAAGATAAGGTAAATGGGTTGTTGGCAAACATTTCACCAGCAGAAGCTATTCATTCAGCTGCAACTCAACTTGGCTTAGAAAGCCCGACTAATTTGAATGTAATCAATACAAGAAGTAGTTCACATTTTTTATTCAATACAGGAGATATCTCATTTGAAGATATACCCGTAAAACTAGTTTACCAAAAAATTGCTAAAACTGGACAACTTCACTTGGCTTGGGATCTTTCTATTCACGCAAAAAACAGTGAAGATTGGTGGAGTGTTCGAGTAGATGCTCAAAGTGGAGAAATAATTAGCCGACACAATTGGACATTAACTTGCAGTCAAAATCATGAACACCAAACCAAAGTACCAACTGAAAAAAATATTCAATTTCAAGCCAAAAAGTTAGCAGAAACTGCTTACCAAAACTTTACAGGTACAACTGATGGTGCGCAATACAATGTGTTTCCCTTTCCGGTTGAATCTCCGAATCACGGAGTACGAAGCTTAGAAGTAGACCCAGCTGATGAAAATGCTTCTCCTTTTGGTTGGCATGACACAGATGGTATTGCAGGAGCTGAATTTACCATAACTAGAGGCAATAATGTTTGGGCGCAGGAAGATAGAGCTGGAACAAATGCAGTTGGTCACGCTCCAGATGGTGGCGATGATTTAATTTTCGATTTTGCTTTAGATTTAAATGCACCACCAACCACTTATGAAGACGCTGCTATTACCAATTTATTTTATTGGAATAACGTAATGCATGATGTTTTGTACCAATACGGTTTTGATGAAGCAGCTGGAAATTTTCAAGAAACCAACTATACATCAGAAGGTGAAGGAAATGACTTTGTTTATGCAGATGCGCAAGATGGCGCAGGAGTAAACAACGCTACTTTTGGTACTCCGCCAGATGGAAACAATCCATCCATGACAATGTATTTGTGGAATCCACCAGGACCTGTAAATGCTCCACTTACTATAGAAAGTCCTGCTTCAATAGCAGGAGACATTAACGGTGATGAAGCTAGTTTTGGTCCAGCACTAACAGCCACGCCTATTACAGAAGATTTGGTTTTGGTAGAAGATAGTAGCTTCTTTCCGCCCGATTATTTAGCTTGTGAAACACTTACAAATTCAGCTAATATCAATGGAAAAATTGCACTTATCAGAAGAGGCGAATGTACTTTTGTTTCTAAAGTTCAAAAAGCTCAAGACGCAGGTGCATTAGCCGTTATCGTGGTTAATAATGAAGGTGGAGACACTTTCAATATGGGAGGAACGAGTAACACAATTAATATTCCTTCAATTATGATTAGTCAAGCTGACGGAGAAGCATTAATTTCAGAAATTGAAGACGGAACAACTATAAATGCAACTTTAGTTAACAATGGACCATTCATGATCGATGGCGATTTTGACAATGGAATTATTGCTCATGAGTTTGGTCATGGTGTTTCCACACGATTAACCGGTGGTAAATTTCAAGCTGATTGTCTTTTTAATGCAGAGCAAATGGGTGAAGGTTGGAGTGATTTTATTGGCTTGCTAATGACCATGAAAACTTCAGATTTAGCTGCAGATGGTCGAGGTTATGGAACATACGCAATATCTCAAGAAACAAGTGGCGGTGGTATTCGTCCAACTCAATACTCAACTGATACTAGTATAAATCCGTTTACCTATAATATTACCAATAATGCCAACATAACTCAACCTCACGGAATTGGTTATGTATGGGCACAAATGTTATGGGATATGACTTGGGCTTTGATAGATGAATATGGTTTTGATCCTGACTTATACAATGGTACCGGCGGAAATAACATTGCTTTACAATTGGTAACAGATGGTTTAAAGCTTCAATCTTGTAGCCCAGGATTTGTAGATGGAAGAGATGCCATTTTAATGGCAGATGAATTGGCTTTCGATGGAGCTAACCAATGTTTAATTTGGCAAACTTTTGCAGATCGTGGTTTAGGATGGAGTGCAGACCAAGGTGATGCTGACGACCGTTCAGACCAAATTGAAGCCTTCGATATGCCACCAACTGATGAATTGGACTGTGAAACCTTTAGCAATGAAACTTTTGGTACAGAAGAATTCAAAATGTGGCCCAATCCAGCTGAAAATATAGTCAACATTCAAGTTGGTTTAAATGCTACTGGAGATGTAGGTATTTCAATTTACAACATCAATGGTAAAAAAGTAGCTAGCTTTGAAAAAGATGCTTCACAAGAAATTCAATTGAATATAGATGAATTAAATGCTGGTGTTTACCTTGTAAAAGTAACTTCAAATGAAGCTACCTTCACTAAAAAATTATTGGTAAAATAAATTTTCATTTCAGAAATAATTGAAATCTGCTTCAACCTTGGGGCAGATTTTTTTTTTGAATAATTGGCTTTTCACATACTTTTGATACGAATGATGAATATGAAAAAAGAAGTATTTCAACAGAAAATTGAAAACTGGTTTCAAAAACAAGGCTGGACTGCATTTCAATTTCAAAAAGATACTTGGGAAGCATACTTAAGTGGAAAGAATGGCTTGCTCAACGCGCCAACAGGCAGCGGAAAAACCTACGCGCTATGGATTCCCATTCTTACTGAATTGGTGGAAGCAGCCGAAAAACCTAAGGAAAACAAAGGTTTAAAAGCAGTTTGGATTACTCCACTTCGTGCCCTTTCTTTAGAAATAAAACAATCTATTGAACGGCTTGTGAATGATTTGGATTTGCCATTCAGCGTTGGTATACGAACAGGCGATACACCACAAAATGAAAGGGCTAAACAAAAACGAAACATGCCCGATTTTTTAATTACTACCCCAGAAAGTTTGCAGCTTTTGTTGGCCAGTAAAAATTACCCTAAAACCTTCAAAAATTGCAAAGCCATTGTAGTAGACGAATGGCACGAATTGCTCGGCACCAAACGCGGAGTACAAATGGAATTAGCGCTTTCCAGATTAAAAAACTGTACAGATAATCTGAAAATTTGGGGAATTTCTGCTACCATCGGAAACCTAAATCAAGCCTTGGAAGTTTTACTTGGCAATGCTGCTTCAAATAAAAAGCAAACCGCTTTAATCAAAGCCAACCTAAAAAAGAAAATTATCGTGGAAAGTGTGATTCCTAAGGAAATGGAAAAGTTTCCCTGGCGAGGTCATTTGGGAATTCATCTGTTAGAACAAATTATTCCCATTATTAAAAATTCCAAAACCACCTTGATTTTTACCAACACGCGTTCGCAATGCGAAATTTGGTTTCAAAAAATACTAGAACAATATCCTGAGTTTGCGGGAGAATTGGCCATGCACCACGGAAGCATCAACAAAGAAACCCGAATTTGGGTAGAACAAGCCATTAGGAATGAAAGCTTAAAAGCCGTGGTTTGTACTTCCAGTTTAGATTTGGGAGTGGATTTTGCTCCAGTAGAAACCATCATACAAATCGGTGGACCAAAAGGAGTAGCTCGATTTCTCCAACGCGCCGGACGAAGCGGACACCAACCGGGAAAGACCAGTAAAATTTACTTTTTGCCCACCCATGCCATCGAGTTAATCGAAGCTTCTGCATTACAAAAAGCCGTTGAGCAAGAAGCGGTGGAAGACCGATTGCCATACCTAAATTCCTACGATGTATTGGTGCAGTATTTAATCACTTTAGCAGTTTCGGATGGGTTTTATCCTAATGAAATTTTCCCTGAAATACAATCTACCTTTTGCTTTCAAGCCATTACAGAAGAACAATGGAATTGGGCTTTGAATTTCATTGTATACGGTGGGCAATCGCTTCAAAATTACGCTGAATACAAAAAAGTGGAGATTGAAGAAGATGGCAAATTTAAAGTAAATCACCGTGGTATTGCCATGCGACATCGCCTTCAAATTGGCACCATTGTTAGCGATGCGGTGTTAACGGTGAAGTACATCAGCGGTGGCTTTTTAGGTTCGATTGAAGAATGGTTCATTTCAAAATTAAAACCTGGCGATGTTTTCACTTTCGCAGGTAGAAATTTGGAATTGGTGCGCATTAAAAGTATGCAGGTTTTGGTTCGAAAATCCAAACAAAAAACAGCAAAAGTTCCCAGTTGGATGGGCGGAAGATTGAGTTTGTCTTCCCAAATGTCGGAGCTATTAAGAGCCGAATTGTACGCAGCTCATCAGCCAAATAAGTCAAAAGAATTGCAAGCCCTAGCCCCTATTTTTGAACGCCAAGAATTGGAATCTATCATTCCAACAGACAAGGAGTTTTTAATCGAAACTTTTTCAACTAGAGAAGGAAATCACCATGTATTTTATCCTTTTGAAGGTCGATTTGTTCATGAAGCTTTGGCGAGTTTATTGGCTTACCGAATTAGTCTTTTGCAACCCATTTCCTTTTCCATCGCCTTTAACGATTATGGATTTGAATTGCTTTCCGACCAAAAAGTAGACATGCAACAGGTGTTGGACAACAATTTATTTTCTTCAGCTTACTTGATGGAAGACTTGCAAAAAAGTTTGAATGCCACCGAAATGGGAAGAAGAAAATTTAGAGATATTGCCGTAATTGCAGGCTTAGTATTTACAGGCTATCCCAACAAAAGTGTACAGAACAAACATTTGCAATCCAGTTCGCAATTAATATTTGATGTGTTTAAAGATTTTGATGCAGATAATTTATTGTATCAACAAGCTTTTGTAGAAACTTTTGAACACAGCTTGGAACAAGGGCGGTTGCAATTGGCAATAGAGCGCATTCAAAAACAAAACATCATTTGGAAGGATTGCCAGTATCCTACTCCGTTTTCGTTTCCAATAATCACCGACCGCTTGCGCGAAAAGCTTTCTTCAGAAAAACTAAAAGACCGTATTCAACGTATGATTAAAAAGCTTCAATCTTAAGTATCAGGCATTATTTCTTCCACGTCTGGGTCAAATTTTTCACTTTGTTCAGGGAAGATTCCTCTAAAGATCAATACCACCCCAAACACAATTATGGTGATGCTTATTATTTTTTTGCTAATCGCTACTCGGGTTGGAGTTAGCTTCTTATTCAGTTTTTTAGCTAATAAAATTTTAAAAATATCAATGACTAAGTATGTAATTAAAACCGTGCTAAAAAATGTAATTAAACGCTTTGGTTGCATATCTAAAGTAGGGCCAAAAATCAGGATTAAACTCAGCCAAAACCCCAGAACGCCAATGTTAATGAAATTGAGTAAAAAACCTTTACCGGCGATGCCTATGTAATCTTTTCCTTTCAATTTTTGAATTTGAAATTTAGCTGAATTTAAAGTGGTTTTTCTAACTTTCAAAAAGCTGATAATGCCATAAGTAGTTAAAACGGTTCCACCAAAAAGAAACAATGCTGGGTCATCTTTAATGCGCATTAATAATTGATTGGTTCCAAAATATGCGATACAAAGAAAAACGACATCGGCTACAATTACGCCTAAATCGAAAGAAAGTGCAGCTCGAAAACCACGCATAGCAGCTGTCTCTAACAAAACAAAAAAAACAGGACCGATTAAAAAGGCCAAAAATAGACCCAACGGTAAAGCAGCTAAAATATCTTGAAGCATAAATTTGACTTATGAGTCAAAGTTAATAAAGATTCGCATTTAAGGCTTCAATTCCTAAGGTTTTCGTTGAAGCTTATATAGCTATTCGAAGTTTTGGACTTCACTCTGTATTTCTTTTTCTGCATTGACCAAGATGAAGTAGAAAATCAGTAAATTCGCAGCTTAATACAAGCTTATGTCAGCAGAGAAAAAATCACTCAATTTTATTGAGCAAATTATAGAAGAAGATTTACAAAACGGGTACACAAAAGATCAATTGAAATTTCGTTTTCCGCCTGAACCCAATGGGTATTTACACATTGGTCATGCTTCTTCCATTTGCCTGAATTTTGGTTTGGGTTTAAAATACAATGCACCTGTTAATCTACGCTTTGATGATACCAACCCTATCAAAGAAGAAAAGGAGTTTGTAGATTCAATAAAAGCTGATGTAGAATGGCTAGGCTTTAAATGGGCGAAAGAATGTTACGCCTCCGATTATTTTCAACAATTGTATGATTGGACAGTTGAACTCATTAAAAATGGCGATGCTTATGTAGACAGCCAAACTTCTGAAGAAATTGCGTCACAAAAAGGAACGCCATCTCAACCCGGTGAAGCAAGCCCGTTTAGAGAACGAAGTGTAGCAGAAAACTTGACTTTATTTGAAGCCATGAAGAATGGAGAAACCAGAGAAAAAGAGCACGTAGTTCGTGCTAAAATAGACATGGCTTCTCCCAATATGCTAATGCGCGACCCAGTGATGTATCGCTGTTTGCACAAAGCGCATCACCGTACAGGAAAGGATTGGAACATTTACCCAATGTACGATTGGGCGCATGGAGAATCAGATTTTATTGAACAAATTTCGCACTCGTTTTGTACGTTAGAATTTCTGCCTCACCGCGAATTGTACAATTGGTTTATCGATAAAGTTTGTAAGCCTGGTGAATTTCCACCCAAACAAAGAGAATTTGCTAGAAGAAACCTAAGCCATACAGTGGTAAGTAAGCGCAAATTGGCTCATTTAGTTGAAAAAGGAATTGTACAAAGTTGGGACGATCCTAGAATGCCTACTATTTCTGGCTTACGTCGCAGAGGCTACACTCCTACTTCCATTAGAAATTTTGCCGATAGCATTGGTATTGGAAAACGTGAAAACAGAATCGATCTTTCGCATTTGGAATTTTGTGCAAGAGAAGATTTAAATAAAACCGCACCTAGAGTAATGGGCGTTTTAGATCCCTTAAAAGTAGTCATTACCAATTATCCAGAAGGAAAAGAAGAATGGTTAACGGCAGAAAACCTGCCTGCTGAACAAGCAGGCAATCCTGAAGATGCTGGAGAACGTCAAGTTCCCTTTTCTCGTGAAATTTATATCGAAAAAGAAGACTTTAGAGAAGAAGCCAACCGTAAGTTTTTTAGATTGAAATTAGACAAGGAAGTCCGTTTAAAGAATGCCTACATCATCAAAGCGGAAAAAGCCATAAAAGATGAAGCAGGAAACATTATAGAAGTGCATTGCACTTACGATGAAGAAAGCAAAAGCGGCAGCGGTACAGAAGCTTCTAAACGAAAAGTAAAAGGAACTTTGCATTGGGTTTCCGTTCCACATGCGGTGCCAGCAGAAGTGCGTTTATACGATCGTTTATTTAGTGTAGAAGACCCAACGGAAGACAAAGAAAAAGACTTTTTAGATTTTGTAAACCCTGATTCCTTAGAAGTAATTACGGCCTACGTAGAACCAAGTTTAAAAGAAGCAAAGGTCGAAGAAGCTTTTCAATTTCAACGCATAGGATATTTTTGTGTAGATCGAGATTCATCAGCAGAAAATTTGGTATTTAACCGCACCGTTACGCTTCGTGATAATTGGAAAGGGTAATATTTATTGATTTTTAAAACTATTGAAATCGGTTTTATTTCAATTTTATTTTAATAGCCTATATTTTAAACCATGGGCTATGGATTTAATACACCATTCAAACAAACTCCTTTTCTATTTTAGATTGAATGCTTAGCTGCTAAAATAATTTGTAGCAAAAAATGTGTTTTTTAACAATTGTCAGAAATTGGTTTGCAAATTAGGAACAAGCTCTAAAAAATTTGGATTTTAATGAAAGTAAAGATTTTCAGGTTGTCAAAATTATTTTCAAGTTCAATAAATATAAAAGAAAGGACGAATACTAGCTATGTTCAAATTAAATCAGTGAATTTTTGTAACTATATATGTTTACATTTTAGTATATTTGTATATTTACATGTTTACTTATTATCAAAAATGTAAACATTTAAGATGACACATGATGAGAAACAAGAGAAGTCTTTTAATTGAACAGCTTGATCAAAAATTGAAACCATTTACAAGAGCAAAATCAGTTACGGTTCCTGAACGTGGTTGGGTCAATGCAATTCGTACGACCTTGAATATGACTTTAGCTCAGTTAGGTAATAAATTAAATATAACTAGACAAGGTGTTAGTAGAATAGAAAAAAGTGAAGCAAAAGGGACAATTTCACTAAATACACTTAAAGAAGTAGCCAACGCAATGGATTTAAAATTGGTTTATGCTTTGGTTCCTAAAAATGAAAATATAGACCAACTCATACAAGACAAAGCAGATAAGTTAGCTAAGAATATAGTTTCAAGAACTCACCAAAACATGAAATTGGAAGACCAAGCTATTCAAGATGAAAAGATCAACAAAACCATTCAAGAATTAGCTTTTGAAATAAAAAGGGAAGTAAGAAAGTCGATATGGGATTAAAACTACAATACATCGATGGCCAAACTCCTTTAGATGAAGACGAAAAAGAAGGACTCAAAATAAAATCGATAACTACTCAAGGTGAGCTTAACGAATTTGAACAATTAAATATTGAAAAGGCTGTGGAATGGTCTATTCACGCCAATTTGAAAGCTGAAAAAATACTAACTGAAACCTTTATTAAAGCTTTTCACAAGAAAATGTATGGCGAAGTATGGAGTTGGGCAGGACATTTTAGAAAATCCGACAAGAATATAGGAGTAGAATGGACGCAAATTGGTATAGAATTAATAAAACTTTTGGACGATACCAGGTTTTGGATTGAAGAAACAAAAATGCCGGCAGAAGAAGTTGCAATTCGGTTTAAGCATAGGCTAGTTTCTATACATTGTTTTCCGAATGGAAACGGGAGACATTCTAGGCTTTTAGCAGATATAATTATGGATTCTGTCTATAAAAAAGAACCTTTTACTTGGCAAAAGTCTAACATGGTTAAGGCAAATACAACCAGAAAACAATACATTGATGCTTTGAAAAAAGCTGATCAAGGTAATATTGAATCACTTATAGAATTTGCTAAAAAATAATTCTATTACAAAAAATGTCTAAGAGTCTAGATTTTCAACTCCATTCCCGGATGTAGTCGAATGCTTTTTAGCTGGTTTTTTTCTTTGATTTCCTTAATACTGACCTGCGGAAACTTACGTGCAATTTTCCACAGCGAATCGCCTTGTTGTACTACATAAGTTTGAAATTCTTTGTTTGTATCGGAAGTGTTTTCAGCTTTAGCTGCTGCATCTTTGTTTGTATTTTGTTTGGTGCCTGCTGAAGCAACAGCCGATAAGTTCTTAGGTTGAATCCGCAAACGTTGACCAATTCTCAGTCGGTCTGAGCGCAAATTATTCCATCGTTTAATGTAGCTTACGCGTACGCCATATCGATTGGCTATGCTTCCTAAGAAATCGCCCGAACGAACTCGATAAGTAATTTGATCTGATGTTTTTACGTAAGCCGGCATCTGTTTTTCTTCTACCGCAATTTGATAGGCTTGGTAACCGTAAATTTCATCTTCATTACTTACAAAAACACCTGCCTGTGGTCTCGGTAAACGCAAGTAATAATTTCGTTTGGCATCGTCTGGAACAATCCCTATTTTGTAACTCGGATTCAAAAAACCTAACCATTCTTCGTCCATGTTTAGGTAATTAGCTACTTCTTTTAATTCCAATAAACCTTTAGTTTGTATAGTGTCTGTTGTAAAATAGCTTTCCTTCGGAATATGATTCGAAAAACCGTGATCTTCTGCATACTCAAATAAATACATGACTGCCTGAAAAGATGGAACATAGCCCGCAGTTTCTCTAGGCAAATAACGTCTGATTTCCCAGTAGTTGGTTTTCCCACCACTTCTGCGGATGGCTTTGTTAACATTTCCAGGTCCCGAATTGTAAGCAGCTAAAGCCAAATCCCAATCGTCAAAAATTCCGTATAACTTTTTTAAATATTTTGCAGCGGCTTCGGTAGATTTTACGGGATCCATGCGTTCGTCTACATAACTGCTCACTTCCAAATCAAACATTTTTCCGGTAGGATACATAAATTGCCAAATTCCAGTAGCACCAACTGGCGATTTTGCTCTCGGGTTTAAAGCCGATTCTACCACAGCTAAATATTTCATTTCTAATGGAATGTCATACCGATCAAAAACTTCTTCAAATAAAGGAAAATAAAAATGACTCAATTCGATAAGTTGCTGTGTCGTTTCAGGGTCGCGCTTCAAATAAAAACCAATTACACTAGCTAAGCTGTTAGTGTATTCTATGTTAAATGGTGTTTTTTTGTTCAGTTGTTCAATTCTTTGTTTAAGCAAATCATCATCAACTTGAAATTGAACACTGTCTAAAGCAGCTAACATCCGTGCTTCATCTACTGTGTTTTTCAAACGGTTTTCACTCAATTTTTTTTGCCAAAGTGAATCGATTTGAATGCTATGCAAATAATCTTTTAAAGCCAACTCAAATTGATTTTCAAAAACCTGATGATAAATGATGTAATCATCAACACGATTAGCGGTTGCTGATTTATTTTTATGTTGTGCCAGTGCGGTAAAGCTGCTTAAACACAAGGCAAAGCAAATAATGAATATACGCATAAATGGTTTTGAAATTGGGTATTATTAGAAATACAATAATATTACTTTCAGGTAGAACTATCAACTCTTTGTTTTATTATTAAGCTTTGCAGATTATTTGTGTTGAATAATCTTTATTTTTTTAATAAAATGGAATACAAAGTTGCAAAAGCTGTTATTTTTGCCGAAAAATTAAACATGAGTAAAGCTTATTCACTTCATATAAAAGATATTCAGAGAGCAACTGAAAAAGCAGTGAAAATTATATTTGATGTGCCAGAAACCCTTCAACAGGAGTTTACTTTTCAGCCTGGACAATACCTCAATTTAGAAACTACTATTGATGGTGAAAAGGTTCGCCGTTCCTATTCCATTTGTTCTTCACCTTCAGAAGAATTGGCCGTTGCAGTAAAAGAATTAGAAGGCGGCGTATTTTCTACCTATGTCAACCGAACTTTAAAAGTAGGCGATGCTTTAGCTGTTTTTCCACCCGAAGGAAACTTTTTGTTACAACCTGCTGAAAACGCAGATACCTATTGCGCTTTTGCTGCAGGTAGCGGAATTACCCCGATGCTTTCCATGATCAAGCAGGTTTTAAAAGAAGGGAAAAACAAATTTGTGTTGGTTTACGGAAATCGTTCGCCAGAAGAAACCATGTTTTTGGAAGAACTGCTGAACCTACAAAAACAACATCCCGAACATTTGTTTGTAGATTATATATATAGTAGAAAACAAGCCGAAGGGGCGACTTTTGGCAGAATTGAGCGTGCAACTATTAATTATGTGCTGAAAAATAAATATGCTGGTGTCGGATTTGCACAATTTTTATTATGCGGACCAGAAGAAATGATTAACCACGCACAAGAAGTTTTGCTGGAAAATGAAGTAAATGAAGACCAAATTGCGTTTGAATTATTTCATACCACCGAAGAAGGAGAAGATGTGGCTAAAGAAGGTTTTTCTGAAATAGAAATCCGTGTAGATGATGAAAGCTACACATTTAGCATGAATCAACAGGATGTAATTTTAGATGCTGCATTAGAAAAAGACATCGATGCTCCCTATTCTTGCCAAGGTGGAATTTGCAGCAGTTGTGTAGCTAAGGTAGTTGAAGGTCAAGCCAAAATGCGAAAAAACCAAATTTTAACCGATGAAGAAATTGAAGAAGGCTTAATTTTAACTTGTCAAGCGCATCCTATTTCCAATCGAATCATCATTGATTATGATGATGTTTAGAAATTAGTAGTCATTAACACAAAAAACTTTGCTGAATAAAACTAATGTTGTTACTTTGTAATTACAATTAAATTGCTATGGAAACTGCCATTATAAAAATTGGAAATTCTAAAGGATTACGTTTAAGTAAAACTGTTTTGGAGAAGTACAACATTAAAGACAAAGTAGAAATGATTTTAGAAAAAGGTCAAATTATTCTAAAACCAATTGATACTCCTAGAAAAAATTGGGAAAAAGCATTTAAGGAAATGAATGCGAATGATGATGATAAATTATTATTTGACGACGTTTTTGATGATGAAAATTTTGACGAATGGAACTAAAACAATATTCAATTGTACTCGTAAATTTAGACCCAACAATTGGAAGCGAAATCAAAAAAACTCGCCCTTGTGTAGTTGTATCGCCTAATGAAATTAATAAGTATCTAAGGACTATTGTTGTGGCTCCAATGACAACAAACCTAAAAAAGTATCCAACAAGAATTGAAGTTAGCCATAACGGAAAAAATGGAATGATTGCGATTGACCAAATTAGAACAATTGACAAAACTCGAATTCTTAGGAGATTTGACCGATTAACGAAATCTGAAATTGCGAATTGCAAGAGCATTATAAAAGAAACATTTGTTGACTAAATTCTGATTGACAATAAATCAAGCTTCTCAAAAAAGTACTAATGCTAATTATGCAAAACATAAGTAGGTAGAGCATTTTCTTAGGGTCACTAAGTATTTTGTACATTAGCATATTATACTTGCAAATTCTTAAACCTATGAAAAAGATAATTTTGTTATTTGCTTTTTTGGGAATGCTTCTTATTTCTTGCTCGAATGATGATCAGCCTAATCCTCCAACTGCAAACGAATGCGATGATGTAGCTGAAATTCTTGAAGAAGCAGATTTTAGTTCCATTGAAACATCCAACTACACCATCATAGATGCTCAAATAAACGATGATTGTTTGGAAATACGTTTTGGCGCTAGCGGATGCGACCCTGAACCTTGGGAAGTGTATTTGTATAGCACAGATGCATTTTATGCTGTTTTCCCTTTACAGAGAGCAGTAAAAATGGAATTGATCAATAATCAAGACTGTGCAGCCTCTTTTGAAGTTGACATTTCATTCGATTTAACAGCTTTTCAAATTGAAGGGCAAAACGAAATCCCATTACAAATTGAAGGCTGGGATGAACAAGTGGTATACGAATATTAAATCAATTAGAACAAGCTTTTTAATCGCACATAAAATTGAACAAATTGGAAGATTTAAACAGAGAAAAACACTGGAACCATATCTACGAAACCAAAGAATTGAAAGAAGTGAGTTGGTATCAACCAAAACCTGAAACTTCTTTAGCGTTTATTGAAGCTTTACAACTTCCAAAATCGGCTAGTATAATCGATATGGGTGGTGGCGATAGTTTTTTGGTAGATCATTTGTTAGCCGCTGGTTTTGAAAACATCACGGTGCTCGATATTTCTGAAAAGGCCATTGAAAAAGCAAAACACCGATTAGGCGATGAAGCTCAAAAAGTGGAATGGGTAGTAGCTGATGTGGCTCGATTTCAAGCCGAAGAAAAATATGATGTTTGGCATGACCGAGCTGCTTTTCATTTTCTGACAGATGAAGTTGAAGTTTCAAACTACGTAAAATCTACAAAACAACATGTGAAGCCAAAAGGCCACTTAATTATAGGAACTTTTTCTGAAAACGGCCCAAAAAAATGCAGCGGAATTGAAATCAAACAATATTCAAAAGAAGCTTTAACGGCTCAATTTCAAGAAGGTTTCGAAAAAGTTGAATGCATAAACCACAACCACGAAACGCCATCTGGCTCCATTCAGAATTTTACGTTTTGTAAGTTCAAAAAAGTTGAAGCTTAAAGATTTACTGCTTGCCTGCAAGTCGGTTAGTGCGTTCTATGGCTAGTTTTTCCTTGTATTTCATCCAAGCATCACCACGGAGTTTGCGCATTAAATTTTCTACATTTCGCATAACGGCTAAATTGTAAACCGCTTTGCCGATGTTCATAGCGCTTCTAGGTATGGCACGTAAACTCATCGAAAATCCTGGCGTTAAATAATGCATGTGATGCCAGTAACCTTCTGGCATATAAAGCGTATCGCCATGATTTAATTCAGTTACCATACCTTGTGCATGTTGCAAGGCAGGAAAACGTTCAAAATCAGGATTATCAAAATCAATCTCGTTTAGCGTAACTAAAGAATTAGGTACTTTATATAGGTATTTGGTTTCAGAAGGTGGAAACAAAATACAGCGTTTTTTACCTTCAAAATGAACATGTAAAATATTGGCAAAATCGATATCGTAATGCATGAACACTTTGGAATCTTTTGCACCAAAAAACAAGAAGGGTAAGTCTTTTAAAAACTTAATTCCTAGTTTGGGTGCTTCAAAGTGATTCTGCAATTCAGGAACTTCTTTAATTAAATTGAAAAGAAATATTCGATAAGATGTTTTCTCTGATTTTAGCAAATCAATATATTCTTCGAGTTTCATTTTAGCATGTGGCTCGTTGAATTTATTTTTATGACTAATAGGGCGATTATCGTATAAAGGAACCTCTACATTACCAGCAATTTCTTTGAAATAATCAAATCTCCAAAGATCGAAAGCTTTCCAGTTATTGGTCAAGCCTTCAATAACCACAGGTTTCTGTGGTTTTACGAAACGCTCAACAAAATCAACACTAGAAATTGATTTTACACGTGGAATTTCAGTTAAATTCAATGTTTTGCTCATTTAATTCATGTTTAATCACTTAAGTTTCACTTAAACAACTCCACAAAAATACAAAAAGAAAATTTGATTTAACTACAATGTTCCTAAAGCAGTTTTTTTGCTTTCAAAAACAACTTAAACCTTGGTCTTTGCTGCTTTTGCTTTTTCCTTTGCTTCCAAATTTCTATCGATTGTATGCCCTGGTCTAGTCCATTTTGGTTTTTCGCCCAAGGGTTTGTATTCAGATTGATCAGCATCTACTGTTTTGGGTTGAGACTTTTTAGTAAAAGGCTTCATCGGTTCTAGGCCTAAAAGCTTAAACAACTCCATGTCTTCGTTTACATCAGGGTTAGGTGTAGTTAACAATTTATCTCCAGCAAAAATAGAATTTGCTCCGGCGAAAAAGCACAATGCTTGTCCTTCTCTACTCATATCTGTACGCCCAGCAGAAAGACGAACTTGAGTTTGGGGCATTACAATTCTTGTAGTAGCAACCATACGAACCATTTCCCAAATGGAAACACGCTCTTGTTCGGCTAATGGAGTTCCTTCAACAGGAACTAACGCATTAATTGGAACAGATTCAGGTTGCGGGTTTAAACTAGACAAAGCTACCAACATGCCTGCTCGGTCTTCAAGATTTTCACCCATACCAATTATTCCACCGCTACATACGGTAACATTGGTTTTTCTAACATTGCTTAAGGTTTCCAAACGGTCTTCGTAACCGCGTGTAGAAATTACTTCTTTGTAATATTCTTCAGATGAATCTAAATTATGGTTGTAGGCATACAAACCTGCTTCCGCTAAGCGTTTAGCTTGGTTTTCGGTAATCATCCCTAGCGTACAACATACTTCCATATCTAGTTTATTGATGGTACGCACCATTTCTAGAACTTGCTCAAATTCTTCACCATCTTTCACATTTCGCCAAGCTGCACCCATACAAACTCTAGAGCTTCCTGATGATTTTGCACGTAAAGCCTGTGCTTTTACTTGGCTAACACTCATTAAATCGTTTCCTTCTATATCGGTATGGTAACGCGCTGCTTGTGGGCAATAGCCACAGTCTTCTGGGCAACCACCCGTTTTTATAGAAAGTAAAGTAGAAACTTGTACTTGATTTGGATTGTGTTCTACTCGATGAACGCTTGCTGCTTGGTACAGCAAATCCATTAAAGGTTGATTGTAAATCTCTAAAATCTCTTCTTTTGTCCAGTCGTGTCTTTGCATGTGATTCAATATTGTATGTTTCAAAAGTAATAAAAGATGTAGTTTATTAAATTGAATTTGAAATTATTCTCTTGAAGAATTTATAATTTACTAATTATCAAGCTGACAGCATTTCCGCCAAAACCAACCGCATTAACCATAATATGATTGATTTCTTGTGGAATTTCAGCATTTTTATAAAACGGATTAGGTATACATTCCTGATGTTGAAGCATGAGCAAAGCTAACTCTAAACTCATGGCTCCGGATGCAGCATACGTGTGGCCTATTTTCCATTTGTTGGTGGTTAAAAATGGTGTTTTTTCAAATACGTTTTGAATGGCATTTAATTCAGCTTCATCGCCTTTTATGGTTCCTGGGGCATGCATTATAATGGCATCAACTTGTTTTAAACGAGCATCGGTAAGAGCCATTTTCATTGAATCTTGAAAGCATTTTGCATCCGAAGAAATAGCAATACTATGTTTAATTTGCTCGTTTGCAAATCCTAAACCAGAAATTCGAGCTACTGCATTTTCAGATTGAGTAGAAAGTGCGAAAACACTGGCCGCTTCGCCCAAAACCAAAGTGTTACTTTGTTTATTGAAGTTTAAACTATGGCAAGGAAATTTCTCATTAAGGTTTGAGTATAATTTCAAGGCTTCTAGTTGAGCTAGTGTAAACGGAGTTAAAGGTGCTTCGGTGCCACCAACTATAAAACTTGTAGCCATTCCAGATTGTAGCCATGCAGCAGCATTCAAAATTCCATGCAAAGCCGTTGAGCAAGTAATGGAATGCGAAATTACAGCACCTGATGTTCCTAAATCTTGTGCAACCCAAGAAGATAAATTACCAAGTGTGGTTGTGGGAGAAGTTCGGCTAGCTACACTTCCTGTTTCTAAAAATTCTTGATGATGCTGTTCAAATAATTGAGTCGCACCACGGGAAGAACCCAAATTTACTCCTGTATTGTTTAATGGAAAATCTGAAGATTTAGCGAGGTTTTTTTTTAATTTTCTTGATGCTAAAATGGCAAATAACACACTTTCATCTAGGTATTGATATGTTTTTTTTTCGCTTTTAAGCAACTCTGCTTCAACTTTCACTTTAGCTGATACTGGACTCACCCAATATTCCTTTTCTACATGTTTTCTTCGTTTGAAATAAGCTCGTGGATTTTGGTAAGCTTCCCAGACTTCGCTTGCCGATATCCCTAAAGCAGAAACAGAAGCAAATCCGTTGATGTATAAGTCTTTTTTCAAAGCCAAAATTTTGGGCAAATATCGGTTACAAATAACAAAATCCCTTGCAATAAAGGGATTTTGTAGTATTGGTCTAAAGATGAAGCCAAAATAGTTGGTAAGGATGAAGCCTAAACGAGATTATAGCAACAAGACAGCAAATATAACTGTTTATGAAAGTCTGCGGAATACCTTCTAATGGGTATATTTAGAATGAAATATTAGATAATGAAATAAGATTGATTTCTGTAATAATGTATGAATAGACCTTTTCTAAAAATCACATATACAGTGGATTATAGACAAGGCTTTATTACACCTCCACCACTTCCAAATTATCATTTAAATACACCAAGAATGTTTTTTCTACCTGATAACCCAAAGCCTCAACGGCAATTTGATAGGTTTTGATTTGCTGCTGGTGGTTGGCGTTCGGACTTCCGGTTTTGTAGTCGATAATAACCGCTGTTTTTCCTTTTAAGCAAATTCGGTCAGGCCTAAAAAGTTGCTGCTGATAAGCGATTTCTTGTTCATTTAAAATTTGCCAATCGGTTTCAAAATAAGCCGTTAAGTCAGGATGCATGGTGATTTGTTGAAGCCAATCCTGATAGAGTTGAGCTTCGTCTTTGGCAATCCAACCGGCTAAAATGCCTTTGTTTAAAGCTAGTAATACATCGGCTTTGCCTTTGATGTTTGCCATGAGTTCGTGCAGAATATTTCCGCGTTCTATCGCTAATTGAAGCTCGTCATTAAACAAATTTGCTGCATTGGTGAGCAAGCTTAAATGGGTATTGGGTCTGTTGAATTGCAATTGCAAATTATGCTTAGCTGTTTCTGTCGGAGCTGGAAATATAAAGTCATTTCCAAAATGGTATTGAAATTTGTCTTCTTCCCAATCTCCACGAACTTGCAAAAATTCATAAAACATAGCGGAATAGGAATTTTCCACAAATCCAATTCCATTTTTGTTTTCCTTGTATGCACTAAAAATATACATTTCCTTAGCAGCTCGCGTCAAAGCGACATAAAGTAAATTAATAGAATTAAAGGTCGTTTTGTTTTTTAGTTCGGTATAAATCTTTGCTTTTTCTTGATCGAGTTCCTTGTAAATGGTCGATTTTCCGCTTGCCAACACAAAAGGCATTTCTGGGTTTTCTGTGGGAATCCAAAATTTTTCAAGATTGGTATCGTCCATTTTTTCGGTGGCAAAAGGAAACAACACAATGGAAAACTGCAAACCTTTACTCTTATGAATGGTCATGATTTGCACTGCATTTTCACCTTCGGGTGCGCTTATGCTTTTATTATCTTGAACCCGTTCCCAATACACCAGAAAGCTTTGCAAATCGCCAGCTTGTTTGTTGGAAAACGCAAAGACTTCATCTAAGAAAAACTGCAAATAGGCATCTGCTTTTTCCAAATCTAAAAAACAATGAATGGTATATTCCACTGCATCGTATATGGGCAAAGCTGCACATTTCAGTGGGGAAAACGCAAAACCCAATTCGGCTATGCTGTTCCAAATGTTTTTTTGTTGAAAAGCTTCCGCTAAAAAGTTGTGTTTTTCAGTGGTACTAAATTGCCTTTCATTTAACAAATAATCCAATAATAGGTAAGCTTCTTCTTGGTTGTTTTCGTTTTCTAAACACTTCAACAAAGCGATTAAAAACTGGACTTCTTTGCTGTTGGAAATCAATAAAGTTTCAGATGAAATAATAGGAATTTGTACTTCATTTAAAGCTTTAGCCACGGCAATTCCCTGTTTTTTCTTCCTCACTAACACACAAAAATCTTTGTATTGTACTTCATTTGAAGCCATTCGGGTTTGAATACAACGCACTACTTTCTGCGGAAAAACTTCCAAGGCTTCTTCGGCGTTTTGAATCGGAGAAAAATCGATGCTTACTTTACCCAATTGTTCTTTTTTGGGTGATTTTTGAGCAGCTTGGCTATATAATGCTTGCACTTCTGGAACTTCAATTGAAGCGGCAACAAATTCAAAAAAAGCATTGTTGAATTGTATGATTTCTTGTTCACTACGGTAATTGTAATCCAAACTTTTTGCAGTAACTTCAATAGGAAACGGCGTTTGGCCATTGCTTAAATTGATGAATTGTTGCGCATCGCCACCACGCCAAGCGTAAATGGATTGCTTGGCATCGCCGATTAAACTCAAGCTGCCATGGCCATATTCGGGATGTGCTATTACCAAAGCTTCTTCCACCAAAGGAATCAAATTTTCCCATTGCATGCTAGACGTATCCTGAAATTCGTCGATAAAATAATGCTGAAAACGTTCGCCCAATCGTTCATAAATAAATGGCGCGGGTTGCTGTTTTACTTGTTCGCTTATCTTTTTGTTGAAATCGGATATCAACACCAAATTGCGTTCGGTTTTAATGTCTGCCAACTCTTGTTGAACCACATTCAGCAACGAAAGTTGAGTGATATAACTTTTAATTTTTTGGGTGTAGTTGTGTTCAAAATAGGTTTGCTTGGACTGTTTGTAAAGTTGAACAATTTCATCTCGAAGCGCATCTATGCTTGCTTTTTGGTCTTCAGCTGTGCTTTTGTTGTAAAAGGCAGTGGTTTCAATTTCATCTTGCCATTTGGTATTGAACGAAAGGCTTGGGTTTTCATTATTTAATTTTTCAAAATACTTTGGAATGCTACCACGTGTAAAACTACTTGCTTCAATTTGATGATTTTCAAGTAATTCAAAAAAACCTTTGCCGATATCATTAAGTTTTTTCAGCAAGTCTTTTTCTTTTTGTTTAAGCGCTTTTTTATGTTTTATAAAGGCACTTAATCGAAGCGCTTGCAATGCCGCAATAGGTTCAGCATCTTGTTCTTTCAGTAATAATTTTGAAGCTTCAAACACATCTTTGCTGATGTTTCCACTTTTGTCTTCTTCGGTTTTTTCCAAAGCAAAATCTACTAAAACCTGAGTGAGTTGCTCGTCTTCTCCGGCTTTATCGATTACTCTGTCTACGGCTTCTTCTAAAATAACCTGAGTTTCCAATTCAATTTCAAAATTGTTGGTCAGCCCCAAATCTTTAGCAAACGTACGAATGATGCGCTGCGTAAAGGCATCGATAGTAGAAATTTCAAAAGCGGCGTAATTGGCAAGCAAGTGTTTCAAAATCTGACCTGCTTTTTCCGAAATCGCTTCATCGGTTAATTGCGTTTTTGCTTTTACTTGTTCGTACAGCGCTTTTTTGTCATCGGGAATTTCGGTTTTGCTAAATGCAATCAGGTGTTCTAGCACACGCGATTTCATTTCGCCAACGGCTTTGTTGGTAAACGTAATGGCCAACACCCGCTGAAAAGCAAAAGGATCTTTGGCCAGTAGTAAAATAGACAAATAATCTACGGTAAGCGTAAAGGTCTTACCCGAACCGGCGGATGCATTGTAAATTACGAAAGGAGAAGATTTTTCCATGCCATGAAAATACAAATCTTATCCTAATTTAGCTTCCAAAATCTCCAAAAAACGTTGTTTCACAGCTTCGTGTTCTTCCCAAGCATAGTTGGGTTTTACTTGAGTAGTTAAATAGGTTTTAGCTTCTTGAAAACTAGAAAACTCACTCATTTTTGCCATTACTCTATTGTAGGCTTCAATATTTCCATCAAAAAGTTTTTTGGTAAATGCCAAACGGTCGTTCAAACCGATTTTCAATTCCGTTTTAAGCTGATCGTTCAAGGATTTTTTGTCTTGTGAAAACAAATCCATAGTCCGTTGTGGTTTTGGCTTTTCTTCTTCGGTATTTGGTTCTTCCGATTCATCTTTATTTTCAATAGATGCGTCTTCAGTTACATCTGAAACTCTCTCCGTTGTTTCTTCTGTTGAAACTTCCTTAGATTTAGCTTCTTCTTTGCTGGGTTGGTTTACTTCTTCGGCAGGTTTTTGAGTTGAAGCTTTTTCTGGTGCGGGTTCAAAGTCGGGCAATTCGTCAAAATGAACGCCAAAATCTTCTTCGCTTAAGCCATGTGTTTTGGGTTGAAAAGTAGCTTGCTTTTCAGTTGAAATGGCTTCTGTTGGAGTTGAATTTTCTTCCTTTTCTTCAGCAGCTTCAATTTGAGTTGATTCCTCTTCTTCTGAAATGGATTTTTCAGGTGCTAGGTTTTCAGTTGAAGCATTTTCTTTAGTTTCCGATTTTTCAACTGGTAAGCTTTCTTTTTCAGGTTTTGGTGTGGTTTCATCTGGCGTAATAACTTCATCTAAATCCATTTCAAAAGCACTTTTAAATGCCGCTTTACCAATATTGGGTTGCTTGCCTGCAAAATGTTTTTCAGCAAAGGAAAGCACACAAAGTTTTTCGTAAAGTAAGCCCGCTTTTTCTTTTAGTTCGTGCACATTATCGCCTTTCGATTTTAAAATGCTGTGGGCAAGGCTGGTTAATTCGCCTTCTAATACTTTCTTCATAACTTTATGATTTAGTTTTTTCTCCGCTTTTATTTTTTAGTAATTTTACGCATTACTTGGCACAAATCTACGAATTATTATACCGTTTTAATACACAAAATGTTTCTTGAAAATACAGTAAATCACGAAGAACAATTTGGCTGGATAGAAGTTATCTGCGGCAGTATGTTCTCAGGAAAAACCGAAGAACTGATTCGCCGCCTAAAGCGAGCGCAGTTTGCCAAACAACGCATCGAGATTTTTAAGCCCGAAATTGACCGCCGTTACGACGATGAAGATGTGGTTTCTCACGATGAAAATGCCATTCGGTCTACACCTGTTCCTGCGGCGGCAAACATTCGATTATTAGCTGATGGCTGCGATGTGGTAGGCATCGATGAAGCCCAATTTTTTGATGATGAAATTGTTTCGGTGTGCAACGATTTAGCCAACCAAGGCATCCGTGTAATTGTAGCGGGATTGGATATGGATTTTAAAGGAAATCCGTTTGGTCCCATGCCTAATTTAATGGCTACGGCAGAATATGTAACTAAAGTGCACGCGGTTTGTACACATACTGGAAATTTGGCGCAGTACAGTTTTCGGAAATCTACCAAAGACGACTTGGTTTTGTTAGGCGAAACAGACGAGTATGAACCGTTGAGCCGAGCCGCTTTTTTTAAAGCAATGCGTGTGCAAAAACAAGCCGAACAAATCAAAAAAGAGCCAACAGAAACAAAAAATAACTTCCATGCCAAAGGTTGATGAAACGCGCTTAGAAATTGACCTAAAAGCGCTTACACACAATTACCAACTTCTTGCCCAAAAGCTGCCCGAGCAAACCCAAATTATGGGTGTAGTCAAGGCTTTCGCTTATGGTACCGATTCGATTACAATTGGAAAAAAACTAGTTGATTTAGGCGCAACTCACCTAGCCGTTGCTTATATTGAAGAAGGTATGCGCTTTAGACGACGCGGAATTGAAGTTCCTATTTTGGTGTTTTATCCGCAATTGGAAGATTTGCCTAAATTATTGGAATACAACCTGATTCCGAGTGTGTACAATTTTCATTTTTTGAGAAAGCTAAAAACGGCTTTAGTTGAAGAAGATATTAACAACTTCCCGATTCATATAAAAATAAATACCGGAATGAATCGCTTGGGCTTCGATTTGAAAGATGTAGATGAATTACAAAATGAATTAACTTCTGGTAATTACTTTAAATTAGAAGGTGTTTTTTCGCATTTATCTTCTGCGGGAATGCCTTCTGAAGATGATTTTACACAAGCACAAATCAACAAGTTTACCGGTGTAGTTGAAGCATTTCGGAAAAATGTAAATCCTAATTTCATAGCCCATTTGTGCAATTCTAGCGGAATTTTAAGTCATCCAGAAGCCGCTTTCGATATGGTACGAGCCGGCATTGCTTTGTACGGATATGGAAACAATCCTGAAGAACAAAAGGAATTGCAAATCGTTGCTAGTTTAAAAACTCGAATCGCTCAATTAAGGGAAATTCCCAAAGGTGCCAGCGTAGGTTACGACAGAAAATTCAAGGCTGAAAAAACTTCCAAAATAGCCACTTTGCCTTTGGGTTATGCAGATGGAATTTCCCGCACCTACGGGAACCAAAAAGCAGAAGTGCTTATACGTGGGAAAAAAGCACCGATTGTTGGCAATGTTTGTATGGATACTATGATGGTAGATGTAACCGAAATCGAATGTCAAGAAGGCGATGAAGTCTTGGTATTTGGTAAAGCGCATACCGCTTTAGACTTTGACAAAGAAAAACAAAGCATTCCTTACGAATTGATTACCCGAATTTCACAACGCGTGACGCGAGTGGTTTTGGAAGATTGATTTTTAGGCATTGTTAGTTAGTCTTTGTTATTCATCTTCAATTAACTTGTTAATCTCGGATTTCAATTTTGGAAGGTGAATAATTAAAACCGACCAAATATTCTCATCAGAAATAGTATCATAAGCATGTATAACCTGATTTCTGAGTCCGATAATTGATTTTGCATTAGCGATTTTATTTTCAAACGAAGTATCTCTTTTCAATATTCTATTCATTGCTTCCCCGATTATTTCAAGATTTCTTTCGATAGCTCTTTTAAGCATGATATTCTTACGATATTGAAAAAAGTCTTTTTGTTTATTATCAAAATATCCATCTATCTCTTCAATTGCAAATTTAATATCATACAACCACTTGTGAATCTTCTCATCCATAAACAAGCTCTTTATTTTTATCAATTGAATTAATTAGAATTGGATTTCGTAAGGTTTGTTCTTCAACCAAATCAATTTCTCGACCAAATAATTCTTTTAAATTTTCTTTGAGATCTATATAATTATCAAAATATTCAGCTAAATCAATTTGTTTAAACCTTACCAAAAAGTCAAGATCACTTTTAGCATTAAAGTTAGGAGTAAGAGCAGAACCAAATAGATACATTTTTTCTACATGATATGTATCACAAAGATTCTTTAATTTTTTGATATGTTTGTCCTGTAGGTTCATATTCAAATTTAATTAAAAAATATTATTCAAATTGTTTTTTTCGACTTAATAATAAATACTAACATTCAACTAACAACAAATAAATTTTTACCTTTATAAAATAAAAAAATAGCCACCGCTATACTACTTATTTATGAACCCCTAAGCCACACCTTTTGAGTGTGGTTTTTTTAGATTAATTTGGCACGGTTATTACTATATTTTGTCAAAATATTCAATTATGAAAAAAACGCTTTTGCTCGTTTTGACTATTTTAGTGTTTTATCAATTTAGTATTGGACAAGAAGAGCGATCTAAAGGTTCATTTGAGTTTAGTGTTTTGGGTTCAGAATTTGTAGATAAAACATCCATTGGTTTTTCTTTAGCTGCTAGTACAAGCTGGCATGAATATTTTCAAATTGGATTTGGATTTCAGTCTGCTTTTCATAGTCAAGAAAATTCCTTTAGTTATGCAGTTGGCTCTCCTTATTATACTGCTTCTGCCTTAACTATAAATAATATTGCTCAGTTGTATTCTATAGGTGATTTTTTTATTGAAGCCAATGCCAATTTTGGGGTCTTAAACATAAGTTTACAGGATCAAGATTTTCAAGACTTTAATCCTGTTTTAGGAATTTCCGAATCAGAAGCAATTGCTCAGGAATTTTTTCGGCTTTTTCAAGGCGGTATAACTTTGAGTTACATTATTACTAAAAAAGATCGTGCAAACATTTCCATTTTTGTTAGAACTCTAAATAATCAAGCTTTTGGAAACGTTCGTTTTGGAGGAAAAAACGGAAATAGTAATTTTCAGTTTAATTTAGGTATAAAATTAAACGCCTTTTAAAAATAAGCTCTCAACTGTACGTTTCCGGTATGAATTGCTCTTGTTCCTTCACTTTTTCGACCGAAGTAGGAAAGGTTTAAATCTAAAAATTTGGTTATTTTTTTCTGAACAAATAATGACCAAGTAAAGTTGTTATCGGGTTGCAAACCTTCCATCATTTGGTAGGCAACAGGGGTAAAAGTACTGCCTTCAAATTCATTTTGAATAAAGTTGAATTCCCCGTTTATACTGTATTCTTGACCTTTGTTGAAGGTAAAGGAAGTTCCTAATTTACGTTGGTTTAATTGTTCTTGACCTTGTAATTGATTTTCCTGAATGGCATATTCTACAAAGGCATCAAAACGGGTGTTTCCGCTTAGTAAATAAGATAGTTTTGGATTGATGCTGAAACCTTCGAGTAGGAAATTTCGGTTTTCAAAATTTTCAGAAAAACTCTCCGATGTATTCAATTGATTCTTCAAAGTAATCAGCCAAGTGTCTTTCATTTTATGTATAAAATTAAGCTGATGACTTTCGGTATTGTTGTCCTGCAAACCGATGGAAAGCAAATTCCGAGCCTGAGATGAAATGTAGGTGTACGAAGTAGTGTAACGCTGTTTTCCACGATTAAAAAACAAGGTGTTTCTGAAATTAACATTCAAACCTAGCTCGTCTGCACCATTGGCACTAAACGGATTCAAATTGAGTAAATTCCCATCTCTAGCCACTTTGCGATCTATTAAATAAGAAGTTTGATTGAAGAATTTACTGATTAATTTTTTGATGCCTTCTTTTCCTGCCCAAGAACGAAAATTAGCGGTAATTTGTTGGCTAAATCGGTTTTGGTTGGTGCGAATAAAAACTTGATTGGGTAGCAAAACCCGCACATAATCGGCTTCACCTGGAAATTGAGCAATTTCAAATTCGTCTAATTCCTGAACTCCGTTTTCATTATAATCTATCCAAACGTACTGGCCGTCGCCAGGATTTACTTCCAAATACGTGAATTCCTGTTGTGCAATGCTTCCGCTATTGGTTTCATAAGAAGTGGTGAAATTTAGTTTTCTATCAAATAAAAATTGGTTGTATACCACACGTGAATTCAAGGTGTTTTCATCTTCAACATTTTCATCTAAGTTATTCAGATTTCGGTAGCTGGCAAAAATAGAAAGCTTGCTGCTGGCTGAATTGACCAAAGTAGAATTGACGTAAAAATTATTAGAGTTATTTACCCGCTTCAACTGATTGCTGCGTAAACTGTCATTTTCTCTGTAACGGTAGCCTACTTCTACAAAAACCTTGGTGCTATCTCCTACTCCTGTAAATACTTCGTAACTTTTAAAAGCTTGGGTGTTGATGGTAAACTCATTGGTTTCTACTTGGTTTTCTTGGTTGTCTTCGTGCGCAAATTTGGCACCTGCCCAGTATTTTCCGAAGTCGTAAATGCCAAAAATATGCGAACGCGAAAATTCTGAATCCAAAACCCTTCCTTCAGATTTTAAATAACTTCCTGCTCCATTCAACCGCAATTTATCAAGTTGAACCGCTGCTGAAAGGACTTGACGGTTTCCGGTGAAACTTTCGCTAAAATCCAAATGCTGAAATTGATATTGAACTTGCCCCTTCTCGGCATTTTGCAATTGGAAACCTGTGTCTACATACAATTGATTTCCAGCGGGTTCAAAAATATTCCAATCCCTTTGAAATTCTACATTATACAAGCGTTCTATGCTGGTGTAGTTTTTTCCGATGTAATCGATGTTTCCCAAATAATCGAGATTCCATTTGGCTTCCTCTTTGGTAAGGCGTTGTTTGGTTTGAATTTTAGCTGCTGTACCTTGATTGTCTTCATTATCTATTTTGGAAAAAGTGTTTAAGTCGTTGTTACTTACCGCCAATTCGCCATTGATTTGTGAAAAATCTCCATTTTGATATGCCGCTTGCACCACACCTATTTGCAATAAAGTGGGAGCAAACAGTTGAGTAACCGGCTCAAAATCGCCTTGCGGAACACCGTTGATGGGTGGCACATATTCAAAAACACGGCTGATGTTTTCTGTGCTACTCACCACATAATTTCCTTGGTTGGCACCCACATTGGAAAACCGAACACTAAACAATTCATCTTCTGGATCAGTGGAAAACACAAAAATTTCCGTTCCGTTGAAGGTTTCTTTTCGGTACAAAACCCGGTTTTCAGAAAACTCACTTTCAACTGCACTGGGTGCTAACATTTGCTCTTGGTCGTCTCCGGCTTCTTGCAACACCTGTACTTGTTCATCGGTTAAATTTTGGCGCAAAGGCTGATTTTTTAAATCACTTTCATTGAAAACAAAACTGCTGATTTGCAATTTTTTAGTAGCATAACTTCCACCTGCGGTAGCGATGATTCGTGAGAAATTCTGGTCGGCATATTGGTATTCCACCACGATTCGCATTTCAGAAGAAATAGGAAAAGTGGAGTTAAAAATAATTTCACCTGCATTGTAATCGATAATGTAATCTTCGGCTTCACCCCGTTTTAAGCGAACTCCGTTAACAAACACTGCTTCACTTCCCGAAATAATCAGTACAAACAATTCGCCGTTGGGTCCGCGAAGTTTATACGGACCTTGATTACCTTCTTGACCCACTAACTCACTTCTGGTAAACACACCACGAACCAAGGCACCAGACACGTAAGCTTCAGCTTGGTAATTCTCATTTCCAAATTGTGTAGAAACCAATAATCCTTGTACTTTTTTGGTGTAACTGGCAAAAAAGGACTTGGTTTCCATCAAATCGATATCGCCGGCTCGGATGCCCCAATTTTTCCCTTCCAATTCAATAAACACTTGGTCAAATTCATTCAAACGTTGTGAATATCCACCTTCTTGTGTGGGAACATTGGCGTCTTTAATGGAAGCACGCAGTGTAACATCATCCGATAAGTTACCTGAAATTTGCAAATCCAATTCGGAGTTTACTACCGCATTTTGATTGTTACCAACGCGGATTCCACGTGAAATACTTCCGCTGGTGTTCAGTCCATCAAATGGAACAAATTCTTTTTTTACGTTACTTTGTTGTAGACTGTATAAATTTTCTTCCGAAGCATTTGCAGGCAAAATAATATGCTCGTCTAGGTTTTTGTAAGTTTTGGTTAAAAAGCTGGGAAAACGCGTGTAACTTACAACAAGTGAGTCGTTTTCTTGTTGAAGTTGTTTAGAAGGTAGCAAAATAGCCTTCATAAAGTCAGCATGATAAGCTGAAACTGGAATAGTATCTAAATTGAGTTTTTGCACTTTAAAATTCAAGCTGCTGATGCTCACGGAATCCAGTACAATACTGTCTTTTGTAGCGAGTTTTTTGGTCACATAGGTTTGTTCTTGAGCTTGAACACCCCAAGTTAAACATCCCAATACAAACACCAAAAGCCACTCCCGCATATCAAATAAACTAAAGCTGGGTTAGATTATTTTGCAAAAGAAGCTAAGAAATGCGATTAAATGCATTTCTGCACTTAAAAATGTAATTTCTTTTGTGGAAAGTGTAAGTAAAATTTCTTTTTAGAAAGCAGCTTTCATCAATACATAAAGCCAAAAAGCCAAATAGGAATTACATTCCCAAAGCCAATTTCAATTCCATCTTTTGCAATGTACGCGTCTGAAACTCCCGAAATCTGTTTTCGGGTTTTGCTTTTACCACCAATTTCAAAAGTATATTTTTGGTTGATGAGGAAATCGGCTTGCTGTGATAAATGAACTTGGTGCACATCTGTAAATTGATTTAAAAAAAAGGTTTCTCTTATGTTACCCACATTCGTGTTTACTTTAGCTAATGTGTACATTAAATTGGTGTTGTGTAAGTACAATTTTTCTGGTTTGGTTAAGACGCCTATTCCTTTTGTGTTTTTATAAAGCTCAATCATTAAATTAGCTCTGCACAGTACTTTTATAGCATGAACAAGACTATTTCTGGTCAGTCCGATTTTTTCACTCAATTTTGAAATATTTGGTGTGAATGGCGCACTTGATGCAACTGCAATCAGTAATTTTTTTAGCCTTACTAAGGTGTCAAAACTCATATCTTCTATCGCATTAATATCCGTTTCAATTACTAAATTGATGGTATTTAGTAGTTTTTGGGAATAAGCATCTTCATTTTCGATAAAATAAGGATATGCACCGATTTTTAAGTATTTGTCAAACAAAGCTAGAGGTTTGATGGATTGCAGTAATTCATTTGAAATGCTTTGGTGGTTGTTCAGGATATCTTCAAAAGAATAAAAGGGTAATTTTTGCTTCGTTTCTAATTCAATAAATTCTCTAAATGATAATTCTTTTAAATGATAGCTAACCGCTCTTCTACTTAAATCAGATTCAGATTTATATATCTGCAACAATGACGATGATGTAAAAATTACTTTTAGATTAGGAAAAGTATCGTAGATTAGTTTTATTTCTCTTGACCAATTTGGGTATTTGTGTACTTCATCTAACAAAAGGAACTTGCCTCCAAAAAGCTCGAATGTTTTTGCAAGTTCAAATAAAGTTTTATCATAAAAGTAAATGTGATCTAAGCTTACATATAAACTACTATTGGTGGGCAAATGAAACTTTGCCAATTGCAGAAGTAAGGTGGTTTTGCCTGCACCGCGAGCTCCTTTTATCGCTATCAGTCGATTATTTAAGTCTAAATTCTGAAGTAAATAACGCTCAAAATCTTTTGATACGCCCAATAATTTTTGCTGAAATTCTAATTGTAAGTCTTCCATAGTGCTTTTATAAAAAGCAAATATACAAATATAATGCTTTTTTTAAAAGCACTTTTAATATTATTTTGCTTTTTCAAAAAGCAATGTTGATATTATCAAATTTTAAAACTAAACTTGATAATTATAGTGGTGTATGCTTCCTTGATCACTTTTTATTCAAGGAATTTAAATTCATCAACAATCAAAAACATCCATCTTTAGTCTTCCCAGAATGGAATAAGTTCGGTTTGAATTTATATTTAAAGCCGTTTTATGTAATTCAGATTTAACTATCAAAAATAGTTTATAGAATAATTAAGTTCATTTCAATATAAAAAAGCGAAATTCCATTACTTTTGAAATCAAATACTTTTCAATGAAAATACTTTCCTACAACGTCAACGGAATTCGCGCAGCTTTAAAAAAAGATTTGATCAGTTGGTTGAAAGCAGCCGATGCAGATGTGGTTTGTTTTCAAGAAACCAAAGCCCAACCCGAACAAATAGACAATTCGCTTTTTGAGGACATTGGATACAAGTATTGCTATTGGTTTTCTGCCCAGAAAAAAGGCTATAGCGGTGTGGGAATCATCAGCAAAACTGAACCTAAAAATATAGTGTACGGAACAGGAATAGATTATATGGATGCAGAAGGGCGAAATCTCCGTGCCGATTTTGAAGAGATTTCCATCATGAGCATGTATTTGCCTTCGGGAACAAATGATGCTCGATTAGATTTTAAATTGAAATATATGGACGATCTTCAAACCTACATCAATCAATTAACCAAAGAAGTTCCCAACTTAAACATTTGTGGCGATTACAATATTTGTCATGAACCCATAGACATTCACGATCCAGTTCGACTCAAAAATGTATCTGGATTTTTACCTGTTGAACGCGAATGGCTTTCAGCCTTTTTAGCAAGTGGATTTACAGACACCTTTCGTTTGCAACATCCAGAAGAAACCGCTTATTCGTGGTGGAGTTACCGTGCCAATGCAAGAGCCAATAACAAAGGCTGGCGATTGGATTATCATTTATTAGCCAATCACTTACAAGATAAAATAAAACGAACAGCCATCTTGAATCAAGCCAAACACAGCGATCATTGTCCTGTACTTTTAGAACTCAAATAAATACGAAACCCAACTTAAAACCGTTCAACTTAAAAAACAAATCATGAAAATAATACGTTTATTTATTGCTATCGTGCTTCCAGTAGTATTGCTTACTTCTTGTGTAAGTCAGAAAAAATTCAAGGATTTAGAAGGAAATTACAATCGTTTAGTAGACGATTATCAAGAATTAAAAGATAATCATAATGATACAAAAGCAGAGCTGAGCGATGTAAAAAGCAAATTAGCCAACCTAGAAAGCGAATACAATCAGCTAAAAGAAAAAGAAGAAGAATTGCGTATGGAATATGCCAATATGCAAACTAATTATTTGAATTTATCTAAATCTTACGATGCTTTAGAAAAAAATAGCTCTTCTGCTTTGGCTGAAAACTCAAAAAGAAATCGTGAATTATTAAAAGAATTAGAAGAAAAAGAAAAAACTTTAGCGGAAGAGCAAACCCGATTAGAAAAGCTTCAAAAAGATTTAGCTTCTCGTTCTGAGCGCATCGATGAGCTTGAAGGCTTAATTGCAGATAAAGAACAAAAAATGAATAATTTACGCGAAAACTTGTCTAAAGCCTTAACGAATTTTGAAGGCAAAGGCTTAAGTGTAGAGCAACGCGATGGCAAAGTATATGTTTCTATGGAAAACAAATTATTGTTTAGTTCAGGAAGCTGGTCTGTTGGAAGCGAAGGGAAAAAAGCAGTAACTGAATTAGGAAAAGTACTAGCACAAAATCCAGATATTGCCGTTTCTATTGAAGGACATACCGACGACGACCCGTACCGCGGAACGGGACAACTTACTGATAATTGGGATTTATCAACTAAGCGCGCTACCGAAGTTTTAAAATTGTTGTTGAAAAATAACAACATCGATCCACAAAACTTAACCGCAGCCGGAAAAGGAGAACATGCTCCGGTTGCTAGCAATGAAACTGCAGAAGGCAAAGCGAAAAATCGTAGGATTGAAGTGGTTTTAACACCTAAGTTAGATGAAATTTCAAATATGTTGAATGAGATGTAGGAAAAAATTAATTTTAAATTTAGAGTTCCAAATCTTGAATTAGGTTTGGAACTTTTTTATGTTCTAAAATTATTTTACTTCAAGTCAGGTCATTTTAAAACCGAAAAGTACTTTTTTAAGTACTTTAAAGTATATTTGTATTATGGAAACAGTTAATTATACAAATTTTCGTTCAAATCTAAAGCATTGGTTTGATAAAGTTGTGGATGATGTAAGCGACATTATCATTAAACGCAAAAATGGTAAAGACCTTGTTTTGATATCATTAGACGAATACAATTCTTTAAAGGAAACATCTTATCTGTTGACAGGTAAAAATAGAGATGTTTTATTAAACGCTATTAAAGAACTGGAATCAGGAAATGGGACGCAAAAAGACTTAATCGAATAGATGAAATTAACTTGGTCAACTTCATCTTGGGAAGATTATTTGTATTGGCAGAAAGTTGATAAAAAAATAGCTAAGCGAATAAATGAACTTATTAAGAGTTGCATGCGAACACCTTTTGAAGGAATTGGAAAACCCGAAGCTTTAAAAGGTGACTTACAAAGGTATTGGTCTAGGCGAATAACATCTGAACATCGATTGGTTTATAAATACGATAATGAACACATTATGATAGCAGCTTGTCGTTACCATTACGGAAAATGATAATCTGTCTAGCTCAAATTTGAAATCTCGCTAGCGCGGATTTGTAATCCGCGCCTTTACAGCAAACAATATCAACCAATAAATTAAACCAATTATAACATGAAAAAATATATTGTATTTTTAATACCCTTAATATTTTATAGCTGTCTAGATTTTAGACCACCATCTCATAATTTTTCAAATTTTTATGATACGCCTGCTGAACGCATTGTAAAAGCTATTGAGAAAAATGATTTAGAAGTTATTAGAGAAGAAGCAAATAAAAATGAAGAAATCTTAAATTTTAAAGACCCTAAATATAACATTTCTTTACTATCAATAGCCATTCTCAACGACAGGAAAAAAGCTTTTGAAGAATTGCTAAAATTGGGAGCTAACCCAAATATTATAAATGGGCGGCGGTGTGATACACCGCTCGGGGCTGCAGTAAAGTTTGAACCGCCAAACTGCAACATGTTTTTTATTAATAAGCTCGTCGAGTATAATGCAGATGTTAGATTAAGGTATGGTGATGAATATGGAGAAGCCTGTAATAATGTCTTGAATAATGAAGCTATCGTAGATGTAATTGTTTACAAGAGTGATGATATGAAATGTGGTATTAGGATGTTACAAGCATTGACGGCTAATATAGGTTGTGTTGATTTAAATGTTAATAATAATCCTGAAGATTTTTATCATAATATAATTAATAGTAGCTTAGTCGAAGCTAATTTAGAAGCGCTTAAATTTTTTATTATTGATTTAAAATGCGAAGTCCCTGATAAAATATTTGTAAATGGTGCAGCTGTAGAAGACTTTGGAAGTGGGTACTTTACTTTAGAAGAAATACTTGCAAGTGATTCTTTTCCTACAAGGAATAAACCTTTTAATGCTGAAGTTAGAGAGGAGCTATTAAATTATTTAAAAAACAACGGTACAGATTAATGCTCTGACAGAGTGTATTCATAATTTACTAGCGCGGATTACAAATCCGCGCCGTCGGAATCTAGGTCAACTTCTACAAAAACAAAAAATTTCTAACCTTAACTTAACCTAAAAAACAAGATTTACTTTTAAGTTTGAAGCAAATATATAAACATGATGAACCGAAGAAAGTTTTTTAAAAATGGTGCTTTAGCTACCGTAGGAGTTGGATTATTAGGTGCTTGTAATGAGGTAGATCAAATTTCAAAAACAACTGAATCATCTTCCAAAAAAGCCAAAAACATCATTTTTTTAGTGAGTGACGGAATGAGCCAAGGAACTTTGACTATGGCTGATTCGCTAAAGCAACGCATGTATGGAAAAGCTTCGGTTTGGTTAGATTTATATAGAAACAACAAAGTGAATCGTGCTTTAATGGACATGGCTTCAGCAAGTTCGATTGTAACCGATTCGGCGGCGGCTTCTTCATCTTGGGGTGGCGGTCACCGTATTCCCAATGGCGGAATAAACGTGGGACGTGGCGGAGTTGAACACAAACCCATTTGGCAAAAGTTTTTAAACGCAGGTAAAAAAGCTGGAATAGTTACTACCGTTCCTATTACGCATGCCACTCCAGCAGGATTTTGTGTAAATAGCGAAAGTAGAAACGACCAAGATGGTATTGCAGAAAAATACCTCGATTTGGGGTTAAGCGTAATGTTGGGCGGTGGCCAAGATTATTTTGACGCTAATTTTCGGGAAGACGGGAAAGATATGTATCAAGCTTTTGCTAATAACGGCTACACTGTAACTACTGAACGTGATGAAATGTTGGCTTCCGCAAACAACAAAATTCTAGGGGTTTTCGATAAAAGTGGATTGGCTTATACATTAGATCGAAATAACGAGAAAGAAATAGAAAAGCAAACGCCTTCTTTAGCTGAAATGACCCAAAAAGCTATTGATGTAATGAAAAATTCTCCTGAAGGATTTGTTTTACAAGTAGAAGGCGGAAAAGTAGATTGGGCTGCACATGCAAATGATGCCGGCGCCTTAATTTACGATCAAATGGCATTTGATGATGCGGTTGAAGTAGCTATGAAATTTGCTGAAGCCGATGAAGAAACTTTGGTAATTATCACTACCGACCATGGCAATGCAAATCCTGGAATAATGTATGGAAAGGATGTAAATGAAAATTTTGATCGTTTGCAAAGCTTTAAACATAGTAACGACTGGATTTTACAAGAAATCACAAAAAATGATAGCGTAGAACAAGTTAGAGAACGTATTGAATATGCTAATAACTATGGAATTAGCAAAGCGCAAGCACAATCTATTTTAGATTATTACAAAGGTTTAGAAAAGCCTGAAGAAGGTGTTTACAATTACAAAAAACTACCCTTTAAGTTGCTTTCTGAAATTCAGCAAGAATATCATTCGGTGGGTTGGATCAGTACCAATCATTCTGGAGATTTTGTTGAATTAGCTATGTATGGACCACATAGTAATCAATTGAATTCTTTTATGCGTAATACCGATTTACATAATTTTATGTTGAAGGCTACAGAAGTTGAAGATTTTGCAACCTACTAATGCTTAATACGTTAAAATTAAGTTTATTGATGTTATTTTAAGATTACTCAAAGCTTTTCGTTTTAAATTTAAATAAAAAAAGCTATGAAACTATCTGCCATTTCATTTTTAATTATCACCACATTTATACTTATTGCTGTAAGTATAATGGCTGCGCTAGATGTAAGTTTCTCTTGGGTATTTTTCGCAACAGTACTTGGTCAAATTTTTTTGGTTTACACAGTATATAAAGTATTGATAGACAATTATAAAACCGACAAAACTTTTGATGATTGGTATGAAGATGAGCCCATTGAGAAAGAATAATTTGAGTTGTCAATATCCTGTGAATTAGAAAAGAGAAATTGTTAGTGTACTAGTCAAAAATAGTCTGATTATTGTTGATGCTCAGCTAACTTAAATAAACCGCAATAGGAACTTTTCATTATATATTACGATTTTAAAATGCTTGCCACTAACCAGCCTGCTGCTGGCAGGTGCACGAATAATTAATTAGTGTATTAGTGGCTAATTTTATGTATTTTAGATAAAAAATTAGGTTTTCTTATGGCTAATTTAATATATAAAGATGAAGCTTACGAAATTATAGGTAAGTGTATGGAAGTACACAACCAACTAGGTGCTGGTTTCTTAGAAATTGTCTACAAAGATGCATTGGAATTCGAATTTAAAAAATCAAACATTACCTATCAAAGAGAGAAATAATATAAAGTGAATTATAAAGGCATTATCTTACCTCATCACTTTTACGCAGACTTTGTTGTTTTGGGTAAAATAATTTTGGAAGTAAAAGCAGTTTCTGCCATTTCTGACGAATTTGTTGCACAAGCCATCAATTATTTAAAAGTTTCACAGAACAAGTTAGCTTTAATTGTAAATTTTGGAGAACATAAATTGACCTATAAACGGATTGTTTTATAAGTTAAAATTCTGAAAGTTGAATATTACCACTGATGCACTAATATTATTCGTTAATCCATTCGTGTATTCGCGGCTATTTCTTTCTTATTTTAAATCACGGAATCTTATTTATAGTTACTTTAAGAGACTTGCCACTAATGCACTAATTTTAATTTTATTTGTTAATCCTGATCAGTGATTAGGTTTTTTCTAAGCGCACATCTCGCAATCGTAGCTGAAGACTTACTTGGTTATTCCATTCGTTTTCTTCGATACTGTAAATGGTTTCAAAAGCTGCTTTCTGGCGGATGGCTTCTGCATGTTTTCCCAATCCAAACCCAATGGCTGAAATCCGTTCGCGTTTATTTTTTTGGTACAAACTGCATTTTAAGTGTTCTTGATCTTTTCCAACTCCTTTAGCATAACCTGTATCTTTTATGTCCTTACTGTAAAATAACGGACTCATATTTCCTGGTCCAAAAGGAGCAAATTGTTTTAAAATTCGATAAAACTTTGGCGTAATATCTTCTAAATTTAATTCTAAATCATAATTCAATTCTGGTTGTAGTAATTCTGGCGCGATGCTGTTTTTTACTACTTCTTCAAACTTAGCTTTAAACTTAGGATAGTTTTTTTCTTCTAAAGTAAGTCCAGCTGCATATTTGTGTCCACCGAATTGCTCGATAAATTCAGCGCTTTCTTCTAAAGCATTATACACATCAAATCCTTTCACCGAACGAGCCGAAGCCGCTAGTTTTTCACCGCTTTTTGTAAAAACCAAAGTCGGTCTGTAATAAGTTTCTGTTAAACGGCTTGCTACAATGCCAATTACACCTTTATGCCAATGTTCTTGGTATACTACCGATGTGTAATTTTTTTGTTCGTTTTGTGCTTCAATTAAAGCCAAAGCTTCCGCTGTGATATTTTGGTCGGTTTCTCTTCGGTCTGCGTTGTATTTTTCAATTTCGGCTGCAAAAGTTTCTGCTTGTTTTATGTCTTCTTCAATCAGCAATTCCACTGCATGCAAACCATGTTTCATTCTTCCTGCTGCGTTAATTCTTGGCCCGATGATAAAAACCACATCGGTTATGCTTAATTCTTTCTTTTTAGTAAGTTGAATGATAGCTTGAAATCCAGGTCTAGGCTGAAGATTTATTTGCTTTAACCCATGATACGCCAAGATTCTGTTTTCGCCACTAATCGGAACAATATCCGAACCAATGGCGGTGGCAACCAAATCTAAATATGGAACTAATTCTTTAAAATTTCTTTGTTCTTTTTCATGAAAAGCTTGCAATAATTTAAAACCTACTCCACAACCACAAAGCTCTTTATACGGATATTTACAATCTTCTTGTTTAGGGTCTAAAACGGCGACAGCTTCAGGAATTTCCGCTCCAGGTCGGTGGTGATCGCAAATGATGAAATCAATTCCTTTTTCTTTGGCATAAGCTACTTTGTCGATGGCTTTGATGCCACAATCTAAAGCAATGATTAAGCTAATTTCATTGTCGGAAGCAAAGTCAATTCCTTGATAAGAAACGCCATAACCTTCTTGATAGCGATCAGGAATATAAGGCGTATTATGTGGATAAAATTTACTGAAATAAGAATACAAAAGCGCAACACTGGTGGTTCCATCTACATCGTAATCTCCATAAATTAAAATACGTTCTTGATTTTTAATCGCCTTTTGAATGCGTTCCACAGCTTTTTCCATTCCCTTCATTAACCAAGGGGAATGCAATTGATTTAGGCTTGGCCTAAAGAAGTTTTTCGCTTCTTCATAAGTAGAAATATCACGTTGAGCCAATAAATAAGCAATTGTATAATCTACTTGAAGCACTTCTTGAAGATGTGCTACAATTTCTGGTTTCGGTGAAGCTTTGGCGGTCCATTTCATAACATATACTTTTAAACTTCTTTTTCTGTAAAAGGAATTTCTGGGTTAACAATTTCTTGAATTAATTCACTTAAATGCATTTCAAAATCGTGCATAATTTCATCAGAAATTTCATGTTCTTTTTGATGTCCTTTTCCTGTTTTCTTTCCAAATTTAAGAAATCCTTCATTTAGGTTTTTAAATGAAAAAATTCCGCTTTCCATGGGTTTGTGTTTTGCTTCATTTTTAAACAATAAGCCATAAAATAAAACTTGAAAAGCTTTGCTGTACTTGTAATCTTCAGTAAAATTATCCCATTCGTTTTCTACAACTAATTCATTTTGTTGGACTTTACCGGTTTTGTAATCGATAATTCTAAAAGTGCCGTCCAGCAAATCAACTCGGTCTGCTTTTCCTTTTAAGAAAATTGGAAAGTCTAAGTTTTTCACTTTTAGCGGAATTTTTCTGGTTTCTTCAATACTTATTATTTGAAGCTGATGGTGTTCTATGGATTTCAATTCTTGTTTCAAGAAGCGTTCGCATTGCTGTTTGGCAATTTCAAAAGCAATTAAATTTTTTCCTTTTTTGATAGCCTCTGCATTGTAATGTTTACTAAATTGGTGATGTAATTCGGTTTCATAATTAGCTAAAAAGTCTTCAACATTAGCTTTTGTAAGTTGTTTTCCTTTATAAGGTTCGTATAAAGATTGAAGCGTATCGTGTAAAATATTTCCATACACTCGATAGCTTACTTCTTCTTCAATTTCTTCGGTTTCATTTATTTTTAATACATATCTTTTGTAAAAATCCAATGGATTTCTAATGTAAGTGGTCAATGCTGAAGGTGAAATTCCATTAGCCAATAAAGCTTTCAATTTTTCGATAATTGCAGGTGTTTTCGGAATTTCTTGAAGGCTTTGTAAACTGGCTTTAGTAGAAGCACTCACCACATGATGCTGGTATTGATGTTTGGCTTGTGGAAAAACTTCTAAATGCCGTAAAAAGCGACTTTGCTCGGCTTTTTCCATTCCTGAAGCATCATTATTGTATAACAAATGAATGTTTTTTGCCCGTTGCAATAATCTGAAAAAGTGATAGGCATAAATGGCATCTTTGTCTTTGTACGTAGGTAAATTAAAGGCGATTTTTAAATCGAATGGAATGTAGCTGTTTTCGCTTTTTCCGGAAGGTAAAACGCCTTCGTTAACCGAAGCAATAATGATGTTTTCAAAATCTAAAACTCGGGTTTCTAACATTCCCATTAACTGGATTCCTTCAAAAGGTGAACCTTGAAAATCTAAGGTTTGGTGTGCTAAAATATCTTTATATACATGAAAAAAAGCTTTGTTAGTCTGAATGTAATCTGTGCTTTGCGTTAAGTTTTTGAGTTGCAAAAACAACTTGTGAAAACTGAACACATATTGCAATTGTAAAGCGTTTTCTTGATTGTAATGCTTCAATAACAAACATAAGTCTATGCAATTTTGAAGCAGTTGATTTGAATTATTTTCAGTAGCTTTAAAAATAAGTTGAAGTGCTTTTTGAAAAGCAACATCAGTAGTTTTAAACTTTTGAAAAAAATCTGTTCTACTGATGTTTAAAATATTGTTTTCTACAAAGTAGTTTTTAAGCTGTTTACTTTCCTTTGGAAAAGCCATTTTAAAACTGGGGTGACCGCAAATTTGCAATACATCTTTATAAAATAAATCGGGTTGATTGTGAAAATGAAGTTGCAATATCGATTCAAAGAAACTGGCTAATGGCGTGTATTTTAAAGCCAAACCCATAGTAATATTTACTTGCGAAATGTGTTCTGGAATGGCATTTAAAACAGGTTGTAGTAAAGCTTCATCGGCTAAAACAACAGCGGTTTTTGAATATTCTTCTTTAGGTAATTCGGCTAAAATTTGACCTAACATTTTGGCTTGACCAATTTTTTTAGGAACGGCATAGGTATGAATTTGCTTTGAAGCGGAAAATAAATCGGTACTTGGTTGAATGGTATTTTCTTTGTGTTGATAAAATTTCCATTCCTTTTGGTAATAGCGCAAAAAAGTTGAAGCTGGATGATGCTTATCGGTCAATAAGCTGGCGTCTAAATCCCAAATTACGCTTCCTTTTTCTTCTGCTAATGTTTTTTGAAATAGGATTTGTTCGCTTTGATTAAGTGCGTTAAAACCAACAAAATTTAGCTGTTTGTTGTTTTCATTTAAGTACTGATCGAAATTTTGAACAGCAAGTTTATATGCTAAACCTTGGTAAACTTGTTTTTTCTCGATTAAATTTTGGGTAAGCAAAGTGTATAATTTGGGGAGTATTTTCCAAAATTCCAGGTAATTTTTTACCATACTTGTTGGATTTTCAGCTTTACTCCAATGGTCTATTTCCTTTACGTTGGCCAAGTTTCCAAAAAAATCTTCTGCATCTATTAGATGTCGGTCTATTTCATTAAAATCCTGAATTAAAGTTTGCGACCAATTGTAAACCGTTTCAAAAGATTCTTGTTTATCTTTTGGAAAAACTTCGGTATAAACTGAGTAAAATTCTAAAACAACAGGAAGCGTTTCAATAATTTGAACATCGGCTATTTCAGCTATAAAATCTTCAATACTGTATAAACTGGGAAGAAAAAAGTGGTTTGGATTCTGTTTAACCAATTCCTTTTTAAAAAAATTGACAGCTCTTCTACTCGGAAGAATAAAAATTTGTTCTTGTAAGTTTATACTTCTAGCTAGGCTATCTGCAACATATTCTTCTAAAAAGCTTTTCATACAGTTATTTGGGTTTTGATTGTTAAATCAATATGGAATAAAAATAAAAAATGCCCCTCAATAAAAAGGGGCAATTTTTATAAAATCTGAAAAATAATAAATTGATATATTATTTTACAAGATTGATTTCTACACGTCTATTTTCTTGTCTTCCTTTAGCCGTTTTGTTAGAAGCTACAGGTTTATCTGGACCAAAACCTTTAGAAGTTAATCTATCTTGATCAACACCATGGCTTTGTAAATATTCTTTAACAGCTGCCGCTCTTTCATCTGAAATGCGTTGGTTAATTTTTTTACTACCAGTACTATCGGTGTGTCCTTCAATGATAAATTTTGCTTGTGGATATTCATTTAATTTTGGAATTACTTTGGTATCCAAAATATTTTTAGAATAGTCTGTAATTCTAGATTTACCAGATTCAAAATTAATCACTTTAGCAAATTCGTTTAATTCTTTTTGTACTTCTTCGGTAACTTCTGGACAACCTTCATTTTGAGTATTTCCTGCTACTTCTGGACATAAATCGTCTTTATCTGGAACTCCGTCTCCATCGGCATCTGGCCAAGGACATCCATCATTTTCAGCTGGACCATTTTCATTTAGACATTTATCTAAATTATTCGGAACTCCGTCACCATCGCTATCTGCACAACCATTAAATTCTTTAGTTCCAGCTTCATTAGGACAATCGTCTTCGTGATCTGCTATACCGTCTCCATCTGCATCTGGACAACCATTCATTTCTGGAGAACCAGCAACATCTGGACAATTATCTTCAGCATCTGGAATGCCATCTCCATCAGTATCAGGACAACCGTCAAATTCTTCTAATCCTGGAACTTCTGGACAAAGATCTTTATCGTCAAAAATTCCATCTCCATCAGTATCTTTTCCACCGAAAGCAAATTTGATACCTGCTGTGTGTTGGAATAAATCTAAGTCGCCACCATCAAAAGCTTGTTTATATGAAGTTTCTAAAGTGAAGAAAAGTTTTTCTGTAATTTGAAAATTTAAACCTAAGGTAGAATTAAATGTTGCTGCACCTGAACTATCTAGCCAATAATATCCAACACCTGCTCCTAAATATGGATCGAATCTACCCGCATTAAGCAAACGATTAAAGCTGTACAGTAAATCACCATCTAAGGCTACATAAGATAATTCTGAATCGGGTTCTGTTTTCCCTATTTTAGAAATTCTGTTAAAGTTAAATGCACCTCTAACCGATAAATCTTGACCTACATAGTAGCCTACATTAATAGTAGTCATAGAAGCGATAGCGTTCCAGTGTTCGTCTACATTAAAAAAGTCTTCTAAAAAACTTTCGCTGGACATTTGGTAATCTGGAGCCATTCCTTTGCCTGTTGGATAAAAATCTACTGCATTTGCACCAATAAAAATGGACCATCTGTTATTTTCATTTTGTGCTTGTGTACTTAACGTAAAAGCAAAAAGCATAATAACAGCAATTGCAACTTTGTTTAATTGTTTCATATTTAAATATTTAATTTACAAATTTAATTTTTTTTCAATACTTTAATAATAATTGGTACTTAAAATAGGTATTTAGTTAAATAACATTCATTTTTTTACCAATTTTCACAAATGCTTCAACAGCTTTATCTAAATGTGCTTTGGTATGAGCAGCAGAAAGTTGTACGCGAATTCTTGCTTTTTCTTTTGGAACTACTGGATAGAAAAAACCAATTACGTAGATGCCTTCATCTAAAAGTGCTGCTGCCATTTCTTGAGCTAATTTAGCATCGTATAGCATAACAGGTACAATTGCAGATTCTCCGTCTATAACATCAAAACCAGCATCCATCATGTGTTTTTTAAAATAACTTGTATTTTCTTGAAGTTGATCACGCAAACTCGTATCGTTTTTTAGTAAATCAAAAACTTTAATGGAAGCACCAACAATAGCAGGAGCAAGTGAATTTGAAAATAAATACGGACGTGAACGTTGGCGTAAAAGTTCAATAATTTCTTTTTTAGCCGTGGTGTAACCACCCATAGCACCACCAAGTGCTTTTCCTAAAGTTCCAGTAATAATATCTACTCTACCTAAAACTCCTTTTTCTTCGGGTGTACCAATTCCGGTTTTACCAATAAATCCAGTAGCATGACATTCGTCTATCATCACTAAAGCTTCATATTGATCGGCTAAATCGCAAATTTGATCTAATGGAGCTACTAAACCATCCATAGAAAAAACACCATCGGTTACAATGAGTTTGGTTTTTGCACCATTTTTATCTGCTTCTTGTAGTTGCTTTTCCAAATCTTGCATATCTCCGTTTTGGTAACGGTAACGAGCAGCTTTACATAAACGAACTCCATCAATTATAGAAGCGTGATTTAATGAATCTGAAATAATAGCATCTTCTTTACCTAATAAAGGTTCAAAAATTCCGCCATTTGCATCGAAACAAGCAGCATATAAAATGGTGTCTTCCATTTGATAGAAATCAGCTATTCGAGCTTCTAATTCTTTATGAATATCTTGTGTACCACAGATAAAACGTACACTGGACATTCCAAATCCATGCGAATCTAATGTATCTTTGGCAGCTTGAATTACTTCTGGATGAGAAGACAATCCCAAATAATTATTAGCACAGAAGTTTAAAACCGTTTTATTGTTTACGGTAATTTCTGGACCTTGCGGACTGGTAATGATGCGTTCTTTTTTAAAAAGACCTTGTTCTTCTATTTCGGTCAACTCGTTTTGAAGTTGATTTTTTAATTTTTCTGAATACATATTTTCAATTTTGTTACAAATTTACAAAGTATTGCAGTACAATTACCTTCATTATTATCAATTTAGTTTAAAATTATGGCATAAATTGAAGATGTTGAAAAAATACGTACTTTAGATTTCCAAATAATTCAATTCATGAAACTTTCTGAATTAAAATACTTGTCTGCTTATCTTCTTCCCTTATGTGCTTTTATAGGAATTTGGAAATTGGACCTATTTACATTTTTAACTCCAGTAGTTACGTTTGTTTTAATTCCGATTATTGAATTTTTTACTCCTGAAAACAAAGCTAATTTAGCTGAAAATGAACGTTTAGAAAAAAATAAAAAACTTTTTTTTGATGTCTTATTGTATCTTAATTTGCCTATTGTTTTTGGAATTTTAAGTTATGCTTTCTATACTTTTCAACAACAAGATTTAAGTACTTTTGAAAGTTTTGGACTAATATTTAGCGTGGGAATTATTTTAGGAAGCAACGGAATAAATGTGGCACACGAATTAGGACACAGAGAACATAGAGCTGCAAAATGGACAGCTAAATTATTATTGCTTCCTTCGTTTTATGCCCATTTTACATTGGAACATAATTATGGTCATCACATGCATGTTTCTACTCCAAAAGATCCTGCAACAGCAAGATATAAAGAAAGTTTATACGCATTTTGGTTTCGATCTACTTTTAGGCAATATGTAAATGCGTGGAAGCTTCAAATGAAGTTAATTAAGATGAATTCAATTTCATTTGTTTCCATTAAAAATGAAATGTTAGTCAATACATTTCTTCAACTTACTTATATACTAATTGTTTATTTTTTATTTGGTTTCATAATTGGTTTATATGCTATTTTTATGGGAATAATTGGTTTTTTACTTTTAGAAAGCATCAATTATATTGAACATTATGGTTTGCTGAGAGAAAAACGAAAAAGCGGTAGATTTTATCCGGTAAAAGAAATTCACTCTTGGAATTCCAATCATTTATTAGGTAGAATTTTATTGTATGAATTAACCCGGCATAGCGATCACCATTATCGGGCTTCAAAAAAATATCAAATTTTAGATTATTACGAAAGTAGTCCAGAATTGCCTTATGGTTATCCAACTTCTATTGTATTGGCTTTAATTCCTAATTTATGGTTCAAGGTAATGAATAAAAAAATTCCTTCGGAAATGAAGGAATTTTATAAGTTGTATTATTCAAAATAACTAGCGTTTTAGACCTAATTTTTTTACCAATTTTTCTATAACTTGTTTGTAAAAATAACGCTTTCCGAGACTTGCTAGAAGCTCAGATAAGATATTGGTTATTTTTAAATCAGATTTCAAGTAGGCCACATCTATAGAAGCTTTTTGTTTAGCAATCTGATTTCTTAACCTGAGTAACTTCAAGTCTTTATCAATTTCATTGAAAGAAGTATATTTTTTCATATTATTCTTCTTCTGTAGTTAAGTCTTTAAAAATTTCAGCAAAAAAGGAAAGCACAATTTTATCGATTAATTTTTTGCCATTCGTTAAAATGAATAACATAATGATTAGATTAAGTAATGCCATGCAGAAAAAACCTAAATAAATATTATCAAGTAAGTTTCCTATGAGTAAGGCAAGACCAATTAACAAAAACGCAAAAAACAATAAGAAAATTCCTGTAAAAGCTAAAAAACGAAGCAACGCTGAAACTGCCTTAGCAGATTTCTTAAATGCATCTAACTTGTAATAGTCAATTAAACTTTCTATGTATTCTTGCGTATCTGCCGATAAATCATCTACATGCTGATTAAATTTTTTGGGCATTTAATTATTTTTTAGCCGACTTTAAGTCTTTCATCAATTCGCTATTTTTCTTTTTCAATTCGGCAAGTTCATTTTCTAAAGAAGTTAGGAGTTCATCAGATTTAGATTGAGCTTTAGAAAAAGTAGACTCAAATTTAGATTCTAATTGAGATTTAGCTGATTCTGCAAACTCACTAAGCTGAGAAGATGTTTCATCATATTTGTCTTCTAATGCTTTTCTCGCGTTTTTAGCTTCTTTTTTAAGTTGCTTGCGGGTTTTCTCTCCGCTTTGCGGCGCATACAATAAACCTAAACCTGCTCCTACAACAGCTCCAGTTACTAATGCAATTAAAGTATTTCCAGTATTATTAGACATTTTATAAATATTTTAAATTATATCTTCAAATGTAAGAGTTTTACTAGCTTTTTTCTGTTAATACAGGGTTAAGATATGTTTTACCTATTCATTTTTAAAAATTGTTTAGCAAAAAATAAAAAATATTGGTATTCATTTTTCTTCTAGATAAATTTTACTATCAACTTAAATTGATCATTACAATTTTTAAAATAATATTTCTAAAATTAATTGAATATTATGGAATAGCACCGTGTTGAAAAATCAAGTACTTTAAGTTAGTAAACTCATTACCAAAACCTTAATTTAATATTAAGCGAATGTTAATAGTATATTGTAAAATATTGATATTTAATACACTAACTATTAACAATTATGTGAATAAAAAGTAATTTAAAAAGGAATAAAATATTTTTAAATCTCGATTAAATTTCCTGATAGAAAAATTTTCGATTTAAGACTTATTTTCTATGCTGTATTTTAAAATAAGTTTTCAGCAGAAAAATCTAACTTATCAACATGTTTTGTATCTAAAAAGAATAAACTTTTTAATGTTAGTGATCTTATTAATACCTGTGGATAAGATTTCTTTTAAATATGTATTTCAAGTATTTAGTCTTTTAAGAATATGTTGATAAAGTAATAGTGCTATAAATTCCAAATTTTAAACTAACTTTTTATCTACCAAATTCACAAACTAATAATAAGTCTATTTAATATTTTAATTTAAAAAAAAGAAAAAATTATAATTAATAAATGTGAATAACTAAACTGTTCGAAGATTTTCTCTGGTTTTAAAATCATCAATTATTTGATGTGCTTCTTCTAAATCTTCTGGATGCACTTTTAAAATTATTCCACCAACAGCATTTGAATAAAAAGGCATTACGCCTAAAACTGTTTCATTTTGAAAGAAAAATCGTATCTCTGCTTGTTCTAGTAGTAATTGAAGAATTGCGTATTCGTGTTGATAATTAAACACTGCAACTTTTATGAAGCCATTCATTTGCCTAAATTTAGAAAATAAATGTAAACAAAAATAAATGATTTAAATGTCAAAATTAACTAATGCAACTGGATCTTTAGCTGGCGTAAGGTTTTCTGAAACCGTATTGTTTAAAAATACTTTTAAATAAATAAAAACAGCAAGCACCCCTATTACTAAGATGATGAAAAAAAGTAAAATTATTTTTCTGGGATACGGCATGACCAAATCTATAAAAATTAAGTAATTTTTAACTAAAATATATAATTTTACTTAAATAAATGCAAAATTATGCATTATTTTTAAGTTATGAATACATTATAATTTGGCAGTTCATGCTTAACAAAGATTTATTCATCCAAAAAATTCATTCATTTTATAAATAGTACCTTTGAAGTGAATTATAAATAGCATATGAGTAAAAAGAAAAAATCTAAAAATGCGGTAAACTATGATAATCTTACCCAAGATATCCTCTCCATTTTTAGAGCAAACGAAGACAAAACCTTCAATTACAAAGACATAACCCAACGTTTAGAAATTACCGATACCAACAACCGTAACCGCGTAATTAGAACCTTAGCTCAACAAACTGCAAAAGGAAAATTAGATCAAGTTAGCCAAGGAAAATACCAATTGAATGGAACATCTGATTATTATGAAGGTGTGATAGACATGACTAGCAGAGGCGATGCTTATGTGATGGTTGAAGGTCTAGAACACGATATTTTAATACGCAACAAAAACTTGAATAAAGCTTTTCACAAAGATATTGTTCAAGTCTACGTTTTTAAAGAGCGAAGAAACAGTAATTCTGAAGGGGAAGTCACCAAAATCGTAGAACGCCATAAAAACAAATTTGTAGGGGTTTTACAAAAGCAGAAAAGCTTTGGTTTTGTGGTAGTACAAGACCCAAAAATGTATACTGATATTTTTGTAGCGGGAGACAACTTCAATGGTGCAGAAGATGGAGAAATGGTTTTGGTTTCCTTAGAAGATTGGAACAAAAAAGACGATTCTCCACGTGGAAAAGTTTTACAAGTTTTAGGAATACCTGGCGAACACCAAACTGAAATTCATGCTATTTTAGCACAATATGGTTTACCTGAGCAATTTCCAAAGGAAGTAGAAGAATTTGCAGACCAATTGGATACTTCTATTACCCAAGAAGAAATTAAAAAGCGAAAAGACTTACGAGACGTGCTCACTTTCACTATCGATCCTGCGGATGCCAAGGATTTTGATGATGCCTTGAGTTTTCAAGTTTTAGACAACGGAAATTATGAAATTGGTATTCATATCGCAGATGTTTCGCATTATCTGGAAGAAGGAAGTATTTTAGACCAAGAAGCTTACAACCGCGCTACTTCCATTTATTTGGTAGATCGTGTAGTACCAATGCTACCCGAAGTACTTTCTAATGCAGCTTGTTCCCTAAGACCTAACGAAGAAAAATACACTTTTTCGGCGGTTTTTGAACTCACCAAACAAGCCAAAGTCATTAACCAATGGTTTGGTAGAACGGTCACTTATTCAGATGCTCGATTTGCCTATGAAGAAGCGCAGTTTATTTTAGACACCGAAGACGTGGTAATCGATGAAAGTGTTTCCTTAACAGGCGAAAGTTATTCAGTTCAACCTGAAATTAAAGATGCTATTTTAGAAATGAATAGAATGGCGAAAATCATGCGAGCTCAACGAATGAAGAACGGAGCCATTTCATTTGATAAACAAGAAGTAAAATTCAATTTAAACGAAGACAACAGTCCAGAAGGAGTGTACTTTAAAACAGCGAAAGATGCCAATAAATTAATTGAAGAATTCATGTTGTTGGCCAATAAAAAAGTAGCCGAATTTATAGGAAAACAGAAACCAAAAAAGACTTTTGTATACCGCTGCCACGACGAACCCAATCCAGAAAAATTACAAGCGCTTAGTACAGTAGTAAGTAAATTTGGATACAAAACTGATTTTAAAGATCGAAAAAGTATTGTTTCTTCTCTAAACAAATTATTGAGCGATGTTGAAGGCAAAGGCGAACAAAATTTAATCGATACCTTAACCATCCGAACCATGGCAAAAGCCTATTATTCAACTGAAAATATTGGACATTACGGATTGGCATTTGATCATTATTCGCATTTTACTTCACCGATTAGAAGGTATCCCGATGTCATGGTACATCGCCTATTACAACATTATTTAGATGGAAATTCTTCTGCAAACGCTGAAGAATTTGAAGAGCGTTGTAAGCATTCTTCCAATATGGAAAGTTTAGCCACTAACGCAGAACGGGATTCGATTAAATACATGCAAGTAAAATACATGCAGCAATACGAAAATGAGCGTTTCTTAGGCGTAATTTCTGGCGTAACCGATTTTGGTATGTTTGTAGAATTAGTTGAAAACCGTTGCGAAGGAATGGTAAGAGTACGCGATATGAAAGGCGACCATTTTCAATTTGATCAAGAAAACTATGCCATTGTAGGAAAACGAACCAAAACATCCTACCAACTAGGAGATGAAGTTTGGGTAGAAGTTAAAAAAGCAGATTTAATTAAAAGAAACTTAGATTTTGAATTGATTGGTGGGAAGGATGAAGTAGTTGAATAGTCAAGTTTTTTAGTTTCATTTTCATTAATAAAAATATATTCAAATTTTAAACAAAGTCTTGGAAAATTAAATGAGACAAGTCTTTTTTGAATATTTATTATAGAAATTTCTATTGATGGTTTTACCTGCTGCGTTTTACATAGATTAATATTCCTATTGAAAAAGTTGAACAAACCAAGAACCCTATAAAAACGGGCAAAACCGAATTGGAAACAAAGCGACCTATAAAAACACTTAACACAACTGCTAATAAAGTAGAAATAAATCCGGTAATAGCCGCTGCGATTCCTGCAATATGTCCTACAGGTTGCATTGCCAAGGCACGAAGATTTCCAAAGAGAAATCCAATAGAAAAAAATTGAAGCGAAAAGAAAATCAACAGTAAAAAAAGTGGTGGATTGGAACCGTTCATAAAAAGAACTACATATAAAACAGATACACCAAAAAAGCCAAATAGAGAAGTTGTTATTATTTTCTCCATTCCGTATTTTAAAACTAAGGTTCCGTTTAAAAATATAGCCGATCCAATAGCGATGGATAAACCTGCAAAAATGAGCGGAAACGCATCTTCTAATCCATATTGTAACTGAAAAATTTGCTGTGAAGCGCTCAAATATACAAAAAATGAACCCACCACAAAACCAGAAATAATTGTGTAGCCCATGGTTGTTTTATAGCGAATGACTTCTTGAAAACCAGTTTTAAAAACCTGAATTGAAAAGCGAACTCGTTTTTCTGTGGGCAGTGTTTCAGGTTGGCGTTTCCAAAACCATAGCATAACCACTAAGCTGATAAGTACTTGCACATAAAAAATTCCTTGCCAGTTGTAGGTATCTAAAATCAATTGTCCTAAAGCAGGAGCTATAACTGGCACTAAAATAAAAACTACGGTTACAAAAGACATGATGCGCGCCATATAATCTCCACTAAACAAATCTCTTATAATGGCGATAGCAATTGTTCTGGGAGCCGAAAGACCAATGCCTTGCAACACTCGGCCTATAATCATTATCGTAAGACTTTCAGCTGAAACACAAATTAAACTTGCTACTAAAAAAAGTCCAAATCCAGCATAAACTACAGGTTTACGACCAGTAGCATCAGAAATAGGTCCAAAAAATAAAGGGCCAATGCCTAAACCCAAAAACATCATGGTAATTAGCAATTGGTTATCAACTACATTTTCGGTATCAATAGCAATACCAATAATATCTAAGGCAGGCAATACAGCATCAATAGCCAAAGCCACCACAGACATTAATGCCGCCATTAAAGCCACAAATTCTAATTGAGAATTTTTTGTTTTATTTTTCACGCGGCAAAGGTAGTTCTAAATACAATAGAATTTTAAAACAAAGAAATCCTTATTTAGGTTCCACAATCAAAAAAACGGCTGTACTATCGCCAATATTCAAAACTTCATGCCATTCTACTTTTTCATTATAGAAATCGTAACCTGTTGGAATTTCTACTTCTCTTATTCCTTTAGCATCGGTAATTCTAAATTTTCCACCAGCAAGCGTATATCCATAATGTGTTGCATGAAAATGCTTTTCGTGTCCAACGCCAGGCGGAAAACTGCATTTTAATGTTCGTACATTTTCATTATCAACTAGCACTTCACAAACTTGTTTACCTTTCCAACCGGCTTCTAAAGGATCGGGTAGGTGGTTTTGGTTTTGACAAGAGCTGATTACTGAGAGAAATACGATTGAAAATAAATAGATAAATGGTAGTTTATAAAAGTGCATAGATTAGAATAATAAATTAAACATGTTTTAAGTGATGAAAAATTTTAAAGTGTAGTAGGTTTTACTTTTTTGATAAAATATGTAATATAACTATCTAAATAAGTTCCTAAATAGTAGGGAAGATTCATTAGGTAGAAACTTTTTCCACTTCGAGTTTCTGCTTCTTCAATTGAAAACTTTCCACCGTAAATACGTACCACGTACTGATGATTAGCTTGATCTATAAATTGATGGAGTGATCTTAAAGTTCCTTTTGCGCCCGATTTAATTTCAATAGGAATAAGTAAATCTTCATATACACGAACCAAATCTACTTCTGCGCTGGATTGTCTTTTTTCTCGTACCCAAAAATTGGGTTTCGCATAACTAATATCTTCTTGAGAAATCAATTCTTGCGTAATTAAGTGGGGAATCAAAGCACCACGGTAGGCATTGCTTAAATCTTCCAATTTTAAAAGCTGAGCTTGAATTTGCATACTGTAATTTACAATTCCAGTGTCTAAAAATTGAAGTCTCGGTTTTTTTGCAAAATCGGTTTGAATAGGGGGAGTTAGACTTGTAGTAGGATAGATTAATTGTATCACTTTAGCTTCATCTAGATTTCGAAATGCTTCGGAAACTTCCCTTGATTTATAGTTTGATTTTCCAAAATTTTGAAACGTAACACGTTCATCTAAATAGGTTGTTGCTACGTTCATAATATGCTTGATAACCTTAGCTTCACTAGCATTTTTTGCATACTTTTCAACATCACTTTTATACGTTGCCCAAATGCTTTCGTACGTACTTTTCAAAACAGAAATACGTTCTTCTGCTACATATAATTTTACAATTTCAGGCATTCCACCAATAATTGCATATTTATGAAACCACGCTAATGCAATTTGATGTGTTACTTCATCAACCGGAATAGTGGCTAGTCTTTTTAACAAGGCATTTTGCTGGTTGGCCAATAAAAACTCTTGAAAGTTTAACGGAAATAAATATAAATATTGAACTCTGCCTACCGGAAAATTTTTGACATCACTCAAAGTATGTTCCAATAAAGAACCTGCCGCAATTACATGTAAATCTGAAACATCTTCGTAAAAATACCTAAGCATCGACATAGCTTCAGTTGATTCTTGGATTTCATCGATAAACAACAATGTTTTATCTATTTTTTTGATGTCTTTATTCTTAGAAAGAAAAATAGCATCGAGAAGCGCATCTATTTCAGTATAAGATTTAAAAAGTTGTATATCGCTTCCTTTTTCTAGGTTTAGATATATAAATTGAGTATAGTTTTCTGCAAAATTTTTAACCAATGTAGTTTTTCCTACTTGTCTCGCCCCTCTTAAAACCAAAGGTTTTCTATTAGCGCTTGATTTCCATGATTTTAAAGCTTCTATTTTTAGTCTATTAATGTATTTCATCAGTTAATTTGTAACAAAGTAAGGGTAAAAATACTAAATTTATGTAACAAAGTAAGGGTAAATTTAGCAAAATTATGTAACAGAGTAAGGGTAAATATTTCATATTCTTGTAACATAGTAAGGGTAAAATACAACCGAATGCAGTTTCTATAAAAGCTGTATCTTTCCCTTATGAAATTTCTATATTGCTCAATACTTCTTTTTATAATGGCTTGTGCTACTAGCCAAGATGTTTCAGTTGAAGCCAAAAACAATTCCACTTCAATAAGCAATAGAAAAGCTCCCAATTCCACTTTTGGTAAGTATTTTACGCCTCAAGGCGATTTGCGTGCTTTGGTGGTTTATGTCAATTTTGAAGAAGAATCTCTAGACCCAAAAATTCATAACGATTTACCGCATTGGCCAATTGATAGTGAATTTCCTGTTCATTATGGAAAATCGGTAATCGATGAGAATCAAGAATTAAGTTGGGGTTATCAACACCCAGAACAATTTAAAAATATTGATGTTACCGATTTATCTACTTTCGAAAATCTTTCTGCTTACTATTATACTATGTCTTCAGGGAAATTCAGAATGTATTTTGAAACCTTAAAACATCCTGAAACAGATGAAGCTATCAGTATAAAAATTAGTCCTGAAGGAATTCCGGCTTCTGCAGCTGGAAGAAACGAGCTCAATAAAAGGGTATTCGAAAAAATAAGAGCAATTTATCCTGAAAACTACGATTGGTCACGTTTCGATTCTCGGAAAAATCAACCCAATTACAAAGAAGACCTTTCGGTTAAAGGAACAACTTCAACTTATGAAGACCATCATTTGGATTTTGTTATCTTGTTGTTAAGGAATTCAAATGTATGGAAACCACATCCTAATGGAAGTGAAAACGGAGTAGGTTGGCGAAAAGCCATTATGGGAACTGGAGCTAGAAATGAAATTATAGCTTACCAAAACGAACAACCCGTTTATGTTGGAAATGAAGGTGTTCGAATTTTCCTTACCCAACGCAATTTATTTCAAAATCACGAATTACTTATTCATGAAATTGCCCATGGAATGATTAGCATGCCGCACATCAATACGTCCAATCGTGCCGAAGGAAACTACTTATTTTACAATTACGGTTGGGGAATGATGGATACTTATTCAGATTTGTTTGGCACGGCAAATGCTTGGGAACGTTGGTATGCCGGCTGGACGGAAATCACACACGATATTACACCCACCGATGAAGAAATAATTGTAGAATTAGCCGATTTTCTAGCCAAAGACCAAAGTGTTCGCATTCAATTACCACAAGTAAAAGATGAATTTTTATGGTTAGAACACAGAAAAGATACCAATCAAATCTATTATCAACGTCCGTTGCGCAGAAAAGATCGATATGGCAAACCACATCCCAATCATCAACCTGGATTGTATGCTTTTCTAGAAAAAATGGCTCCATCTCGAAACTCCACTTTTAGCACTAACACACAAGGCACAAATGGTATGAAAGTTTTGTACGGAAAAGGCAATTACGATTATACTTTACAAGGTTTTGAAAAACGCTATTACGCATGGGATAACGAAGTTTTACAAGTAAAAAATGAAGGTGAAAATGCTTATGCTGGCCATCATGAAGGCATGCTTTTTCGATATGATTTTAATGAAAATGGAAAAATAGAACACAAAACCAACTCCAACGGTGCAGGAAGTTCATACACCGATACGCAAGGTATTTTTGAAATTGATGGAAAAAAAGGATTTCCATTTTATATGTTCAATACTCCAATTCAACTCACTAAAATTAGTGCTTTTACCAACCCTGCCATCACTAATTTTCAAGAAATGGATTGGAAAAACAACGAGTTAGCCCCCGTAATTTTACACAGTTTAAGTGTAGAACAACAAAAATTACCCAACGGAAACCTTCAATTGAAAATCGATTATCAAGACGGTATAATCGAAAATGATTTTAGAATGGCGGGACCGATTGTTTTGCCTAAAGGTGAAGTAGTTCAGTTAGCCAAAAACAAAGAGCTAACGCTGAATAAAAGCAAAACCATCAATCGAGTTCGAGAAGAAAATGGCAGTTTTATAGCCAATTCCTACCTTCAAATTGAAGGAGAACTGATTTTAAATGAAAATTCAGTTTTTATCATCGATGAAAAAAGTAAAGTTTCATTTGAAACCAACAGCAAATTGACCTTGAAAAAAGGAGCAAAAATTATGCTCTTAAATGAAGCAAAGTTGATTTTTGATGAAGCCACTCAACTGGATATTCATTCTAGTGCAATAATACGAGTTGATAATTCGATTATGGAAGCTGCTCATTTTCCAAAAAAACAGATACAAGAGTAAAAGAATTGGCCTACAAAATCATAGTAAAAAAAAGATGTCAGGGCTCCGCCCCCTTTAATTTCGGATATCTGTTTTAGTTATGAATATATTAGGGCTAACGCCCCAGACTATTTTCTTCAATTTTTTTATAACTAAGTAGTAAGTTTTTAATAAATATTATTGGGGGCAGCGCCCTGTAATTTTATGTTTTGGTGCTAGGTTTATAATTTTTGTTTAGCAAAGTTTCAAACTTCGCTGAGCTGATACTCGCTTTTTCGAAACCTTGGTCACGTCATTTTATCAAAATTTTACAAAAGCTTATGACTATCAGTTGAAGCATTTCAACTTAATTTGAAGCAGAATTATTTTCATGCTTAAAATCGCTTTTCATCCTATTTACAAACATCCTTTACCCGAAGGACATCGTTTTCCTATGGAAAAATACGATTTACTTCCCAAGCAACTGCTCTATGAAGGAACTTGTACGGAAGCGAATTTTTTTGAACCTGAAATTCCTTCAGATGAATTCATTTTAAAAGCACACGATAAACAGTATGTTAAGGATTTGTACAACCTAAACATCGAACCCAGAGCTGCAAGAAAAATTGGTTTTCCACTTTCTGATGTGTTGGTAAACCGCGAACGCATGATTACTGACGGCACGATTAAAGCTTGCGATTTTGCTTTAAAAAATGGAATTGCGATGAACATTGCTGGCGGAACACATCATGCTTATTCCAATCGTGGTGAAGCTTTTTGTATGCTGAATGACCAAGCGGTGGGTGCACATTATTTATTAAGCAAAGCCGAAATCAACAAAATTCTTATTGTCGATTTAGACGTGCACCAAGGTAACGGAACGGCTGAAATTTTTAAGGATGATGATCGGGTTTTTACTTTTTCTATGCACGGAAAATCGAATTATCCATTCAAAAAGGAAACATCTAACTTAGATATTGCCTTACCAAATAATTGTGATGATGCTACTTTTTTAAATGAATTAAAAAATACACTTCCCAGATTGTTAGATGAAGTTCAACCTGACTTTATTTTTTATTTATGCGGAGTAGATATTTTGGCTTCCGATAAACTTGGAAAATTAGGTTGTACCAAAGAAGGCTGTAAAGAACGCGATCGCTACGTTTTACAAACTTGTTTTGAAAACAATATTCCTGTGGAATGCAGTATGGGTGGCGGTTATTCAAAAGATATAAAAATCATAATCGATGCGCATGCCAATACGTTTCGATTGGGGCAACATATCTTTTTTTAGAAAATTTAGACTCCACGGATTTTAAAACTGCTCGGATTTCAAATCCGAGTTATCTTGTTACTGTTTGATGTTCGAGCCCTTCGTCTGGGCTCAGGACAAGCTAAGTCGAGCACTACTTACACTTCGAGACTTCTGCATGGCTCAGTGTTTAAATAAGAATAAATGATTTCATTTTGATTCACAAACCAACTATTGTTTAGTTACCGCAGAGACGCAAAGTACACAGAGAGATTTTCAAATTGTTTCAAATCCGATTTATCTCGTTACTTGTTTGATGTTCGAGCCCTTCGTCTGGGCTCAGGACAAGCTAAGTCGAGCACTACTTACACTTCGAGACTTCGGCCTGGCTCAGTGTTTAAATAAGAATAAATGATTTCATTTTGACTCACAAACCAACTATTGTTTAGTTACCGCAGAGACGCAAAGTACACAGAGAGATTTTCAAATTGTTTCATTTTCAAATTAACACATTGTTTCAAATCCGAGTTATCTTGTTACTGTTTGATGTTCGAGCCCTTCGTCTGGGCTCAGGACAAGCTAAGTCGAGCACTACTTACAACTCGAGACATGGAATTCGCGCTAAGCGCGCAAAGTTTTTTCGCAAAGTACACAGAGAAAGGTTTGATTTTTTACCTGGATAATCTAACACCATTTGCCTTTCGGCATTTCCTTCTACTCTAGGTAAAGCTATATAATCTGAACAAGATAGTTCTCGACTTCGCTCGAACTTAAAACATTTTAAAACTCTTAAATTAGAATATTCTTTAGTCTTTCAAAAATTCTTCGATGGCTTGTAAAAAGCGTTCTCCGTATTTTTCATTTTTTGCTTCTCCTACGCCGCTGACTTCCAGAAATTCGCTTTCGGTTTTGGGTAAACGTTTTTCCATGTCTCGTAAAGCTGCATCGCTGAATACCACATAAGCAGGAACATTTTCTTCTTTTGCAATGCTTAGTCGGAGTTGCTTTAAGCTATCAAATAAACCTTCTGTTTCAGCTTGGTTTACAGTTTCTTTTGCTACTGATTTTACCTTGGTTTGTAAAGTAGCCAACTTCACTTTTTTGCCATTAAACAAAATTTCTTTAGCTAATGGAGTGAGTAACAATCGTCCCTTTTCATGAAAACGGATTTCTAAAACACCTTGATTTATCAATTGAATAACATATTGTTGTACATCTAACCAAGCTACATCTTTTGCAACTCCATAAGTTTTAATTTTTTGATAGGCTTTACTAAACACTTGCGCATTTTTAGAACCACGCAACACATCGACTACCATATTGATAGGTTCTTGTTCTTTTAATCGATACACCGCCGAGCAGATTTTTTGAGCTAAAATAGTTCCATCGAAAAATTGTGGTGGTGTTTTGCAATTATCGCAGTTGCCACAGTCTTCAGCAACATGTTCTCCAAAGTAATTTAGCAATGCAATTCGTCTACAACTTAAGGCTTCTGAATATTGTTGCATACGATCTAATTTAGCCAGTTGAAATTCTTGATTTGGTGAATCTTCTGTAAATTGACGTAGCTGAATTACATCTGCAAAACTGTAAAACAACAAGGTATTGGAAGGAAGTCCGTCACGCCCACTTCTTCCGATTTCTTGGTAGTAACCTTCAATATTTTTAGGCATGTTGTAATGAATAACCCAACGCACATTGCTCTTATCGATGCCCATTCCAAAAGCGATGGTCGCTACGATAATCGGTGTTCGATCGTTCACAAAATCATCTTGAATTTCACTTCGCTTTTCTGAACTTAATCCAGCATGATAAGCTTGTGCTTCAAAGCCTTTTTCTACCAGTTTTTGAGCAATTTTTTCGGTATTTTTTCTACTCAAGCAATAAATAATTCCACTTTCTTCTTTTTTGTTTTTTAGGAATTTTAAAATTTGTGGTAAACGTTGGGTTCCTGGTCGAACTTCTAAAAACAGATTTTTCCGATCGAAGGAAGCCAAGTGTTTTTTCGCTGATGGAATTTGTAATTGTTGTGCAATATCGTCTTGTGTAGCCACATCTGCCGTAGCGGTAAATGCGGCAACAGGAATTTTAGGAAATTGCTTTTTGAGCTTTCCTAATTGGGTGTAAGCTGGTCTAAAATCATGTCCCCAAGCCGAAATACAATGCGCTTCGTCTATGGCAAAAAGGCAAATGTGTTCTTCTTTTAAATTGGGTAAAAGTAAATTCAAACTTTCGGGTGCTACATACAGCAGTTTTATTTTTTGATTGTACAATTGTTCAATTACTTCATTTTGAAGACTTGCACTTTGTGAACTGTTATAAAATGCAGCTGAAATTCCGTTGGCTTGTAGTGCATCTACTTGGTCTTTCATTAAAGCGATAAGCGGAGAAACCACAATAGCTGTGCCTTGCATCATTAAAGCCGGAAGTTGAAAACAAAGCGATTTCCCACCGCCGGTTGGCATGATGGCCAAAAGGTCTTTTTTAGCTAGTAAATCGTTTACAATGGCTTCTTGGTTTGGACGAAACGTATCGAAACCGAAGTGTTTTTTTAAAAGTGTTGTTTTGTTAGCTATGGCAGACATAGTTTGAAAATCTATTTGAGCTACAATATAAAATTTATTATTAAATCGATTGGTTTTTAAATCTGAGTTCTAGAAGTTGTTGAGTTAGAATTTTGTTATTATTGACTGCTCGGATTTTAAATCCGAGCTATCGCATTACAATCAAATTAGTGAGTTGACACCCTTTGCCTTTCGGCATTTCCCTCAAGGGAAAGGTTTTTTAAATTAACACATTAATATATTTTCCACATTAAATTTTTCACTCAAAGCTGTCTGCCCTTAAAGTCAGGGCTGCTAAGCCGCAAAGTTCAGTAATGTTTTCAGATTCTCTTATTTCTCACTTCTCATCTCTCACTTTTTTTTAATCTTCAAATTAACACCTACTCTAGACTGCTCGGATTTAAA
>NZ_BMGM01000006.1 GCF_014640195.1 Psychroflexus planctonicus
ATCACAAACTACTAAAGGTTCGGGTGCTGGAATCGTGGGTAGTGGATCTACCACTAAAGTTAAAGTTGTCGTCGCTACACAATCCGTATCATCACTAAACACACTTATTTCGATGGTTTGTGGGTTATCGGTGTTTTGGTAGTTTTCGATATCGGTGATTGGGTTATTGTTTTCCTGATCGCTTTCATTGGCGTAGAAGACTACGTTTAAGGCGTTGTTATTATTGGTGATTTCTTCGATTTTTTGACTTAAGTCGAAACTCGATGTTTCATCGGTGGTGCTGCCGCTCTCTACATCGTCACATTCCGCTAATAAGGTTGGTGGGGTGATTTCTGGGAGTGGGTCGACAATGAGTTCTATCGGTTCGATATTAAAGCAGTCTAGCGGTGATGTGGGATCGCTTACGCGTACATACACCGTTTGTGGGGATGTTTGGTTTTGGTAAGCGGTCGGGGTGCCGATCAATCCGCTGTTGTTGTTGGCAGCGTTTTCACTTAGGTGGTAACTGATCTCAAAGTCTTCGGTGTTTTGACCTTCGACAAATAAATCTGCTTCTACTTGGGTTAAATCGAAAAACTGTTTACCCGTTTCATTCGTGTCGCAGGCGATAAGTGGTTCGATTTCTTCTAGTAAAGGTGAATCATAAACGAATAAATCTAAGGTGGTGGTTTGAACGCAGTCATTTTCCGGGTTTTCAATTCGAACAAAAAGCGTTTGTTCGTAAGGATTTACATTGGCATAAGGACTTTCAACTGCATTGATATCGGTTAGTGCATCGCTTTCAGTTAAATGAAAAGACACTTCTAAATCAGGATTATTAAAACTAACTTCATCAATTTTGGAATTGATATTAAAGCCAGCAAAAAAACCATCGTTATTTTCATCACAGGCTTCTAAAGGAGCCAATTCGTCATTGAATACAATTTCTAAAACTTCAATAGTAATACTGAAGCTTTGTGATGAACATTCGCTATTTAAAGGAGTAAAGGTGTAAGTAGTATCTTCATCTGAGTTGAAATCTGGACTCCAAGTTCCTTGATAACCGTTGTTTGAAACTTCTGGAAACTCAACTATATCTGATTGGCAAATTGAAGTTGGTAAATCAAATTCGGGTGCTTCATCTGGAAGAACAGTTAATTCAATTTCAAAAGGTTCAGCACATTCTTCTGCATCGGGTGTAAACGTATACGTTCCTGATGAAAGCACTTCATCAGATGGGCTCCAAGTTCCTTCAATAGTATTATCTGATGTGTTAGGAAGCGTAAAGTTATCTCCTTCGCAAAATTCATTTGGAAAAGAAAAATCAGGAATTTGCGGGTCTTCAATAGTAATTATAATTTCAGCTGAAGGTCTACAATTTTGGTTGGTAGGTAATTCACCTAAAATGGCATATACATAATAAGTACCTGGTAAATTAGGTAGCGAATTGGCTTCGCCTAGTGGTGGAAAATTATAAGAGGCAGTTGAAATAGCTGAATCTTGACCTAACTCAACACCGCTTTGATACATTTCGTCGCCAACTTGTGGAGTTGTAAAATAAACAAAACTAATTTCTTGGGGTGTAGCATCTTCAAGAACTAAATCTACACTAATAGGTGAAAGTGCTTCATTTAAGCAACTGGTCTGAAAACCTTGTGGATTAGTTATTTCTGGACAGAAACAGTCTTCAACTTCTACAGTTACTTCTTGGGTTTCAACACAGGTTTGAGTAGTCAAAAATTGAATGTTATCTAGACCAAAATCGTTTCCATCTACAGCTGTTTCTCGATTGTAAATGCAAATTTCAGCTAAATTATTGGCTCCAGAATTCCATGTGTAATTTCGTTCTTGCCAATCGCATCCATTAGTTGGCGAAAAGTCTTGACCAATAGAAACGCCATTGATTTCAACTTCCATATTAGCTGGGTTATTATCAAAACCAACTACAGTTTGTATCCAATAAATAAACTCATATTCTTGGTTGGGTGTTACAGCAACTGTTTGACACCAAACACGATCGTTTCCGTCATTAGAAATTGAGCCATCTGCAACATAAAAGTTTCCATCGTCAGGCTGAAAAGCAGTACAATCTTCAAAAGCAAAAAACCAATCGTTTGCGTTGCTGGTAATTGAATAAGCGCCTTGACTTCCACTTGGGTTATTTTGAAGGTAATTATAATCGGTTTCAAAAGCCTGGTTTCCAAGTGAAAAATCTCCGTTGTAAATTAAATCTATCTCTTCTGTTGTTTCTGTTTCTGCCAGATAAACTGTAGTTTCATTTGGACTTACTTCAATAGGATTTTGATTTGCATCAGCTATACTTTCATCTTCAGGTGTAGATGTCCATGTAACATCGAGATCTGTAAAAGCTTCAATGGTAGCTGATTCTCCATTACATATTAGTTGATCTTCAGAAACTGTCAATTCTTGACCAGTTGCAGCTTCAATTGGAATTTGTAAAACACTTGAGTCACCGTTTGAGTCGCTTATTTGAACTTGATAATCTCCAGCAGGTAAATTTTCAAAAAAACCAATGGTATTGGTTTCATTAATCGGCGATAATATAGTGTAAGTATAAGGTGCAACTCCGTCTTCAGCATACAAAGCAATAAAACCATCTTGCTGTTCTGCACAAGTTTCATCTACTTTTGAAAAACTTACATCTAGTGAATTATTTAAAGAAATGAGTTGCATATCATCTATAGCAAAATCATTTCCAACGGGGTTTGTATTGGTGTTCCACAGTTCAATGTTGATATTTTGACTAGTTGGAATAAAAGTAAAAACCAATTGTTGCCAGCCTTCACTGGGAAGTGGAGCTAAGGCGCTTCCGCTTTCCAGTATTAGATTGGTTGCATTATTAACCTGAATATCTATACTTGCTTGTGTGCTTGGATTCTGGACAGATGTAGCAATAGATTTTATCCAAAAACTGAATTGATATTCTTCAAACGGGATTAATCCGCCTACTCCACTTCCATTATTTCCAGCTCTCCAAAAACGCTGCTCACCACCTATATCATTTCCATCAAAAGCCATCATTAAACCTGTTCCAGAAGTATGATCACCCCCATTTATAAAAAAATTGGTATTCATAACTTGCGGATTAGCTACAAAAGCAAAATCTCCAGGATTTGTAGTACCTGCAAAAGGCGGAAATAATTGATTATAACCTTGGCCATTTATATCAAACCCAGTTATAGTACCTTCTTCAAAATCTCCATTGTTCAGTAAATTCTGTGCTTGAATAGAAGTAAAATTACTTATCAAAAAAACTGAAAAAAATAAAAATCTTGAGATAAATGAATGAAGCATATTTTAAATATTTGAAGCTATACAAAGTATATAATCTTAAATAGCAAACATAGAAAATTAAAAAGGTTTACTAAAACCTTTTCTTTAGCAGTAAACTGTTGCGTATACATTGAAAATTGAATACTCAAAAACCAAATACTAAACCTTTTCGTTTTGAATACTTCGCAACTAATAAATATAAATTATTTTACAATTATTTTACAATTTTATTATGCACGCATAATAAAAAATGCTTACATTTGAAATTCAATTTTAAAAATGAAAGAAAAAACCATTGATTATGTTTTGCGTGCCACTTGGATGGCAGTTGCCAAAATGTACAACGAAGAAGCTGGAAAACAAGGAAGTACAATGGCTACGGGTTTTGTGTTATTAAATATAGATCCTGAAAATGGCACTCCTTCTACTTCACTTGGTCCATTGATGGGAATGGAAGCCACAAGTCTTTCTAGAACATTAAAAACCATGGAAAATAAAGGCTTAATATCTAGAGAAAGGAATCCTGAAGATGGTAGAAGCGTGCTCATTAAACTAACCGAATTTGGCGTAGAAATGCGAAATTACTCCAAACAAGTGGTTTTAAAATTTGATGAAAAGGTGCAGGAAAAAATTCCAAGTGAAGATTTACAAACCTTTAAAGAAGTGGCTAATACCATATCAGACTTAATTGCAAATCGAAAAATTTATAACTAAAATTTTATAGTTCATGAAAAGAAGAATCAACAAAGTAGCAGTCATTGGCTCAGGAATTATGGGAAGTGGTATTGCTTGCCATTTTGCCAATATTGGAGCCGAAGTACTTTTGCTAGACATTGTGCCCAGAGAACTCAATGAAAAAGAGAAAAAACAAGGATTGACTTTAGAAGACAAACAAGTGAGAAATCGCCTTGTTAATGAAGCGCTTCAAGCTTCCTTAAAATCCAATCCTTCACCTATTTATCATAAAGATTTTGCAAACCGAATTTCAACAGGAAATTTAGAAGACGATATTTCAAATGTAAAGGATGCAGATTGGATCATAGAAGTGGTAGTTGAACGACTTGACATTAAAAAGAAAGTTTTCGATAATCTTGAAAAACACAGAAAGCCAGGATCGTTAATCACTTCCAACACCTCTGGAATTCCTATCAAATTTATGAATGAAGGAAGAAGCGACGACTTCAAAAAACATTTTTGTGGTACACACTTTTTTAATCCACCGCGTTACTTAAAGCTTTTCGAAGTAATTCCAGGTCCAGACACTGCTAATGAAGTGATTGATTTCTTAAATGAATATGGCGAAAAATTCTTAGGAAAAACTTCAGTAGTCGCAAAAGATACACCTGCATTTATCGGAAACCGAGTAGGTATTTTTTCCATCATGTCGCTTTTCCACCAGGTGAAAGATTTAGACATGACCATTGAAGAAATCGACAAGCTGACTGGCCCATTAATTGGAAGACCCAAATCAGCTACCTTTAGAACAGTTGATGTGGTTGGTCTAGACACTTTAGTGCACGTAGCTAACGGTTTGCATGAAAATTGTCCAGATGATGAACGAAATGAATTGTTCAAACTTCCCGATTTCATCGACAAAATGATGGAAAATGAATGGTTAGGAAGCAAGTCGGGTCAAGGTTTTTACAAGAAAGTGAAAAACAAAGACGGTTCCAGTGAAATTAAATCCTTGGATTTAGATTCCATGGAATACCGCGATAAACAAAGTCCACGATTTGACATCATGGACAAAACTAAATCGATTGATAATGTAGCTAAACGTTTTCCAATTTTAATTGAAGACGACAGCAAAGCAGGAAAATTCTTTCGAAAAAACTTTGCTGCATTGTTTGCTTATGTTCAAAATAGAATTCCTGAAATTTCAGAAGAATTATACAAAATAGACGATGCCATGAAAGCTGGTTTTGGTTGGCAACATGGACCGTTTCAGATTTGGGATGCCGTTGGTTTAGAAAAAGGCATCGAATTGATGAAGGAAGATGGTTATGAAGTAGCCCAATGGATACAAGATTTATCGGCTTCAAACCAAAATACATTCTACACCGTAAAAGATGGTAACACCTATTTTTACGATATTCCTTCAAAAGAGCAAACCAAAGTGCCGGGTCAGGATGCATTCATTATCTTAGACAACATCCGCGAAAGCAAAAAAGTTTTTGAAAACAAAGGAGTTTCCGTTCAAGATTTAGGCGATGGTATTCTGAATGTAGAATTCAGAAGTAAAATGAATTCCATTGATGGCGATGTACTCAACGGGTTGAACCACGCCATTGATTTAGCTGAAAAAGAATACCAAGGATTAGTCGTGGCAAACAACGGACAGAACTTTTCGGTTGGCGCCAATATCGGAATGATTTTCATGTTTGCCGTAGAGCAAGAATATGAAGAGTTACACGCCGCCATTAAATATTTCCAAGATACCATGATGCGCATGCGATACTCTTCTATTCCAACCGTTGCTGCACCGCATCAAATGGCTTTAGGTGGCGGTTGCGAATTGAGTTTGCATGCTGATAAAGTAGTTGCTTCAGCAGAAACCTACATCGGTTTAGTTGAATTTGGTGTTGGCGTAATTCCTGGCGGTGGCGGTTCAAAAGAAATGACGCTTCGTGCCGCTCAAACTTTTCAAAAAGATGATGTAGAATTGAATCGTTTACGCGAACATTTCTTAACCATCGGAATGGCAAAAGTAGCTAAATCTGCTCATGAAGCTTACGATTTGAATATTCTTCAAAAAGGAAAAGATGTTGTAGAAGTAAACGACAACCGAAGAATTGCAACCGCTAAAAAACATGCTTTGCTAATGGCAGAAAGCGGCTATACCAAACCCGTAAAAACCAATAGCGTAAAAGTATTGGGTCGTCAAGCCTTAGGAGCATTTTTAGTAGGAACCGACCAAATGTTAGCTGGAAAATACATCAGTGAACACGACAAGAAAATAGCCAATAAATTGGCTTACGTAATGTCTGGTGGAGATTTATCTGCCCCAAGCATGGTAAGCGAACAATATTTATTAGACCTAGAACGCGAAGCTTTCTTATCCCTTTGCGGAGAAAGAAAAACGCTTGAGCGTTTACAGCATATGATCAAGAAAGGGAAGCCGTTGAGAAATTAACGGCCCATCTGCCTAAGGCATCTCACCTTAGGGGGAGAAATAAGAAATGAAAATGATTTTAATAACATAAAACCCTATTCACCCCTAATAGTTGTTCCCCCTTCGGGGGATAGGGGGCATCTTATGAAAACAGCATATATAGTAAAAGGATACAGAACCGCAGTAGGAAAAGCAAACAAAGGCGTTTTCCGATTTAAACGACCAGATGATTTGGCAGCAGAAACCATTCAATATATGATGGAGAAATTGCCAGATTTCGACAAAACTAGAATAGACGATGTAATGGTAGGTAATGCCATGCCAGAAGCCGAACAAGGTTTAAACGTAGCGAGATTGATTTCACTTATGGGTTTAAAAACCGAAGAAGTTCCTGGCGTAACCGTAAACCGTTATTGCGCATCTGGAATTGAAACCATTGCCATGGCAAGTGCAAAAATTTCTTCAGGAATGGCAGATTGCATTATTGCAGGTGGTGCAGAAAGTATGAGTTATATTCCAATGGGTGGTTACAAACCCGTTCCGAATTACCAACTCGGTAAAGAAGGAAACGAAAGCTACTATTGGGGAATGGGTCTTACCGCCGAAGCTGTCGCCAACAAATACAAAGTGAGTCGAGAAGACCAAGATGAATTTGCCTACAACTCTCATATGAAAGCTTTGAAAGCACAAGAAGAAAATCGATTTAAAAATCAGATTGTTCCTATTGATGTGGAAGAAGTCTTTGTAGATGATAACGGAAAAAAAGCCAAGAAAAATTACACGGTAACCCAAGATGAAGGACCGCGAAAAGGAACAAATATAGAAGCTTTAAGCAAACTTAAGCCCGTATTTGCCGAAGGTGGTAGCGTAACCGCAGGTAATTCTTCACAAACCAGTGATGGAGCTGCTTTTGTAATGGTAGTTAGTGAAGCTTTTATGAAAGAACACAACCTTGAACCTATTGCTAGGTTAGTTAGTTACGCTACTGTTGGTGTTGAACCCAAAATTATGGGAATTGGCCCAGTAAAAGCTATTCCAAAAGCCTTGAAACAGGCTGGATTGAAAAAAGAAGACATCGATTTAATCGAATTGAATGAAGCCTTTGCATCTCAATCTTTAGCTGTAATCAGAGAATTAGACTTGAACCAAGACATCGTGAACGTAAATGGTGGAGCTATTTCATTAGGACATCCATTAGGTTGTACGGGAGGGAAACTTTCAGTTCAATTGTTTGACGAAATGAATCAACGTGGACTTAAAAATAAATACGGAATGGTAACCATGTGCGTAGGAACAGGACAAGGCGCTGCTGGAATTTATGAGGTGTTTTAGTAGTTAGTTTCTAGTTGGTAGCTATTACCTGTAAAAGTATAAGAGATTAGAGATTAGAAATAATACACTAGAAATATTGAAGTTTTTAATATGGTAAAAAGGAAAAGACATAATCATCGTAACTTAAGAATTTGGCAGCTTGGGACTGAGATAATGAAAGATGTGTATGATATTACTTCAAATTTTCCTAAAAAAGAAGATTTCAGATTAACCTCTCAACTTACAGGTTGTGCAGTATCAATACCTTCAAACATAGCTGAAGGTTCTGCAAGAACTGACAAAGCTTTCAATCATTTTCTAGATATTTCTTTAGGTTCTTCATTTGAGCTTGGAACACAATTAATAGCAGCTCATCATGCAAAATATATTACTGATTTAGAATTCAAAGAACTAGACGATAAAAATAATGAATTTCAAAGAATGACTATAGGTTTTATTGAGACTTTATAAATCTAATCTCTCATTTCTCATATCTAAATTCTTTAACAATATTAATAAACAAACAAGATGGAAACAAAAGAAAAACAAGTAATTAGAGGTGGGCAGTTTCTAGTAAAAGAAGCTCAGCCACAAGACATCTTCACTCCAGAAGATTTTACAGAAGAACAAAAAATGATGCGCGACTCGGTGAAAGAATTTGTCGACCGTGAAATATGGCCTAAAAAAGAAGAGTTTGAAAAGAAAAATTATGCCTTAACCGAAGAAGTAATGCGCAAGGCAGGAGAGCTTGGATTTCTAGGCGTGGCTGTTCCTGAAGAATACGAAGGATTAGGGATGGATTTTGTTTCAACCATGTTGGTATGTGACTATATCTCGGGTGCAACAGGTTCGGTAGCGACTGCATTTGGCGCACACACTGGAATTGGCACTTTACCTATTACGCTATACGGAACCGAAGAACAAAAGCAAAAATACATTCCCAAATTAGCTACAGGCGAATGGTTTGGTGCCTATTGCTTGACCGAACCAGGTGCAGGTTCTGATGCCAATTCAGGAAAAACAAAAGCTGTTCTTTCTGATGATGGTAATCACTACAATATTACAGGACAGAAAATGTGGATTTCAAATGCTGGATTTTGTGATCTCTTTATCGTATTTGCTAGAATTGAAGATGATAAATACATCACTGGATTTATTGTAGAAAAAGACTTAGAAAATGGTATTTCACTTGGTGAAGAAGAGAAAAAATTAGGAATTCACTCATCTTCTACTCGTCAAGTATTTTTTAACGATACCAAAGTTCCAGTTGAAAATATGTTAGGCGAACGCGGTGGCGGTTTCAAAATAGCGATGAATGCATTAAACGTAGGTCGAATTAAACTAGCTGCTGCTTGTTTAGATGCGCAACGTAGAGTAATTGATGGAGCTGTAAAATATGCAAATGATCGCGTTCAATTTAAAACTCCTATTTCGAGTTTTGGTGCTATTCGTGAAAAATTAGCACAAATGGCAACACGTGCTTTTGTAGATGAATCGGCTTCTTACCGTGCTGCAAAAGATATAGAAGATAGAATCAACACTAGAAAAGAAAGCGGAGCTTCACATCAAGAAGCTGAATTAAAAGGGGTTGAAGAATATGCCATTGAATGTTCCATCTTAAAAGTTATTGTTTCTGAACACTGCCAAACTTGTACAGACGAAGGAATTCAAATTTTTGGTGGAATGGGATTCTCAGCTGATGCTCCAATGGAATCGGCTTGGAGAGATGCGCGTATTTCTAGAATTTATGAAGGCACCAATGAAATCAACCGAATGCTTTCCGTAGGAATGTTAATCAAAAAAGCCATGAAAGGCCAAGTTGATTTATTAGGCCCAGCAAGTGAAGTAAAAGACGAGTTAACAGGAATTCCTTCTTTTGATACGCCAGATTACTCGGCTACACTTTCAGAAGAAACTGCCATGATCAAGAAGTTGAAAAAAGCATTTTTAATGGTAGCTGGTGGAGCCATGCAGAAATATGGTGAAGATATTGAAAATCACCAAGAATTATTGATGGCTTCGGCTGACATTCTAATGGAAATTTATATGGCTGAGTCAGCCATTTTAAGAGCTAGGAAAAATGCAGATCGTTTAAGCGAAGATGAAAATAAATATCAAATTGCCATGGCGCAATTGTATTTATATTATGCAGTTGAGAAAGTAAACGAAAAAGCCAAAAAAGGAATTATTTCTTTTGCTGAAGGCGATGAGCAAAAAATGATGTTAATGGGGTTAAAACGCTATACTAAATACGAAAATTACCCTAATATTATTGCATTACAAGAATTAGTAGCTAAAAAAGTAGTTGACGAAAACACCTATCCTTTTTAAGCAGAAAATAAATCGTTTTAAAAAAGCCTTTTCATTACATTTGAAAAGGCTTTTTTTGTTTCATTTCATAAAAAAACAACAATGCAAAAAGAAAAAATTAGTTTCAAAAACAACAAGGGAGAAAATTTAAAAGCAATTTTATACACTCCTGCAACAAGAGCAGCTCATTCATATGCAATTTTTGCACATTGCTTCACTTGCAATAAAAATTTCAAAAATATAAAAAACATCAGCCAATCTTTAACCGATAAAGGTTTTGGCGTATTTAGTTTCGATTTTACAGGCTTAGGAGAAAGCGAAGGAGAATTTTCAGATACAGATTTCAGTCACAATATTCAAGATTTGTTAGCCGCAGTTGAATATTTAAAAGAAAATTACTCATCACCAAGTTTATTGGTAGGTCATTCGCTCGGAGGTACAGCTTGTATTTATGCTTCATTAGAAGTTAAAAGCTGTAAAGCAGTAGTTTCCATAGGAAGTCCACACGATCCAGAGCATGTAAAAAGATTACTGAAAGAAAATATTGATGAAATAAACGAAAACGGGGAAGCTCATGTAAATATTGGTGGCAGAGGCTTTAAAATAAAAAAATCTTTTCTTACCGATATCGAAAAACAAAGTGAAAAAAATGCCCTTAATAACTTAACCGCTTCCTTGCTAATATTGCATTCTCCACAAGATAAAATTGTGGGTATTGCTAATGCGGAAAAATTATACAAAGCAGCTAAACACCCAAAAAGTTTTATAAGTTTAGATGGAGCCAACCATTTACTAACTAATGAAAATGATTCTAAATATGTTGGAGAAGTAATTGCCAGTTGGTCTAGTCGATACCTAGATACAACTGATGAAACTAAAGATTTAAAAACCAAGCATCAAGTAATGGCAAATCTAGAAAAGGGTGATGACTTTACAACTGAAATGAAGGCAGGTATACATTATTTTAAGGCAGACGAGCCAGAAGATTTTGGCGGCAAAAATTTAGGACCATCTCCATATGAATTAGTTTCTTCTGGTCTAGCAGCATGTACTGCCATGACACTACAAATGTATGCCAAGCAAAAAAATTGGAATTTAAATGATGTGGAAATCCACATAAATTATCAAAAAGTGCATGCAGAAGATGCAGAGAATTGTGAGGACAAAAAAAGTAAAAAAATAGACACGTTTTCGAGAGAAATCGTTCTGAAAGGAAATTTAGACGAAAAACAACAACAAAAACTATTAGAAATAGCAAACAAATGTCCCGTCCATAAAACCTTAAGTAGCGACATTAATATAGAAACCAAACTTCAATAAACTGTTAAGGTTTTATTGCATCCAATGGATAATGAGTTAAGAATAGTAATTTTGGTGAAAATATAACAAATATGAAGAAATTAAACTTTTTAATTGCCTTTGCATTAATGGCATTGTTTGTAGCATGTGAAGATGCTCCAAAAAAGGAAAATACATCTAGTGAAAAGGATAGTGAAACAAAAATGGAAGAGAAAGAGAAGAGCATTAAAGTTTACGAGCTTGAAGGTTCTCCAGAATTTCCTGATGCTGAAATTTCTATGCTTTCACCAACTTCACCTAATGTGGAAGCTGGAGAAGTAGAATTTGCTTTTCAAGTTGAAAATTATAATTTGAAAGATCAAACAGAAAATGCTGGTGAAAACGGTTTAGCTAATTCTCACCACGGCCAGCACGTTCATTTTATTTTAAATAACGGACCTTATTCTGCTCACTATGAAGATGCTTTTATTAAAGAACTTCCAGAAGGAGAACATGTAGTTTTGGCATTTTTATCACGATCTTATCACGAGTCAGTAAAAAACGAAAAATCCTACACTTTAGCTAAATTGAGTGTTGGTGAACCTACAGAAGAACAAAAATTAGATGTAGATTTTGAAGCGCCACACTTGTTTTATAGCAGACCAAAAGGAACTTACAAAGGCAAAGAGCAAACCGATAAAGTTTTGCTAGACTTTTTCTTGTTGAATGCTGAATTAGCAGCAGACGGACACAAAGTAAAAGCTACCATTAATGGAGAAGAATTTATGCTAGACAATTGGGTGCCTTATGTAATGGAAGGTTTGCCGTTAGGCGAAAATACCGTTGCACTAGAATTGGTTGATGCAGATGGAAATTTTGTTGAAGGACCATTCAATAAAGTTGAAAGAACATTTACTTTAGCAGAAGCCGATAAAGAAGAAAACGAAATGGAAATGTAATATTTCTGTATATTTAAAATGATAAAGCTGTCTTTTAAAAGAGACAGCTTTTTTTATTTAAACGCAAAAGTTTCATTTATCTTTACCAATTAATTTATTTTATGAACCCATCAACTCAAGGTTGGATTGATAAATTACAGTTACAATCTAAGCTTTTTTTTGAAGAAGTAAAAAGTTGGAACGAGCAAGATTTGTACTACACTTTACTAGAATCAGGTTTCATTTATGGTACAAATGTAAATTGTATCAATCCACATTTAAAAAGTGAATTAAGCTACACGCAAGAAGAGTTAGCAAAGCTCAACTTGATGTACGCATTGATTCAGGTGTATCAATCGAAAGAAAATGACGGAGCTGAAATTAAAAAAATAATAGCTTTTTATAATCAAGTTACCTCCAATTCTAAATCTAGTTTTGGTATTTCATTTTCCGCTAAAAATGAATCCAACGAACTAGAAAAAATAATTCACCATCGCATTCAACCAAAAGGCGGTTTGCTTCAAAAAAACTTCAGCAAGCTACTTACCAATGCCATGCTGTTTATCGATGTGCTTTGCTTTCAACTTTGGTTGGAACATCCTGAAAAACTGAACAAGTTTGCCATTCAATTAGAAGGCATTTTAATCAATTTGGTATATCTCGCTATTCAAGAAAAAACAGAATTAGGCAAGTATGAAGAATTAATCATGAAGCTGCTAAAATCTTCTTTGCGCTATGAAAAGCAAACCCAAAACGAAATGCTTGCCTTCGATGAAATGAATTTTGACATCATCGATCATTATTCCATTAAAAAATATGCTGTAGATTTAATTTGCATGGCGATGTATAGTGACGAATTGATTGAAGTATCAGAATCTGAATTTGTTTTTCAACTAGCAACAAAAATTGACTTACCCCATGTTGAAGTAAAAAAATCTATTTCAGCATTGCAAGAGTTCGTACAAAATCATAAATCTAAAATTGCTTATTTCAATTATAAAAATCCATTGCAAACTTTCTATAATCGAACGCAGCGTAACACACAAGTTTTATTAAGAAGAAACAAAAAAAGATTGATTCAAGAAATCATGGAAAGCAAAGAGTTGTTTCTTTTGTTGAAAGCCTCTACTGTACGAGATTTAAATAACAATGAAAAACAAAAAGTGAAAGAACAACTTTTTGACATCTTTAAAAGCATTCCTTCCCTAGCCATTTTTGCGCTTCCAGGCGGTGGAATCTTGCTTCCTATCATCATCCGCTTTATTCCAAAACTACTGCCTTCTTCTTTTAATGAAAATAATAAAAGTTAGAGAACAAATTGATGCTCTTTTGTAAAAACACAAAGCAACTATTGCAATAATAATGTTAATGTATTAGTGCGTTAGTGGCATCAAAAAAAATATTTCTACAATAAAGAATTAAAGCTCATTTTTCACCACTTCCCCTTCCTTTATCACCAAGACAGGTTTCATAAAAGCATCCAGATTTTTTTCATCAAAATCGCCTTCAATTGCGACTAAATCAGCGATGAAGTTTTCTTTTACTTGTCCGATTTCATTATCAATTTGAAGCAATTTAGCATTGGTTAATGTTGCCGATTGTAATACTTCCATCAACGGCATTCCTGCTTCTACCATAAATTGAAACTCTAGTGCATTATCTCCATGATAAAAAACACCTGCATCGGTACCAAATGCAATGGGAACCCCTTTTTTATAAGCTCTTCCAAAAGTAGATTGTATTTTTGGACCAATTTCTAAAGCCTTGGGTCTAACGATTTCTGGATAGTACCCTTCTTTTTTTCCCATTTCAGAAACAAATTTACCTGCGCTGATAGTTGGCACATAATACGCATTGTATTTTTTCATCAGTTCCATGGTTTCGTCGCTCATTTTGGTTCCGTGTTCAATGGTTTTAACGCCACCTAAAATAGCGCGTTGCATACCTTCATCGCCATGTGCGTGAGCTGCCACATGAAAACCATAATCTGCTGCTGTTTCGCAAATGGCTTTTATTTCTTCTAAGGTAAATTGTGGATTATCACCACTTTTGGCTTCACTCAGAACACCGCCAGTTGCAGTGATTTTAATTAAATCAGCTCCGTTTTTGTAACGCTGCCGAACCGCTTTTTTGGCATCGTCTTCACCGTTCACTACGCCTTCTTTTGGACCAGGATCTGAAATATATCTTCGGCTGCTTCCGTTAGTCGGATCTGCATGACCTCCGGTAGATGCTAAGGATTTTCCTGCGGTAAAAATACGTGGACCAATCACATCACCACGATTAATGGCATCGCGTAAGTTGATGTTTACTCCTGTTCCGCCTAAATCGCGAACCGTGGTAAATCCAGCAAGCAAAGTTCGTTTGGCAAAAACCGTAGATTTATAAGCAATATCTGCTTCTTCATCTTGGTATTTTTCTAAGTATTTTTTCGGATTGGTTTCACTTTCTAAATGCACATGCATATCTATCCAACCTGGCATTAAAGTATGCTTTTTCAAGTCGATGTATTCTTCAAAATCAGCTTCATCAGCATAGCCTTTTTCAATAGAAACTATTTTATTACCTTCAATAATAATGCTGGATTCGCCTATAATTTTTCCTTTTTCAACATCAATATAATTCTTGACATGAATCAAGGTTTGCTGTGCAATACAAAAATTGGTAAGTAAAAGCGCCAATAAAAAAATACTCTTTTTCATAATATTAAATTTAGTCTACCACTTTCAAAATTTCAGTAGTAATGTATTCAATTTGATCATCTTCCAATTCGGTATGCATCGGTAAGGCAATTACTTCTTTCACCAATTGATTGGTAACGGTAAAATCGGCTTCATCATAGCGTTCATCTGCATAAGCTTTCTGCAAATGCAAAGGAATTGGGTAGTAAACTCCATGTGGAATTCCTTTTTCTTGGAAGTGTTTTACTAACTCATCTCGTTTTCCATTCGTAATTCGCAAGGTGTATTGATGAAAAACATGGCAATCGCAAGTATCGCAAATGCTGCATTTTACATCGCAACTTTTGTGAGTGAAAGTTGTAGGTGTAATGATGTTTTCTGACTTAGATAAAGCTTCAGAATATTTTCTGGCTGCATTTTGTCGAGCGGCATTATACGTATCTAGATTGGGTAATTTAGCGCGCAAAACTGCCGCTTGAATACTATCTAATCTAGAATTTACGCCTACCACATCGTGGTGATAACGCTCGTACATTCCGTGATTTACAATTCCACGAATGGTATGGGCTAAATCATCATTATTGGTAAAAATTGCTCCGCCATCGCCATAACAACCCAAATTTTTAGATGGAAAAAATGAAGTTGCTCCTACATCGCCTATAGTTCCTGCTTTTTGTTTTTTTCCATTTTTAAAGGTGTAATCCGCACCAATAGCTTGTGCATTGTCTTCAATAACAAATAAATTGTGTTTTTTAGCCAAATCCATCACCGCGTCCATATTGGCAACATGTCCAAATAAATGCACAGGAACAATGGCTTTGGTTTTAGGTGAAATGGCTTTTTCAACAGCATCCACATCGATGTTGTAGGTTTTTGGGTCTACATCAACCAAAACAGGCGTTAAATTTAAAAGTGCAATTACTTCAACCGTAGCAGCGAAAGTGAAATCGGCTGTAATTACTTCATCGCCGGGTTGCAAACCCAAACCCATCATGGCAATTTGTAAAGCATCTGTCCCATTAGCACATGGAATGACATGTTTTACTCCTAAATATTCTTCCATTTCCTTTTGAAATCCATGTACTTCTGGACCGTTGATATAAGCTGTTGAGTTTACTACTTCTATAATAGATTGGTCTACTTGCTCTTTTATTTTTTCGTATTGACCTTTTAGGTCAACCATTTGTAATTTTTTCATGTGTAAAATTATATCGATTGTACTGAATGTCTAAAAACATCACTTTAACAAAGCTAACAAATAAGCCCACTAAGCGCAATTCATTTTGTATTAAAAACTTATTTTAGTCGAAAATTTAGCAATTTGAAAAGTATTTATTCAGCTTTAATTCAATTTTTGGAATGGATTCTTCCGTTGACCACTTGGATTAGCCCGAAACAGAAACAATTTGTTGAAGGCAGAAAGTCGGTTTGGAAGCAATTAAAATCAATTGAAGCGACCCAAATCATTTGGATACATACCGCTTCCTTAGGCGAATATGAGCAAGCCGTTCCGGTGATGAAGGAACTCAAAACTAAATTTCCAGACCATAAATTGCTCGTCACCTTTTTTTCGCCTTCAGGCTTTGAAGTTAAAAAGAAAGACCCACTACCCGATTTTGTTTTTTATTTGCCATTAGACACCAAATCCAATGCGAAAAACTTTGTAGAATCGCTAAACATCAAACTTGCCATTTTTGTAAAATATGAAATCTGGCCAAACTATTTAAATGCATTAGCTAAAGCTGAAATTCCTACTTATTTAATTTCGGCTTTATTCAGAAAAGAACAAATTTATTTTAAACCGATTGGTCAATTTTTGAAACAAGCTTTATATCAATTTGAACACATTTTTGTACAAAATGAAAGTTCATTAAATCAATTGAAACAGGCAGGTTTCACAAACATGAGTATTTCTGGCGATACGCGCTACGACCGTGTTACGCAACAATTACAAATGGACAATCAATTGGATTTTATGGATGAATTTAAGCAGGATAAAATCTGCTTTGTTTTCGGGAGTTCTTGGCCAGAAGATGAAGCTGTTTTTATGGATTTTATCAATTCAACTACCAATGTAAAATTTGTCATCGCTCCACATGAAATCAAAGCACAAAAAGTGCAAAGTTTAGTTGAAAAGCTGAATAAGAAAGTGGTTTTGCACAGCAAGATGAAAAATAAAAATCTAGCTGAAGCTGAAGTTTTGGTAATTGACCGCATTGGATTATTATCCAAAATTTATGCTTATGCAGACATCGGTTATGTAGGTGGTGGAATGGGAAATGCCGGTTTGCACAACATCTTAGAACCCGCCACTTTTGGGGTTCCTATTGTAATTGGCAAGAATTTTCAAAAATTTCCAGAAGCCATTGAACTTAGAAAATACGCAGGATTGTTTAGTGTAGAAAATGCAAGTGAGTTTAGCAAAATAGCTTCTAAATTAGTTAAAAATCATCAGCTCAGAAAACAAACTGGAATGATTGCTGGACATTTTGTAGAAGCTAGAGCTGGTGCGACTCGACTTATCATTGAAAAAATAGTGGGAAAAATCGGCTAATTTTTACTTTACAAACTTTTTGAGATGCCTTTTTAAAATTGCAAAACGGTAAACACCAATCACAAAAAACAAGAAGCTAAACGAAATACCAACGACTCCCACCCATTTAAGGTTTCCTAGGCTTTCATTATCAATTCTCATTAAAGCCGAGCCACCCAAAAACAAATACAAAGAAGTTCGCAAATACGATAGTAAAGTTCTTTCGTTGGCAAGTTTAGTTCGTTCTAAAGCCAAATGATCACGAAGAATAATACGTTCTTCGTTGTTGAAATCATCGGTTATTTTAATGGCTTTTTTAAGTTGCTTTTTCATTTTACACCCATTTTTTCATTGTTTTGATGATTATTTTAGCTAGTTTCTAAACCGTTACCGCTTTGTTCAAATACCTTCTAAATTGTAGCATGGCTTGGTAAGTTTCTATAACCAATTCATCAAAATCTTTGCTCAACACTTGCTTTCTTGAAATAGGCCGGTGCGCTGCAAAGCTTTTATGCCGAAGCAATTCGATATGTGGGTGATCTTTTGAAAATCCTTTGGGGGAAGTTTTCAACTTTTCATCTTCCATTAAACCACCAAACAGTTTTTGAAATTGGGGTTGTTCAATTATTTCTTTCAAAACTTCCCCATTGTAATCAATGGCATCGCGAATACTTTTTAAAAATTCTGCTTTAGGTCTATAAAATCCCCCAGCCAGAAAACATTCATTTACACCCAAGTGAATATAAAAATCGCTGGTTTTTGGTCGTTTGTCTAATCCTGCACCAAAATGATCTTTGTAAGTAGGTTTGTTGGGATGGTATAACAGATTGTTGTTTATGCGGTTGATGGCTTTTTTCCCCGTGGTGTGGTAGTAATCTTCATCGATTTCTGCCAACTTAATGTCCATGTTATTGAGCCACTCGATATACGCATCACGAACTTTTTCATATTCGTCTCGATGTGCATCCATCCAGTCTTTGGAGTTATTTTTGGTGAGTTTTTCCAAAAAGGAAAAAAGCGATTTAAAATCCATAGTTTGTAATTAAGAAGATTGTTTGAACGAAGCTAATTGTTCTTTTAAATCTTCCATAGAAGCTTCTAACTTTTTTAACACCGTATTTTCTGAATTTTCATTTAAGGTGAAAGTAAGCTTACTTTTTACTTCCCACAATTCCTGAATACTGGATATTTCCACTTCGTAAGGTGGGTAAGTTTCGTTGCTGGATAATAAAACCACCGTGCTTGGATTTTGGGTTTTGTGCAACTTCTTCACCAAAACCGAATCTTGTAATACAAAAACATAAATTTTATGTTGTTTGGCTTCCGCTAAATTTTCTACTGCTTTTGCCAACACCCAATCTTCTGGACGCAAATCGGGTAACATGGAATCGCCTTCAACCTGAAAACCACGATAAGTAGCATTTCTAAATTGCGGCAAAGGCAAATCGAAAGCAGGAAGTTGTTGGTAGTATTCGTTGTTTTGAAGGTTTTGCGGATAACCCGCCGCCGCTTTTTGATTGACCAACAATAAGTTTTCTTGGTCGCTATTGTTCACCGTTACCACTTTCGGCATCATACTTTGGTTTTGCAGACTGATTTCTTTCTGAAAACTTTCGCCATACAACCAAAGCGGATTAATTTGATATTCTTTTAAAAGTTGAGCTACCACACTTCCTAATAAACGGGTTTTTCCGCGTTCAATATCGGCAGTAGAATTTTTGATGCCAAGTACTTCGGCAAATTCAGCTTGGGTTAAATTTTGCTCTTCACGGATTTGTTTAAAACGTTTTACTTCTAAGGGTAAGTCAGCTTTCATATCAAATGTATTTACCTACCAAATATAGTTTATTTTGGAATATATCCAAACTACTTGTCTTATTTCCTTAAACTTTATAATTCCAAAAAGATAATAGACCGCTGTGCTGTTAGAAATAAGAATTGAGATTTATTTATAACTAATTGATTATCAATATTAGCTTAGTACACGATAAAAAAATCACTTAATCATGTACATACAGGTTTTTAATCTTATGCGATTTAGACCTCACAGGTCTCAATGACCTGTGAAGTATTGCTGATCAAACATTTAGAATTAGATTCGAGTTTTTGTCATGTACTATCCAACATTAACTTAAAATTCACGTCTCTAAATTATATAACATAAACGAATATGCTTCATCGTAGAGTTGGTTTAGTTTTTCACCCTTGAAATGATGACCCACATCTTGAAAAACTTTCAAGTAAGCTTCATTTTCAAATTCTTGCAAACCATGTACAAATTTATAGGAATTAAATGGCGATACGCGATCGTCTTTATCACCAGTAATGAGTAAAACTTCTAAATTTTGATTCGAGATTTTTTTCAATTGATGCAAAGGCGAATAAGTTTTTAGGTATTTTTTTATCGATCTATTTTTTGGATAGCCAAATTCATTATACCATTTGGGCTGGTCATATTTATCGAAATTGACCATATCTGACAAACCAAATATACTTACGGCAACTTTGAATTTTTCGCTGTGGTTTAAAATGGCATCGTTAATAATTAACCCTCCATTTGAAAATCCATAAATTCCGATTTTTTTTGGTTTAGAAATCTTATGTTCTGAAATAAAATCTAAGCATTTTCCAAAATCAGCAAAGCTATTTTTCTTGTTTTCTAGCGTAGCGGAAGTATGCCAGCTAATTCCATTTTCTCCACCGCCGCGTACTCCTGCAATAGCATAAACACCACCATTTTGTACAAATAAATTGATATGTTCTGAATAAGCTGGCATTACACTTTGTTTGAAGCCGCCGTACACATGTAAAAGCAAAGGCGAATTGCTGTTTAATAAGGAGTCTTTGTAGTAGAAAATCATTGGTATACTGTCACTTTGATTTTTGACCCACTTTTGTTCAATTTTGAAATTGGATAACTCAGGTGTCAAATTTTCTGTGATTTTAACTAAAGAACTATCTGCTTTCAATTCATAGCTTATATTTGGAATATGAAAAGAAGTGTAGTCAATTTTAATCGATGTCTCTGTATATTTTTTAAATTGAATTCTTGCTAATTCATTTCTAAAAATCGGCTTGTAATTATGATTATGAATATCAAAACTGAATAAATTGCTTTTCCCTTTTTCAATAAAACTGAAGTAGATAAATCCATTATTGAGAATGCATTTTTCGATGCTAATTTTTTTATCCATCTTAAAAATTTCCTTCACTTTATCATTCTGCAAATCGTAGCTATAAAAGGCAGTAAAATCCATTTGATTGTCATAAAAAAACAAAGTTTCATCGCTTGCACCGAAAAAATCGAACTCATTTTCAAAATCAATTGTTTTGGGTTCATCCTTTTCAGTCTGATCTGTATACAAGTAAAATTCGTTTTTTAGTTGAGTAATAAGACTTGAAGAATTGATAACTTGTAAAGAGAATTTACTTTTTAAATCCAGTAAATCTATAGTTTGCTTTTCAAAATCAAATTTCTTAAGCACAGTCTTGCCTTCATCGTCAGCTTCAAAGAAATAAAGAAATTTAGAAGTTGCTTGTGCCTTAGGAAAATCGTAAATAATGAAATCTGCAATCAGCTGTTTATTTTCAATATCCCAAACCTGAAGAGCTACTTCATCATTTAAAAAACGAGACCCTTTTATAATTAAATAATTGCTGAAATTAGTTTCCAATAACTTTGGTTCAAATTGAAGCGCATCTGAACTTAAAAACAAAGTGGGTTTTTCTGTTTCTTCATCATGCTGGTAATAAATCCCATCTTGGGCTTCATAAAAGAAGTAGTTTCCGATTGTTGTTTTAAGATTAAGTACTAAAGAATCCGATTTAACTTCTTCATTTTGTTTTTTGAAAAAAAGAGATGTGTCTTCGTAATTCGATTTAAATTTAATGTAATTTTCATCTTGTTTTTGAAGCCATGCTGCTAGCTGTTTGTCGTCATTTTCCATCCACATATACCGATCGTCGCTTGAGAAGTTAAGACTACAGGAAACCAAAAATATAAAACTAAGGATGAGTAGTTTTTTCATAAGAATACAGCTATTAAATGTGAAGATTTAAAAGTACTGATAAATTGATTAGGGGAGATTAAAAATTTTAAGCAAAAGAACGATAGAATATATTGCAAACAAGGAAACCTTGTTAATTACTGATTAACAAGTTCTTGTACTCGAATCGGCTCCAGAAATTCGGAAGAACCTACATAAAAATTTACTGTAACAAAAAAAGCCTGCAAAAAATTGCAGGCTTTGCACTCGGAGCGGCCCCGAAACTTCGGGGGAACCCGCATAAAAATTTATTGAACAAAAAAAAAGCCTGCAAAAAATTGCAGGCTTTGTACTCGGAGCGGGACTTGAACCCGCACGGCCATAATGGCCATTGGATTTTAAGTCCAACGTGTCTACCAATTCCACCATCCGAGCAGGATATGTTCTTTGAGCGAAAGACGGGATTTGAACCCGCGACCCTCACCTTGGCAAGGTGATGCTCTACCCCTGAGCTACTTTCGCATAATGTATATGAACTTTTATTGCGGGTGCAAATTTAATCTTTTTATTGAGTTCTCAAACTTTTTTTTGAACAAAAATTATTCATTTCGTCTGATTAAATTGCTTACTGCATTTTATAAGAATACAAGTTGCTAATATTCAAATAAATCTGATGACAAATATCGATCTCCACGATCACAGACAATACTCACAATCACTCCACTTTCTAAGAAATTACCTAATTTGATAGCGGCAGTTGTAGCTCCACCACTACTCATCCCGGAAAAAACACCCAATTGTGAAGCCAACTTTCTTGCCATTTGTCGAGCATCATCTTCATTCACTTCTATAATTTGATCTACTCGAGATGCATCGAATATCTTAGGTAAATATTCGGGTTTCCACTTTCTAATACCAGGAATACGAGCATCATCACTTGGTTGTACTCCTACAATCTGAATGTTTTTATCTTGCTCTTTCAAAAAAGTAGATGTTCCCATGATGGTTCCGGTTGTTCCCATAGAAGAAACAAAATGGGTAACTTTTTGGTTTGTGTCTCGCCAAATTTCAGGTCCTGTAGTTTTATAATGTGCTTTCCAATTATCAGGATTGGCAAATTGGTTGAACATATAATAATTACCAGTTTTCACTTTATCTTCAACGAAATCTCTTGCACCTTCTATTCCAACATCAGCACTGGTTAAAGTTACTTTTGCTCCAAAAGCACGCATGGTTTTTACCCGTTCTATAGTTGAATTTTCGGGCATGACCAATTCAATGGATAAGCCGAAAACACTTGCAATCATAGCTAAAGCAATGCCTGTGTTACCACTAGTGGGTTCGATTAATTTTGTGTTTTTATCAATTTCTCCCCGTTCTAAAGCAGATTGAATCATGTTTAAAGCTGCACGATCTTTTACGCTACCACCAGGATTGTGACCTTCTAACTTCAATAATAGTTTTACATTTTTATTTTCCAATAAACTAGATGCATCTACTAATGGAGTGTTTCCTACTAAATCTATAATCTTAGTCGACATGCTTTTGTGTTTTAATATCGGTTTTACTCTGATTTGAAACAATAGAATTTGGCGCCACAGAACTAGTTAACCATACATTTCCTCCAACAACTGAATTTTTCCCAATTACTGTTTTACCTCCTAAAATAGTAGCATTGGCATAAATAGTAACATGATCTTCAATGCTTGGATGGCGCTTGGTCTCTTGCATAGATTTATCTACTGAATGTGCTCCCAAAGTTACTCCTTGGTAAATTTTTACATGATTTTGAATATGAGATGTTTCCCCAATTACAACTCCGGTTCCATGGTCTATAAAAAATGGAACTCCAATTTCTGCTCCCGGATTAATGTCAATTCCAGTAGTACTATGAGCGCATTCTGCCATTAATCTTGGAACCAATGGAAGACCAAATTTTAGCAATGCATGACTTAAACGATAAGTAGCAATGGCGTAAAAACCTGGATAGGCAAGATATACTTCTGCTAAGGAATGTGCTGCTGGGTCGTTTTCTAATATAAACTGCGCATCTTCATTAAGTTGTTTTTGTATTTTGGGAATTTCAGAAATGTAATCTTCCCAAATATTCCTACAAGTCTGCTCTGGTTTGTAGCAAACTAAATCGGCTAATTCTTCAAAAGATGTTTCCAGTTTTTGTAGGGTTTCATTAACCGCAGTATCGGAATCGAATAAACATAAAAATAGCTTCCTCGTAAAAGCAGTGGTTTTTTCTTTTATAATGTAGGACTGCTTTAACTTGCTTTTTATTTCTTGAATATCTTCTTGAATGCTTTTTGTAATCAAATGCTTTATTTTTAAACAAAATTAAGGTAGATGGTGAATTACATCTAAAGATTATCATTTTATTAGGGATTAGGTAAATTCAGAATTGGGAATGTCACCCCTAACGGGGTTGAATTACTTTACCATGCTTTTGTTAATGATATTTCGCCCCTAATGGGGCTATTGTTATTTCGCTCCTACAGAGCTTAATATTATTTTTTCTATCTTTATTTTTTGAATTTTAATATGTTGTTTTGCAATTGATTAACTAGCTTTTATTTAAAGATAAATTATGGCTAATACATTTACACAAGTCTATATACAAATCGTATTTACTGTTAAGGGTAGACAAAATCTAATTCATAAAAAATGGAAAGATGAACTATATAAATACATATGTGGTATTGTCAATGCTAAGCAACAAAAAGTTTATGCTATTGGTGGAGTTGCTGATCATATACATATCTTGGTGAGTATAAAACCAAATATTTCAATTTCAGAACTGGTAAGGAGCATAAAGGCAAATTCATCTAAATGGATCAATGAAAAAGGATTGGTTTTAGGGAAATTTCAATGGCAAGGTGGTTTTGGAGCTTTTTCATATGCACAATCTCAGTTAGATACTGTAATTAAGTATATCAATAACCAAGAAAAACATCACAAAGTGAAAACCTTCAAAGATGAATATACTGAATTTTTAGAAAAATTTGAAATTGATTATGATGAAAAATATTTATTTAAATTCATTGAATAAATACAATTAATAGCTCCGTGAGGAGCAACATCACAATAGCTCCGTTAGGAGCGACATAATTTCAGGAAACAATAAAATTCAACAGTTTATAAAGAAATCCCTTTTTTTTTCGCAAAGTCCGCAAAGGATTCGCAAAGAACACGAAGAAAAATCTTTAATGAAAATTAGGCTAACTAATATAATTCCACAATTGCTTGTTTTTCATGTTGGTTTGATAGGTAAAATTGACCATGCTATTCTTCGGTAACAGCATTTTAGGATCTTCTTTCAACAATACATGAGCTTCTTTTCTGGCCAATGCCAAAATGGAACCATCTTGAACCAAATCGGCTATTTTTAATTGCAAAACACCGCTTTGTTGAGTTCCCATCAAATCGCCAGGACCGCGTAATTTTAAATCTACCTCAGCAATTTTAAAACCATCGTTGGTTTGGGTCATGGTTTCAAGTCGGGTTTTTCCGTCCTTGCTCAATTTGTGGCCCGTAAGTAAAACACAATAACTCTGTTCTGCTCCACGACCTACTCTACCACGCAACTGATGCAATTGCGATAAGCCAAAACGCTCCGCACTTTCAATTAGCATAATACTGGCATTGGGCACGTTTACGCCGACTTCAATTACCGTTGTAGCCACCATAATTTGGGTTTTCCCTTCTACAAAACGCTGCATTTCAAAAGCTTTATCTTCGGGTTTCATTTTACCATGAACTATGGAAACTTGGTAATCGGGTTTGGGAAAATACCGCACAATACTTTCGTAACCATCCATCAAATCTTTGTAATCAAAATTATCCGATTCTTCAATTAATGGATAAACCACATAAGCTTGCCTGCCTTTGGTCAATTCATCTTTTAAAAATTTAAAAACCTTTAAACGATTTGCATCATACCGATGAACTGTTTTTATAGGTTTTCGACCGGGTGGCAATTCATCGATCACCGAAATATCTAAATCGCCATACACACTCATGGCTAAAGTCCGTGGAATTGGTGTTGCCGTCATGACCATTACATGTGGCGGTAAGCTATTTTTCTTCCAGAGTTTAGCGCGTTGAGCCACGCCAAAACGATGCTGCTCATCGATAATGGCTAAGCCCAAGTTTTTAAATTTCACCTTGTCTTCAATTAACGCATGGGTACCGATTAAGATGTGCAATTCGCCAGAAGCTAACTCTTCATGTAATAATCTTCTTTCTTTGGTTTTAGTCGAACCCGTAAGTAATTTCACGTTCAACCCAACTTTTTCAGCTAATTCAGAAATGCCTTCAAAATGTTGTATCGCTAAAATTTCGGTAGGCGCCATCATGCAAGCTTGGTATCCATTTCCGATGGCAATGAGCATGCTTAAAAAACCAACAATGGTTTTCCCTGAACCTACATCGCCTTGTAACAAACGATTCATTTGTGCGTTGCTGCGCAAATCTTTCCTGATTTCTTTCAAAACTCGTTTTTGAGCATGGGTAAGTTCAAAAGGCAAATGATTTTTATAAAAATCCATAAAATAATCACCTACTTCAGGAAAGGGAAAGCCTTTAATTTTATGTTTGGCAACTAAATTTCTACGAATGAGTTGCAGCTGAACATAAAAAAACTCTTCAAACTTCAATCTAAACCGAGCTCTTTCTAAATCTTGTACCGATGCCGGAAAATGAACATCAAAAATGGCTTTGGTTTTCGAAACTAACTTATGTTTTTCACGGATTTCTTCAGGCAAAGTTTCGGTAAATCCTTTGGTACACTGCTTCAACAAATTGAAGGTCATCGTGTTCATTTTCCGGTTAGTTAAACCCCGTTTTTGCAATTTTTCAGTAGACGGATAAACCGGTTGCATGCGTTGTGCTTTCTTTTTTTCAAAATCTTCCAACAAATCCAATTCAGGATGCGGCATGCTGGGCTTGTTTCCAAACCATTTCAACTTTCCAAAAGCCAGATAAGGCGTGTTGGTTTTTATGTTTTCTCGAATCCATTTATGACCTTGAAACCATACCAGTTCCATCTGACCGGTTTCGTCTTCAAAAACAGCTACCATACGCTTTCCACGCTTTTGTGGAACCATTTTCACAGCCGTAATTTTACCGATAATCTGCACTTCCGCATTGGTGTTTTGCAAAGCCGAAATTTTATAAAACTGAGTACGGTCTATGTAACGGTAGGGAAACAAACTCAACAAATCTTGAAACGAATGGATATTGAGTTCAGTGCGCAACAAATCGGCCCGAGCGGGACCAACGCCTTTTAAATATTCAATTGGAGCTTTTAAATCTTGCGCATTCATCAAACGAAAATACAAAAACTTCCATTTTTGTACAGCACTAAAATTAGAATGTTTTTTTGGGCGCAACCCCGATTGTTAATCGGGGTCGGGCTTTCCATTTCATAGGCTTCGCAAAAACAAAGTTTTATAAGTGGTTAAGTAGCTTCTAAAGTCGCCCCAAAACCACAACAAAACTAAAGTGTTTTTCGCTGCAGGCTAACATTTCAATCCCTTGCGCGTGTTACAACTTAAAACAAAAAATAAGGCAGATTAAGTTCGCTTCTTTATACAAACAATAACTACTACCTTTGTTTTAATTTTAGAAACAAAACATGAAGATACTTTTTGCAGGCAAATCAAAATTAGATTACAATCGAGTGAAAGTAATAAAAGCTGGATTGGCACAATTAAAAGATGTGCAAATCATCGAATTCAAAATTGTAAAAGGCAATGCCGAGAATCTAAATAAATTAAAGCAATTAAGTAACGAAGTCGATTTTATTTACATTCCGCCAATGCGACATAGCGATGTTAGCTATGTAAAAAAACATACTTCAAAACCCATTGTATTCGACCCTTTAATTTCAAAATACCTTACCAAAGCTGATTATGGACAATTTTGGAAATTGCCTGTTAAATATTATTTAGATAAAATTCCGTTTACCAAAGCCGATATTCTTCTGAGCGATACCAATGCACATCGTTCTTATTTTATCGAAAAATTTAAGTTGAATGCACAAAAAGTACATACCTTATACATCGGTGCAGACACACAAACATTTTATAAACAAGAAAAAGAAACACATAAAGACAAAAAATTAGTAGTTGGATTTTATGGCAGTTTCATTCCCTTACAAGGAACTGATAAAATTGTGGAAACAGCTTATGAATTAAGAGATAGAAAAGATATTTTTTTCGAAATTATTGGAAACGGCTACACCTTTAAAAAAGCCAAAGCCTTAGCCAAAAAATGGAAACTTACCAATATTCATTTTCATGGAAAAGTAAGTTACGAAGAGCTAAGTCCGTTAATCAACACTTTTAATATTTGCTTGGGTATTTTTGGAGATTCTAAAAAAAGTGATATGGTGATTCCCAACAAAGTTTATCATTATGCTTCCATCGGAAAATGCATTTTAAGTAAAGACACACATGGTATTAAGGAGCTTTTTACTGAAAATGAAAACATTGTACTTTGTGAAAATTCGCCTAAAGTTATGGCAAAGAAAATAACCGATTTAAAAGAAAATCCTGAGCAGATTAAAAAAATAGGCGTGGCAGCAGAAAAGCTATTGCGCACAGAATACAATGAAGTAGAAGTCGCCAAACGATTCCTTTCTATTTTAAAGAAATATAGAAATACCCATTAACTTACAGCTTAAAACTCAGCTTTAATCATTCTCGGGTTGTTGAAGATATCTTTTTTTAACACCACTTTTTTAAAACCAGCTTGACTGAATAAATTTTTGGATTCTTCACCTAAAGCCTGATTGATTTCTACATAAACCGCAGGCACTTTTTCTTGTGCTAGAGCCAATTCAATAATTTTTTCATAGAACACCAAAGCAGATTCATTTTCCACAAATAAAGCTAAATGCGGTTCAAAATCTAAAACATTAGCTTTAATGCCGTGTTTTTCGTCTTGCTTTACATAAGGCGGATTAGAAACAATAACATCTGTTTGCATGGGAAGGTTTTCTAAAGCCAACACGTCTTGCTGTATAAATTCGATTTTTACCTGGTTTAGTTTTGCATTTTCTTTTGCAATTTCAAGTGCTTCCGCAGAAATATCGAAGGCGGTGAGTTGTAAGTTTTTGTTGTTCTTTGCCAAACTTATAGCAATGCAACCGCTGCCTGTTCCTATTTCAACAACTTTAAGACTTCTATCATGGTTTTTATAATCTTCTAAAACCCATTCAACTAATTCTTCCGTTTCAGGACGTGGAATTAAAACCGCTTCGGTAACTCGAAAAGGCAAACAAAAAAATTCGGTTTCGCCTAAGATATATTGAATGGGTTTTTGCTTCTTCAATTCTGTTAAAGCCTGTTCAAAAAGTTTAATTTTTTCATCTGCAATTGTTTCGTCAGCTTTTAATAAAACTTGAGTAGTATTCCAGCCTAGATAAGCTTCAACTAGCCAATTAAAGAAAGTTCTTATTTCAGTTTGAGGATATATGCTGACTAGTTCTGCAGCAAAGTCTTGTTTTAGTTGTTTTAATTTCAAAAGATTCTAGAATAACAAACGGCCTAAATTTGCTTAGACCGTTTAAAAATACAATTAATTTATTTTTTACTTTTCAGTAGAATTTTCTTCTTCTGTTTGGGTTTCTACTTTTTCTTCTTCGGTTTCATCTTCTTCTTCAACAAAAGTGGTAAATCCTTTTTCAATTAAGGTATTGTACCATTGAATGATTTTCTTGATGTCGCTTTGGTAAACGCGATCTTCATCAAATTCAGGTAAAACTTCTCTGAAATAGGCAATCATTTCATTTTTAGAAGTCTTCGGATCAATGCTCTTTTCAAAGTTTTCCTTTTCTCCTATTTTCTGAAATACTTCACGTAACGGAATTTCTTCAGCATAGGTATAAATGGAAATTTCACCCAACATACTGATGTTGTTTTTTACGTTAACCGGTATTTTTTTTCCATCTATCAAAGATTCAGCTAACACACCACCGCGGGTTTGCGCTTTCATTTCCCATAAACCTGGGCGTCCTCCTATGGATAAAATTTTATTGATGTCCATGTTTATTTTTTTTGGTTGGCAAATATGCAATCTAAGTTGTTAACTGCCATATTTTATTTGCCCTTATTTTTAATTATCTTCTTTTTTTGGCTTTTGGAAACTTCATATTGTAGCTTACATTAACCTTTCCTTTTTCAATGTTAGCCAATTTGCCTTTGATTAATCTTTTTTTGAAAGCAGAAAGTTTATCAGTAAACAAAACGCCTTCAATATGGTCGTACTCATGTTGAACCACACGCGCAGCTAAACCATCTAATTTTTCAACATGTTTATTGAAATCTTCATCAAAATATTCAATTTTAATTTTGGGTTTTCTGAACACATCTTCCCGAACATCTGGAATGCTCAAGCAACCTTCATTAAAATCCCAATCGTTTCCTTCTTCTTCTAAAATAGTAGGATTGATGAATACTTTTTTAAAGTCTTTTAAATCTTCTTGTTCGTTTTCTATCAAATCGTCATCTTCTGAAAAAGGCGAAGCATCAATAACAAACAAGCGAATTGGAAGCCCGATTTGTGGCGCTGCCAGTCCAACACCGCTGGCGTTGTACATGGTTTCCCACATGTTTTCGATTAATTCCTTCAATTTAGGATAATCAGGTGTAATGGGTTTAGCTTTCTTTTTTAATACTGGATTTCCGTAAGCTATTATAGGAAGTATCATAGATTATTTTTTTGGGTAATTAAAATACTCGAAATCGTCTTTATAGAGTTTATTTACAATTTTGTACATGGTATCATTCCACTGCAAATCAAATTTAGCTTTTTCGGTTGTATTTGCCTTTTTACTCAAGTCTAATTTCAAATTTTCTTCGATGAAATGTTTATCTTCTTCAGCTTCCATTTTGAATTTCTTTTCGACTTTTAAATTTTTGAAAATTTTATATTGCGGATGCAAATGCCTATTATTCATATACACTTCTGGCAAGAAATGAATAAATTCTTTAAAACTGATGTTTTTTAAAGCTGTATATTTTTTTTCAATAGAAGCTGATTTTTTAATTTCTAAAGGTTTAAAAAATATTTTTTGACTGCGTAACCAATAATCCGTCTGGTCTAAATCTTTGTTTAATTTGTCTCGATAAAAGGATTCCAATCGCGTATACGGATTTCTACCAATGACGTATTTTGGTTTTGAACTTAGCCGCAACCAAAAGAGTTTGATTTTTTTTAAGTGCTTTTGTATTCGTAAACTGGAATACATGACTTTAAAATTCACACTTATAAAATATTGTTCTTGTTTGTTATAAAAATGCGGCATGTATTAATGAATGTAAGATTGTAAAATTAGCGTAGCACTAATTTGGTCAACCGTTGCTTTGTCTCTTCTTTTTTTTCGCTTCAATCCGCCATCAATCATGGTTTGAAATGCCATTTTTGAAGTATAGCGTTCATTTTCTCTTTTTACTGAAATGCTCGGAAACTTCTTCTGAAAATCTTCGATAAAAAAAGCGATATTTCGTTCTATGGGTGAAGCTGTTCCGTTGGCATTAGTAGGCTCACCAACAACCAATTCATCAACTTTTTCATTGTTGAAGTAATCTTCTAAATAGGACATTAAGTCTTTGGTTAAAACCGTAGTAAGACCAGAAGCAATCAAACGCATTTCGTCAGTTGCAGCAATACCTGTGCGTTTCATTCCAAAATCGATTGCCATTATCCGACCCATTTTCAAAATTTTGCACAAAGGTAATACTTCTGTAACAATTGAATACTTTTGCTAATTGAAGCTTTATATTTGCAAAAAAAAATAAATGAATTCACTTAAAGAAACCATCCTAAAAGCTTGGGATAACCGAGAATTGTTAAAAGAAAGCGAGACTATTTCTGCCATTCGAGAAGCCATTGAATTTTTAGACCAAGGTAAATTGCGTTGTGCAGAACCTACTGAAAACGGCTGGCAAGTAAACGAATGGGTTAAAAAAGCAGTGGTTTTGTACTTCCCTATCCAAAAAATGCAAACCATGGAAGCGGGAATTTTTGAATACCATGATAAAATGCCTTTAAAAACAGGTTACAAAGAACGTGGGATTCGTGTAGTACCGAATGCAGTTGCTAGACATGGTGCATATATTTCTAGCGGAGTAATCATGATGCCGAGCTACGTAAACATCGGTGCTTATGTAGATGAAGGAACTATGGTAGACACCTGGGCAACTGTAGGAAGTTGTGCACAAATTGGAAAAAACGTTCACCTTTCCGGTGGTGTTGGAATCGGTGGTGTTTTAGAACCCTTACAAGCTGCACCTGTAATTATTGAAGACAATGCATTTTTAGGATCGCGTTCCATAGTAGTTGAAGGCGTTCGCGTAGAAAAAGAAGCAGTTTTAGGCGCAAACGTTGTTTTAACGGCTTCTACCAAAATTATAGATGTTACTGGCAACGAACCCAAAGAAATGAAAGGAATTGTTCCAGCTCGTTCAGTAGTGATTCCAGGTAGTTACACCAAAAAATTTCCTGCTGGAGAATTTAATGTTCCTTGTGCGTTAATCATTGGAAAACGCAAAGAAAGCACCAACAAAAAAACATCCTTAAACGATGCGTTACGAACGTATGATGTAGCTGTTTAAAATACAAGTACAAAATTTAAAAGCCTAACTGAACATTTTCTGTTGGGCTTTTTTAATGTATCCTTTTGGTAATCATTTTTAAACTTAAAAATTACTTCCAGAAACGCAGCTTACTTTTGAGTTCGTGTTTTTTATTGAATTTGGTTCTAAAGGCTTCCACTTCACTCCAAATTTGTTCAAAAACTTGCTTTGGATCTTTTTGAATCAGTTTAGCATATTCATCTGCCATAATGCGATACATTTCCTTTTTAGGCGTTAGTCTAGCAAAATTTCTTAGGCGTTCTTCATAGGTTAAAACTTTGAACTGCATTCGGTTTAAATCAACCAAATAAAACCCATAGGTTCCATCTTGTTTAATTTCAATTAAGGTATTTCCAGGGGAATGATCCAAGAAAAATACACCTTGGTTGTGAAAGTGAAAAGTAAATTGTGTAAACGCCCGTAAAATTTTTTCTCGATTGGGATAGTTTGGATTATGTATTAATTCTCTATAGGTTAAATCGTGTGCTTGCTGCACACTTACATAATAACTTTTTCCAATTCCAAAAGATGTAAAATTTACCTGATACGCTAAAGGCAGTGGAGTTCCAACCTGTTTTTCTAAAAGTAAATTAGCAAATAAATAAGAACGTTCCGCTTTCGATTTTCGGAACCAACGGTATGCAATTTGGTTTACCAAATGCGGTTTTTTAAAGCGTTTAATGTTCACTTTCAAATTACCTATTGGTTTCACTTTTAATTCGTTTCGAGTGCCTTTGTAAATGCTTTCGCCTTCATTATCAAAATTATCTATAAAAGAAAGGATTTCTCTTTCAATGGATTTGAATTGTTCTTGAATTTGAAAGTGATGTTTCATAGTTATATTGAATCCCGCAAATATACTTTTTTTTAAAAAGCTTTTTGGTAAAGTAGATTTGTATACAATCCATAAACTAAATTTTAGTTTAATTAGTTTATATAGTACTTTTGGCAAAGTATTTTATCAATACCAAATTGACTGATCCTTTAATATGCATCAACTTTCTGCTGTTATCATTACTTTTAACGAAGAAGAGCATCTGGAAAAATGCTTGCAATCTCTACAAGGAATTGCAGATGAAATAGTAGTAATAGATTCGTATTCAACCGACAACACAAAACAGATTTGTCAAAAATTTGAAGTCAAGTTCATCGAACAAAAATTTCTTGGTTACTTAGAGCAAAAAAACTTTGCAATTACCAAAGCTTCACATGACTACATTTTGTCCTTAGATGGAGATGAAGCACTTTCTAAAGAGTTACAAGAATCCATTCTAGCGATCAAAAAAGATTGGAAATACGATGCATATTTTTGCAATAGAAGAAACAATTATGCTGGATATTGGGTAAAGCATTCGCATTGGTATCCCGATAAAAAAATTCGCTTATTTAAAAAGGGAAAAGGCGAATGGAAAGGCATTAATCCGCATGATTGTTACTGCGTTTACAATTCCAAAAGCATCGGGAAACTAAAAGGTGATATTCTGCATTGGATTTACCGAGATTTCACAGAACACAACCAAAAAGTAGATCGATTTTCAACTATTTCAGCAAATGCATATTATCAATTAGGGAAAAAATCTTCCGTTTGGAAAATCGTTTTTAGACCAACTTGGGCATTTTTAAAGTCCTATTTTTTAAAACTTGGTTTCTTAGACGGACTTTACGGATTTGTCATTTGTGTACAAGCTTTTCATGCTACTTTTCTGAAATACCTAAAGCTTTATGAGCTTCAGCAAAAAAACAAGGAATAAGATTTTATTTTGCTCAAATAGCATTTCATTCAAAAATGACTATATAAGTTTAATTTTTTCCTTAAAGCACTTCTATTACAAGCTAAATAAACTTCAAAGGCTTAACTTTGCAAAAAAATTGAAATGCGCGAAGAAATCGAAAAAACCATACAAGTCCTTAAACGCGGCGGACTTATTTTATATCCTACCGATACCGTTTGGGGAATTGGCTGCGACGCTACCAATGCCGAAGCAGTAGATAAAGTTTTTGCTTTGAAAAAAAGAGCCGAAGCCAAGTCTTTAATTTGCTTGGTAAGCGATTTCAAAATGCTGAATCAATATGTAGAAGAAATCCCTGAAATGGCATACGATATTTTGAAGTATGCCGATAAACCTACCACCATTATTTATCCCGACCCTATTCGTGTGGCGATGAATGTAATTAACGACGACAACACATTAGGAATTCGGGTTTGTAGAAATGCTTTTTGCAATAAGCTATTGAAGAAATTCAGAAAACCATTGGTTTCAACTTCAGCAAACATTAGTGGTGAGCCAACACCTCTACATTTCAATGAAATAAGCCAAACCATAAAAGATGGTGTAGATTATATTGTTGATTTTGATAGAGATGTTAAAAACAACAAACCATCAACCATAATTAAATTAGACCTCGACGGAAAAGTAGAAGTGATTAGAAAGTAATTAGTATGCCTACACCAAATTATAAAGAAGCCTTAACGCATCCCATTTTTGAAATTGTATCCGAAGCTGCAGATGAATTGAATTTGCCTGCTTTTGTTATCGGTGGATTTGTTAGAGACTTTTTTTTGAAACGCGGAAATAAAAACGATATTGATATTGTTGCGGTGGGCAACGGAATTGAATTGGCTAAATTGGTAGCTGCAAAAATTCCGAACAAACCCAAAGTACAAATCTTTAAAACCTACGGCACGGCCATGTTGAAGGCTTTTGATGCCGAAATTGAATTTGTAGGTGCTAGAAAAGAATCCTATAACGAAAATTCCCGCAATCCAGAAGTAGAACAAGGAACGCTAACCGACGACCAAAATAGACGTGATTTTACCATCAATGCACTTGCGCTTCAACTTAACCAAAAGCATTTTGGCGATTTGTTGGATCCATTTGATGGCATTTCACATTTAGGTCAAGAGTTGATTAAAACTCCATTGAATCCAGATATAACTTATTCTGACGATCCCTTACGAATGATGCGCGCCATTCGCTTTGCAAGCCAATTGAATTTTAAAATTGAAAATCATTCTTTAGATGCCATTACCAAAAATGCAGACCGCATAAAAATTGTTTCTAAAGAACGGTTAATGACGGAATTCAACAAAATTATGTTGAGTGAAGTTCCTTCGGTGGGTTTAAAATTGATGCACAAAACCAACTTGTTGCATACAATTTTACCTGAACTCATCGCTTTAAAAGGAATTGACGAAATCGATGGTCAGCGGCACAAAGACAATTTTTGGCATACTTTAGAAGTGGTAGATAACATTGCACAAGAAACCGACGATTTGTGGTTGCGTTGGGCGGCATTGCTTCACGATATAGGCAAAGCACCCACCAAAAAATTCACCAAAAGAAACGGTTGGACTTTTCATGGTCACGAATTTATGGGAGCCAAAATGGTGTTTCAAATTTTTAAACGTCTGAAGCTCCCATTGAATGATAAAATGAAGTTTGTTCAAAAATTAGTCTTGCTAAGTTCAAGACCAATTGCAGTGGTCGATGAAGAAACCACCGATTCTGCAGTACGCAGACTTATTTTTGATGCAGGAGATTACTTAGAAGATTTAATGATGCTTTGCGAAGCCGATATCACTACCAAAAATCCTAAACGTTTCAAACGATATCATGAAAATTTCAAAAAGGTTCGTCAGAAAATAAAAGAAGTAGAAGAACGCGACCATGTTCGAAATTTTCAACCACCCATTTCAGGTACAGAGATTATTGAATGGTTTGATTTAAGTCCGGGAAGAGAAGTTGGTGAATTGAAATCAAAAGTAAAAGAAGCCATTTTAGACGGAGAGATTCCCAATGAATATGAAGCGGCAAAGGAATTTTTGATGCAAGAAGCGGAAAAATCAGGCATTGCCTTACAAAAGAAAGAAGATGTATAGAAAATGGGTTAAAATATCATTAATTATCGTTTACTTGGTGATTGTAGCTGGTGCTGTGGTGCGCATGACTGGCAGCGGAATGGGTTGTCCGGATTGGCCAAAATGTTTTGGCTATTTAATTCCACCTACAGAAGAAGCTGAAATTACCTGGCAAGCCAACCAAGATTATTTTGAAGGACAAATTATTGTCTATGAAGAAAGCTTAAAAGTAGCACAAAGCGATTTTACTTCTTCAAAAGAATTCAATACAACTAACTGGAAAAAATACGAGAAACACTCCTACTCTACTTTTAATGCCACCCATACGTGGATAGAATACATCAATCGTTTGTTGGGTGCTTTATCGGGCTTAGCCGTGTTGATTATGGCTTTGCTTTCCATTAAAAAATGGAAAGTGAAAAAACGCATTACTTTGGTTTCTTTTTTTACTTTAGGCTTGTTGTTGTTTCAGGCTTGGTTAGGTGCCACCGTGGTATATTCTGAATTATTGCCTGCAAGAATTACCATGCACATGTTGGTAGCGCTTATTATTACAGCCTTGTTAATTTACTTGCTGAGTACAACCAAAGAAAGAAACGAAAATCAAGTATCCACAAAATTATTTAGAAACTTACTGGGCATCGGGATTTTGCTTTCGTTGATACAAGTTGCTTTAGGAACGCAAGTACGCCAAAGCGTAGACGAAATGGTTCGTGCCAACGGAAGTGAAGGGAAAATACTTTGGATAGACGACCCTGGAATCAAATTTTACATTCACCGTTCCTTTTCTATTTTGGTGGTATTGATTAATTTGGGAATTTGGTACATCAACAAAAAGAAGAATTTAGGCTTTTCATGGACAAACTTGCTCATCCTTTTCATAGGAATAGAAGTGCTTTCAGGAATTGCCATGTATTATTTAGATTTCCTATTTGGTATGCAAGCGCTTCATTTAGTCATGGCAGCTCTGTTTTTTGGCGTACAATTTTATATCTTTATGCAAGCTTACAAAGCCAAATTGAAGACCGCATAATTTCAACAAAACAAAAGATTACAACATGAGAATTTTCAGAATTCGCGCAATATTAGATGTTTTAGACGATGTTTTTAGAGATATCGAAATCAAAGAAGACAACTCTTTAGAAGATTTACACAACGTCATCAACCAATCTTTCGGTTTTGATGGTACCGAAATGGCTTCGTTTTACGTAAGCGATGAAGAATGGAATCAAGGCGAAGAAATCGTCCTTTTTGATGTGGGTGAAGGTCAAGCTAATTCACGTTTAATGAACGAAACCAAGCTAAGTGATGTTTTATCTAAAGAACAAACCAAGCTGATTTACGTGTACGATTTTTTAAACATGTGGACGTTCTATGTGGAATTAGCCGACATTGCCACTCCAGTTGATACTACCGATTACCCCAACTTGCTTTTTGCTCAAGGTCAACTGCCTGATTCGCCACCAGAAAAACAATTTGAAGCTGAAAAATTAGACGATTTTGATGACGAATTTGAAGATGGCTTTGAAAATGATGATTTTGAAAATTTAGACGATTTTGATTTTGACCAAAATTGGAATTAGTTTTGATTGATTATTTTATCATCAATTAGGACTGAATTTTATTTGCTTGCAATTTTACTCTTTTGCTTTTATGAACTCTTTGTCCCTAATATGTAGGCAAAAAATTCTGTGGTGAGATAATCAAACCACGAAGTCTCAAAGCTCAGAGAAAAATTTCGGACTACTTCAAAATTTTCGTTTAAAATTGTCTTGTCTATTATCCCAAAATGATACAATTTCAATGGTGTCTTTATGTATTTCATAAAAAATCAGAAATACGCTCATTGGTATTACACGGGTTTTCCTATTTGAAGTTAATCGACCTATAAACTCACTTTCAGCTAAGGTGTTTAATAAATTTTCTGTTTTAGCAAGTAATTTCAGACTATACTCAGCAGATTTATTTCTTTCTGTGTAAAATTCTAAATTTTCTTTGAATTCTGCTTTCGCTATATCGGACCAAATTATTTTTTTTCTAGCCATTCTTTCATTTCTGAAATTACCTTTTCATTTAGAGAAAACTGACCATTTTTAATTTGTGCTCTACCAATCGAAATCGAATTTTCTTGTCCTGTAGACAATTGATATAAAGCTTTTTCAGATGAATCAATTATGGTTTGTAGCGCTTTTAGGAAAGTTAAATCTTCTGACTCCTTAATTCTTGAAATCAAGTCATTTTTTATTTGAGCGGTTGTATCCATAATAATTCGATTTAATTTATCTCAAAAATAATGATTTTATTTGATTCATTATTTATTCTGTTTATTTTCATTGTTTCCATTTCATGAAATAACTAAAGTTTTCAGGCTCTTTACATATTGATAGTCAGCAATTTTGTTATAATTTATTGGAATACAATCTACCAAAAAATGCAAGATCACTTGAACTGAAATACGTTTTAAGTAAAAACACCTAGCAATTTAAGTTATTCACAAGCCTACAATAGCTGGGTAAGATTTTGCATATTTGCGCAAAATTAAAATTCGATGATCAACTTATTTTCAGCACAAATTGAAAGCCTTTCTGTTCACCGTGTGGGCAATAAAAGCCGAAATGAAAACTTATTTATTTCAAAAGAAGCTTATCCACTTTCAGACGAATTGAATCCGCTTATTAAAGAGTATTTCTTGAAATCGTTTCGCGATAAAGAAGAAAATTACTACCAATTTGTACATGAAACCGATTTAGAATTTCATGCTTTGTACAATTTAGTAAACGAGATTTTTTTGAATCCTTTACAAGCGCATGAAGTTTCTAAAAAAATTACCACCTTGTTGTACGAGCAATCGCTTCACCAACACATAAAAGGTGGAGAAGTGTATGTGACTTATTTTGAAAATGTAATCATCGACAATGAAAAGGTAGATGCTGTGGGTATTTTTAAATCAGAATTGAAGCACGATTTCCTTCAATTTACTGAAAAAGAAAACAACCTAGACATCATTCTTCAACAAGGCGTGTATTTGAACAAGTTAGACAAAGGTGCGCTGATTATCAACAAAGAGCAAGACAAAGGCTACAAAATTCTTTCGGTAGATTCCAATAAATACGACACCAAATATTGGCTGGAAAGCTTCTTGGGAGTCGACTTTTTTCAAGATGAAAATTTCTACACAAAGAAGTATTTAAAGTTCTGTGAGAACTTTGCCAAAGATGTAGTTTTACCAGCCGAAGACAAGCAGCAAGAAGTTTTGTTTATGAATCGTGCGATGAATCATTTTGCGAGTAATGATAATTTTGATGAGCAAAAGTTTATCGGCGAAGTCATCGAAAATCCAGATTTACAACCGGAGTTTAAACACTACAAAGAGCAACAAGCACCCAAATATAAAATTGAAGACTTAGCCAATTTTCCCATTTCCAATTCAGCCGTTACCGATGCACGGAAAAAGGTAAAAAGCGTTATCAACTTAGATACGCATGTGCAAATCAAAATGGATTTTGTGAGTGGCGAAAGTGCAGAGAAATTCATTGAAAAAGGCTGGGACGAAGATCGACAGATGTATTATTATTTGGTGTATTTCAATAAGGAAGAGAAGAAATAAAAATTTTTGATATTGATGATTTTTGATTTGGAAATTTACATTATCGTTTTATAATTTGAAAGCTTGTAGATTGATTTTCAGTTTCTACAACGGCAATATAAGTTGATGTTGAAAGCCGTACTAGATTAATATCTATTTCAGCATTATTAAATTGCTTTTCGAGCAAAAGCTTACCCGAAAGGTTGTATATCTTAACCCGTTGAATAGGTTCAGCATTAACAATCCGTAGGTTGTTTTTCACCGGATTTGGAAAATATTGCAAGGAAACAAAATCATTATTTTGAATACTTAAGGTTAAAAAAACAGTAATCGCAAATGGTTCCCTTCTACATAAGCCATCATCATTAACAGCAAAGTAATCTGTTGAATCTTCTAGTTCGGTAGTTATCGGAATTTCGTTTGTGTTGGCTACCGCATCTTCTAAACTTGCATACCAAACTATGGTAGATGGATTGATTTCTATATCGGCTAGTGTGCTGCCTGAAACAAAAGTTTGTTGAGCTTCTCCGGTTGGATTTTCGACCGAATTCACATTAATGCTAAGGCTTGTTTCTAGAGCACATTCTCCTTCGTTTGGAGTAAATGTATACGTAGTTGTTTCAGTGGAATTAAATTCTGGAAACCAAGTACCAGTAATTCCATCATCAGAAATGGATGGCAATGGTGAAACCTCTTCACCTTCACAAATTGAATTATTTATCGAAAAATTAGGAATTGTACTTAACACGTCATGACCCGAAAATCCCCAACCTTTATTTACCACAAGATTTTCAATAGCATCTTCTGCTTCAGGGCCATACTCCAAGAAAGTTGCTCCTAAAATTTTATTATTGGGTGTATTGGGATTGTTGTTCCATGCAATTAAAGTCTGGCTATAATTTCCACAGTCTAATCCTGATCGGTCCAACATTCCAAATAAATCTACATCATCATTTAAATTCCAATTCCCTAGATTGTAATTAAAAGATTCTGCTTTTAAAAACATTTCAGACATGTTTACAATGTTAGATGTATCCCAATTTTCGATAGATGAACTTCCACCATTATTGAAATTACTATCATAGGACAAATTAGAAAAAATGGGAATAAAAAACATTCGGGCGGTATTGGTTACGTTAGCCATATCCCAATTGCCAATATTCTGGTTAAAAGAATATGCTTCTCTAAACATATCAGACATATCGGTTACGCTAGATGTTTCCCAATTACCAATATCTTGATTAAAAAAAGCTGCACCTCGAAACATACCAGACATGTTTGTAACATTAGCAGTATTCCAGTCGCCAAGATTTTTATTGAATTGATATGGTATAGACGCATTTGTTAAACCAAAGAACATTTCAGACATATCGGTTACATTTTCTGTATTCCAATTATTAATGTTTCTGTCAAAACTCTGAGCTTCTTTAAACATTTTACGCATTGTAACTACATTAGACGTATTCCAACTGCCGATATTTTGATTGAAAAGTCTAGCATCCTGAAACATGCTCGACATATTGGTTACGCTTGAAACGTCCCATTGACTCAAGGCTTGGTTAAAGGCTCGGCAACCTTGAAACATTCCTGACATATTTGTAATGTTTGAAACATCCCAAAAATTAATATTGAAAGGTGAATTCAATAATATGCTACCTTTAAACATATTTTTAAGGCTAGTACAATTGGATAAATTAGGTATATCTGTTGCTGTAACTGATTCAATTTGCACAAAAGCGTCTTCCATGGTTTCCCATTCAACATCACCCCATTGACTAACATTTTTCAATCTGTAAGCAAAAAAACCGAACACATTTTTAAATGCCTTAAGGTTTTCAGATTCCATTGCCAAGGAAAAATTTTGATTGATAGGCAAATCAGAAAGTGTCACTACTGGACCTTCAAAACTTCCTGAACCAGATTCAGATGAGTTTAAAGCCTGCCATGTATAGCTAACGGGGCCATCAGTCGTAACTTCAAAAGTAATCGATGAATTACTATTTATTGTTGCCCAAGTTGTAATAAATTCTTGAGCACTTAAGCAAGTATAAAAAGCAAAAAATACAGCTGTGAAAAATAAATATTTCTTCATAAACTTTTACATATTAGATAATAAAATTACGATTTAAAATTTTAAAACCTTAAAAAATTCAATAAAAAAGGATTTCTACTCATCATGTATTAGTCAGATTTTGTTTGATTTGAAAAAAATAAGCTTTAAAAATATTTTAGAGTTAAGCTAAACTATATGCTGAATCTCAAAAGAAGTATTCCTAAAACTTATTTTGTCACCTTCCACTTTTCCCAATAATTCCTGTGCGATGGGCGTTTGTTTCGAAATGGCATAAAACGAAATATCATCTAGTTTTATTTCACCTAAACTTACCGAAATAAAATAGTTATGTTGGGTAGTTTTTACGAAACTACCCAACTGAATTTTGTGGAGTTTTTGTTCAGTTGAAATCGAAAACAAAACTTGCTCCAATTGTTCCAATTCGGCTAGTTGTTTCCCTAGTTTTTCACGTTCAATTTGCAGCATAGCACGACCAGTTTCGTATTTATCGCCTGCGCTGCTTTTGCTTTCGTTGGCCAAATCAGCTTGAATCTCATTCAATTGATTATGGCAGACTTGCATTCTGACTTGTAATTTTCCTAAACAAGCTGCTTTTGCTTTTTGTTTCAATCCTAGGTCTAAATCGTTTTTCATTAATCAATTAAATTTGCTAATTCTTTACCTATATTGCTTCCAATCGCCACACCCATTCCGCCTAAACGCACAGCGCAACGTACCCGATTTTCAACTGTTTTTACAATGGGTTTTTTCTGATTTCCAACACCTAAAATTCCACTCCAACGTTGGTCAATGTCAACTTGTTGATCAGGTAAAATTACTTGATGAAGCAAATTTTCCAACGCATTTTGAATGCGTTCTGTGGTAGCTAAAACCGAAGTGGTCTCCCCTACTTCATCCAAATTTCTGCCGCCGCCAAGCAAAATCCGATGGTGAATGTTTCTGAAATAATAAAAACCTTCATCCAAATGAAAAGTACCTTTTATGTGTAAATTTGGAATAGGTTGAGTAATCAAGACTTGGTTTCTTGCAGGAGTAACTTCCAAATTTAGTAATTCAGATGCAAAAGCATTGGTGGCGATATAGAAATGCTTGGTTTTGAAACTGAAATTATTCAACTGAATATGTACTGCTTCGGCTTCCGTTGAAAAAGACTTGACTTTTACCGAATTCAAAACAAAAACACCTTGGCTTTGCACTTTTTGCAATAAAGTTTGCATCATCTTTCCCGTATCGATTTGCCCTTCAAAAGGATTGAAAATCAATTGTTCTAATGTATTTTTAAATCCAAAGCTGTTGGTTTTCAACTGAAAAAAATCCGCTTTAAAAACAGGTTTCAATAATTTATTGAGCCGATTTAAATTGGCTTTGCATTCTTCAAACAAGGCTTTGTCTTTCTTCAAAAAAACTTCATAACCGCCGTTTTGTTGGTAATCGATTTGCTTTTCACCTAAAGTAGATTTCAACAACTCTAGTCCATCGATGCGTTGTTTTACTAAATTCACAACTTCTTCTTCGCTGTGGTTTTTTAAATCTGAAAGTAATTCGCTTGCGCTTCCAAAACAGGCAAAACCTGCATTTTTGGTACTAGCACCTTGGGGTAAAATTCCTTTTTCTAAGACTATAATTTTAGCTTTGGGATGCCTTTTTTTTAGTTGAAGTGCACAAGATAAGCCTACGATGCCGCTACCTACAATGCAAAAATCTACATTGCTAAACCAAATTCTTTGCTCCCAATACGATAAATTCAAATTGTGTTGATTTTTAGCAAAGATAGGTTATTGAATTCTGTCTAATTTCTATCTCTAATTCAATTTTCTCACCAAGTATATCGACTACAAACATAATTGTTTGTTCTGTGATATGTATAACAGCCATTTACACTATTATGATGTGTATATACGGCAAATAACTATAATTGCCGTGTTTTTGTACTTTAAATATGTATTTAGTGTAATTTTTTCTTACAGTCGAACTGTAAAATTAAATTCCTATATTTTTCCTTACATTCAACCAAAATTCTCAAAAGTGAAAAAAATAGTAATCAGCTTACTTATTGTGATTGCAGTAGTAATGATTGTTTTAGGAGCAAAAAACGACATGTTACCACCTTTGCTTACGGGAGTTGGATTTATTTTGATTGCCGCTCTGTTTTTGAAGCAAGAGATGAAATAGCCCCAGTATAAATTTGAAAAACACGAGGAGACAATTTCAGTAAAATAATAGTTTTTATGTATTTTCATCTTCAAAATTAAGCAAGATGAAAATCCTTCACACCGCCGATTGGCACATTGGTAAAAAGCTACATAAACAAGATTTATCGGAAGATTTTGAGTTATTCATACAATGGCTTTGCAAAGAAATTGATGAACAGCAAGTAGATGTACTACTGGTTTCTGGTGATGTTTTCGATTTGGCAAATCCTTCAAACGAAGCAAAACGCTTGTATTATCAATCTATATTGAAGCTCAGAAACCTAGGATTGCAAATCATCATCACGGGTGGTAACCACGATTCGCCTTCCATGTTGAATGCTCCACAGGCCATTTTAAACGAACTCAATGTGCAAGTCATGGGAAGTCTTCCTGAAAAATTGAAAGAAGTTTTGATTCCTATCCCTTCAAAAAATGGAGAAATTGAATTGGTGGTGGCAGCCATTCCATTTTTACGAAACAAGGATTTACAAAGTGCAGAAGTAGCCAAAACCTACGAAGAACGACTGCAAAATTTGAAAGAAGCCATTGCCAATTATTATACAGAAGCTGCCGAGATTGCCCAAACCAACTATCCTGAAATTCCCTGCATTGCCATGGGACATTTGTTTACCCACGGCGTGAGCACTTCCGAAAGCGAACGCGATATCCAAATCGGAAATCAAGCAGGTGTAGAAGCTTCGCAGTTTGGAAATTATTTTAGTTATGTGGCGTTGGGACACATTCACCAACCCCAACAAGTAAAAGCGGAAATTCCAATTTACTACAGCGGTTCGCCAATTCAACTTTCGTTTAGTGAACGTAAAGATGAAAAAAGGGTTTTACTCATCGATACAAAAAATGGTTTTGTACCCACTTCAATTGCTGTTCCGAGTTTCCGAAAATTGATTAAGTTGAAAGGAAATTTGAATGAAATTCAACAGAAATTAGCCAACTTAGAAACTAATAACCGACTCACCCATTTTATTGAAATTGAACTCATTGAAAAAAAACACAATCCACAAATTGTATTCTTATTGAATAACTTGATGGAAAACTTTCAACTTGCTGGATACAGCATTGTAAAACACCGCATTCATTTTGAAGAAAAGCAAAAAGGCTTGAGCGAAGTTGCACATCCCGACCAAAATTTAGATGAAATGAAAGCCAAAGATGTGTTTGAAAAACGCATTGCGGAAACGGAACTCAACAGCGAACAAAAACAAAACTTGATGTCTAATTTTGAAATATTGCTTCAGGAAATTGAAGAAAACCAGTAAGAACCTAGCCATCTTTGACCCGCCCGCCTTAGGCGGGTGGATGGCTGAATTATAAGAATTAATATTAAACATTATGAGAAAGATGAAATTGTTTCATCTTAAAATATCAAAAAATGAAAATTTTACAAATCAAATTTAAAAACATAAACTCTTTAAAAGGTGAGCATTTCATCGACTTTGAAGCCGAACCTTTGCAATCCAATTCTTTGTTTGCCATTACTGGACCTACCGGAAGCGGAAAAAGCACTTTACTGGATGTCATTTGTTTGGCGCTGTTCAATCAAATTCCACGCATGAACAAAGTTTCAAAAGCAGAATTGACCAAAACGGGAGCGGTAATTACTCGGCACCAAAAAGAAGCATTTGCTGAAGTGGTGTATGAATCTGCAGCTGGGAAATTTCTATCACATTGGGATATTCAATACAATAGAAACAACAATTTGAATGAATACGAAATGCGGATTAGAAACTTGATTACCGATGAAGAATTGGACATCAAACGCAGTGAAGTTCCAGCTAAAAATGAAGCATTAATCGGTTTGAATTATACGCAATTCATAAAATCAATTTTGTTGGCGCAGGGTGAATTTGCGAAGTTTCTACAAGCCAAGGACAGCGAGCGAAAACAGATTTTAGAACAAATTACAGGAACAGCCATCTACCGAAAATTGGGCATGTTGGCGTATGAAAAGGCAAAAGCCATTCAGCAAGAAATCGCACTAAACAAACAACGCAAATCTGATGTGGAAGCAAAATTATGGGAAGATGAAGTGTACCACAAAAAACAGCAGGCTTTTCAACTAAAAAAAGATGAAAAAGAAAAACTAGTAGAAGAATTAACCGCATTGCAAAAGCAAAAAGAGTTGGTGGACGAGCAGAAAAAATGGCAAATTAAATTCAGTCAATTTGAAGCTAAGTTAGCGAAGATAAAAGTGAATATCAAACAATTCAACGAAGCCAATGAAACTAAAATGCAGAAGCATCAACACACCCAAGCTTTTGCAGAAGACTTGCAAGATTGGCAAAAATGGAACGAAGAAGTTCGCCACATCAATGCACAAATCAAACAAGTTTCCAATGAAATTGAAAAGCTAAAAGAAGACAAAGAAAAGTGTTTAAAAGTTGGAAGTAATTTGGTGCAATCGGATTTATCAGCTGAAAATTTCAGTGTGAAATTGGAAGATTTTCGACAAAAAGTAAAAGCTTTAGAAAGTGATTTAAAGGAAGTAAGAAGTGAATATTCCTTCATCAAAAAACCGCTTCAACAAGATTTGGAAAGTTTAAGTATCACTTGCGATTTAAATAAACTTGAAGAGGCTGAAATCAAAATCAAACAAAGTGCTTCATCGCTAAAAAATGAATTGAATGAAATTGAGAATTTATTAAATCAAAATGCAATTGGTGAACAAGATGTAAATCAGCTTTCTAACCAAATTGAAATGGCAGTTGAAGCAAAACAGCTAGACCAGACCATTTCAAATTTGAAAGAGCAGGAAGATGAATTAAATGAACAATCAAAAGCAACAGAAGGCGAAATAGCAGCTCTTCCGAAGCAACTCGAAAAGTTGGCAACCGATTTGAAATTGAGTAAGCTTCAACTGGAAAACCTTCAACTTCAAGAAAAACAAGAACTTTTAAAAGCCAGTTTAGAAAAACACCGAGCCAATTTAAAAGATGGTGAAGCTTGCCCGCTTTGTGGCTCCTTGGAACATCCGTTTGCTGAAGAAAATCCTGAAAATAAAGGTGAAATTTCAGCTAAAATTGAAAAGAAAAAAACAGAGATTAATACACTAGAAAAACAACATCAAGAGCAAAAAAGAAAGCTTAATCAAGGTGAAACCAAGTTGGAAGGTTTTCAAAAACAGTTAAAAGCAAACCTAGAAAAACTGGAAAAAAGTCAACAAATTTGGAAAGAAAGATTCCAATCCTTAGCTGAGCAAAAAGCAGATTCCCAATGGACTGAATTTATTGACAAATTGAAAGCATTACGAACTGCCTTAGAAAGAAAAAGCAAGTTGAAAAACCAAATTAGTTTAATAGATTCGGTTTTAGTAAATCTGAACGATTTGCAGAAAATTGCCATCAAAGGCAAAAAAGTGAGAGCTGAATTGGCTTCAATTTACAATGGAAAAGAAATTGACAACGAAGTAAATTCCTTAAAATCCAATTGGGATAAGTTGCTTGAGAATCTTCGAATAAAAGAAGAAAGTCAACAAACTATATCAGAAGATGCAAAGAATTTAGGATCAAAACTTGAAAAAGCAGAACAAGATTTATTGCTTCAAGTGAAGGAAAAAGGCTTCCAAAATATTGAAGAAGCTGCTGCTTCACGCTTAAAAGAATTGGATTACCAAGCGCTCCAAAATCAACTTACCGAACTTACTCAAACTCAACAACAAGCTGAAATTGATGTAAAACATACACAACAAGCCATTGAAGAACTCAAAGGAAAAATTACAATTGAAGACCTTGAACATCTTCAACAAAACATTCAAGAAAAACAACTAGAGCTTAAAGAAACTGAGAAGCTCCTTCTTGAACTTTCCAGAACCATTGAAAACCAAAAAGAGTTCAAAAAAGAAATACAAGCTCTACAAAAACAAATTGAACAAACCCAAGCTAAAAATGAAAATTGGCTGCTAATGAATGAACTAATTGGCGACAAAACGGGCAAGAAATTCAATGATTTTGCACAGGATTTAAGTTTGCAACACTTGTTGAGTATGGCGAACAAGCGATTATTCAAATTGAATGACCGGTATCAATTGGACAGACCAACAAAAGATGAAGGTGATGATTTGGTGGCGGTAGATTTCCACATGGGTAATGAGCGCAGGTCGGTAAGAACTTTGTCGGGTGGGGAAACTTTTGTGGTGAGTTTAGCCTTGGCATTGGCACTTTCAGATTTGGCTTCGAAAAATGTAAGCATAAACAGTATGTTTATCGATGAAGGTTTTGGCACTTTGGACCCAGAAACTTTAGACCAAACTCTGGACACCTTAGAACGCTTGCAAGCCGAAAGCAACAAAACCATCGGCATCATCAGCCATGTAGAAGCTTTGAAAGAACGCATTCAAACGCAAATAAAACTCAGTAAAAACGGACAGGGTTATTCTAGTTTGGAAGTGGTTTAGGGATTGGCGATTGATGATTTTTGATTGCGAATTGTAGATTTCTGATTGTAGATTTTTGATTGCTGATTGTAGATTGGGGACATGAGAGGTGAGAGATAAGAAATGAGACATAAACTTTGCGGCTTTGCGGCTTTGCGAGAGTTTAGAAAATTATTGGAGATAAAAAATACTTTGCGATTCTTTGTGCTCAGACTCTGTGAACCCTGCCTCGCCGGCAGGCAGGTTTGTGTGAAATATAATGTTATAAAAAATCAGAAATCGAAAATCAGAAATCTGAAATCGAAAGTTGTATTTTCGCAAAAACTATAATATTGAAGCGCATCTTCAAATTTGTATTGAATAGCATTCCCAGACCATTCTTAATTCGCTTGAGTTATTGGGTTCGGCCGTTGTTGGTTTTGTATTACAAAGGAAATAAACACCAAGACCCAATTGATGGGAAGCAGTTTCGGAGTTTCTTACCTTATGGATACGAAAAACAAAGACCCAATGTACTTTCGCCTTCAACTTTATCTTTAGAAAGGCATCGATTACTATGGCTGTGGTTGAAAAATGAAACCGACTTTTTCACTAAACCACAAAAAGTATTGCATTTTGCTCCAGAGCAAGCATTTTACAAACGTTTCAAGCAAATGAAGCATTTGGAGTATACCACAACCGATTTAAATTCACCTTTAGCCGATGTAAAAGCCGATATTTGCGATTTACCTTTTGATGAAAATACCTTCGATTGTATTTTTTGTAATCACGTTTTAGAACACATTCCTGATGATGAAAAAGCGATGCAGGAGTTATTCCGAATTTTAAAGCCTGGTGGAATGGCGATTTTGCAAATTCCACAGGATTTAAATAGAGCTGAAACTTTTGAAGATGATAGTATTACCGACCCAAAAAAAAGAGCTGAAATTTTTGGTCAATACGACCATGTTCGCGTTTATGGAAGAGATTATTTTGATAAATTAAGAACAGTTGGCTTTACAGTAGATAAAGTAGATTACACTTCAAAATTATCTGAACAGAAAATTGAAAAATACCGATTGGCAAAAGGAGAAATTTTACCGGTTTGTTATAAGGCTTAAAATTGAATTACTTTAAAAGATTTATTTTGAAGTGAATGAAAAATTGATCTAGTCAATGATAAAATCAGCTAAATTATCTGAAATATAGGTTTCCACTTCTTGTCCTTTTGCATGAATTAAAATAACGTCGATATCTTCAAGTTTCGGAATTAAATCAATTGTTTTATCAAAACCCATAGCCATGAATGCGGTAGCATAGGCATCGGCAGTCATACAATTTTTAGTAAAAACGGTTGCACTTAATATATCTGACGCTTCGCTTTTACCTGTTTTTGGGTTGATGGTATGTACAAATTTATTTCCTAAGGAATCGGTTTTAAACTTTCTATAGTTACCTGAAGTTGCCATGGCACGGTTTTCTAATTGGACTATAAATTGAAGCAGTTCTCTCTGATCAGTTTCATTTGAACTGGGTTTATCAATTCCAACTCGCCACGAACTGTTATTTGCTAGGTTTTTGCCGCTTGCTACTAACTCACCTCCAACTTCAACTAAATAATCTTCAACTTGCAGTTGGTCTAACAAAGCAGCTAGACGATCTACTGCAAAGCCTTTTGCAATGGAATTGAAATCTAAAAAAGTTTTAGGATGCTTTTTTATTACATGATTATTAGCATCCATAATAACTTTATCGAAACCTACGAAAGTCATTAATGAATCGATGTTTTTATCATTCATTTGAATATTATACTTTACGGGTCCAAAGCCATACGCATTTACTAAAATTCCTACACTAGGGTCGAAATAACCATCAGTGATTTCAAAAATTTGTTTAGACGTGTTGAAATTTGTAACAAATTGTTGATCAACAACAATAGTAGAATCACCATGGTTGATTTTAGAAATATCAGAAGTAGGTATATACGTACTCAAAGACTGATTAAGTACTGTAAAAGTAGAATCGATTTGCTTTGCTATTTCCAATTCGTTTTCATGAAAAAACTGAATTTGAAAAGTAGTTCCTAAAGCATTTCCTGAATATACTTGTGGACTTGGATTTTTATCTAATTCACACGAAAATAGAATTACTGTAATACATAAGAAATATATTTTTTTCATATCAGACTATTTCTTTTAAACCTGCATATTGAACCACATAATCATCATCAGAATTAACTGGCAATTCGTAGTTAGCTTGATGAGCTAAACCTACACCAGCGTAAAAGGTTCTGGCGTTGAACTTGTCAGCATGATCTTTCATTTTAGTCATTAATTTTTCATCATATAAAGCAGGATCATTTGGATACCTTACTGCCCTAACCACTACGAAATGGAGTTTTTTATCACGAAGTGCAACAAACTGGGGATTTTTTTTCAATTTAGAATTTACACCAAGAAATTCATATCCTTGTTTTTCTAAATCTTTTCCTACAATATTCATTGCTAAATTATGCAGTTGTTGTTCGTCGAGTATTGCCATATTACAAAATAAAATAAAAAACCCGAGCGAATAAAAAGCTCGGGTTAAATTTATATATGATTTTAGGTTTATCCACCAAAATCGTCAAAACGAATGTTTTCATCTGGGATTCCAAAATCTTCACCCATTTTTTGAACAGCTTGGTTCATCAATGGTGGTCCACAGAAATACAATTCAATTTCTTCTGGTTCTTCATGGTGATTCAAATAATTATCAATCACACATTGGTGAATGAAACCTACGAAACCATCACCATCGTCTTCTAAGTCTTTTTTCACTTTCCAATTGTCTTCTTCTAAAGGTTCAGAAAGCGCTAAATAGAATTTGAAGTTAGGGAAATCTTTCTCTAAAGCTCTAAAGTGATCTGTGTAGAACAATTCACGTTTAGAACGACCTCCATACCAATAGGTTACTTTTCTACCCGTTTGAAGAGTTCTGAATAAGTGATACAAGTGTGAACGCATAGGCGCCATTCCTGCACCACCACCTACATATAGCATTTCTGCTTCAGACTCGTTGATGAAGAATTCCCCGTAAGGGCCAGAAATCACACACTTATCGCCTTCTTTTAAATTGAAAATATAAGATGATGCCACGCCTGGATTTACATCCATCCAGCCGTTTTTCTCGCGATCCCATGGTGGTGTAGCAATACGCACATTTAGCATGATTCGTCTTCCTTCAGCTGGGTAAGAAGCCATGGAATAGGCTCGCTCTACAACTTCATCATTTTTCATAGTCAATGGCCATAAACCAAAGTTGTCCCATTCTTTTTGAAACTTGTCTTTATGATCTGGATGTTCTTCTGGATGAGCAGTGATATCCATATCTTTAAAATCAACTGTACACTTGGGTACTTCAATTTGAATATAGCCACCTGCTTTATAATCCATATCTTCAGGAATTTCAACAACAAATTCCTTGATAAAAGAAGCTACGTTATAGTTTGAAACTACGGTAGCATCCCATTTTTTAATTCCGAAAATCTCTTCTGGAATTTCAATTTTCATGTCTTGCTTTACTTTCACTTGGCAACCTAATCTCCAGCCTTCAGCAATTTCTTTTCTGGTGAAGTGTGGTTTTTCGGTGGGAAGTATTGCTCCACCACCATCTTTCACGATACATTTACATTGTACACACGTACCACCACCACCACAAGCAGAAGGTAAAAATAACTTATTGTCGCCTAGAGTAGAAAGCAAAGTAGAACCTGATCCTACTTCCATATCTTTTTCGCCATTTACATTAATTGTAACTGGTCCAGAAGGAGAAAGTTTAGCTTTAGCTGTTAATAAAATAACCACCAATAATAAAACTAGGGTTAAGAAAACAACAATACTTGATAATATAACTGTCATAATTTTTTCTTTTATAAATCGATTCCCATAAAACTCATAAATCCAATCGCCATCAATCCGGTAATTATAAAGGTAATTCCTAAGCCTTTTAACGGAGCTGGAACGTTAGAATATGCAATTTTTTCGCGTATTGCCGCAATTGCTAAAATTGCAAGAAAAAATCCAATTCCACTTCCTAATCCATAAACTCCTGCTTCGTGTATTCCTATAAAATCTTTTTGCTGCATAAATAATGAGCCACCTAAAATAGCACAATTTACAGCAATAAGCGGTAGGAAAATACCTAGTGAGCTATATAAAGCTGGAGCAAATTTTTCAACTGTCATTTCAACTAACTGCACCATTGATGCAATTACAGCAATAAACATAATAAATGACAAAAAGCTTAAATCTACTTCTGCAAATTCAGCACCTAACCAAGATAAAGCACCTGGTTGTAACAAATAGTTGTCAATTAAGTAGTTTACTGGAACGGTAATAAAAAGCACAAATATTACTGCCGCTCCTAAACCTACTGCAGTCTTAACTGTTTTTGAAACCGCTAAGTAAGAACACATTCCCAAGAAATAGGCAAAAACCATATTCTCTATGAAAATACTCTTTGTAAATAAATTAATTAAATCCATAATTTAAAATAGTTTTTTGAGAATTTAGTTTTCTTCAATTAGTGAACGGTTTCTACTTCTTTGAACCCAAATTACAATACCTACTACAATCAAAGCCATTGGCGAAAGTAAAAAGAATCCGTTATCTACATATCCTCCTTCATAAAATGCTTCTGGAATTACAGGAACACCAAAAAGTTTTCCAGATCCAAATAATTCTCTAAAAAAGGCTACCACAATTAATATTAAGCCATAACCTGCAGCATTTCCAATTCCATCTAAAAATGATTTGTATACGCCATTACCTAAAGCAAAAGCTTCTAAACGACCCATGATAATACAGTTAGTAATAATCAAACCAATAAAAATAGAGAGTTGTTTACTTACATCATAAGCATAGGCTTTTAGTATTTGGTCTACTAAAATTACCATAGCAGCTACAACAACTAATTGAACAATAATACGTATTCTACTAGGAATAGAATTTCGTAAAATAGAAATAATTACATTACTTAAAGCCATTACAAACATTACCGCTAAAGACATAACAATAGCTGGTTTTAACTGAACGGTAATCGCTAAAGCTGAACAAATACCTAAAACTTGAACTGTAATGGGGTTGTTATCATTTAAAGGGTCTGACAAAAGTTTTCTATTCGCTTTTGAAAGCAAACCTTCTTTTTCTTCAGAACTGGAAAGAAACAATATCATTTCTTTCTTTTTCTCTTCATCTGAATATTTTTTTTCAGACTTGATCTCGTTTGTTTCTTTCATAATTATCGAGTTGCGAGTTTAGAATTCTTCTTTGTTTTAAAATAAGGTAGATATCTGCTTAATCGTTCTTGCATCATATCTGTAACTCCGTCTCCAGTAATTGTTGCACCAGATATAGAATTCACACGATTATCACCTTTTTTATTAGCTGAGTAACCTTTTTCAACAATTACTCCAACTAATTCTCCTTCGTCATTAAATACCTCTTCGTTGGTAAAGCGCTCTTGGAACCAATCTGTAGTAATTTCCGCTCCTAAACCAGCAGTTTCTCCTTTGTGGTCAAAAGTTACGCCCTTAATAGTGTTAATGTCTTCTTTTAAAGCAACATAACCCCAAATAGCATCCCATAAACCTTTACCGCGTAACGGTACCACATAATAGGTTTCTCCTTCAAAATTGGCAACGTATAATGGAAAAACTTGCTCATCAACTGGTTTTTTTAGTTCTCTTGCTAGATTAACTTGAAATGCATCTACATCATCAAGTTGATTTCCTTCGTGGTCTAAAGTTAATTGTTCAGAAACATATTCTTTGTATACTTTTGATGCCACTGCTCTATCTAGCTCAACTTTTTTTCCGTCTAAGACAATTGAGTCTCCAATAAAGGTTGATAAAATGTCTTGCATTTTTTCTTGACGCACATTTTCTGCTTGCATTGGCTGCAAAGAAGTTGCCGCAAAACTCAAGGCTACTGCAACCACAATTACCATAGCAATAGCAAATAAAATTGTATATTGATTACTATTCTTATCCATAATATTATGCTGTTTTAACTGTTTGGGTTTGCATACGTTTTTTACGTCGCTTCACGTTAGCTTCAACTATATAATGATCTATAGTTGGAGCGAATACATTCATTAATAAAATAGAAAGCATAATTCCTTCTGGGTATGCTGGATTTAATGTTCTAATTAAAATAGCAATTAAGCCGATTAAAATTCCATAAATCCATTTCCCTTTCATAGTTTGTGCTGCGCTAACTGGGTCGGTTGCCATAAAGACAATTCCAAAAGCAAAACCACCAACTATTAAATGATTATACCAAGCAAAGTTGGTTAATGCGTTTCCATCAACACCTAAGGATGGCAAAGCATTTAATAATAATCCCATGGCTGCAGCACCAACAACACCACCTACAATAATTCGCCAATCTGCCACTTTAGTAAGCACGATTAACAATGCGCCTGCTAAAATACAAAGAGTTGATGTTTCTGAAATTGAACCCGGAATCATTCCTGTAAACATGTGTGCAGAAGATAATCCCATTTCAGTAATAGCATCTTTACCTGCAGCTAAAGAGCCCAATATAGTTTCACCTGAAACACCATCTACATTAGCAGCTTCAGAAACCCATACTTCGTTACCAGACATGTAGGTTGGGTAAGCAAAGAAAGCAAAAGCTCTTGCTGTTAATGCGGGGTTTAAAATATTCATTCCTGTTCCACCAAAAGCTTCCTTACCAATCAGTACTGCAAAAATTACTGATAAAGCAACCATCCAAAGTGGAATATCAACGGGCATAATCATCGGGATTAATAATCCAGTTACCAAGTAACCCTCATTAACCTCGTGACCACGCATAATGGCAAAAGCAAATTCTAAAGCTAATCCAACTCCGTAAGAAACCACAATCATAGGTACAATTTTCCATGCACCATGAATAAAGGCGTCCATAAAGCCAAATTCTTCTCCTGTTTGCGAATAATATTGGTAACCTGTGTTCCACATTCCAAATATTAAAGCAGGAATTAAAGCCAAAACAACCGTTATCATTGTTCGCTTTAAGTCTACTGCATCTCTGATATGTGCACCTTTCTTAGTAGTGTGATCAGGAACAAATAAAAAAGTATCTAGAGCATTTACTGCTGGAGCATATTTTTCAAATTTATTTCCTGGCTGAAAGGGTTCTTTAATTTGATCAAGTTTTTGTCTTATCCAATTCATAGTCATTCTTTTTTAACCAACTTCTGTTATCATTAAATCTAAACCTTGTCTGATAATGTCTTGCGCTTCAATTTTAGATGTGTTTGTATAATCTATAAGCGCGAAATCTTCAGGAATAACTTCATAAATTCCAAGGCTTTCCATTTTCTCGATATCACCTGCCATACAAGCTTTAATCAATTGCATAGGGTAAATATCCATAGGCATTACTTCTTCCATTTCACCGGTAACAACCAATGCTCTTTCTTCTCCATTAAGGTTGGTATTTACATCGTACTTTCTGTTGGGGAATAACCAAGAAAGCGATGTTTTTGACATGGAGTGAATATTGTTATATGTAAAAGGAATCCAACCAAACATACGGTATTGATTTCCTTCTGGTATTAGTGTTAATTCGTTTGCGTGGTAATTGATGTAATTATTGTAATCTATTTTTTGACCTGACAGAACATTACCTGATATAATTCTAGTATTTTCAGGTTCTTCAGACAAAATGGATTTTACTTCTGCACCGATAATTGTTTTGAAATATTTGGTTTCTTTAGCTGCATTACCAACTACAGCAACAGTTCGTTCTGCGTTAAATTTACCAGTTTCAAAGAGTTCACCAATAATAGCAACGTCTTCTGGACGAATTGTCCAAACGCGCTCACCCTGATTAATAGGATTTACTTTATGTATTTGCACACCCACATTACCCGCTGGATGTGGACCTTTAACAGTAATCAATTCTACATTTTGGACATTTCTAATTTCACCAGTTGAATCTTTATCTACACCTAAATGAACTTTTCCAGAAGTTAGTTTAGTTAATACATTGATTCCTGTTTGGAAAAAATTCATTTTGTTCTTCAAAATAAATTCTTGAGAAGCGCTCAAAGGAGCTGTATCTACTGCTGAAACAAAAATAGCTTTTGGAGTATCTTCTCCATTTGCTAAAATGTCATAAGGACGTTGCATTATCAATGCTCCTAAGCCTGAAGAAAATACATGATCTTTTACTTTTTGAGCATCTGTTTTTAAAGGATCCATTGTAGGATATTCTTTAAATTCTTGTTCTTTGTCAGGAGAAATCACGATTTGTAATATCCTTCTTTTTTCGCCACGAACAATTTCTTTAACAGTGCCACTAACAGGAGAAACAAATCTTGTTTTATCCGAATATTTCGAAAAAAACAATTCGTCTCCAGCTTTCAACTTTGCTCCTTCCTTAACTACCATTTTAGGAACAATGGAATGAAAATTAGGTGGTTGTACGGCAATTGTTTTTGAAATTGGTGCGTCTACTAAAATCTTTTCAGCTTCACCTTTTAGATTAAGCTTTAATCCGCGTTTAACTCTAACGTCTATAGACATCTATTATCACTTTTTATTAAGCGTTGCAAAAATAATAATTTAATATTCAAATTCAACTTAAACAAATATTTATGTCCTGCTATTTTTAATTGTTCTAAATAAGATTATTTAGAATTTAATACCTTTACAAAAACTAAAATCAAAATGAAAAAAGCTTTCTTATTACTATTCATGTTTACATTTTTAAGTAAAGTGAATTCCCAAGTTTTTGAAGTAATTCCACCGAAACACATTAAAACTGTACAATTGCTCAGCAGTGAAAATGAATTTAACGGTACACCTATTATTCGACTCGGCTCGGGATTCACCTTGAGTTTTGACGATATCCGTGCTGCTGAAGAAGACTATTATTATGTAATTGAGCACTTTAATTACGATTGGACTCCTTCTAAACTTTCTAAAAATGAATACATAGACGGCTTTGATAATCAAAGGATTTTTGATTACACCAATTCTTTTAACACCCTACAATCTTACTCTCATTACGAATTAAAAATTCCTAATCAAAATGTAAGAAGCATAAATGTAAGTGGTAATTATAAAATTAAAATCCTGAATTACAACGGAGACACCGTGTTTTCTAGACGGTTTATAGTTTATGAAAACTTAGCCAAGGTACCTGTTGAAATTAGACGTTCTCGTGATTTAGAGTACATCCGAGAGAAGCAAGTAGTATACTTTAGTGTTAATAGTGAAGATTTAATATTTAGAAATCCTGAGCAAACCATAAAAACCACGATCATTCAAAACAACGATTTAAATGAAGCCATTTACGGTCTGAAACCACAATACACTTCTGGAAATAATTTGATTTACAGATATGATGAAGAAGCTTCATTTTGGGGCGGAAACGAATATCGATTTTTTGATAATTCTGACATAAGATTAGCATCACAAGGAATTGACCGTATCGAACTGGGTAAAGAATTATATAACACTTATTTACGTGTTCATGGACCAAGGTATAACAATAAATACGTTTTTAATCCAGACATTAACGGTGGCTTTAAAATCAATACACAACAAGGAGATGATAAGCGCAGAGAAGCAGAATATGCTTGGGTTCATTTTAGGTTAAATGAAGACAAACAAGAAAACGGTGGAGAATTTCATCTATATGGAAGGTTCAATAATTATGTAATTGATGATGATACGCATCTTGTTTACAATGAAGCTTCTAGACTTTATGAAACAAAATTGCTACTCAAACAAGGTTTCTATAATTTTAAGTACGTTTACCTGAGCCCTGAAGGTAATTTTGATAGTGGTTATGTCAGCGGAAATCACGATGTAACTGAAAACGATTACACAGTTTTAGTTTACTACCGAGAAATTGGCGCAAGATTTGACCGACTTATAGGTGTAGGAAGTGGTAATTCTCGAAATATAATCAACTAAAGTAAGAACTTTTCAAAAGCTTAACACTTCTTAAATAAACCTTACCATCTAAGATTTTTGTTTCCTTTTAAAATATTTATCTTTGAAGTCAATTCAAAAAAAATAATAAATAATGGGAAAAGGATTTTTTCACGTACCGCCAGCTGTTAACGAGCCGGTAAAAACATATGCTCCAGGAACACCAGAACGCGATGCTGTATTAAGCACCTATCGCAAAATGTGGGAGTCTCAAGTTGAAATACCACTTTTTATTGGTGGCAAAGAAATAAAGTCAGGAAAAACAAAAGATATTCTTCCTCCACACGATCATCAACACATTGTAGGCAAGTATCACACTGCTGAAAAAAAACATGTTCAGGATGCAATTGAAAACTCACTAGAAGCAAGAAAAGCTTGGGCAGATTTACCATGGGAACAACGTGCAGCTGTATTTTTAAAAGCGGCTGATTTAGTTGCTGGTCCTTACCGATACAAATTAAACGCATCGACTATGATTGGTCAATCTAAAAATATTTATCAAGCCGAAATTGATGCAGCTTGTGAATTGGCGGATTTTTTACGTTTTAACGTAGAATATATGTCGCAAATTTATGACGATCAGCCTGAATCCGACTCAAGTGCCTGGAATCGAGTAGAACACCGACCGCTTGAAGGTTTCATTTACGCAATTACACCTTTCAATTTTACTGCAATTGCTGGAAACCTTCCTACAAGTGCAGCCATGATGGGTAACGTTTGTGTTTGGAAACCAAGCGATAGCCAAATGTTTTCGGCTAAAATTGTGATGGATGTGTTCAAAGAAGCTGGAATTCCAGATGGTGTGATTAATATGATTGTAGGAGATCCTGAAATGATTACAGATACCATACTTGCCCATCCAGATTTCTCTGGTGTTCACTACACCGGAAGCACAGAAGTATTTAAAGGAATTTGGTCAAAAATTGGACAAAATATCACAAAATATAAAACCTACCCAAGAATTGTAGGTGAAACAGGAGGAAAAGATTTTATCGTAGCTCACGGCTCTGCAGATGCTAAAGTAGTAGCTACCGCTTTATCTCGTGGAGCTTTTGAATTCCAAGGACAAAAATGTTCAGCCGCTTCAAGATCTTACATTCCAAAAAGTTTATGGCCTAAGGTAAAAGATTTCTTAGTTGAAGATGTAAAATCTTTTAAAATGGGATCTCCAGAAGATATGCGTAATTTTATTACAGCCGTTATTCATGAAGGTTCGTTTAATAAATTGGCAAAATATATCGACCAAGCTAAAGCTTCAGATGAAGCAGAAATTATTGTTGGAGGAAATTATGATAGGTCTAAAGGTTGGTTTGTAGAGCCCACCGTAATTGTAACTACCAATCCTAAATATGAAACCATGGAAACCGAACTATTCGGTCCTGTGTTGACAATTTATGTGTATGATGATGCTAAATTTGAAGAAACGCTTCATTTGGTAGATGAAACAAGTCAATATGCGTTAACTGGCTCTATTATTTCAACAGACCGATATGCCGCAAGCTTAGCTACAAAAATTTTAGAAAACGCGGCTGGTAACTTCTACATAAATGATAAATGTACCGGTGCGGTTGTAGGTAGACAACCATTTGGTGGAGCTAGAAATAGCGGAACTAATGATAAAGCTGGATCTAAATTAAATTTATTGCGTTGGGTATCTCAACGATTGATAAAAGAAACTTTTGTTCCTGCAACAGATTACCGTTATCCATTTATGGGAGAATAACATTCTGAGATTCTTAAAAAGTACAGATGCTAAAAACCCTTGAAAACCTAAAAGTTTTCAAGGGTTTTTTATTGAAGCGAATGCAAATACCTATCTCAAAATTAAAGCCTAAGAACAAAGTTAAATCAACCCTATTTTAAGAGTCTTACAAATCTAATGAGTAGATATTTTCTTTATCATATGTTATGTCAATAGGTCTATTTTACTTTAAGCCAAGATAAGAGAAAAATATACTTCAAAAAAAAGACTGCCTTATAGGCAGTCTTTTAAATATTATATAAAAATTACAATCTGAAATTATTCAACAATAACTCTTTGTGATAAAGAACCTCCTGTTGTTTCAATATTAAGGATGTAAATCCCACTTGAAAGTTTAGCCACATCCATTGAACCATTGCTCATTTTCACTCCAGTATCTCTTCCTAATAAATCATGTAAAGAAGCATCATTAAGTATAAGATTTGATGGTAACTTTACATTTAAAATATTATCTGCTGGGTTAGGATAAACTGAAATTTGAGATAATAAAAAATCATCAGTATTTAAGTTTGTATCTCCAATTAAATTCAAGATAAGATGGTTATCTGGAAAGTTAATAGCTGCAAATGTTCCTGGGCTAGTAAGACCACAAGCTTCAGATGATAAATAACTAGGTGCATCTTGTCCTGCATCATTCACTCCAATTCTAAAATCGTAGTTGTTTGGTAATTCTGGGCTAGCCTGAATGTCTACAGCTACAATAAGTTCTGTTGAAGAATCTACGATAAAAGGTGTATCGAACATAACTTCAAAAAGCTCACCATCATCAGCAGCAGAAACATCAAAATCTTGAGATGCAACTTCAGTCAAAGTTCCATTAGGAAATGTTCCTGTTGTTGTGAATAATCTAACTGTGTTAGTTACTGTAGGATTACTTCCTCCAACATCTACAAATCGTGCAACAAAACCAACACCCATAGCTTCAAAATCTCCTGTAAAATCAAAATCTGATGGAGTGTAAGATCTGTAAAAGATATTATCTGATACACCTTCATCTCCAGATCCCGCAGTTTCATCTGGGTCTGATGCACATGCAACACCACCACCTGCTGAAGTTTGACTCACTGAGTGAGATAAAGTTTCTTGTGCGAATGCTCCAATTGAAATAATTGAAAGCGCTAATAGTAAAGTAATTTTTTTCATATGTATATATTTTTGGTAAATATAAATTTTTTATTTAAAACAAAACAAACACTGCATAAATATTGATACTTTTTAGCATTATTTATCAAAAAAAAGATATAAACGCCTTCAAATTTTGTTTTAAAAAAGAAAATGTCTCAAATTTTGAATATCCCATAATTGAAAATGAATTAAAAATAGAGAAGCAGTATATACCAAATGCAGCTTAGTAAATTTGCTAAATTAAAAACGAGTTTCTGATCAATTTACTTTTAAGTTTTTAATTTCACGAAACATTGCTTTTGAATGAAATACAACTAATACAACTGCACATTTGCATGTTCACCAAACTTTACTTGAACCATTTCATTTAAAGATGTAGATAAGGAAACTCCTTTGTAGTCAGCTTTAACTGGAAACTTTTTATGGCTTCTATCTACTAAAACAGCTGTTTTTAATTGTTTTAATGAGATTTCTAAAAAAAACTTTACCGCATAAATTAAAGTTGCACCAGAATTCAAGACATCATCTACAATAACAACAGATCCTCCTTCTACTTCTGAAAGTTTTAAACTACACTCAACTGCTTCTAAGGGATTTTTCTTATTGATTCGCAAACTTCCTAAAGTAATTTGTAAAGACGAAATAGTACGTAATTCTTCAACAAGAGCTTGAGCAAATGCGTAACCAGATTTCTGAATTCCAACCAAAACCAGATTGTCTTCATTTAAATGGTCTTCTAGAATTTGATATGCAATGCGTTTGGTTTTCTGTTGAATTTGTATTGCATTTAAAATAATATTGGTGTTGTTTTTTTTCATTTTCTTTTCAATTTAATAAATAGTTCTTTGCCTTCTCGGGTTACGTGAGAAAATTCTTCTCTCTCGAAGGTTTCAATTATAAAATAAGGTTCAAAGTAGCTAAGGTATTCTTGTTTGCTTCCACCATAAGGTGGCCCTTTTTCTGATAAAGGAAAATCAAATAATAAACCCACTAAGCTTTTTTCTCTTGGAAGAATTTGAGACATTTTTAAGGCGTATTCACTTCTCAAGTTTGGATTTAAAGCACAAAAAAATGTTTGCTCTAAAACCAAGTCAAACTTCATTTGCAGATCAAAAAAATTCTGATGTAGAAGTTGACTTTCAGGAAACCAGGGGCATCTTCTTCTAAAATCCTGAAGTGCGGTTTCAGCAATATCAAGTACATATACATTCTTAAATCCCTGACTAAAAAGATATTCTGCTTCATAAGCATTTCCTGCTCCAGGAATGAGTATGTGCTGTGAAGTATCTTGAAGTTGATCAATAAAATTTTTTAGTGGTGGAGAAACTACACCTAAATCCCATCCTATATCCTTTCGTTGATATCTATCATCCCAATATTCAGAAATATTCTTTGTTGTTTCCAAAATCATTACCAGTCTAAGTCTAAATTATCATCATCTAAATAATCATCTATTTCTCTTCTGTCTTTTTTGGTTGGTCTACCTGCTCCTTTTTTGCGGTAATAGTCTTTAGAATATTTCAATAAATCTAATTTTTCTAAATTTTCTTTTGGTGTAATGTCTAAAGCATAAATACTAACCAACTTTGCTCCTACTCGAGATGGCGGCATATCCAATACTTCAATTTTATAATTAATTTGATTTTTCCTTACTTGAATAATGTCAGTCGGGTAAATTTCACGAGAAGGTTTTACAGATTCATCGTTTATTTTTACCTGCCCTTTTTTACACGCATTTGTAGCTATTGTTCGGGTCTTAAAATAACGTACACACCATAAGTATTTATCTACTCGCATAATCTTTACATCTAAACTTCGTTATACCAACAAAAATAAGAGAAAATTGTATCTTGCGCCCAAATTAAAGACGAATAATGAATAAGTTTAAATCAATATTACTTTTATCTAGTATAATACTAATTTTTGCTAGTTGCGATGATGACGATGATGGCCCTACCAGCGAACCTTTACGTGATGCTGACGAAGTTAGGCTAGAAAATGAGATTACTATTAATCAATTTTTAGAAGACCATTACATAGAACAGCAACCCAACCAAGCCAATCCAAATTTTGATCGCATTGTTTTTAAGCCAATTAACTCTCCTGATGCACCTTCTGACGCGGTGGCTGTAAAAGACTCTGAGCTTTTAAAATCTAAAACAATTACACAAAATAACATTGAATACGATTTATTTTATGTCCAAATTAGAGAAGGCGCAGCTTCAGAACGCAAACCTACATTTGCAGATTCGCTTTTGGTAACTTATGAAGGATATACCATAGAGAATGAATTATTTGACGGAACACCAAACCCGATTTGGTTAGATGGAAGTAACCTTGTAGTTGGATTTAGAGAAGCAATGACGGAGTATCGTGGTTCCAGCGGTTTTGTTGAAAACCCAGATGGAAGTTTTGCATTTAACGACGACTTTGGAATTGGTGCAGTTATTATACCATCAGGTTTAGCCTATTTTGCTACACCACCTATCAACTCTGGTATTGAAAGATATAAACCTATTGTATTTACTTATCAATTATACCGATCTAGATTAATTGACCACGACCGTGATGGAATTCCTTCTTACATGGAAGACCTCAACGGAACAAGAAGACTAAACGATGTAGATACAGACGGTGACCGAATATTTAATTACCTTGATGAAGATGACGATGGCGATGGTGTTCCTACTCGTGATGAAATTACCATAGAAGAAGATGGAACAATTGTTTTTCCAGATAGCAATGGTAATGGAACTGCTGATTACCTAGACTCAACTTACCCAGAATAATAAAAAATGAAATATAATATATTCATCCTACTAGCAGTAGTAAGTATTTTTACTGCTTGCAATACAAAAGAAAACGACAGAGAATTAGCAGAGCAACTCAATAACGAAGGCGTAGACCAACTTCAAAAACAAAACTTTGATGAAGCTACTGAATTACTGAATTCTGCAATTGAAGCTGATGATACCTACGCTGAACCTCACGCACACTTAATTAATATCTATTTAAATGAATCTGATTTTGATGCAGCTCTGCATGAAAGCGAAATTGTGATTGAAAAAGCTCCAGATGAAGCAGAAAACTGGGTGTTAGCAGGAATTCTTACCGAAAAAAAAGGCGATAAAGAAAAAGCTTTTTCGTATTACAATGAAAGCATCAAATGGTTTCAAAAACGTTTAGATGAAGAAAAACAAAATATTGATGAAACAGAAAATCATGACTTACCGCTTCAAGATGAAATCAATATCATTTTTTCTTACATACTTTTGGAAAAACAAAATAAATCTAATGAATTAATCGAAGAACTTGAAGTTCGTTTTCCTGATAATGCCATGATTAAAAATTTATATGATTTTGATAAGGAAATGTATTTAGACAATTTATTCCCAGAAATGGATGAAGAGTAGTTCTTATAATTTTTTCAGTTATAACTAAAAAAGCCGCTTTTCAGCGGCTTTTTTGATGGATATAAATGGTACTATTTAAATCTCACGATGGGTATCAAAAGCTTCTAGATATTGAGCAACGCGTTGCACAAATTGCCCTCCTAATGCGCCGTTTACCACGCGATGATCATAAGAATGCGATAAGAACATTTTATAACGAATACCAATAAAATCGCCTTCTGGTGTTTCAATAACCGCAGGAACTTTTCTGATAGCTCCTAAAGCCAAAATACCAACTTGTGGTTGATTGATAATCGGGGTTCCCATAATGCTACCAAAAGTACCTACATTGGTAACTGTGTAGGTTCCGCCTTGAGTATCGTCTGGTTTTAATTTCCCCGTTCTAGCTCGGTTGGCTAAGTCGTTTACTTTTTTAGCCATACCTAATAAATTCAATTGATCTGCATCTTTAATGACAGGAACAATTAAATTTCCGTCAGGTAAAGCTGCTGCCATACCTAAATTAATGCGTTTGCGTTTTATAATTTTATCTCCATCTACCGCTATGTTAATCAATGGAAAATCTTTAATGGTTTTAGCAACGGCTTCCATAAAAATGGGAGTAAAAGTAAGCTTCTCTCCTTCTCTTTTCAGAAATTCATTTTTATGTTTATTTCTCCAATTCCAAATGTTGGTTACATCTACTTCAATAAAAGATTGCACATGTGCCGAAGTTTGTGTGCTGGCTACCATATGGTGAGCAATCATTTTACCCATGCGGCTCATCTCAATAATTTCGTCTTCTGCATTTACATTTACAGGCGTTGAAGCGGGTTTAGGTGTTGCAGCAGTACTTGGCTTAGCTTCGGTTGAAGGTTTTGTACTTGTTGGAGTAACTTTTCCTTGTTTTTTATCTTCTACATATTGTAAAATATCATCTTTAGTAACCCTACCTTCTAAACCAGAACCTGTAATAGCATCTAATTCTGCTATGCTAATTCCTTCGGTTTTAGCAATATTTTTTACCAGTGGCGAATAAAATCGGTCGCTATCTGAGTAATTATTTTCTGCGGTAGATTTACCTTGGTCTACAAAAGTTTCAGCTACTTCTGCCGCTTCCTGTGTGCTTGTATCTTCGGTTTCATTACTTTCAGTTGAATCATCTTCATCTGAATTTTCTACATCCGCATCGGTTTCAATAATGGCAATTACTTCACCAACTTGAATTACATCGTCTACTTCAAAGCGTTTTTCAATTAACTTTCCATCTACTTCACTGGGAACTTCAGAGTCAACTTTATCGGTTGCAATCTCTAAAACTGCTTCGTCAGCTTCAATGGTATCGCCCACTTCTTTCAACCAATTGGTCAAGGTTGCTTCTGCAACACTTTCCCCCATTTTTGGTAATTTAAGTTCGAATTTTGCCATATCTTTAACCTTTCTGGTGATTTTAAATTTAAATTGCGAATTTAATAAAAATACGCGTCTTTTATTTTAAAATATTTTAAAATAAAAAGAATTACAAGAATTCATCTATTTGCGTCTTTTTGCAACCTGAATTCATAAGTATTCAAAATAATCAATAATTTCAAAATTAAAGCTTTTAAGTTTCCTTTATACATTATAAGTAAATAGAATTAAAGCTTCAGTTCTAAAAATAAGTTACTTCGCCTTTTTGAGTGCTTGTGTCGCTACCCAACATTAAATTATGGGTTCTGGGTATAATTCGAAATTGTAAATTTGAAGTTGAAAAGTGGCTAATCATTTGAATAATTTCAGTATAACTCAAGTAGGTAGCATCAAAAAGCAAATATCCTTTTTTATCTTTTAGTTGAAGTAATTCTGCTTTGGAAACAAGTTGAACATTGAATTGATTGGGTATTTTTTTTAATACTTGCTGGTTATCGGAAAGCAACCAAGCATCTTGAAACCTAAATTTCGTTTCAGTTGAAGCGGCAACACCCAAATTGAAGCTTTGCGCTAATTGCAATCCTAAATTGACTACAAATGCGGTAAGCCAATTGCTTTTAAAATGTTTTTTATAAAACAGCTGCATAGCACCAAAAAACCGCTGTCTAAATGCATTATCTTTTACTGTGCTTTCACCTTTAAAGTGAAGACACGAAACATTTCCTAAGTAATAATTTTTGAAATTATGCTGTAAAAATTGATAACTTAAGTCAATGTCTTCGCCATACATAAAATAGGCTTCATCTAAACCGCCAACTTGATGATAGCGATCTTTTAGCATCAACATAAAAGCGCCAACTAAAATGGATACTTCACCGGTTTCATCTTTACTAAGTTGATTTGCATAATAGGATTGATCGCGACCCAATAATTTAGTTATAGCCACTTTTGGAGTAGGGATATTTCGTTTAGATTCGGGTAAAAAATGCCCGCTTCCATCAAGCAATTGAACACCTAAAGCACCTAAATCTTTCTTCTTTTTTACAAATTGAAGTGCTTCAATAAAGGTGTTTTCAGCAACTACCGTATCGGGGTTAAGCAAGCAAATGTATTTTCCTTTGGCTTGTTGTATAGCTCTATTGTTTCCTTTCGAAAAACCTAAGTTTTCTGGAATGGGAATTTGCTTCACATCGGGAAAAAACTGACTTAAAAGTGCTAAACTTTCATCTTGCGAATGATTATCGGCTACAATAATTTCAGCATCAATTTCGGCTATTGCCTTCACCACAGAATCTACACACAATAACAAATGTGCGGGAACTTTGTAGTTTAAAATAATAACCGATAACTCCACGGTTTAGTTTTTTAGTGAATTCTGAAAAGGAACGCGGTCTACGATACTTCGGCCTAAACTAACTTGGTCGGCAAATTCCAACTCATCACCTACCGAAATTCCACGTGCTATGGTAGAAGTAGTGATATTGAATTCCTTGATTTGGTTGTAAATATAAAAGTTAGTTGTGTCGCCTTCCATTGTGCTACTCAAGGCAAAAATGAGTTCATCAACGCTTCCATTGCTTACTTTTTCTACCAAACTCGCAATTTCTAATTGGTTGGGACCAATTCCGTCTATCGGACTAATTTTTCCACCTAAAATATGGTAAACGCCTTTGTATTGATTGGTATTTTCAATGGCCATCACATCGCGAATATCTTCTACTACACAAACCAATGTATGATTGCGATTGGGATTAGCGCAAATTTCACAAATTTTGCTGTCGCTTATATTATTGCATTTTTCACAGTGTTTAATCTCCGTTTTTAAATTGACCAATGCTTGAGCTAAATCGGTAGTTCGTTCTACAGGTTGATTAAGCAAATGCAAAGCCAATCGCAATGCGGTACGTTTTCCTATTCCAGGTAAATACGCAATTTCTTCAACTGCGTTTTCTAATAATTTCGACGAAAAATCCATTTCATTTAATTCTGTTTCAAAAATACAATAAATACTAGCCTTGCTAATCTAATTTGCTAATTTTGTAGGCATATTTACATTTATGCAACCCATTTACATTCTGGCGCTAATCGGCGCATACTTTGGCGTTTTAATTTTGATTTCCTATTTAACTGGAAAAGATGATTCCAATGCTGCATTTTTTAAAGCTGAAGGAAAATCGCCTTGGTACATCGTTGCTTTTGGAATGGTGGGCGCGTCCTTATCTGGCGTAACTTTTATTTCGGTACCCGGTTGGGTTGGCGATGCACAATTTAGCTACATGCAAGTGGTAATGGGTTATTTGGTAGGTTATATAATTATAGCTTACGTGCTTTTACCCATTTATTATTCACTTAATGTAACTTCTATTTATCAGTATTTAGAACAGCGTTTTGGAATGGTAAGTTACCGAACAGGCGCTTTCTTTTTCTTTATTTCTAGGGTTTTAGGCGCTTCGTTTCGCTTGTTTTTGGTAGCTACGGTTTTACAGTATTTTGTATTTGAAAGTTGGGGCGTTCCTTATTTTGTAACGGTTATTTTATCCATTTTACTCATTTGGATTTACACCGCGCGGGGTGGCATCAAAACCATTGTTTGGACCGATACTTTACAAACTTTCTTCATGTTAGGCTCGGTGGTTATTGCGGTATATTATATCAGTGCAGAGTTGAATTGGCAATGGACTGATTTTTTGCAAGCTGAAGAATTAAAAGCCTATACCAAAACTTTTCATTTCAACTCTATTTTAGATAAAAATTATTTTTGGAAATCCTTTATTAGTGGAATGTTCATCACCATTTGTATGACGGGTTTAGACCAAGATATGATGCAGAAAAACTTAACCTGTAAAAGCTTGAAAGATGCTAAAAAGAATGTACTTTCTTACGGATTGGTGTTTATTCCCGTAAACTTGGCTTTCTTATTTTTAGGGGCTTTGCTTTTTATTTATGCTGAACAACAAGGCATTGCTGTTCCCGTTTTAGATGGAAAAGCCAAAACCGATTTACTTTTTCCTGAAATTGCTTTAAATGCTGGTTTACCTGTGGGATTAAGTGTCATTTTTATCTTGGGCTTAATCGCTGCGGCTTATTCAAGTGCAGATAGCGCACTAACTTCGCTTACTACTAGTTTTTGTGTAGATTTTTTAGCCATTGAAAAAAGAGAAGCACTCAAACAAAAAAGCTTACGTAAAAAAGTACATGTGTTGATCAGTATTGTATTGATTATTGTAATTATTGCTTTTAAATATCTATTAGATAGCAATGTAATTGATAATTTACTGAAAGTAGCGAGCTATACCTATGGACCACTTTTAGGCTTGTTTAGTTTTGGAATTTTCACCAAATACAAAATTAAAGATCAATGGGTTTGGTTGGTAGCATTGATTTCCGTGGCCATAACTTTTGGTTTAGGTAGTCTTCCTGCAGATTTTTTTGGTGGCTATCAATTCAATTACGAATTACTGATTGTAAACGGAGCATTAACCTTTTTAGGATTAATATTGCTGCGTAGAAAGCATGACTAAGGTGCAAGCATGTACAACTTCAATTTGATTTTCTTCTAATATATTTTCCAATTCTGGATTATTTGTACCTGGATTAAAAATTACACGCCTAGGATTCAGTTGAAGCAAATAATCATAAAAATCAGTTTGGTTTTTTGCACTCAAATAAAGCGTGACTGTATCTATATCTGAGAACTCTTTTTGGTCTTTGTAAATTTTTACTCCGTTAACTTCAGCAGCTTTTATGCCTACACCAACTACCGGATAATTGTTTTTCAACAAGCTTTGCAAAGCCAAATAAGCATAGCGATTGGGTTTGGTAGAAGCACCTAAAATTAGAGTTTTGGGTTTAGTTTCTGATGAAAATAAATTTTGTTTAATCATCTTTAGTGTTTGATATACAGTAAGTTAAAATTAGTTAAAATTGTAACATTCTGCAATTAGATTCGTTTAATAAGTAATAAATGAAACAACTTATTTGAATTAGCCATTCTAAATAACTAAAAATTCATTTTTGTTTATATAAAGGAGTTGGATGAATATTCAACTCCTTCTTTTTGTTTAACTATATCTTAAGCCCAACGAATAATAGCACTTCCCCAAGTAAAACCACTTCCAAAAGCAGCTAATACAACTACATCGCCAGAATTGATTTTTCCTTCTTCCCAAGCTTCCGTTAAAGCAATGGGTATAGAAGCTGCCGTTGTATTTCCGTATCGCTGAATGTTATTGTAGACTTGCTCATCCTTCAACTGAAACTTTTTCTGTATAAATTGAGAAATCCGCAAGTTTGCTTGGTGTGGAATCAACATATTGATATCTGAAACATCCAGTTCATTATAAGCTAAACCTTCATGAATTACTTCAGAAAAACGAGCCACTGCATTTTTGAAAACCAATTGGCCATTCATATACGGATAATATGGAATATTTTCTTGTGGGTTATCCTTCATGATTTCTGGAACCCAATAATTGGTACTTGGTCCTATCAGCGAAAGTTCTTCAGCAAATTCTCCTTGCGAGTGTAAATGGGTAGATAAAATTCCGCTCCCATTTTCTTCGGCACGAGTTAATACCGCTGCTCCTGCTCCATCTCCAAAAATTACGGAAACCGAACGACCACGCGTGGTAAAATCTAAACCTCCACTATGGTTTTCGCTTCCAATAACCAACACATTTTTGTACATACCGGTTTTGATAAATTGATCGGCTACCGACAATCCGTAAATAAAACCTGAACATTGGTTACGCACATCTAGGGCTGGACAAGTTTTTATGCCCAACATATCTTGAATTTGCACACCACAACCTGGAAAATAATAATCTGGACTTAAGGTAGCAAACACGATTAAATCAATTTCATTTTTGTTGATTTTTGCACGCTCGATGGCTTGTAATGCGGCTTTTTTACCCATAACCGCTGTAGTATCTTCCGTATTTTTATCGATGTGTCTGCGTTCTTTTATTCCAGTACGCTCGGTTATCCATTCGTCTGTAGTATCCATTATCTTGGATAAATCTTGATTAGTAACCACGTTTTCGGGCACGTATTTTCCTAATCCTGCAATTTTTGACTGAAACATAAGCTTGAAAAATTTCAAATAATTAAGCTCCCAATATACGGAATATTATGATTTTGATAAGTTAAGGACAGAATATTTAATAAATGTTGAAATTAAAAAGTAAGTGAAGATAAATTTATTACTAAAACCCGTTGTGCATTTTGATAAAATTCTGTCAATTCGAACGAATTTCACATTTGAAATGATTGATCCCGAAGTGTCGGGAGTATCAAGAAAAAGAATTTTTGGATATGAATTGGTTCTCGAAACGATTTTTTTATCAAAATATCACTACTAATTGATATTTTATATAATTTGTCTGTTTTCAGCTATTTTCAAATAGCTTTACTGGCTTTACCATTAACGAATAAGTTTGATTAAAAATTTTTCCCTTTAAGGGAAATGCCGAAAGGCAAAGGGTGTTTTAGCATGTTAGTTTACACCCATCCCTTACCCTTCCATCAATGGAAGGGAAGAAGCTGATACATAGTTTAGTTAAAAAAAATTAATTATCACTTCCCATTAAATAAAATTTCCAAGATTTTCTATGGCTCGATCCTGTCTTACTGAACAGGCAGTCTCACATTATGCTATCTATTTTAACTCAAAATGCACAACGGGTTACTAAACTTTGTAACTGCCGCGTACTTTTAAAACTGAGCATCAATTTCTATAAAACATAGAAATTGCATGTCTGAATGCCTAAATAAGGTTAATAATTAGCCTTTAAGATTAACTACAGAGATTTATGATGCCATATTTTGAATTTCGTCTTTTAATTTCATTAAGTGCCGATTTAAAACAACCCAAACAATTGAATTATCGATGCTATCGTAAGCATGAATTAATCTATTTCTAAAACCTATAATTTGCTTATCGTTTTCAATTTTAAGGTCTAGTTTGTTCTTTTTAAGTTGGTTTAAAGCTTCTCCAATAATAGCCAATTGTCTTTCTACTGCGCTTTGTGTTTTTAAATCTCTTTGGTAGGTATTGAAATCAGATATATCAACGGTAAACTTTTCTATCAAATCTATGGCTGATAAAATATCAAAAAGATATTTTTTGTTCTTTTCCGTCATAAATTAATATTTTAGTTGCATCGATATTTTTCTTAAGAATAGGATTTTTAATTGAATTACTCGTTAGCAAATCAACTTTTCGCTGGAAAAACTGTTCGAATTTATCCCAAATGTTGATTAAATTTTCCCCGCGTTCTAGAGCATCTTCATTGTCTATTTCAATCAATAAATCGATATCGCTCGTTTCTTCATCGAATTGATCGGTTATTGAAGAACCAAAAGCATATAAACTTTTAACATTATGTGATTTACATAAAGATAAAAATTCCGTCATCTTACTTTTAATGGATTCTCTTAAATTCATATTGCTAATATAGCATTTTTAATTGCATTATAATATTGACCACATTAATATAAATGCTATGAAACTTAGTAATACAGCATTTAAAACACGAGTGTTAATCTCTATATCTACCGCGTACTTTTAAAAACTCAGCATCAACTTCGGTAACAACAAAATCATCTTTTTGATGATCGAAAAGGCGAAGTAAAAAAGTGGCGTGAATGTGCTCTTCATCTATAATATTAATTTCTAAAGGTACAGGTTCCAAATCTTCATACATCAAAAAATCTTCGTCGGACAAGTCGGTATAATTATAGGATTGTGAAATATCTAAATGCACTATTTCATTGGAATATTTTTCTTCTAAAAGTATGCCAACTCTCAATATGCCATGTGAAAAAAAAGCTTGCCCAGGTCTTTCTTTATATACTGGTAAATTTAATGAAATATCCGTTTTATTTGAAGTGCTCCAGATAAAATTTAAAGCTTCCCAATCTGTATTCCAAAGTGCAAGATCGGGTAAATTCCAAACCGCTAACAAATCGGTTTCAGCTTCTTGGTTATTTAAAATATAGATTGGGGTTTTGGCTTCGTATTTGGTTAACACATAAGCACCCACATTTTGATGCTCGTAGTAACCTACTGTATCATCGCTACAGCTTAATAGGAAAAAGGAAACAAACAATAAAGTTAGTTTTTTCATAACAATTGGATGATTTTAAAACGAATTTAAAAAATATTTCGATAAACAACTAAAAATCAATAGTAAATTGAAATGTAAAAAAGAAAGCACGCTTCATCTTAAACAGAATCAACGTGCTTCCCAACCAACCTAACCAATCTTTTAATCGATGTATTGTTTGTAATCGTTTACTTGAATATTCGCTTTTAAATCGTTTAGCAAATTGTATAATCCAAAAAATGTACGATTGATATATAGAAAATGTTTGCTTCCACGATTACCATTCATTTTACGCAATTGTTTATCACTACTGTATTTTTCACTTAAATTGGATATTTTACCCCAAAATTCTTCATCTCCAAAATCGAAGGTTTCACTGTGGAATGGTTGGGTAAATAAGCTCAACATTTCATGAAACAAATCGGTAAAATATTCCACTTCGTCAGGCTTATCGTCTGGTCGTAAAATTTCCAATTGCTTCAATTTTTCTTGAAAAAATACTCGATTATTGATGTTTTTGGGTACTGCCAATTCAAAATAAGGCGTATAAAATTCATCAGGAATTTTCTTCATGCAACCAAAATCAATCGCAATTAATTCATCTTTATCATTGATTAAAAAATTACCCGGATGTGGATCGGCATGCACTTCTTTTAAATGATGAATTTGGTACATATAGAAATTCCATAAAGTTTGCCCAATTTTGTTGCCTTGCTCTTGCGTAAAATCGGTTTTAGCAAATTCAGACAAATGTATTCCCTGCATCCAATCCATGGTAATGATTCGCTCACTGGACATTTCTTGGTAATAAACAGGAAACTTCAAGTTTGAAATGTGTTTACATGCTTCAGAAATAGCTTTACTTTGTTTTACTTCTAGAATGTAATCGGTTTCTTCTAGCAATTTATCTTCAACTTCTTTAAAATATTTATCAGAATCTTTTCCCTTAATGTTGAACATTTTTAAAGCAACGGGCTTTACCATTTTTAAATCTGAACTAATACTTTCAGCTACACCAGGATATTGAATTTTCACAGCAAGTTTTCTCCCATCTTTTTCAGCTTTGTGCACTTGACCAATACTGGCTGCATTTACCGAATCTGGTGTAAACTGATCGTATATATTTTCAGGATAATCGCCTTGATATTGCTTAAAGGTTTTTCTAACCAAAGGAGCTGACAACGGCGGAACGCTAAATTGTGCCAAAGAAAATTTTTCAACATACGCATTAGGCAATATGTTTTTTTCCATGGAAAGCATTTGTGCTACCTTTAAAGCGCTTCCTTTCAAACTTTTTAAACCATCATAAATATCTGTTGCGTTACTCTCATCTAATTCTTCGCGAGTAAGTTCAGAATTGAATGCTTTTTTAGAATAATATTTAAGGTAATTTCCTCCAATTTTAGCTCCTGTAGAAACTAACTTGGAAGTTCGGCTAAGTTTGCCTGTTGGTATTTTGTCTAAAGTTTTCATCTGTAAATTATCGGTTCATTTGTTCTTTGTATAAGAACTTTCCAAAATCGAATACTTTTTCTAATGGCGTATTATCAAACACATCAAAAATGGTGTTTACTGATTTTTCAATAGCCACATCTGTTTTTTCAAAATTTGGTGATGTATCATCTTTCCAAAATTTCAACAAAAACAAAAATTGAATCCAAGCGCCTTCAGAAAATACGGATTCGGAGTTTTTCAAAAATTTGAATTTCTTTTCATCATTGTCGTCTTCAATTAAATCTTTAGCGAAAGATTTAATGTCTTTACGAAGCCCTTTCAATTGGTTCATGTTTTTCATCATGTCTTCATGCTCGTCTAAAGCCATTAAAACATAGCTTCTGTTGGCTGAAAGAATTTCGAAGAAAGTAAAAAAGAACGTCAGCATTTTTTCGCGGCTTCCGTATTGTGCAACTTCTTCATTTTGATGCATTAAATCTGTTGTATTCTGATAAAAAGCAGACCAAATTCCATTACGTAATGCTTCAAAACTGCCGAAGAATTGATAGAATTCATTTTCTTCAAAATGCTGTTCTTTAGCGAATTTGTAAACCGATTTTGGATATTTTTCGTGAGTCAACACATAATCCATATACAAGGTAATTAAACTTTGTTTATCTAATTTTTTCTTGGTTTTTGTTTTAGTTGGCATAATCTAAATCTTTGATTACAAAGATAGCTATTGTTTAATCTTTTAAATAAAAAGCTAAACAAATGTTTTGTTAAATTAAAAGCTTGAAAACATTGAAAATATGAAACTGAGCGGATGAAAAATTGGTATAATTAAAAAAATCAAAATCATTTCTTTCTAAAAAAGCTACAAATTAAGATAAGAATGCTAAATTTGCGCTAATGGAAATTTGTGTTAATTAAGATGAAAAGTACCATAGCGTATATTGATTTACTTGAAGTTAACATAAAAAAGCTCATTGATAAGCAGAAAAGCTTGGCAGCTGAAAATGAAGATTTGAAGACTGAATTAGCGTCTGTTACAAATCAACAAAAAGCTTTATTTAATGAGATTGAACGTTTACAGAAAGAAAACCAAACGCTTAAAAACGCAAATGCCATTTTAGGTAGTACTGAATTTAAAAGGGAAACCAAATTAAAGATAAATAGTCTAATCAAGGAGATAGATCAATGTATAGTTCAACTTGCTGAGTAATGCTATGGATGAGAAATTAAAAATAAAAATTTCAATTGCAGATCGGGTTTACCCGCTAAACATTAAAGCATCTCAGGAAGAAAGCTTGCGTAAAGCAGCAAAAAATATAGAAGCGGTAATTAAAAAATATGAGCAAAGTTATGCCGTTAAAGATAAACAAGATGTTTTAGCCATGTGTGCTTTACAGTTTGCTGCAGATAATGAACAAAAAAAACTTCGTGAAACCGATGGCGATCAAGAAGTAAATTTAAGATTAGAAGTTTTACATAATTTGGTGAAAAATAATTTGAATTAAATAACGTTCTTTACATATAACAAAAACAATACTGCCTGTATTAGTTCCTTTTTTGATAAACTCAACACTTAAATAAATAAAAAGGGTGAGTTTCAATTGTAAAAGCAAGCCTCCTTTGAGGGGATCCTTGATCAGTTGTGTAGCCCTAATCCTGTTTTTACGGAGTTTATTTCAAAACTAAATACTAATACAGGCTTTTTTTATAACTATACTCAACCATGGAAACAACAACTATAATAATTGGTGTAGTTGCTATAATTATAGGCTTTGCAATTGGATTTTTAATTTCCAAATCTGCCGAAAAAAACAAAGCAACAAGCACTCTAGCAAATGCTGAAAAAGAAGCAAAACGAATTCTAAAAGACGCCGAAAAAGAAGGCGAAAGCATCAAAAAAGATAAAATTCTTCAAGCCAAAGAGAAGTTTATCGAGCTAAAAGCTGAACACGAGAAAGTAATAAACAGCAAAGACAAAAAAATGGCCGATGCTGAAAAACGTGTTAAAGATAAGGAGTCGAAACTGTCTAGCGAATTAGCTAAAAACAAAAATTTAAACACACAACTTGAAGCCAAATCTGAAGATTACAATACACGCCTGAGCTTTTTAGATAAAAAACAAGAAGAGATTAGCAAAGTGCTTCAACAAAAAATAAAACAGCTAGAAGTAATTAGTGGTTTAAGTGCAGAAGAAGCCAAAGAACAATTAATGGAGTCGCTTAAAGAAACCGCTAAATCTGAAGCCATGGCTTTAATACAAGGCACAGTAGAAGAAGCCAAATTAACGGCCCAACAGGAAGCTAAAAAAATTGTTATTAACACCATTCAACGTGTAGGAACAGAAGAAGCCATCGATAATTGTGTTTCTGTTTTCAATTTAGAAAGCGATGATGTAAAAGGACGAATTATTGGTCGTGAAGGAAGAAATATACGTGCAATTGAAGCCGCTACTGGTGTTGAAATTATTGTAGATGATACGCCAGAAGCCATTATCCTTTCTTGTTTTGATTCGGTAAGAAGAGAGATTGCAAGACTTTCGCTACACCGTTTAGTAACCGATGGTAGAATTCACCCTGCACGAATTGAAGAAGTGGTCAAGAAAACACAAAAACAAATAGAAGACGAAATTGTAGATATTGGAAAACGAACTGTAATAGATTTAGGAATTCACGGCTTACACCCAGAACTGGTAAAAACCGTTGGACGCATGAAATACCGTTCTTCTTACGGCCAAAATTTATTGCAACACTCTAGAGAAGTTTCTAATTTATGTGGCATCATGGCAGCGGAATTAGGTTTGAATCCAAAACTGGCTAAACGGGCTGGATTACTTCACGATATTGGAAAAGTCCCCGATACAGAAACGGAAACACCACATGCTATTTTAGGAATGGAATGGGCTGAAAAATATGGCGAAAAACCTGAAGTTTGTAACGCGATTGGTGCTCACCACGATGAAATTGAAATGACATCGCTACTTTCTCCTATCATTCAAGTGTGTGATGCCATAAGCGGAGCAAGACCTGGAGCCAGAAGACAAGTTTTAGACTCCTACGTAAAACGATTAAAGGATTTAGAAGACATTGCCTTTGGTTTTAATGGCGTAAACAAAGCTTATGCTATTCAAGCGGGTAGAGAGTTACGTGTGATGGTAGAAAGCGAAAAAGTTTCAGATGAAAAAGCAGCCGCTCTATCTTTTGAAATTTCACAAAAAATTCAAACCGATATGACCTATCCGGGTCAAGTAAAAGTTACTGTAATTCGAGAAACTAGAGCTGTTAACGTCGCTAAGTAAGATTCGAATAATAAACTAAAACAAAAAAGCCTTTTGCAGAAGCAAAAGGCTTTTTTATGTAAAAGTAAATTCTATTTTTAGAATTGCTCTCTTCCTGAAAAGTGAAAAGCAGCTTCAATTTCTGCATTCTCATCACTATCACTTCCGTGAATTGCGTTTTCACTAATAGAAGCAGCAAACTTTTTACGGATTGTACCTTCAGCTGCATCTTCTGGATTAGTAGCACCGATTAAGCTTCTAAAATCTTCAACGGCATTTTCTTTTTCTAAAACAGCAGCAACAATAGGTCCGCGTGTCATATATTCAACTAGTTCACCATAAAATGGGCGCTCTTTATGAATTTCATAAAAAGTTTTAGCATCATCTTCAGTCATTTGCGTCAACTTTAGAGCTACAATTCTAAATCCTGAAGAAGTAATTTGTTGTAATATAGCACCAATGTGTCCTTTTTCAACAGCATCTGGCTTCAACATAGTAAATGTACGGTTTCCTGACATTTTTTTATTTTTAAAATTTTGCGCAAAAGTAATAAAACCAAAACACTAACACACGTCTTTATTCTATTTTAGAAATTAAATTAGCTTTTAAGTTACAAGAGTTTAACCTATCATTTAAAACATAAGAAAAGATATTTTACTATTATTGCAGCCATGGAAAATCTAGCAGAACTTAAAGCTTTACTGCAAACACCGCGTAAAATTTGTATTATAACACATAAAAATCCAGATGGAGATGCTGTTGGATCAAGTTTAGCCTTGCAATTGGCACTTCAAAAAATGAATCATCAAGTCACTGCGATCGTACCCAATGATTTTCCGATTTTTTTAAAATGGATTCCGCATCAAGAAGAATTACTTCGCTTTGACAAAAACAAAGATGAAAGTCAAAGCGCCATTAATTCAGCCGAATTGATTTTCACCTTAGACTTTAATGATTTATCCCGTTGTGGAGATGTTGCTGAAGCTTTACAAAATATGAATGCAGATTTTGTAATGATCGACCATCACCAGCAACCAGCAGATTATGCGAAGTTTATGTACAGCGATGATAAAATGGGTTCAACTTGTGAAATGATTTATCACTTCCTTGAAAAAATGGATGCCATAAATTTAATAGACAAAGACATTGCTACTTGTATTTATGTAGGAATTATGACGGATACAGGTTCGTTTCGTTTTCCTGCAACTACAAACACAACACATCAGGTAGTTTCTAAACTTATTGAAGCTGGAGCAGATAATTCGGCAATTCACCAACAAACTTTCGATGTTAATTCGTATCAGCGGATGCAACTCTTAGGTGTAGCGCTAAAAAACATGACTTTAATTCCAGAATACAAAACTGCTTACATTCATTTAAGCAAGGAAGAATTAGAAGCGCATAATTATAAAAAAGGAGACACAGAAGGATTTGTAAATTATGGCTTATCTTTAGAAAATGTTGTTTTTGCTGTCATTTTTATAGAAAGCCTTGATGAAGATCTCATTAAAATATCTTTCCGCTCGAAAGGTAATTTTGACGTGAACCAATTTGCCAGAAAACACTTTGAAGGTGGAGGGCACAAAAACGCTGCAGGCGGGAGAAGTATGAAAAATTTAACAGATACGCTCTCGTATTTCAAAGAAAAACTATCTTTACAGGAAGATTTAAAAGGATGAAAAAAACAGTTTGTTTACTACTCATTATAATCGGTTTTGCAAGTTGCGTTAGCAATCAACCAGAAGCAAGAAGACCTGTTAGCTACAGTTCAGGAAGCTTCTTAAAAGAATCTGCTGCTATCAACAAAAAAATAGTTGAAGCTGAAGAAAAGGCTATTTTACAAATTATAGAAGAGAACAAAACCACAGAATATATAAATTCTCCAGACGGATTTTGGTACACTTACCACGAAAAGAATCCAAAAAAAGACAGTATTTACCCAGAAAAAGGAGATTTAGTTGTATTTGAATACAACCTTTTAGAATTAGATGGAGACACCATTTATTCTAAAGATGAAATTGGAGTACGCGAATATTATATTGACGAAGAGCGAATTTTTTCAGGACTCAGACAAGGCATCAAACTTATGCGTGAAGGAGAAACAGTAACTTTTCTATTTCCTTCTTACAAAGCTTTTGGGTATTATGGAGATTTAGAACGCATTGGCAAAAATGTTCCACTTCAATCTACAATTACCTTAAAATCTATAAATCAAAATCAGAAATCAGTAAATTAAATTTAAATTATGAACAAAATGAAAATTATAATTGCCGTTTTAAGCTTTAGCTTGTTTAGTACAAGCTGCGATCAATATCCCGATTTAGAAGAGGGTTTATACGCGCAATTTGAAACTACACAAGGAGATTTTATAGTAGAATTACACCACGACAAAGCACCTATGACCGTTGCTAATTTTGTTGCTTTAGCAGAAGGAAAACATCCTATGGTTGATGAAGAATTTAAAGGCAAACCTTATTTTGAAGGAATTGTTTTTCACCGGGTTATTAAAGATTTCATGATACAAGCTGGAGATCCTACTGGATCTGGGCAAGGCGGTCCTGGATACAAATTCCCTGATGAAGTAGATTCAGGTTTAGGTCACGATTCTGAAGGCATCTTATCTATGGCAAACGCTGGTCCAGGCACCAATGGAAGTCAATTTTTTATAACACTTGCTCCAACACCACACTTGGATGGAAAGCACAGTGTTTTTGGCAAAGTAGCTAAAGGACAAGAAATAATTAATAAAATTGGTAATGTTGAAACTGCTGAAGCAGACAAACCCAAAGAAGATGTAGTGATTAATAAAGTAAACATCATACGTAAAGGCAGTGAAGCAAAAGACTTTGATGCAACTAGTGTTTTTGAAACTAAGTTTAATGAAATTGAAGAACAACGTGCCGAAGCTGCTGCAAAATTAGAAAAAGAATTAGACAAAGCTTCTGAAGGTTTTGACAAAACAGACTCAGGTTTACGATACTTAATAACTGAAGCAAACGAATCAGGACAAGAAGTAAAAGCTGGAGATTTAATTAGCGTACACTACTCAGGTCAATTTTTAGACGGAAAAGTGTTTGACTCTTCTTTAGACCGTGGTGAACCTATCGAATTTAACGTAGGAACTGGAAGAGTAATTCCAGGTTGGGATGAAGGACTTCAACTATTAAAAGTAGGTGAAAAAGCTACCTTTATCATTCCTAGCGAATTGGCTTATGGCGAACGTGGAGTTGGTCCAATTCCACCCAACACTCCACTAAAGTTTGAAGTTGAAATAATGGATGTTGTTGAAGATTAATTCTTTACCAAAATTTAATATGTAGTTAAAGACGGCAATATGCCGTCTTTTTCTTTTGCGCTACTTTTGAAACATGAAAAATATATTATTTATACTCATTTGTTTTAGTTTTATTTCCTGCAGTGTGACTAGAATAGCTAAAGAACCAAAATATCAACTTAAGCTGCTAGACGAATATGTAATTCCAGCTAAAACCTTCTTCAATACCTACGAAATTGGTGGTTTGTCTGGTATTGACTTCAAAAATGACACCCTGATTTTTATCGATGATCGATCTACAAAACCAATTATTTATACCGCAAAATGGGAAGCTTCAGATAGAAAAATAGACAGTCTTGTTTTTATAAAAAGTACAAACTTAAAAGAGACGGATGCCACTTTTAGGAAAATGTCTATGGATCTAGAAAGTATTCGTTTTGGCAAAAACAAAAACTTTTGGTTAACTAGCGAAGGAAATATCAAAAAACAGAAAAATGCAAGTGTTTTTCAAATTGATGCTGATGGCAATTTTAAAATGAAAATGAATTTACCTAAACACCTACAGGTAAATGGAAGTAATTTCCCTTTTCATAATCGAGTTTTTGAAGGAATGACATGGAGTTTCAATAAAGATTTTATCTGGGTTGCAACTGAATTACCATTAGAAAATGACGGCAAAAAACCACAACTTTGGAATACTTTTTCGCCCGTTCGGTTTACTCAGTTTAATTCAACAACAGGTAATGCTCAACAACAATTTGTATATCAATTAGATCGAATTGTGCGCCTACCTTTTTTACCTTTTTATACAAATGGTGTAACTGAAATTTTAATTTTAAATCAGGATGAATTTTTGGTAATAGAACGGGCTTATTCCGCTGGTAGAGGAAAACGTTCTAACCGGGTGAAATTATTTGTTACCAACTACAAAACCGTTTCAAATACTCTAGAAATGGAACAAATCAGCAAAAAAGACCAAGTAAAAACAGCTGATAAACATTTACTTTTAGATTTCAAGAAAACCAGAAAACAACTTCCATCTAAACGAATAGATAATATTGAAGGACTTTGCTTTGGCCCTACATTAGCGAATGGGAATAAAAGTCTACTTTTTGTATCAGACAACAACTTCAACAGTTTTGGCGAACAGATTACGCAAATTATCTGGATGGAGTTAGCAGAATAGTTTCTTAAAAGCAAAAAAAGCAAAGCAAACATTTTTTATTGAAATGCTATTTGCATATTTGTAACCATATATTTTTAAAATGAAAAAGTTAGCAGTAGTTCTATTATTAAGTCTTTCATTCTCTTGTCAAACTGACAAGGAAGCTCCAGAAGGTTACGTAAATTTTGAAGTTCCCGAAGGAATTCAACCTAAAATAACCAATTACTATTTTATCCGTCATGCCGAAAAAGACTTGACTACGAAAGATGACCCACAACTTACATTAGAAGGTTTGGAACGCGCATCCTACTGGGGAGAATATTTTAAAGACAAAGCACTAGATCAATTTTATACCACCAAATACATGCGGAATTTTCAGACAGTAATTCCTATTGTGCATCATTACAAAAAAAGTCCAGAAACTTTTTCAGTTGAAGAAGATAGTTTATTCACCAAAGATTTCTGGAAAAATACATACGGACAAAACACCGTTATTGTTGGGCATAACAACACCACTCCTGATTTTTGCAATGAGATTTTGAGGAATGAAAAATATCCTAAAATAGACGAAAAAACCTACGGCAATTTATACCATATTGAAATTGATGAAACGGGGAAAATAAAAGACACCTTGCTTTCTTTTGAAGAATTTGAACTACCCGAAAACATCAAAAAAAGCATCAGAGAAAATGTCGAAGATGCTACTGAATAACCAATCGTTGATACACTTGTGCGGTTAAAAAAGCATCGCCTAAAGCAGTATGCCGGTCTTTCTTCGGAATGTTGAATTCTTCACATAAGTCATCAAGGCTTTTTTGTATAGGTTGGTGAATTCCTTTGTATTTTAGATACAAATCGCTAGTGTCTTGTACTTTGTTTTTCAATTTGGGTAATTGCATATGCTGAAGCGCTCGATTGATCATTTCAATATCAAACTGAATGTGGTGTCCTACAATTTTAGCACTTCCTATACATTGAAGCAATTGTTTGATGGCTTCTTTTTCTGTATCTAATTTGTTCTTTTTATTGTTAACAATTCCGTGAATAGCTACACTTTCAGCTTGATGAAATGTTTGTTTTACAAATACTGAAAAATGATCTTCTACACAAATCACATTTTCGTGTAAAGCTACAGCGCCAATAGAAAGGATTTTGTCTTCACTTGGGTTCAAGCCTGTGGTTTCACAATCCAACACCACTACTCTTTGCGGGTTGGGTTGTTTAAATTCCGCCAAATAATCCTGCCAAAATTCAGGATAATCTTTGATGTTTGAAAACAAATTTTTGAACCAATTCATTATAAAAAATAGGATAATTTAAATCGATTTTTTAACAAACTCTGAATTTCTTGTATGGGTTTAAAGGCGCGTTTCAATTTCATTTTATCGCTTTTACTCAAGCTAGAAAGTTCCAAATACCTTCCTGATGAGTTGTTTTTAAATCCTTCAACTGCTCTAAATTTAGACAATACATGAAAACTTTTGATGCATCCCGCATACACTTCTTCATTTTGGGGTTCCAATTCAATCAACTTTTCAAAACGTTCTACCGTGTTGTTTTTACCTTCAATTCCTTCCGCTAAAATTAAAACACGAGCGGCATCAACTAAAGGTTGAATAGCTCTCGCTTTTACGTCAAATTCATCTTTGTGCTCGCCATCATCTTCAATAATAAACTGCCTGAAAAACCCCAATGGTGGTGGATTTTTTACCGCATCTTCTGCCAAATAAGCAAAAAACTTCTGATTGCCTTTCAACTTTTGAAGAATGTGTTGGCTGATTTGCTTCACCAAATCCGCTTCGCCGTAAACTTTTGCATAATCAAAAAAGATACTGCACATCATGATATTTTGCGTTGAAGCTTGATCAATCCACTTTGAAAATTGGCTTTTCCACTGACTCAAACTCAAACAATATTTGGGATTGCTCGCCATCATTTCTGCGGGACAAAACACATAACCCAATTCATTTAAAACGCGGCTTACGTCTTTAGCTAATTTCAAAAAATAAGCTTGTGTAGTTTCTAATTCTTCATCAGAAACATCTTCAAAAACCAAGGCATGGTCTTGGTCTGTGAGTAATAGTTGTTCGCCTCTGCCCTGACTTCCAATTCCTAACCAAGCGAATTTTACAGGTGCTTTTCCTATTTTTTCTTCGCTTAATTCAATTACGCGATGCATCAAAGCTTGGGTGATTAATCCGCTTACTTTCATGATATATGGCATGGGCAAAGCGGTGTTTAAGTAAGCTTCTAACAAACTACTCAGCGACTCGCGAATTCGGGTTAAGGACTCCAATTTACTAACTCGCTCAATTTGCTTCAACAGAGCCACAGGATTATTGGCTTGGGCGGTGACAATGTCGTGTTCAGACAAAATTCCAATGATTTCAGCTTGGTCAGTGCCATCTTGGGTAACGCACAAATGTCCGATTTTGTGTTGTAATAAAATAGTTTGAACTTCCGCTAAATGAATTGTAGGTGGCACGCACTTTACTGGACTAGACATGATTTCACTTACTTTATCAGCAATTTGCATTTCGCCTGTAGCCACCCAACGCCGAATATCTTTATCGGTTATAATTCCGATGGGAAGCTTGTTCTCTTCAATAATCAACGAACTGATTTTATGGTCGTTCATCAACAAAGCTGCTTTTTGAATGGTCGCCTTTGCGGTAAGACAAATGGGATTTTTGGTGTAGAAGGCTTGTTGAAAAAAATCTAAATCGGTGGATTGTGCTTCATTTGAAGCATAATTGGCAGAAAGCAATTTTCCTTTGGCTTCAGAAGCTTTTGGATTTCGGGTATTGGAAGCGAAACTTTCCAACAAAAAATCCATCACCGCTTGATTGTTTGCCAACACTTTTTTAAAAGCTTCAATAGGAATGGCATACAGAACACATTCTTCTCTGGCAACGGCTTCCATGGCGTAGGTTTGGTCTGCAAACAAAGGGCGTAAACCTAAAATATCTCCTTCATCGCAGATGTCTATCCATGCTGTGGCACTTCTGCTTTTGGAGCGCAAACCCACCGCTCCTTGTTGCACCACATAAAATTCGGTATGCGCGGGGTCGCCTTCTTTAAAAACAAAATTGCGTTTAGGCACATAATGCACCCGAACTTGAGCAGCAATTTTATGCAAATCGGCTGAATGTATTTCTTGAAAAGGTGGAAATTGCTTCAAAAAATCAGCAACACGTTCTACAATTACATTTTCCATATGAGGTTTGATTCTGAATAAATTTACAGTATTCTTTTTAAAAATGAATTTAGTTTTTGCTTAATTTGAAAGATGAAAACAAAAAAATGTACTGATTGTGATGAAAATCACTTAATTTTATACAGGATACAAATAGAAAAATCTGGAAAATGGTTTTTTGTTTGCAAAAATTGCATTGAAAAACACCAACCCAAACCCCATTACCGCTACGGTGGTACATGGAATGGAAAACGACATTAACTGAAGAAAAAAATCAACTTTATGAAAAATATTTCTATTTCAATTTACGCCTTAAGTCTTAGCTTTTTTCTTTTATGCTCTGCAAATACTTCAGCACAAACTAAAAATCATGAGAAAGAAATATCTGAACAAGTTGAAACTTTTTTTAAAGGATTAAATGCCAAAGACACGCTAGTTATTAAATCTACTTTAGGGAATGATGTAAGTTTAAAAAGTTTAATGATTAAAGATGGAGAAAAACAGTTATTTTCAGAAAATATACACGAGTTTTTAAAACAAATTGGGAGACTTACCGACGACTTGATTATTCGTGAAGAAATTGACAATGTTAAAATAAACCTGCGTTTTCCTTTAGCTGATGTGTTTACAGATTATACATTTTACGTTAACGATGAACAATCGCACAGCGGCATCAATTTGTTTACTCTGGCTTATTTAAATGATGCTTGGAAGATTATTAACATGGTGGATACAAGGCAATAAATAGGAAACCTGCAAGGTATCAGAAACCTTGCAGGTTGAGTTGCTTAATTATAAAATCCTGCAAGCGTTTAGAAGGCTTGCAGGGTTAATTCATTCTTTATCATTGATCTAGGTGAATCCTACAAAATAATAAATAAGGTCAACAAACTAGAATAATTAATATGAAATTGAATCTTGTTCAACTTTTGCTTCAACTTCCATTTTAGGAGGTAAAGCTTCTAAGCTAACTTGCATCAACTCGTCTTCTTTTACATCATATCTACCTAGTTTGTAACCTTCTAGGTTAAATATCAGTTCGTTTCCACGGGATTTAGTGTTAATGGCAAAATAGCCATCTGCATTGGTGTAGGTGTACAAATCTGTACCCATAACTTGCACCATAACTTCTTGAAGTGCTTTGCCGTTTTCATCCTTTACTTCTCCTTCCACTTTTTGATTATCAGAAGAACAAGCAAACAAAAAACAGATGGAGAATAAAATTGCGTATTTCATTGTTTTTTGCTTCAAATATACGGGAAATAGATTCGAATAATTTAAAAGAGAATATTAACATACAAGAAGTATTTTAATTTGCACATTTACATTGCGAACGATTTAATGTATAACGACTTATGGAAACAAGTTTGTTTCAAAAAATTATGCGCATCTTATTAGGTGCATTAATGACTTTTGCAGGTATAGGACATCTCACTTTTCAAAGAGAAGAGTTTCAAGCGCAAGTACCAAAATGGCTCCCAGAAAGTCAAGCCTTAATGGATTTTGTGGTCATTTCTTCTGGAATAGTTGAAATCACGCTGGGTTTAGCAATGATACTTCTTTGGAAACACCAAGAAAAAGTAGGCATTGCTTTGGCAATTTTTTATGTGCTTATCTTTCCGGGTAACATATCTCAATATACCAACTCAATTGATGCTTTTGGTTTAGATACCGACTTTAAGCGTTTGCTGCGCTTGTTTTTTCAACCTGTATTAATTTTTTGGGCTTTATGGTCTACTGGCGCATTAAAACAGTTGATGAATCGAACAAAAAATTAAAATGAATTAGCAACATTTCAAAAAAACGGTATTTAAGTTAATTAACTTAGTCTTTTAAATGCTAGTTTCAAAATACTGATTATTAGTTTTATATATGATTTTTTATACTAGATGTATAAATCTTTGTGTACTTTGTGTCTCTGTGGTGAAAATAGATATCAGTAAAATCGTCATGCATGGATAGAGAGCAAATAAGTTACCTATTAAATATGCGTCTAAGTCAATAATGTAATACTTAGTTTGAGAAAAAACTTCGCCTAAACTAAATGTAGAATAACACATCAAAAAACTAGCATATCCAAATTCTTCAAAAATACATTTTTCACTGTTTTTCATTTCAAAAGGAATAAATATGTAGATGCTACTGCTAAAAATTTAGCATTCATTAGCATAAAAAATTAAAGTTTTCAAGAAGTAAAAAATCGAAAGAAAATCTGCACAAAACTTATTAACGAAAACGTTTGAAATATATACATTTGCAAATAATTTCAACACCTTAAAAAGCTATACCAATGCCAAAAAATGAGTACGAAAAGCAACTAAAATTGCAAGCAGACAAACGCAAAGCTAGCGTGAAATTCATTAAAACTATTCATGATTTATGGTATGATAAATCTATTGAATTGGTGATTTTCAGAAACGCACTGATCAACAAAAATGTAAGTGATATTCTGGATTTGCACGAATATGCTGGCAAATTTGTAGGCAAAAATATTTCGATTTACGACACGGTAGAATTGGCTGATGCCATCTTGCAATTAGACCTTCCGCCTGCGAAATTAGATATCGGAAAATTAGCTTATGAATTTCACTCCGATAATCCGAGTCATAAAAATGCATTTGCATTTGTTGCTGAAAAATTGGAAGGAGCAAAAAAACAAGGCGAAATTAAACCGCAAGATGTAGTATTGTACGGTTTTGGTAGAATTGGACGCTTGTTAGCACGCGAATTGATGACCAAAACAGGTAAAGGAAGCCAAATGCGTTTGCGTGCCATTGTAACTCGTGGAGAAATAACCGAAGCTGTTTTAGAAAAACGTGCTTCACTTTTAAAAAGCGATTCGGTTCACGGAGATTTTTCTGCAACGGTAAATGTTGATGTTGAAAATAAAGCGCTGGTAATTAATGGAACTAGCGTCTACATTATTTCAGCAAAACAACCCGAAGACATCGATTATACCAAATATGGAATCCATGATGCTTTAATTATGGATAATACCGGAGCCTTTCGAGATCAAGAAGCTTTGAGCCGTCACTTGAAGTCTAATGGAGCTAAAAGAGTAATTTTAACTGCTCCAGGAAAAGGAATCCCGAATATTGTGTACGGCGTAAACCACAAAGATGTGGACCCGAACAAAGAATTTATTTACTCCGCTGCATCCTGTACTACCAACGCCATAACTCCCGTTTTGTATGCTATGGAAAAAAGTTTTGGCATCAAAGACGGACATTTAGAAACCATTCATGCCTACACCAACGATCAGAATTTGGTAGACAATATGCACAGTAAATACCGTCGTGGTCGTGCTGCTGCACTCAACATGGTGATTACAGAAACCGGTGCTGGACAAGCAGTTGCCAAAGCATTTCCTGCTTTAGATGGAAAGTTAACTTCCAACGCCATTCGCGTTCCTGTTCCCAACGGCTCTTTAGCTATTTTGAAACTGAATTTGAAAAAGAAAACCAATGTTGAAGCCATCAACTCAAGTTTAAAAGATTATGCTTTAAATGGGGAATTGGTTGAACAAATTAAATATTCTATAGATAATGAATTAGTATCTAGTGATATTGTAGGTTCTTCAGCTCCAAGTATTTTTGACAGTAAAGCTAGTATACTTCACAAAAATGGAACAAGCGCTGTCTTGTATGTTTGGTATGATAATGAATACGGTTACAGCCATCAAGTTATGCGTCTTGCAAAATACGTTAGTCAAGTAAGGAGATTTACATACTATTAAGAATTGTCTATTTTTAAAAAATTGGCCAGTTATTCCAAATAGCTGGCTATTTTTGTTAGACTCAAAATGAAACAAAGATGAAAAATATTAAAATTGAAATTAAATGGGCTGTGATATTCATGATCACTTTGCTCTTATGAATGGTCTTAGAAAAACAAATTGGGTTACATGATGAATATTTAGAGTGGCACCAATATGTAACCCTATTGTATATAATTCCTGCTATTTGGATTTATGTCCTGGCATTAAAAGACAAAAAAAGGAATTTTTACAACGGAGAAATGAATTTTAAGCAAGGATTTATCTCAGGTTTAATCATTAGCCTAATTGTTACGCTTTTTTCTCCTTTAAATCAATGGATTATTTCGGAAGTTATCACGCCTGATTATTTTAAAAATGTAATTGCTTATTCGGTTGAAACAGGTTATCACGAAAATATGGAAGAAGCTGAAGCGCAATTCAATTTAGAAACGTATATAGTGCAAAGTACCATTTGGGCTTTGGTGATGGGTATAATTACTTCAGCTTTAGTTGCTTTGTTTGTAAAGACCAAAAAATAATTTCATTTAATGAAAAAAGATAAGAACGAGAAATTCTGTTATTCATCTGAAGATTTAACACCAAAAGTAACAGGCGTTGGCGGAGTTTTTTTTGCAACAAAAAATCCAGAAGAAACTAAAAATTGGTATGCAAAGAATTTAAAATTAGAAGTGGACCAATGGGGCGCAAATTTTGAATTTAGAAATGCCAACCGACCCGAAGAAATCAATTATTTGCAATGGAGTCCAATTGGAAATGCAAAAGACTTTTTCTCTCCTGCTGAAAATGGATTTATGGTGAATTATAGAGTTCAGAATTTAGAAGGACTTGTAAAAAAACTGAAAGCAAATGGAGTTCAAATACTAGATGAAATTGAAAGTTTTGAATACGGAAAATTTGTACACATTTTGGATTTGGATGGAAACAAAATTCAACTTTGGGAACCAGTTGATCATGTTTTCACTGATATGAATTTAAAAACAACAAAGTAATTTATTCTTGTGCTTAAAGTATAAGCTAACCCGTTGTGCTTTTTGAGTTAAAATATATTGCCTAATGTCAGCCTGCTGCCTATTCTGTCATGGATGTTCGAACTTCAGGAAATTTTGATAATTTCATTTAATATAAAGGGAGAACTTTAGTACTGTTCTAGCATCGAGCCCTTCAATTCTTCAGGATAAACTCCTTCGAGATAATGGTGGTTCTCGACTTCGATCGAATTCCGTAAAGTAACCAATTTACAATTGGTTGAATTTTAAGAGAATGCTCATTTCGGCACTTGAAACAAAATCTTTCATTTAAACAATGCATAAGCTGCTTCCCTTCCACTGATGGAAGTAGGGATGAGTGTAAACTAAAATACGAAAACACCCTTTGCCTTTCGGCATTTCCCTTAAGGGAAAAATTTTAAACATTCTTATTCACTAAAAATAAACCAGTAAAGCTTTTTTGAAAGTAGCTGAAAACATACAAGTTATATAAAAAATGTAAAACGGATTAATCTAGTATTCATATAAGCGTTCAAATTCGTTATTATTAGAATCACCGCCTGCACAAAAAATAGGGAATACTATAAATAAACCACAGGTACCACCCGTAGTATCAACAGTTAAATTCTTGTTTTGTAGAATCCCGATTCTCGTATCGTCTTCGGTATATATATTGAATATAACATATGCAATGTTAAAATAAAAATCAGTTCTTTTTCTAAAATAATTATCCTTAATTCCACCTTTTAGATTTTTCTCTTCTAAGAGAAAATCACCTTTAAATAATTTAGCTAAAACTTCTTTTTTGTCAATTACAGACAATTCAATAAAATATCTGTCTTTTTGTTCCTCAATGCATATAACTTCTGTATCAAAATGAAGCATTGATGCCAAGTTCCTTTCGTAACAATCTTCTTGAAAAACAGCAAATTTTCCGTTTAATTGCTGAAGTTCATCTACATTTTCAATAGATTCGGCTATATAGGAATTGGGGTTTGTAAAACTTGCACAGGAAGAAATTAGTATTGCAAAAATTATTGAATAGAAAATTGGTTTCATGAAATAAATCTACAACTTTATGAAAATATACAATTTAAAATAAAAAATTATTTTGAATAACTCTTTTATTTATAAAAGCCGTTAATTAAATTTCACCTTAGATATCAAGGCTTCAACTAGACTTCAAACAAATTTCAACTCCAATAAAACAAATCACTCCAATAAGCTTAGGTTTTAAATACATAAATTTATACTTTAAAAACTTCCAAATTTGTGGACATCATACACTACCAAAAAATGATTGACGCCTTAACCGAAACGGATCGACTGATGAAGGAGATTGATGATGTGGAGTTTATGGAGAAAAGTTAGCCGTTGAAAGCATTTTGAAATGCTTATTTAACTTTTTTGACACCTTGATGGTAGATTCAGTTTATTGGCAAATCTGCATTTGTTTTGCATAAAATGGTATAAATCTTTTCGAGCTTTGCTCAGTTTCATCCAATAGTTGGCTTTGCTTATTTCCATAATTTTACTGTATTTTGAAGAAAAAGATACTTCAAATAAATCCCAGTAAATTTTTTTAGTAAGAATATAAAGTGGATGGTTTTGATTTGGGGCATCTACAAAACCGAAGAAAAAAGCTTGATTTGTAGTATGTTTTTTTGCTTTCATTTAAAAGAACAAGTTAAGTTCCTAAGAGACAAAACTTATAATTTTAAGCAATAAAAAAAATATTTTATTGATAGGCTGATGTTTATAACTTTTTAAGGAACGACTAATTAGCATCTAGGCACAGACGTTTTAAAAAGACTATCTTTGCCGAGAATTTTTTTTGAATGAAATTTGATTTAAAAGCCAAAGACCCACTTTCCAAAGCGAGAGCTGGAAAAATCACTACAGATCACGGTGTAATTGAAACCCCAATTTTCATGCCTGTTGGCACAATTGCTAGCGTAAAAGGCGTGCATCAACGCGAATTGAAAAACGACATCAATGCCGATGTTATTTTAGGAAATACCTATCATTTATATTTACGTCCTCAAACCAACATTTTAAAACAAGCTGGTGGTTTGCATAAATTCATGAATTGGGATCGCAACATCTTAACCGATAGTGGCGGTTACCAAGTGTATTCACTTTCAGCAAACCGAAAAATTAAGGAAGAAGGCGTAAAATTCAAATCGCATATCGATGGATCTATGCATTGGTTTACACCGGAAAATGTAATGGACATTCAAAGAGAAATCGGTGCAGACATCATCATGGCTTTTGATGAATGTACTCCTTATCCATGCGATTATAACTATGCCAAACGTTCGATGCACATGACGCATCGTTGGCTAGAACGCTGCATTGCTCAATTAAAAGTGAGTCCTGAATTATACGGTTACCAACAAACACTTTTCCCGATTGTACAAGGAAGTACGTATACAGATTTAAGAAAGCAATCGGCAGAATACATCGCTTCGGTAGAAGCTGAAGGCAACGCCATTGGCGGACTTTCGGTGGGCGAACCAGACGATGAAATGTATGCCATGACCGAAGTGGTAACTGAAATACTACCAGAAGATAAACCCCGTTATTTAATGGGCGTTGGTACACCAATAAACTTATTAGAAAATATTGCTTTAGGAGTAGATATGTTCGATTGTGTGATGCCAACTAGAAATGCAAGAAACGGAATGTTATTTACTGCCAACGGAACGATAAACATCAAAAACAAAAAGTGGCATGACGACTTTTCTCCAATCGATGAAATGGACATCACTTGGGTAGATACTGAATATTCAAAAGCGTATTTGCGCCATTTATTTACCGTAAATGAATTATTAGGAAAACAAATTGCCACCATACACAATTTAGGATTTTATTTATGGTTAGTAAGAGAAGCCCGAAAGCAAATTATTGCGGGTACATTTAGACCTTGGAAAGACAAAATGGTAAAACAAATGAACAAACGATTGTAAGTTGAAAATTTTAGATTGGTACATATTAAAACGCTACTTGTTTACCTTTTTCATGATGGTATTGCTATTTATTCCTATTGGAATTATCATCGATTTTTCTGAAAAAGTAGACAAGATTATTGCAAATGAAGCTCCGCTTGATGAAACTTTGGCTTACTACGGAAACTTCACTATTTATTTTGCCAATCTCCTCTTCCCTATTTTACTGTTTTTATCGGTAATTTGGTTTACATCTAAGCTTGCTAACAACACCGAAATTGTTGCTTTCTTAAGTTCGGGCGTTTCTTTTTATCGGTTTTTAAGACCTTATTTTATAGGAGCAAGTATTGTCTGTGCTTTAGCAATTGCTTTAAGCATGTACATTGTACCATCGGCAAGCCAAGGATTTAACGAATACAAATACAAATATTTAAAACGTTCCAAACCCAGTGACCAAGCACGAGATGTGTACCGGCAAATCAATGACAACGAAGTTATTTATGCTAGCAATTTCAGAGAAAAAAGTAAAACAGCTTCTAATTTTACCTTAGAACATTTTGAAGGCACAGAGCTGAAATTTAAAATAAAAGCAAGCAGATTAACTTTAAACCAAGATTCTACTTACACTTTAAAAAATTACGTAAAACGAATAGTTAGCGAACGCGAAGATGTCTTTATCAAAAAAGATCAATTAGACACTATTTTACCATTTGATTTTGATGAATTAACCCCTGTTGAATATATTGCTGAAACACTTAACTATAATGAGTTAAAGTCGTTTATAGCACAAGAGAAAAAACGCGGTTCACCCAACATTAATCGTTACGAAGTAGTTGCCTACCGAAGATGGAGCATTCCTGTTTCTGCGTTTATATTAACCATAATTGCCGTTTCGGTTTCCGCAATCAAGCGCCGTGGCGGGATGGGCATAAACTTAGCCATAGGAATTGTAATTGGTTTTGGCTACATATTTTTCGAAAAGGTATTTGGAAGCATTGCAGAAGAATCTACCTTTTCCCCCATTATTGCCGTGTGGTTTTCTAACGTAGTATTTGGAATATTATCAATTTATTTGCTTCAAAAAGCAAAACGATAATTTTAATTCAACAATCTAGGTGAAGTTGAAATCTGAATTTTAAGAAAGCAAAATTGAATGCATCTTCTAAAGTTTGCTATATTTGTCTGCTCACTCTTTACCAAATCACAACGCTAAATTATGGAATATTTAGACTTTGAATTACCTATAAAAGAATTAAACGAACAATACGAAAAGGCTTGTAAAATAGGATCAGACAGCGATGTTGATGTTTCTGACACCTGCAAGCAGATTGAAAAAAAATTAGAGAAAACTAAAAAAGATATCTATCAAAATTTGAGTGCTTGGCAACGCGTTCAACTGTCTAGGCATCCAAATCGTCCGTACACCATGGATTATATAAATGCCATTTGTGGTGATACTTTTTTAGAATTGCATGGCGACCGAAATTTTGGCGATGATAAAGCCATGATTGGTGGTTTAGGAAAAGTGAAAGACCAAAGTTTCATGTTTATCGGTCAACAAAAAGGATTTAATACCAAAACCAGACAATACCGAAATTTTGGGATGGCAAGTCCTGAAGGCTATCGAAAAGCATTACGCTTAATGCAATCTGCAGATAAATTTGGTGTTCCTATAGTTTGCTTGATCGATACTCCAGGAGCATTTCCAGGATTAGAAGCAGAAGAACGCGGTCAAGGTGAAGCCATTGCCAGAAACATTCAAAAAATGTTCAATATTCAAGTTCCCATTACGGTAATTATTATTGGCGAAGGAGCTAGCGGCGGTGCCTTAGGAATTGGCGTTGGAGACAAAATTGTCATGTTAGAAAACACGTGGTATTCTGTAATTTCTCCAGAGTCTTGTTCTTCTATTTTATGGAGAAGCTGGGAACAAAAGCAAATTGCTGCTGAAGCGCTGAAACTAACAGCAAAAGACATGAAAAAGCAAAAGCTAATAGACGAAATTTTAAAAGAACCAACTGGCGGAGCACATAGTGATAGAGAAAAAACTTTCAAGAGTGTTGAAAAGTGTATTTTGAAATCTTATGAAGAATTAAAAAAGTTATCACCAGAAGAATTAGTAGAAAAACGCATGGATAAATTTATCCAAATGGGTGTTTTTCAAGAAGCATAAATTACAAAACCAACAAGAGTAAAAAGTCCGAAGTTTTTGCTTCGGATTTTTTTAGTTATCAACATCAGTAATAAATTTATTAACCGCAAAATGTTGATAAGCTGTTGATTACCAAAGAAACAATATATTTACATTTAGGAAAGCTTTTTTTTACATTCGCAACATGGAGTCACAACAACAATATTCGCAAAATCAAACCAAAAAAAGCAACGTTATTAGCCTTCAAAAAGGAAAACTTCCACCACAAGCAACTGAATTAGAAGAAGTTGTACTTGGCGCCATGATGATTGATAAAAAAGGGGTAGATGAAGCAATTGACATACTTAGCCCTGATGCTTTTTACAAAGATGCACACAAACATATTTTTGAAGCCATTCATGTTTTATTTCAAGAAGGGCAACCAATTGACTTGTTAACCGTTTCTAGTCAGCTTAAAAAAGAAAAAAAATTAGAGATTTGCGGTGGCGAATATTACCTGATTCAACTAACCCAAAAAATATCATCTTCTGCACATATTGAATACCATTCACGGATCATTTTACAGAAATACATTCAACGAAGTTTGATTAAAATTTCTAATGAAATAATTGAAGAAGCTTACGATGAAGGTACAGATGTGTTTGATTTATTAGACCATGCAGAATCAAAATTATATGAAGTTACTCAAGGTAACATCAAAAAGTCTTCAGAAACCGCTCAAAACTTAGTACAACAAGCTTTAAACCGAATAGAAGAAATTTCAAATAAAGAAGGTTTAAGTGGAATTCCGTCAGGATTTGACGATTTAGATAAACTTACCTCAGGATGGCAGCCTTCAGATTTAATTATTGTTGCTGCTCGTCCAGGTATGGGTAAAACCGCGCTTACACTTTCTATGGCTAGAAACATGGCGGTTGAACATAAAATTCCAGTGGCATTCTTTTCATTAGAAATGTCTTCAGTACAATTGATTACCCGACTTATTTCTTCTGAAACAGGATTGAATTCAGAAAAATTAAGGACTGGAAATTTAAAAAAACACGAATGGGAGCAACTGAATGTAAAAGTGAAAGCTTTAGAACAAGCGCCTTTGTTTATAGATGACACACCTTCACTCTCTATTTTTGATTTACGAGCAAAAGCACGCAGAATGGCTTCACAGCATGGCATTCAACTTATTGTGATAGATTATTTGCAATTGATGACTGGTGGAGGAAATAACAAAGGAGGAAACCGAGAGCAAGAAATTTCAACCATTTCTAGAAACTTGAAAGCTTTAGCCAAAGAATTGAGCATTCCTGTTATTGCGCTTTCTCAATTATCGCGAGCTGTAGAAACACGTGGCGGAACCAAAAGACCACTCTTAAGTGACCTGAGAGAATCTGGAGCAATTGAACAAGATGCCGATATTGTATCCTTTATTTACAGACCTGAATATTACGATATTGAAGAATGGGATGACGAAGAAGGAAGCCCAACAGAAGGTCAAGGTGAGTTTATTGTAGCTAAGCACAGAAACGGTGGTTTAGACAATATTCGACTTCGATTTATCGGTAACTTAGGTCGATTTGAAAATCTGAAGAGCATTTCGGAAGACTTGGAATTTGGCTCTAAAATCAATAATGAAAATGATCCATTTAGTACACCTAAAACTTCAAATCCAAGTGAAGCTTTTGGTGAAACTCAGGATGATGATGACCCATTTCCGTTTTAAATCTTAAAAAAAACTTGTTCGGTAGAGCTTTGGGTAAGATTTCTGTATTTTTAACCCAATTAGAAATCAATTTTATGCTTCACAGAATTTTTATCTTTCTTTTTTTCCTATTTTCTTTGGCTGCAAATGCTTCATTTGTACTTATACCAATGGATGCAGAATCGCAAAAAGACCATTTAAAAGCCTATGGAATAACCTATTGGACTTTAGACCGCGGACAAAAAGTACAATGGTTACTCAATTACCGTGGAGGTAGTTTTTTAATGCCCGATTCAGAAAAATTGAGAAAAGAATGTACTATTCGTGGTGTGAGCTACGAAGTAATCAGCAACCAAAATGCAACTTCCATTTTGAAGGAAATTGAAAGTCCATCTAAAAATCAAGAATCCGTTACCTTAGAAAAAGCACCAAGAATTGCGGTTTATACTCCAGAAGGGAATGCACCTTGGGATGATGCAGTAACTTTAGTGCTTACCTATGCTGAAATTCCTTACGATAAAGTTTATGATGAAGAAGTCTTAAATGACGAGCTACTTTTATACGATTGGTTGCACTTGCATCACGAAGATTTTACAGGTCAATACGGAAAATTTTATAGAGCTTATCGAGCAACTCCTTGGTATATTGAAGAAAAAAAGAAAGCCGAAGAGTTAGCATCGAGTTTAGGATATAGCAAGGTTTCTGAAGCAAAATTAGCCGTTGCTCAAAAAATCAGAGATTATGTAGTTGGTGGTGGATTTATGTTTGCCATGTGTAGTGCAACCGATTCTTTTGATATTGCTTTAGCTGCACACCAAACCGATATTTGCGAACCCATGTTTGATGGTGATGCTAGCGATCCTGGTTACCAAAATAAGTTAGATTTTGGTCAAACTTTTGCTTTTAAGGATTTTAATTTAGTGAAAGACCCAAATGTGTATGAATTTTCGTCTATAGATATGACCGAAAAAAGAAAGATTCAAAAAGACAAAGATTATTTTACCTTGATGGATTTTTCAGCAAAATGGGATCCAATTCCTACGATGCTTAATCAGAATCATACTGCTTTAGTAAAAGGTTTTATGGGGCAGACCACCAGTTTTGAAAGAAGCCAAATCAAATCGAATGTACTTATTTTAGGAGAAAATAAAGTGAATGGTGAAGCGAGATACATACACGGAATTAAAGGAAAAGGCTTTTTTACCTTTTACGGCGGTCACGATCCAGAAGATTATCAACATCGAGTAGGCGATCCTAAAACAGAATTAGAATTGCATCCAACTTCACCAGGTTACCGTTTAATTTTAAACAACATTCTATTTCCTGCTGCTGAAAAGGAAAAGCAGAAGACGTAGTTTTTTATTAAGTATTGCTATTTATAGATAAAAGACCGCTTCGTTTCTAATCCTTACTATTTCGTAAAGAATAAGCTATTTAAAAATTAACAAGTCTTTGTGTATTGCAATATTTTGAATAATTCTACTTGACTTGTAGCTTTGAGCTTTCTTTTTTTAAGTACTCTTTGATTTCATCGAAACTCAAATCTTTTAAATCTTTTGAAATTTGGTCTTTAATCTTACGGAATGTTTTTACCGTATCAAATTCTTTTGTTTGTTCTTCGTTTTTAGTCTTCATAATCTATAATTTCTTCTGGAGAACGAATTTCTAATGTTGGATAATTCATTCTCAAATTTATTGAATTATATCCTCTTATTCTATAGACATTCACAATATGTTTAAAATTCCAACTTACTAAAATATCTGCTCGATTAATTGTTGCAGTTGCTATATGCACACAATCGTCAAAACTTGTTGCTCCAACAACTCCTTATTCAATATATTTTTTTGCAAGAGTTAGTATATCATCTGTTATTTCGACCTTTTCCATACTCTTATTTGGAAGCTTGTAAAAATGACTTTTTACATTTTTTGGTGCTTTCACTAGCTCGGCTTCAACCAAATCTGAGTATAAACAAGTTACTTTTCCAAGTTTAATCCGCTCAAACAGTTGTAGCGTAAATTTGTCAAATTCCTTGTCAAAAATTCCACCAAAAACCGATGTATCTAGATAAAATTTCTGTTTCATTAGCGTATTTCTGAAAATAAAGCTACAAAATTTTATCTACACTCACTTCAATCTTAGAAAAATAGCTTGTTAATTTCAACATTATCCGAAAAAAAATAAAAATTCATTTAAAGTCTTAAGTTAAGGATTGACAATGTTTCATTTTGTTTAGTAGGACAAAAGTAAGTTTCCTATTGAAATATCTTCTTTTTACGAAGCTCGAAGTTTTGACCTAAATACACTTTTCTTACCATTTTATCTTCGGCTAATTCTTCGGGTTTACCGTGTTTTAATATATTTCCTTCAAACATTAAATAGGTTCTGTCTGTAATGGCAAGAGTTTCTTGTACGTTGTGATCGGTAATTAAAATTCCGATGTTTTTGTCCTTCAACTGTGCAACAATTTTTTGAATATCTTCTACAGCAACGGGATCTACTCCTGCAAAAGGTTCATCTAACAAAATAAAATTTGGATCGGTAGCTAAGGCACGAGCAATTTCAGTTCTTCTTCTTTCGCCACCTGAAAGTAAATCGCCACGATTATTACGAATGTGACCAAGACCAAATTCCTCAATTAAGCTTTCCATCTTGAGTTGTCTTTCCTTTTTACTCATTTTAGTAAGCTCTAAGACGCTCATAATATTTTCTTCAATACTCAGTTTTCTAAAAATAGAAGCTTCCTGTGCCAAATAACCAATTCCGTTTTGGGCGCGTTTATACATCGGGAATTTGGTGATTTGCGTTTGATTAAGAAAAATAGAACCACGAGTTGGTTTTACCAATCCCACAATCATATAAAAAGTTGTGGTTTTTCCAGCCCCATTTGGCCCGAGCAAACCCACTATTTCGCCTTGGTTTACTTCCAACGAAACGCCTTTTACAACGGGAACACCTTTGTATTCTTTTACGAGATTTTCTGCTCTTAGCTTAATGGATGGTTTAGACATTGGCACCGTATTTTTCTTCTACTGCATCCCAATATTCGTAGGCTCTTCTGAGATGCGGAATAACAATTGTACCGCCTACTAATGTTCCAATACTTAAGGCTTCAACTACTTGTGCTTTAGTAAAACCCATTTTATGGGAAGATTCTAAATGATATTTTACACAATCGTCGCAACGTAAAACTAAAGATGCCACTAAACCTAAAAGTTCTTTTGTCTTCTTATCTAAAGCACCTTCAGCAAACGAATTGGTATCTAAATTAAAAATTCGTTTTAAAACACGATTATTATCATTGATAATTTTATCGTTCATTCTAGCTCTGTAGGCTTCAAATTCATCTACTAAATCCTTCATTTTTATCTTTTTTGTTTTTCTTTTTTCACAACCGCTTTCGAAATAAAAATACTTATTTCATACAATATTAAAACCGGAATGGTAACAATAATTTGGCTTGCTACATCAGGTGGAGTTATAATAGCAGACAAAATTAGAATTAAAACAATAGAATATTTCCTATTATTTCTTAAAAATTCAGGAGTTACTAAACCTAACTTAGATAAAAAGTAAATAATTATAGGTAATTCAAAAATTAAACCGCTTGCCAGAACACATGCGCGCACTAAACCAATATAACTGCTTAAGTCAAAATCGTTAAAAACTTCGCCGCTGACTTGGTAACCGCCTAAAAAATTAATTGATAATGGTGTTATAACGTAATATCCGAAAAGCACACCTAAAAAAAACAGAAGTGATGTTGCAAAAATAAACCACTTGGAGCTTTTTCTTTCATTGGCGTACAAGCCTGGTGAAAGAAATAACCAAAACTGATAAATTACATACGGAAAAGCCATGATGAATCCTGCGGTAATCGATGTCCAAATATGAGCGCTAAATTGGCCTGCCATTGTCCTGCTTTGTATGCGAAAAGGCAACTCCGAAAAACAAAGACTTTCGTCTAAACCAAGGTATTGAGAAATATTGCAAAATATTCTGTAGGTAAAAAAGTCTGCACTTTTTGGACCAAATAAAATAACATCAAAAATAAATCCTTTAGCTGCAAAAGCAAGTCCAGATGCAACCAAAATGGCCAAAGTAGCCCGGATTAAATGCCAACGTAAATCTTCTAAGTGATCTAAGAAAGACATTTCGTTAACATTTTTCTTTTGCTTTTTTGCCATTTAAATAATGCCTTCTTTAATTAGATTATGAAGGTGAACAACACCAGCATATTTATTATCTTCTTCAACTAAAACCTGAGAAATACTGTTGTTTTCAAGCAACTCTAAAGCTTTTACTGCTAGTGCTGAATTAGAGATAGTTTTAGGCGAACTACTCATAATATCTTTAGCTTTTAAATGCATAAAATCTTGATTGTCTGTCAACATTCTTCTAATGTCTCCATCGGTAATTATCCCAATAATTTTATCATTTTCAAGAACAGCTGTAGCTCCGAGCATATTTTGCGAAATCACTACTATTACTTCTTTCACATCTGCATCAGGTGTAACTTGAGGCTTCATATTATTAAGCGTAATGTCGCTTACTTTTAAATAAAGTGTTTTTCCTAGTGAACCGCCAGGATGGTATTTTGCAAAATCTTGACTTGAAAAACCGCGCATTTTCAACAAACAAACCGCTAAAGCATCTCCCATAACTAGTTGAGCTGTAGTGCTAGTAGTTGGAGCTAAATTAATCGGACAAGCTTCTTTGTCTACATAAGAATTTAGTACAAAATCGGCTTGTTTCGCCAAATATGAATCAACATTACCTGTAATAGCAATCAATTTGTTTTTGAAGTTCTTAATAAGTGGAACCAAAACTTTTATTTCAGGAGTGTTGCCACTTTTTGAAATACAAATTACCACATCATCTTTTAAAATGCTTCCTAAATCGCCATGAATGGCATCTGCGGCGTGCATAAAAATGGCTGGTGTTCCAGTTGAATTTAACGTGGCTACAATTTTGTTTGCAATGATGGCACTTTTACCAATTCCAGTAATAATTACTCTTCCTTTAGAAAAATATATTTGCTGAACAACTTCACTAAAATCGGTAGTTAACAAACTGGCTAGCCCCTTAATAGAATTAGATTGCGTGAAAATTGTATCTTTGGCTAAGTGAAGAATTTCATCGGAATTCATTTTAGATGAATTATGCATTTGTACATTTTAAATAAATACGTATCTTTAAAAATGCAAATGTAGTTAAAACAAAATAGTATTATAAAATTGTCAGAACTCAATTTACATCAGGAATTGAAAAAGTACTTCGGATTCGATGAATTCAAAGGACTACAGGAAGAAGTAATTAAAAGCATTATTGGTAAGAATGATACTTTTGTGATTATGCCCACGGGTGGCGGAAAATCACTTTGTTATCAATTGCCAGCTTTAATTCAAGAAGGAACCGCTATTGTAGTTTCTCCTTTAATTGCTTTAATGAAAAACCAAGTAGATGCTATTGAAGCGCTTTCAGACCAGAATGGCGTTGCGCATGTATTGAATTCTTCCTTGAATAAAACACAGGTTAAACAAGTAAAAAGCGATATTGCCAATGGCGTAACCAAGCTGTTATATGTTGCACCTGAATCTTTAACTAAAGAAGAATATGTTGATTTTTTAAAGCAACAGACCATTTCCTTTTTAGCTATAGATGAAGCGCATTGTATTTCAGAATGGGGTCACGATTTTAGACCTGAATACAGAAATCTGCGGAAAATTATTGGAAGAATTGGAGATAATATTCCGATTATTGGGCTTACAGCAACAGCAACCCCTAAGGTGCAGGAAGATATTATTAAAAATTTGGGCATGGAAAACCCAAATACATTTAAAGCTTCTTTTAACCGCCCAAACTTGTATTATGAAATACGCCCAAAAACCGCCAACGTAGATGCAGATATAATTAAATTTGTAAAACAAAACGATGGTAAAAGCGGAATTATTTATTGCTTGAGCCGAAAACGCGTTGAGCAATTATCCCAAACCTTACAAGTCAACGGTGTAAATGCCATTCCTTATCACGCTGGTTTAGATTCTAAAACCCGAGCCAAACATCAAGACATGTTTTTGATGGAAGATGCAGATGTAGTGGTAGCAACCATTGCCTTTGGAATGGGAATTGACAAACCCGACGTGCGTTTTGTAATACATAACGATATTCCGAAAAGCATAGAATCTTATTACCAAGAAACGGGTCGCGCTGGTCGAGATGGCGGCGAAGGCCACTGCCTTGCTTTTTACAGCTACAAAGATGTAGAAAAGTTAGAAAAATTTATGAGCGGAAAACCTGTGGCTGAACAAGAAATTGGTCACGCCCTACTCCAAGAAATTGTGGCTTTTGCCGAAAGCAGTATTTCCAGAAGAAAGTTTATCCTGCATTATTTTGGTGAAGAATTTGACAATGAAACTGGAGATGGAGGCGATATGGATGACAATGTGCGTTATCCTAAAAAACAAAAAGAAGCTAAAGATGATGTGGTTTTACTGATAAAAACCATATTGGAAACTGGTGAAATTTACAAAACAAAAGATGTAGTTAGCACGTTGATTGGAAATCCCAACGCTTTAATCAAATCGCATAAAACTGATGCTAAACCCATTTTTGGAAAAGGAAAACACCAACCCAAGGCCTATTGGATGGCGCTTACTAGACAAGTGATTGTAGCGGGTTTACTTAAAAAAGAAATTGAAACTTACGGTGTAATTCATGTTACTGATGCTGGTAAGGAATTTGTAAAAAACCCAAGTTCTTTCTTAATGGCAGAAGATCATGACTTCTCTGAAACAGGCGGCGAGCCAGTAGGAAAAACTTCTGCAACAACAGACGAGCAGTTGCTTAAAATATTGAAGTCTTTGCGAAAACAAGTAGCCAAGCAAAAAGAAGTTCCGCCATTTGTGGTTTTTCAAGACCCATCTCTAGAAGATATGGCGCTCAAATATCCTATTACCATGGAAGAGCTGGTCAACATTCATGGTGTTGGCGAAGGAAAAGCTAAAAAATTTGGAAAGAAGTTTATCGATTTAATTAGAAACTACGTTGAAGACAACGATATTTTTAGACCTGAAGACATGGTGGTTAAATCTACCGGAGCCAATTCTAGCAATAAATTGTACATTATTCAAAATGTAGATCGAAAGCTGCCACTTACGGATATTGCCAGTGGTAAAGGCATGAACATGACCGAGTTTATTGAAGAATTGGAAGCCATTGTGTACAGCGGTACCAAACTAAACATCAATTATTGGATTGATGAAATTCTAGACGAAGAGCAACAAGAAGAAATACACGAGTACTTTTTAGAAGCCGAAAGCGATAGCATTAATGATGCTATAGATGAATTTGACGGAGATTATGAAGAAGAAGAACTCCGCCTATACAGACTGAAATTTATTAGTGAAGTCGCAAATTAAAAATTAAAACCCCGCTCTAAATTGAGCGGGGGTTTTAATTTAAAATGTGGTTTTAAATGGATTAATACTCAATTTCCGTCATTCGGTTTTTGTTTAGTATGTGTGAATTTATATTGAAAAATCAATACCAATAGTACTAACAAAGTAACTAGGAAACCTTGAAGTGATTTCCACTCAAAAGTTTGATTTAATATTTTAGACCACTCAATTTGCATTGTAAAATAAATTAAGCCTACTAACAATAGTAAAATTAATGCGACATGTATTTTTTTGGGTAGTTTCATAATATAAAAGTAAGCATTAAAAATTATAGCCCAAGTTGATTCTAAAAAAAATAGGGAAGAAACCGCTGTTTCCTTTTCCGTCAAAAACAAACAATGGACCTGTATCAAATAAAAAATGAATACGATTATAACTTCGCTGAAAACCCCATGAAGCTAAAAACATAAAATCGAAATCACTTTGCCTAATCAAGTTGCCTTCAATAGGCTTCCCTAAGCTAAGGGAGCGTAATGCCACGAAATTTCCAGAATTGAAGGAAGTATTTTTTCCCTGACTTGAGCGTTTTTCAAGATTATAAAAAAACTTTTGCTCTATGTTTAAAAAGGGTTCAAAAGAATAATTCCAGCCTGTTGGCCCAGATTTTCTTCGTACGTTCATTCCATTAACACTTCCCATATAGGTAACACCAGTAGAAAAACTCAAACTGGAAAATTTTCCAGTCCTCAATTCAAAGCCCATACCCGGACTCAAAACATTCAACCTGAAAATTTTCTTTTCAAGAAGGCTGAAATCAGTCGTTTTCTCTTGACTTTGAGCACTTACAACAATACCCAAAAAAAGCATTGCAACGCATAAAAAACAGGTCTTATTAATCATGATGCTAGAGTTTAACAAGCGTAATTGCTATATCGGGGCCATCATCGTTATAAGAAAGTAACATAGAATCTTCATCGATGAAATCTACAAAAAACTCAATCACCACGTCGTCGCCAGGCTGCACACTTATGTAGGAATTTTCTTCATCAATAAACCAAGCATCTGTAAAGCTTTGTTGCAGACAATCTCCCGAAGCGTCTTCATTATGTACTTCATAAGTTAACTGATTGTTAGCTCTGTAAGTAATCTTATTCTCTAACATACAATCTCCTTCTTCTAAACCTGCATCTGTGTCGTTAACTTGTACAGCAGTATACTTCCAAGTGCCTAACATTTGGCTCTCTAAAGTAAGGGTGTTTCCAGCATCGTCGTCTGATGAACATGCGAGAAAAAAGAATATCATTGTACTTAAAATTAGTGTTTTTTTCATGTTGATATATGTTTATTGCTCTTTTCTTTTGAGCCTAAGAATTTAGTTTTGATATGAATTTTCAGATAGATCTAATTTACAGATGCTAAAACTACATATAATCTTTACAACGCAAATACTTAAAAATCCAGTAGCGATGTGTGTGTGTGTGTGTGTGTGTGAAGTTGATCATGAACTAAATTTCATGGCATCAAAATAAAAACTTTGTTTCTCACTGCATTGCAGAAAATCTGCAATTAACATTTTAGTTTTTACATTGATTTATAGACACTTAACTATTTTTAAATAATTATACAGTAGTAAGCTTTCTATTTGCTAAGTCAATTATTTGGTAAGTTTTGGTTCTACCGACTGAAATTGATCAGCGAAGTAGCGAATTAAAAATAATAAAACATCCACTCGAAATTGAGCGGGGGTTTTGAATTAAAATCTATACTTTCATTTAAAATTGGAAAAGTTTTCTGATTCTAGTTCTATGTATGTACAAATAAAACAAAGCTGCAAAAAGTACAAAAAATAGATTTGTTAAATATAAGCGTTCACCTATTGAATAACTTACATCTAAAAGACTTAAAATAATGAATGCAGCTACAACTAAAACTAATGAAAAAATAAGAAAAGTACGTTTATGCTTTTTATACATTTTTAATTTATTGGATTGGTAGCGCGTTTTATATTCAACATAAAACACGATACACAAAAGAAAAAAAGCAATTAATGCTAAGATGTTTTCTATAGACATAATTGAAATCATGAATTATACTTTAATTATAATTTTTTGACTCTCGTTAAGCTTTTAAGATTCGCTGCGAAATCTCAGACATCGCTGAGCTTCATTATACTATAATATTACTTTTCTTCCTTTTAACCTAGCCACATAATAATTGATATAAAAAATAGCTAGGATTAAAAAAATAAGGGGTTCACGCATTTCTTTGAACTTTACAGTTAAATCTACATGAGCATTAAAAATACTCCAGTCTATATTTGTTAAAGTTATTGCCAGTAAAATAGTAACTCCCACAAATAACACAAAGGCGATTTTTTTTGGTAATTTAATCATGTTCTCAAATTTTAAGTTAAATCAGTACAATTGTCAATATAAGTTACGTAAGATAAAATCCAAGCTGTAACCTTAATAAATCAGTATTTAAGAGTAATAATTACTAATATTATCTATTCTTATTCTTTATTATTTTTATTTTCTTCTTTAATTTTCTTGATATAAGGAAAAACAAAAAATAAACCCGCAAAAAACAATACTAATGTTAAGTGCACTTCTTTGATAAAAGTCAAAGTGTCTACTATGTTGTTCCATTCAATAAAAATCAGAGAAATACCTGCACCAATCGTACTTATTAATATCAAAAGAAATAATACATATTTATTAAAATTAATCATAACTTAATCTTTTAAGCAGTGATCGTTAAATGCATACATTGCATTTACTTGTAATAACATCGCTACACCACAAGCTATAATTGTAGCACAACTTAACATATTTGCTGTTGTTATTGCTAAAGCTAAAGTTGCTAGTGCACATCTATAGCCACTTCCAAAGCTACTATTAGGATCTGCCGCTACAAAAGGACTTTTATCGTTAAGTGAAGTTACAATATTAACAAATAGGTTATGTTTCTCAAATTCTTCACTTGTTAGATTTAATTCTAATACTTTATCTTTATAAATATTTAAAGCATCGTTAAAACCATAATTAAATATATTTGAAGAAAAATCTTCAGTAAGATCAACTGTACTTTGTTTTAACCAATTATTTGAAAGTGCTACACTATAAATAGAGTCTGCGCCTATTTCAAGTGAAAGTTTCAAGTATTCATCTGGCAGTTCTATGTTTGTGCCTAATTCAATATTTATACTTGATAAAATAGCTTTATTTCTTTCATATGTATCATCAATATTTTTGTTATTGACATTCATATTAATAGTTACTTTATTCAATAAGTCACTATTATAGCTTGCAATATAAACTTCATTGTTAAATTTAAAGGTTTCATTCGTACTATCATCTAAGTAATCTTCACAAGAAACAAATAAAATTAAAGTAGACATCAATGCTGCAAAATAAGGTTTTCTAAACTTTTTCATTTTAAAAAGATTTATACCCACATTCAGTGAGTGTTAATATTTATTTTAGGATAAGATTTTAAATTGGGTTTTCTCTTTTAAATAAAAATGCTAAGTAAAAAACCTATACCGCAAATGCTGAAAAATCCAGCATCGCTGTTTGTGTATGTGTGTGAAGTAAAACATAAAACTAAATTTCATGTTACTAACATAAAAGCTTTATTTCTATCTACATTGCAGAAAATCTGCAATTAACATTTTATCTTTAGCATTGATTTATAGATACTTAACTATTTTTAAATAATTATACAGTAGTAAGCTTTCTATTTGCTAAGTCAATTATTTGGTAAGTTTTGGTTCTACCAACTGAAATTGATCAGTGAAATAGTGAATTAAAAATAATAAAACCTCCGCTCTAAATTGAGCGGAGGTTTTTTGAATTATTTATTTGTTTAACCAATTAGCATATCTAAGTTTTAAACATCGATTTATGCATTTTAAACTTTTTTTTTACGGTTAAAGCTAAGACTTTGCAGCGCTTATCTAGGTAAAAACACTTCAGCCAACATACATCTTGCGCTTCCACCACCATTTACTTCAATGGTGTTTAAGTCTGAGCTTAAAATTTGGGTGTGTTTTTCTATTTCTGCAACTTGACTTTTCGTTAAAGATTCATGGGCTGTTTTGCTCATGATTAAATAAGTTTGGTCTGTAGTAGCCGATTTTACCTGCAACATGTTTCCTGCAAATTGGTGCATTTGTGCTTCGGCAATGTCAATGATACTTTTGCCATCACTTTTTAATGAGTTGACTACTAACTTTCGTTGCTTTTTGTCGTCTATACTTGCCAAACAAATCACGGCAAAATGTTCTGCAATACACATCATTACGTTGGTGTGGTAAATGGGCAAACGTTTGTCTTCTACGCTTTGGTAGGCTTCAAAAATTATGGGAGTAAATTCAAAGTCTTCGCAAAACTCAATGACCAAATCTTCATTTGCTCTGGCTGAAATTGCACAATAAGCTTTTCGGTTTTCGCGGTCTAAAATTAAACTTCCGGTTCCTTCTAAGTACAAATCTTCTTCTTCAGCAGAAGTATAATCTACAATGCTTTCAATGTTAAAACCATGTTCTTCTAGTTGAAGTAAGACTTCTTCTCTGCGTTCTCTTCTTCGGTTTTCGGCAAACATCGGGTACAAAGCTACACGTCCGTCTTGATGAAAAGAAATCCAATTGTTTGGAAACAAAGCATCGGGCGTGTCCAACTTTGGGTCGTCTTCCACCACAATTACATTGATGTTTTTGGCTTTCAACAATTCTACAAATCCATCAAATTCAGCTTGTGCTTTGTGGTTAGTTGCTAAGTGAATGTCTTCGGTTTTACGTTGAAAATAATTGTTGACCGCTGTTTCTTCATTCATTCTAAACGAAGCTGGACGAATCATTAAAACGCTATCTGTTATTTGTTTTTTCATGTTATGCTCTAATTAGGGGTAAAGTGGAACAACGCAGCAAGCCTTCTTGCTTGGCAATTTCGCGATAGGAAACTTCTTCAACAGTTATACCGTGACTTCGTAACCACGTATTTAATCGTGTAAAATGTCGGTCTGAAACAACCACATCTTCCGAAATGGAAAATATATTGCTGGTCATGTCATACATTTCTTGTGCATCGATTTCGAAGATATTCTCTTTTCCGAAGAAATCAACTAGCCATTGGTATTCGGCTTCTTCTAGAAATCCATTTCTATGAATAATGGCTTTGTCTTTTCCAACGGGTTGAAAACAGCAATCTAGATGAAGCGCATTGGCTTTTGCATTGGTATTGCTTTTTCTCAAGTTGAAGGATTTTACTTTTTTATGTGGAAATAATTGTTGAATGGCTTCTACCGCTGCCAAATTGGTTCGCGCTGTAATGTAAGTGGAATAATCTTCACCGCGATAAGTTCCGATGAAAATATATTCGCCATGCGGCATAATATCGCCACCTTCAATATGGCATTGTTCGGGCAAGACGATTACATTTTCAGGATTCATCTGATTGATTACATAATGTATGGCTTCAATTTCTTGTTCGCGATCGGGTAAAATATTGGCTCTCATAAATTTATCTTCAATTACAAAACCGATATCTCGCGTAAAAATTTGGTTATAATTTTCAATAATTTTGGGTCTAAACACATCTACATTATATTTTCTAAAAACCGCAGCAACCGATTCCATTTCTTGAATCATATCTTCTTCTTTAGGATATTCTCCTTTTTTGATGAATTCAGCAGATTTGGGGTCGTAAGCTTCTTCTATACTTGGAACAGGACCATTTGAATTGGCTATTCCTAAAATAACAGCTTTTAATCTTGCTGTTTCGTTTGTAACCTGTAGTTGCATATTGTGTTTTTACTATTTTGCAAAAATAAGTAAATTAACTTAGCTTTATTTGATTATGAGTTCGGGTTTAGGAGAGTTTTTTGCGTATTTCTCAACTTGAGTTGCACTGCATACTCCGGGATAATCTTTTGCATCGTTTGGAAGTGTTAAAATCCACTGAAAATGAAGATGCGGAACGTAATTTCCATTTTCATGCGCTTCCCCTAAATAACAAAATACTTTGCCTTTTTTAACTTGCGTTCCTTCTTCAATGTGTAAGGAAGCTTTACTTAAATGTCCGTACAAACTATAAAAACTGAAATCTTGAAACTGATGCTTCAAAATAATGGTTCCGCCATAGTTTCCTTCACCTTCATTGTAATAAGCTGAATGTACCGTTCCATCTAAAGGAGCTAAAATTCCTGCTCCAGCAGTAGCCCAAAAATCGACACCCAAGTGTATATTCCGAATTGTTTCTGAATTAAACAAGGCAGAATTAGCATACAAATTTCGCTTTTCTAAGTAACCGCCATACAAAACTTTTGTATTTGCTTTTTGCTGAATTTCATTTAAATAATTTTGAAGCTGTTGATGATTAGGCGCATCAATATTTTGATTGGCTAGTGTGTTTTCGCTTAAATCTACTTCAGCGTAATCATTGATGTTCGTAGCCTTTTCTATGAGCAAAAGCTGAACATCGAGTTCTTTTAAACAGGTTTTAAAAAGCATGATTTGTGTGTATTTCAGATAGTAAGACTAACGAAAAACGAGAAAGTTTAAGCTTCCAAATAAGCAAGGAAAAGACCATAAGTAACACCGATAGAAACAGTGGTAATTGCCATTAGTAAGACACCTAAAATAATGCTTGCAATGGTTTTAAGTATAATTACGAAATAAGATTGCTTAAAAAAAGAAATGTAAGCATATAGGAAGTATGCTAAAGAAACTAGATTTACAAATAGTTCTCCGTAGGGTTTAAAGTGGAGAGCTAGCGGAAAGAAAATAAGACCAAGCACAAGTACTTGTCCCATTACAAAAAGATTTAAAATAAGATTTTCCACTAAGTTGTAACCCGATTTTTTTCTAAAAAACCAATAGGAAAAAAATGAAATAAATACAGCAAAAAGCACAATCCAAAAACTCAAATAATTGTAAAATATTTTAGCAAATTCTTCTGCTTCTGGTCTGTTTAAGGAAGTTTCTTGAGTATTAAATTTCAAGAAAACAAAAATAAAAAGTGAAGCCGAGACAAAATAAAACTTAAACGGATTGACCAAGCGGTCTCGATGAATACTCAAATAAGCCTGGATGTGTTTCCCTGGATTCTGAATGAGTAATTTAATGGTATTTAAAAAACCCTTTTCTAAATTAAAAAACTGAAAAACCTGATTACTTAAACTTGAAAATGTAAAGCGTTTAATTTCATTTTTTTCTGAAATTTTGACGACTTCGTTATCTTTAAGTTTTGGTAAATAAGACATTTAGCTAAATTTATAAAACAAAGCTACAAATTTATTCTATGGTTGGAAAAAGCTCGTCAGTTCACTAAAAAGAGAGTTTCAGATTCATTTACATTATTTCATAGAAAATTTCAACATAAAAAAAGCCCCAATAAAATTGAGGCTTGTAGTTTAGTATGTAATCACTTTTACTCGTCCAACATCAAATTAAGTGTAACATCAATATTATCGCGAGTTGCTCTAGAAAATGGACACATTTCATGAGCTTCATTGATTAATTTTTCACCTGTTTCAACATCTTTTAACTTTGGTAAATAGGTGTCTAAAACGGCTGCTAGCTGCAAATTACCTTCATCGGTTTTTCCTAAACTGATGTGTGCTGTAACCTCGTAATCTCCAATATCTATTTTGTGTTTGTCGGCTACAGCTTTAACTGCTCCTCCAAAACAAGCCGAATACGCTGCTCCAAAAAATTGTTCTGGATTGGCTCCGTCGCCTCCATCACCACCCATGGCTTTGGGAACGCTTAACTTCATGTCAATAGGTCCGTCTTCAGACTTTACAAGTCCAGACCTTCCTCCTGTTGTTTTTGTTGCTGCTTTATAAATTGTTTTCATGTCTAAAATTATTTTTGTTCAATATAGAAACTTAAGCTGCTGAGAACAAAAATGAATTCATAAATTTGTGCTAAACACCATAAATTTGACTTCTAAAAAGAAATCTGACTTTACTTCTGCTTTGGGTAATTCTGAAGCTACTTCTAGGCAAAACCATATTAGCGAAGCAAGTAAAAAACGCATCCGTGCTATTAGGAAGCAAGTAGTAAATCCTGATGAAATTATTCAAGGTTTGCTGGCCGGAAACAAAACGCAACTCAGTAAAGCCATTACGTTAATTGAAAGCAGCGCACAGAAACACGAGTCTAAAGTGAAGCAAATTATTGCAGCTTGTTTACCACATGCCAATCAATCAATACGAATTGGAATTACCGGTGTTCCTGGAGTTGGTAAAAGTACATTTATTGAAAGTTTCGGGAATTTCTTAATCAACCAAGGAAAAAAAGTTGCGGTTTTGGCTGTCGATCCTTCGAGTTCAGTTTCAGGTGGAAGTATTTTAGGCGATAAAACCCGCATGGAAGAATTGGTGAAAAGCGAACAGGCTTTTATCAGACCTACTGCTTCAGGTGATTCACTTGGTGGTGTGGCAAGAAAAACCAGAGAAAGCATTATTTTATGTGAAGCCGCCGGTTTTGATGTAATTTTAATTGAAACCGTTGGCGTAGGCCAAAGTGAAACTGCTGTACATAGCATGACCGATTTCTTTTTGCTATTGAAACTGGCTGGCGCTGGAGACGAATTACAAGGCATTAAACGAGGAATCATAGAAATGGCAGATGCTATTTTAATCAACAAAGCCGATGGCAACAACGAAAAAGCCGCTAAACATGCCAAAGCCGAATTTAAACGCGCATTGCATTTGTATCCTGAAAAACAAAGCCAATGGACACCTAAAGTGAAGTTGTGTTCTGCATTGAATAACGTAGGTGTTGAAGATGTTTGGAAAATGCTATCGTCCTATTTTGAAAAAACCAAGTCCAATGGTTTTTTTGAAGAAAACAGAAAGTTGCAAAACAAATACTGGTTGCTGCAAAGCATCAATGAACAGCTGAAAAACCGTTTTTACAATCATCCCAAAATCAAAGAAGAATTGAAAATTCAGTTGGAAAAAATTCATCTACAAGAAACTACCCCTTTTGAAGCTGCAGATTATTTATTAGGATTGAAGCGGTAATTCTTCAAAAAAGCAATTTGAATTTTGTCGTAAAATTCATAAACCAAAATTCCCACTCCAAAACCAAAGATAGAACCTACAATAATATCGCTAGGGTAATGAAAACCTAAGTAAATTCGGCTAATGCTTACCAAAAAAGCCCAAATCAGCATCACACCAAAATAAGCTTTGTGAATGCGATTTAACAATTTTCCCAAGAAGCTAGCCATGGCAAAAGCAACTGCTGCATGGGCTGAAAAAAAACTGTATTTTTCACATTTAACGGCATTGCTATCTATCATTTTTCCTTTAAACAAGCCATCTGCCAATAACCTAATTTGGTCAGCTATTTCCGAATTTATACTGCAAGGACGTGGTCTAGCTACTACATTTTTTACCAAAGTGGCCAACAAATCTGTAAATATTACGCTTACTACTACAAAAACACCAATAATAAAAGCAGTTTTAAAGTTGGATTTTTTCCACATGAAAAGCATGAATATTCCTATAAACAAAGTACCGGTAATTTTATCGGTAAAAAACAACCAAAAGTAATCCCAAAAGGAAGAATTTGATGCGTTGAAGGCAAGTAGGATTTCTTGATCTAAGCTTTCAATCATTAGAATAAGCTAGTTTAGTTTTCTTCTGCTCCGTAAAAACGAACCTCAGCATCGTAAAATTCGCTGGCTTCTTTAACAAGGTTTTCGGTTTCTTGACGCAAATCGTCTTCGTCTTCTTTAGAAATATCGTCCCAAAATTGGAGTTCATCGGTCGCTAAATCTATTATACAGCGTGGGAATTCGGTATGAACAACAAAAATGGCGTCTGGAGTTTCTGTTGCATCTCCTAAAATAAAACGTGGGATTTTCATAAGTAAAAGTTAGTTGGCTAATGTAACATTTTTTTAGTTAAATAATTAAATCTGAAGAAAAGCATAATAGCTGAAGCCGTTAAACCTGCCAATAAACCAAGCCATATTCCAATGTTTCCTAAAACATCGGCTTTTCCTGTGAAATAAGAAATAGGGAAACCAATTATCCAATACGCGATGAAGCAAATAAGCGTTGGGATTTTCACGTCTTGCATTCCACGTAAAGCGCCAAGAATAGTTACTTGTAAACCGTCACTTAATTGAAAAATAGCAGCAATAATCAATAGCTGACTAGCGATTGTTACTACATAAATATCATCTATATAAAGTGTTGGTAAAAAGTCTTTTAATACAATAAAACCAAGAGCAAAACCTGCCATAATGATAAAGACTTGCATAAAAATGGAAAAAGCAATTCTTCTTAAACTTTCAAAATCTTTTTTGCCTTTTTGATTGCCAACACGAATGGTTGCTGTAACTCCTAAACCAACAGCAATCATAAATGTCATAGAAGCCAGGTTTAAAGCAATTTGATTGGCGGCTTGTGCTTGCGCACCCAATGTTCCAGCTAATAAAACGGTGGCGGTAAAAATTCCCCCTTCAAAAATCATTTGTAAAGCTGTTGGAAAACCAAGATTGAATAAACGTTTAAAAATTATTTTTTGCAAGGACTTTTTCATCAACACAAAATAAGGCTTGAGTTTTGGTTTTTTAAATAATATTACAAATAGAAAAACCAATAAAAACACTCTTGAAACTAAGGTTCCAATTGCGGCGCCTTCCAATTCCAATCTAGGGAAAAACCAGATGCCATAGATGAGTAAATAATTTAGAAGCACATTTAATAAATTAGCTCCAATAGTGGCATACATTGCATATTTAGTAAGCGACAAACCGTCTGCAAATTGTTTAAATCCCTGAAAAAGCATCATTGGAAACATAGACATAGCTATGATATTCAAGTACGGCATAGCAAGTTCTACCACATGTTCAGGTTGATCTAAATAGTATAAAACAGGTTTACTAAAAACTAAGATTAAGAGTAAAAGAATGCCTAGCACTCCACACATTAATAAACCATGCTGAAAAACCTGTCTTCCTTTAATGTAGTCTTCTTCTCCATCTGCTTCTGCAATTAATGGTGTAATGGCAAAACTAAAACCAATGCCTAAAAAAAGAGCGAACATTACCAGACTGTTGCCTAAAGATACAGCGGCTAATGGAGCTGCTCCCAGTTGACCAATCATAATGTTATCTACAAATCCAACCAAGATATGTCCTAACTGCCCAAGCATGATAGGATAGGCAAGTTTGTAATTTTTAAAAAACTCCTTGGTATAGTCTGTAAGCATAGCTTCTAAAAAATTTGCAAATGTAGTTTTTTTATTGCTACGCTAAATACCAAATTTAATGGTATTTAACTAACCAAGGAGTCATGGAGTGGATGAATTAAATTTAAGTAACAATACTTTTATGTCCAGTTTTTTCAAATACTTTTCTAATTAAACTATCAAATTGATACGAGCATTCTTTTAGCATATTGATGCATTGCATTTTATCTTCTAAAGTATCGCAGGTTTCTACTGCGTTGATTAGCGCTAAAATATTGGTAATGGGTTGGCGCATTAAGTGGCTGTGCATCCAAGCTATATCTTTCAATTGTTGGTCTTGACTTTGTATTTTTCGTTGGAAAGCCTTAATTTTTCTTATGTCTCTAATAACATATGTATAAAAGCGTTCTTGTTCAGCTTCAAAAGAATTGATTTTTACATCTACTGGAATAAACTTTCCTCTTGCATTTTTAATTTTTAAATCGTTCCTGGCATTCCAATAGCTTAATTGAAATTTATCTTTAAATACATCTTCATTTAAGTCTTCTTCTTTAATGAATAGTTTTCTAATTTCAGTTTGGCTAAGTTGTTCGTTAGTATATTCAAAAACCTGTTCAAATTCTTTATTGATTAATATGATTTGATTTTTTTGGTTTACAACTAGTGTTGGCGAAGGATTGGCGTTTATAACTTCTATTAAGTTTTTGTATTTTAAATGCTTTTCTAATAAGTTTGAATCTACATGTAAACTTTTCTTTCTTAAATTCTCACATATTTCTGCATCTACCTGATGTATGTATACATAGAGTAAACCTGCATCTGCCTTGCATTTAATTAAACAGCATCTTTCAAGTTTTCCAAGATTGGCATGAATATTAATTTCTTTTTTGAACTGCTTCGCATCCGATGCTGCTTTTATAAAATTTGAAGCATTTACAGGGTTTAAGAAATCAGTAAAAAGACTTTGTTCTGCTTCTTTGGATTTAATGGCCAGAATCTGCAAAGCATTTGTATTAAAGCTAACAGATTCAAATTGTTTATTTAAAACAAAAACTCCATCATTAATCTGTTCGATTAGCTCTTTTAAAATACTTTGGTTTATAGATTTCATTTTAAAATATTTGGCAATGCACAAACAATGCTATTATTTGCTACCAAAATTAGCGGATTGAATTCCAGCAAAAAAGCAGATTTTCTGCAAAAATGCATTTTTGAAACCTAAGGTTTTGAAATTTAAAGTGTTGCGAAATGTTAAAACTTATAAAAGTCCCACTTCTTGGGCTTTCTGCACAATTTGATTATCGTCTGCCGCCTTTAATCCCAACACTTCTTTAATTTTTTTCTTCCGGTGATCTATTGTGCTAATAGTTAAACTTAAATGTTCTGGAATGTACTTTGTTTTTACACCTCGATTTAATAATAACAAAATTTGATGATCAATTTCGTCTAGGTGCTTTTTAAAAAAGTGTACTTTTTCTAGAGCGTTTTGTGCATTTATACTATGTACTTCTTGTCCTTTTAGAATTAAAGGAATGTTTTCGTTGAAAGATCGACTAGAAACATCTCCCTTTAACCAGATGCCATCTGGATTAGCTCTTCTATGAATCTGAGCAAGTAAAAGTGGAGTTGAATGGGAAGTTAGTATGATTATTCTGGAATTGGGATGATGCTTTTTAAATAAAATAGACAAGTCTACGCCATTCTTAATTTTATGCTTTTCTGAAGGTGGAATGCTATAATCAAAAATACCTAAGTCTATGGCATCTTCTTTAGTTGAGTTTAAATAATTGCAGGCAGCTTCAATATTATCGAAATCAATTATTTTATTTACATCAAAATCTTCAATAGACTTCAACATTAATTTGTAACCATCTAATACAATTTTGTGATCTTCAACTATAAAAATGTTCATTATTACCTACTTAAGTTAATCCCTAGTTTTGAAATTTTCATTGATTAGATGAGTCCGAAAATAATAAGAAATCGCTCTCTGCACAGCAATATTAGCTTTATTTTTAACTTAATGGTATTTCAATAAAAAGTGTGGTTCCATCAGCATTACTAGAAATTTCTACGTTGCCTTTTAAATTGCTAATTCTGTTTTTTAGGTTTTTAAGTCCTATGCCGTCATTCGTTTTCTGAACATCAAAACCCTTACCATCATCCTTAAAATTAATTGCTATTTGATTAGCAACTTTTTGAATATGAATTTGAACTTGACTTGCTTCTGCATATTTTCTAACATTGGTAAGCGATTCTTGAAATATCCGATACAAATTTACTTTTATATTGTAGTCTATTTCTTCCCAATGAATTTCGGCTGCCACATGTAAATGAATTTTTATGCTGGTATTGAATTCAAACTCTTCGAATAAATTTTTTAAAATGGAATCGAACCCTGTTAAGTTTAATTGATGTTTACTTTTTAATTCGTGACTTAAAGTCCTAATTTTATTTTCTAGATCGCTTAATTTATGTATGTAAGGCTCTGCTTCTTTTGAAGCTTTATCTTTAATTGAATCGAAAAAATGCATGATATGTAATCGAGTTCCAAAAATTTCTGAAACAATTCCATCGTGGAGCTCACTAGCAATCTTGTCTTTTTCTGCTCTTCTAGCCTGATCTACATTTTGCTGTTGCTCGAGTAAAAGTTCAAAAACTTCTTGATTGCTTTTTTGCTGTTCCTGCTCTAAAAGTAGTAGTTTGTTTTTGGCACGTTGTTTAAATATTAAGTACAGTAAAAAAAGTAAGCCTGCTGCACTAAATGCACTTATGTAAACTATGGTAAGTCTACGGTTAAGCAGGGCATTCTCTGTAATTACTTCTTCGGTATCTAACTCGATTTTAGCAAATTTTTCGCGTGTAATCCTTTCCACTTGCAAAAGCGAATCTTTTAACTGAATATGCCTATTTAAATATTGAGAAGCCTTTTGCGGTTCTGCTTTAGCTTTTAGTTCTAGGATTTCGAGTAACTCTCTTATAAAATTGGTTTGCTCTGCCAATTCGGATGCTTCATTTAAAAAAGTTTCCGATTTTAAAGTATCCTTATTTGACAAATAAAACTCCCCTAATCGCTTTTTGGAAACTACAACTCCAAGTCTATTATTAATCTGATTTCGTATTGCTAAACTTTCCAGGAATAATGCTTCAGGATTTTCGCCACCTGCTAAAAATTGAGCATAAGCTAAATTATCAAGCACTGCTGCATACAACACATCAGAAAACTTTTTAACTTCATCACTTAGCGCCATTTGATAGTTAGAAATAGCTGCTGTATAATTTTCTTGTTCAACATACACATTAGCCTTATTATTTAGGGTTTGTGCCACCAAGAGCGGATACTGATCATCAGATTTTAGCTCGTCAAGATAATTGAAGGCTTCGTCATAGTTTTTTATAGCTTCGTCATAATCTTTTAACGAGTTTAGGGTAATAGCAAGTACAATGTATGCATCGTATAACTGCCTATAATTTTTATTTCGTTTGGCAATTCGTATTGCATCAACTAAAACTTTTTCAGCTTCAATAAAATGACTTTCATTTTTATAAAGTTCAGCTTTACTTATTAAGGCCTGAACAAAACTTGCACTTTCCGGTTTTAAAAACTTTAGCGATTGTTGATAGTAATAAAAAGATGAATCGTTTACACTTTTTTTGTAATAATAATCTCCAATGTCTTTGTAAGTTTTTGAAAGAATTAGAGTGTCTTTAGCTTCTTTAGAAACTTGTAAATTAGTTAATGAAACTTTATAAGATTCTTCATAAAAACCATTGTTATACAAGCGGTTTGATAACTTTCTTAATAGCCTTGACTTCTTTACATTATCGGGTTCATTTTTTAATTGAGTAAATAAGGATACAAATAATTCTGATTTCTTATTTACATCTTGTAAATTATCAATTGAATCCAACAAAACTTCGTAAGGCTTTAACGGATTAGATTGACTCTGTAAAGTATTGCTAACAAGTAAGAGTAATGCTATAATGATTTTTTTTAATCTCATAAGTAATTGTAAAGCTACAACGACTTATTCGAAAATCATAAATTAATCATCATCTCTTCTTGGTTCTTTAATTCTAATGTCACTATCATTTAATTGTACTTCATCTATAATTAATTCGTTTTCATCGTATAATTCGTCTGATGAGCATGAGATGCTTAATGATGCTAAAACCATTCCTGCAATTACACATAAATTTTTCATGGTGTTCTGTTTTTAATTATTAATATTATGTTTGTTTTACGCTGCTAAACAACAACATTTAAAGAATTGAATTTTGCAGAAAAACTGCAAAAATTAAATTTAAAAAAGTCGTAAATTGCCAGATTTTACTAAGCTAAACACAAGATAGATTTTGGATAAAGACAAAAAACAGATTATTAAAAATGTAGCTAAATTGCTCCAAGAAGTGCCTAGCTCTTTAGAAGTAGTAAAAAACGATGCTAAAAAAGAACAACGTTTTAATTACCTAGCCAAACACATGGTAGAGAAAGCTATTCGAGAAGATGCGCTAATAGTTAGTGAAGATTTAAAAGGCATTGCTATACTTTTTAAAATAGACGGAAGCCAAAAGAATTTTTGGCAAGAACTTGTAGACGATGTAAAGCTCGCTTTTTATGTAACTGGAATTCGGAAAGGTCTAAAAGCATTAAAAACTCAAAATGTAGTTAGAAAACAAAGACCTAATCAAGGCACATATCTATATTGTTGGTTTTGGGGAATTTTAGCTGATGCTCGTGGCGTAACCGATAAAATGACCGCTTTTAGAATGAAAGATGAATTTTACGAACGTGCTTACCATTTGCAAATTCCTATATATGCTGAAACAAGAATAAGAAGAGTTGCTTTGGCTTACCAACGTTACGGATTTAAAAAGCTAAAAGACTGGCAACACCCAAGCGGCGACACTATGGTTTTTATGCGGTATGACCCACCTAAAAAACAAGACCATGCGTAAACTAAAAAATGTAGAATTAGATAGAAAAAGTGTAGAAGAATACAAAGCGGCAAGCAAGACTCCACTTATTATAATTTTGGACAACATTAGAAGTTTAAACAATATTGGTTCTGTTTTTAGAACAGCCGATGCTTTTTTAATTGAAAAGATTTACTTGTGCGGCATCACCGCAACTCCACCACATAAAGACATACATAAAACGGCCTTAGGCGCAACTGAAAGCCTGAATTGGGAACATGCCGAAAGCACAGTTGATTTAGTGAAAAAGCTTCAAAAAAACAATGTGGAAGTCTTTGCTATTGAACAAGCCGAAAAAGCCATTCAATTAAATAATTTTGAAGTAGCAAAAGACAAAAAATATGCATTTGTTTTTGGAAACGAAGTAAAAGGCGTGCAACAAAAAGTAGTTGATATTTGTAATGGCGTAATTGAAATACCTCAATTGGGAACAAAACACTCATTGAACATCTCGGTTAGTGTTGGCGTTTGTCTATGGGATTTTGTAAGTAAATTGAAAGTTTTAAGCTCTTCAGTTAAATAGAAAATTTTACACCTAAAAAGAGAACGGCTTGCTCTGAAGATGCTAAAACGTATTTCAATTCTGCAAAGGGAATAAAATCATAATCTGTATTCAATTGTAAACCTGCACCTAAATTGATTCCTACATCTGAAGAAATTCTTTTAAATGGATTTGATGTGCCTGTAAAATTACTCAAGTTTAATCCTCCAAAAGCGTACAAATCAATTTGAGAAGTATTGCTAAAGTGGTAATTTATATTAGCGTTTATTTCACTAAAACTACTACTGCTTCCTGCAAAATAATATAAAAGTTGTGGAGAAAAGCTTACTTCGTCAGAAAAGTAAAAATCGCCTAAACCGCCAAATCCAAATTTTTCAATCTCTGAGCCAAAAGCTGCAAAACCACCAACGTAATTCCGTTTGGTTTCTTGCGAATAAGTAGTTGCATTTAACAAAAGTAATAAGGCTAAACAAAATAAGTTAAAAATTGATTTCATCTGATTTTTTTTAAGCTATTCTTAATCATACATGACAAAAATAATCGAATCTAATTCTAAATGTTTGATCAGCAAGACCTCACAGGTCTTAAAGACCTGTGAGGTCTAAATCGCATAAGATTAAAAATCAGCATAGTACATGCTATAGTAATTTTTTGTCGTGCACTAAAGCTATTTTTAAATTAGGGTTTTGAATTCCTTTTGAGTTAAAGCACTCGATCTAGCCGTTTAGAAATAACTACTTCTAAGTGTTTGTATTCTTTAATGTCAGTAAGTATTTTAATGATATCTTCATCTGGATTAGCCTTGATTTTTTCGCCGAATTGTGCAACTTTTTCCTTAATGAGTAGTCTACGTAAAGTTAAAATACTTTGCACTACTTCTTTCGGGTCTAAAACTGATTTATCGGTTACAAATATATTAGCATCTTGCCAGCGGTGTAGCTTTTCTTTTTCGTCTTCCATTAAAATGGTGGTTACTTCAGAAGCTTCTTCTTCATTTAAAGTTTGTACAAATTCATTGAGTTCTATTTTTTCTTTGGTGGCCAATTCTAGTTCAATTTTTTTATGCAATTGGCTAAAAACGGGATTGCTAAATTCAGTTTCGTCGTCTTGTAAATCTTTGTAAATTTTATCGTAAACGCTGCTTTCAATAGCTACATTTTCATAGATAATTTCGCCTTGTTCATCAATGTTTATGGCTACATCATTAAAGATGCTTTTTTCGTGCCCATGTTTCAGCAAAAGTGAAATAATTTTGCGTTCTAAAACGTATTTTGGATCAACTTTTTCGGCGGTAATTTGCGCTTCTTCTGGCTTCACTAAAGCCATTGGTTTATCAGGCTGGTATTTTTTTCTAGAATCGTCGCGTTGTTTCTTAGCCAGCATTTGTGCCAAAGCGCTAAACAAAACTTCTTCCGAAACATCCATTATCCGAGAACATTCTTTGATGTATATTTCTTGCTGAATTTCATTTGGAATTAAAGCAATGCTATTTACAATTTCGCGAGTAACTTCTGCTTTTCGTATCGGATCATTTTTGGCAGATTTCGCTAAAAGTGAAGCTTTAAATTGAATGAAATCGGTTGCGTTTTCATCTAAATAAGCTTTCAATTCAACTTCGTTATTGGCTTTGGCAAAACTATCTGGATCTTCGCCTTCGGGAAAAGTACAGACTTTCACGTTCATGCCTTGTTCCAAAATCATATCAATCCCTCGAATAGATGCACGCAGTCCAGCTTCATCGCCATCAAACAACACCGTAATATTGTTGGTTAACCTATTAATCAAGCGTATTTGGTCAGGCGTGAGAGCGGTTCCAGATGAAGAAACTACGTTTTTTACTCCGGTTTGAAAAAACTGAATCACATCTGTGTAACCTTCCACCAAATAACAATTGTCTTCTTTGGCAATGTATTTTTTAGCATGAAACAAACCATACAAGACTTTGCTTTTATGGTAAATCTCACTTTCTGGAGAATTGAGATATTTTGCTGCTTTGGGGTCGGATTTTAAAATTCGGCCACCAAAACCCAAGACGCGACCTGACATGGATAAAATGGGAAACATGACACGACCTTTAAATCGATCGAATTTCTTTTCGCCTTTAACAATGGTTAAGCCTGTTTTTTCTAAAAATTCTAATTGATAAGCTTTTTTTAATGCTTCATCTGTAAAAGCTTGCCATTGGTCTGGAGAATAGCCCAATTGAAAAAGCGAAATAGTTTCATCTGTAAAACCCCGTTCTTTAAAATAACTGAGTCCGATTTTTTTTCCTTCAGTGGTGTTTGTCAACTGATCTACAAAAAAATCGCGTGCAAATTCAGATACTAAAAACTGGCTTTCTTTCTCGCTAGCTTTTTCCTTTTCTTCGTCGGTTTGTTCGGTTTCTTCAATTTCTATTCCGTAGCGTTTCGCTAAATATTTTATAGCTTCAGGATACGTAAATTGTTCGTGTTCCATGATAAAGGAAACCACGTTTCCTCCTTTTCCACTAGAAAAATCTTTCCAAATTTGCTTCACAGGAGAAACCATAAAGCTAGGCGTCCGTTCTTCTGTAAACGGGCTTAAACCTTTAAAGTTAGATCCCGATTTCTTCAACTGAACAAAATCGCCTATCACTTCTTCAACTCGAGCGATATCAAAAACTTTTTCTATGGTAGATTTACTGATCAAATTGAAAAAAATTAGAAATTCAAAAATACATAAATAAAGTAGATCCGGTTTGAAGAGAAAGCCAAACTAAACAATTCTTTTATTTTTTAAATTTTTATGGCAATTTCATTTTAAGCTAACATCAACTCCTCTTACTTTGCTATATTTGAGGCTTAATTTAACATGATGAAAAATAAATTTTTCAACTTATTGGTTGTGGTTTTATTTCTAGGACTATTTAGTTGTGAAGAAGAATATGTAAAACCGGTAAAAATTTCGTATCAACAACAAGCTATTGATTCAACTTTAGCGAAGAATACAGATATGGAAGAGTTTATAAAACCGTACCGTGAAAAGATTGATGCAGAAATGAAAACTGTTTTAAGTTACTCGCCTAAAAGCATGTTTAAGTCAGATAGTCCTTACAATACAGCTATTGGAAACATGATGGCAGATGCAGTTTTAGAAGAAGCTAATCCGCTTTTTAAGCAAAGACATAACTTAGCGATTGATGCTGTATTATTAAACTATGGCGGAATACGATCAGGTATAAGTGAAGGAGAAATAACGGTAAGAACAGCTTATGATATTATGCCTTTTGAAAATAAAGTTGTTGTGGTTGAACTACCTTATGAAGCAGCTCAAGAAATGATCAAGTATTTGATGAAGAAAAGAACTGCTCATCCAATTTCAGGAATGCAAATACAATTAAACCACAATTATAGTTTTAAAGAAGCATTTATAAATAATGAAGCAATACATCCAGAAGACAATAAAAATAAAAGCTTTTACATAGCTACATCAGATTATTTGTTGCAAGGTGGTGACGAGATGGATTTTTTCACCAACAATACAGAAGTATTTCATTTAGATTATAAACTCAGGAATTTGTTTATCGATTATTTTAAGAAAAAAGATGAAATTAATCCAACACAAGATAACCGATTTACAGTAGGTAATTAATTTGAAAAGTAGCTAAGAAAAATGAAAAGAAGAGATTTTATAGTAAAAACGGGAGTAGCTTCAAGTGTTTTAGGTCTTGGAAGCACTGCCATTTTGAATACCGCCTTGAACGATTCTACAAATAATTCAAAAAAAATTACCATTTTACACACCAACGATGTACACAGCCACATCGATCCTTTTGAAAGTACTCATTCAAAATACCCTAATCGTGGTGGTGCAGCTAGACGATATGCATATATTAATATGGTGAAAAAACAAAATCCGAACACTTTGGTTTTGGACGCAGGAGATTCTTTTCAAGGAACTCCGTTTTTTAATTTCTATGGTGGAGAATTGGAATTCAAATTAATGAGTAAAATGGGTTATCACGCTTCTACAATTGGTAATCACGAATTTGACAATGGTATAGAAAATATTGCTGCCCAATTAGAACATGCTAAATTTAGCATGCTTAATGCCAATTATGATTTTAAAAACACCATTTTAGATGGAATGATTAAACCTTATGAAACCTATGAAATGGACGGAGTTAAAATTGGTGTTTTTGGTCTTGGTATCGAATTAGAAGGTTTGGTTTCTAAAAAATTATTCAAGGAAACAGCATACAATAATCCAGTTGATGTAGCCAAAGACATTGTGAAAAAATTAAAAACAGAAGAAAATTGCGATTTAGTGATTTGCTTATCGCATTTAGGCTATAACTATAGCGGAAGTAAAATCTGCGACATTAAATTAGCTCAACAAACCCGAAATATCGATTTGATTATTGGAGGACATACACATACTTTTTTAGACAAACCCACTGAAGTTGAAAACCTAGATTTCAAAAAAGTTTTAGTCAATCAAGTTGGTTGGGCTGGAATAAATATGGGAAGAATCGATTTTTATATGGATAGAGCAAAAGCAAGCAAGGGAGCCATCATTGAATTGTAATGCTAATTCACTATTGTCCGATAAAAGTTAAAAGACGGCTTTACTGTTAGTAACCAATATGAAGAATTTTTTCTAACTAGTTGATGAATTAGCTTAGACTTGTTGTAAATCCAATTTTCTATTTAGCAGGCTTGTAACACAAAAACCTTTAAACCTTATTATTTATAAGATTTCTTCCAATTGAATTGGAAGATTTAAACCTTAATTAAGAATGCTGTTTACGAAGCGAAATTATTTTTCACGTTCAATAACATAATCAATTAGTGTTTGTAAGGAAAGTTTGTATTCAGATTCTGGATAAGTATCTAAAATAGAAGAAGCCTCAGCTTGGTATTTTTTCATTTGCAGTATAGCATAATCTAAACCTCCAGAAGCTTTCACAAAAGAAATTACTTCTTGCACACGTTGTTTATCTTTATTGTGGTTTTTAACTGAATTAATCAACCATTTTTTATCTTTTTGGCTAGCATTATTCAACACATAAATCAAAGGCAAAGTCATTTTTTGTTCTTTAATGTCAATACCAATAGGCTTCCCTATTTTATCTTCGCCATAGTCAAACAAATCATCTTTGATTTGAAAAGCCATGCCTATGAGTTCACCAAATTTCCGCATGCTTTCTACGTGTTCAGATTCAGGTTGTACCGCCGCTGCTCCTAAACTACAACAGGCAGCGATTAAGGTAGCTGTTTTCTGACGAATAATTTCGTAGTACACATCTTCGGTAATATCAAGTTTTCTAGATTTTTCAATCTGAAGCAATTCGCCTTCACTCATTTCCCGAACGGCTACAGAAATAATTTTCAATAGATCAAAATCGTTGTTATCAATAGAAAGCAAAAGTCCTTTTGAAAGTAAAAAATCACCAACTAAAACAGCAATTTTATTTTTCCATAAGGCATTTATTGAAAAGAAACCGCGTCTTCTATTGCTATCATCAACCACATCATCATGAACTAAAGTTGCGGTGTGAATCAGTTCAATTACGGCTGCGCCTCTGTAGGTTCTATCGTTTACTTCACCTTTAGTTAACATTTTAGCAACTAAAAAAACAAACATCGGTCGCATTTGCTTACCTTTTCTATTTACAATAAAATGTGTAATTTTATTGAGCAAGGCAACACGGGACGACATAAATAAGGAGAATTTTTTTTCAAAAATCTCCATTTCGTGCTCTATAGGAGCTTTTATTTTGGCTACAGTTTTCAAAGGTTTACAAAGATAGGCAATTGGCAGAATTGGCTTTTAATAAAATGAAAACTTAACTTAGTTGGTTTACTAAATTATTGTTAACAGAATTATAATTAAGTTAAAACAGTTGATCGTAGTTGGTAGTTTAAAGAGAATTACTATAATTGTCTAAACTTAAAAATTTATAGATATGAAAAAAATTACTTTATTACTGATGATTTTTGCATTTACTTTTAGTTATGCACAGGAAAGCGTTTATTTCGATGATTTTACAGATGATACTTATCCAGGATGGGTATTTTATGATGTTGATGGAGATGGCAACAATTGGGGCGATTTAAATCAAATTGAAGATGGTGATGGTAATGCTACGACACCTCCTTCTTTAATTTCAAGATCTTGGCAAGGTTCTCCTTTGACACCTGATAATTGGGCGGTAAGTCCAGCCATAGATTTGTCAACCGCTTCTGGTACGATAACAGTTGATTATATTACACAAGTCGCTGCTCAAACTTGGGATGAAGAAACTTATAGTGTTTATGTTTCAACTTCTTCAGATCTTGCTGTTTTACAAAACGAAACTCCAGTTTTCTCAACTACGCTTGGTGATGGAGCAGGAACAAACCCTGAAGAAACACATAGTCACGATATTTCAGGATTTGCTGGAGAAGATGAAGTTTATATAGCTTTTAGACACTATAACACTACTGATATGGATTTTATTGCTATTCATGAAGTAGAAGTGCTTTCAGAGACTTTATCTAACAACCAATTTGTAGCAGAAAACAATTTTGTACAATTTGTAAAAGACAACACTTTAAACTTACAAGCATCTACTTTACTTAACAATGTAGAAATTTTTAACCTTGCAGGAAAGCGTGTTATTCAAAACAATTTGAATGCTCAAAATGATGTGCAAGTTGATATTTCTTCTTTAAATACAGGAATTTATATCGCGAAGTTAGCTAGTGAAAATGGAGTTCATACATTTAAATTTACTAAGTAATTTTCAAATTTAAAAAGTACAAAAAAGCCGTTTCAATTATGAAACGGCTTTTTTATTTAGTTTACTATTTCTTTTTATTTCGCAGCAAAAAGTTCAACATCATCTTTTGATATTGTTTCCCCTCCTAAAATATGAAGACGTTCTATTACGTTTCTTAATTCTCTAACGTTGCCCGTCCAATCATAAGACTTTAATACTTCTATAGCATCAGGTTTAAATTCTTTTACCGCATTTCCATTTTCACTAGCCACTGCTTTTGCAAAATGTTCAATTAATAAGGGAATGTCTTTTCTTCTTTGGTTTAAACCTGGGACATGAATTAAAATCACTGCTAAGCGGTGATATAAATCTTCTCGAAATTTTTTATCTTCAATTTCTTGTTTCAAATCTTTGTTGGTGGCTGCAATTACACGAACATCTACTTTAATGTCTTTATCACTTCCAACACGTTGTATTTTATTTTCTTGTAAAGCTCTTAATACCTTAGCCTGAGCAGAAAGACTCATATCTCCTATTTCATCTAAAAAAATGGTTCCGCCGTTGGCCGCTTCAAATTTTCCAGCTCGATCTTTATTGGCAGATGTAAATGCTCCTTTTACATGACCAAATAATTCACTTTCAATAAGCTCTGATGGAATAGCTGCACAATTTACTTCAATAAAAGGTTTTTTGACACGTTCACTTTTTTCATGTAGCCAATGCGCTACTAACTCTTTGCCTGTGCCATTCCCACCCGTAATCAATACACGTGCATCGGTTGGAGCAACCTTATCTATCATTTGCTTAATTTCCTGAATGGGCTCAGATTGGCCTATCATTTCGTATTTCTTTGAAACTTTTCTTTTTAACTTCTTATTTTCTACTTTCAATTGATTGTTATCCAATGCAATTCTAACTGAAGTTAATAAGCGATTTAAGTCAGGTGGTTTCGAAATGTAATCGAAGGCACCTTTACGCATTGTTTCTACAGCCGTATCTAGGTCGCCATGTCCAGAAATCATAACCACAGGAACTTCTGGTTGAAGCTCTTTTATTTTTTCAAGTACTTCTAATCCATCATGTTTAGGCATTTTGATATCGCAAAGCACTAGATCAAACTCAATTGACTTTATCAATTGAATAGCGACTGCTCCATCTTCTGCTTCTTCTATGGAGTAAGTATCATTTTCTTCTGATAAAATTTTCACCAAGACTCTGCGAATAGAAGGTTCGTCTTCTGCTATTAGAATTTTAGACATATTCAATTTTTATGCAAAATACTGAAGTAGGATGTAAAATTGAAAGATTTGCAACAGAATTAGTATAGATTAAGGTAAGGTTAAGGTTAAAAACAAAACCCACCCTTGGCAAGCCGAGGATGGGAAAAAAATTGCTATGAAAAAGAAAAACATCGCTATAAATAGCGATGTTCAAATATATATAATTTAATGTTAAGTACGAAATTAAGAAAACATATCTTTTACTTTTTCGAAAAATGACTTATCAGATTTTTGCGGGTCTGGAATAAAATTAGCATCGTCTTTCATTTTTTCGAAAAAATTCTTTTGCTCTTTAGAAAGCGTTTTTGGAGTCCATACATTAATATGAACTAACAAATCTCCAGAATTATACCCGTTTAACTTAGGAAGTCCTTTTCCGCGTAAGCGTAATATTTTTCCACTTTGTACGCCCGGTTCAATTTTAATTCTAACTTTTCCTTCAACGGTTTCAATTTCTTTACTACCGCCCAAAGCAGCGTCAGCAAAACTGATGTATAAATCATAATGCAGATTTTCACCGTCCCGTTGTAGGTTTGGATTTTCTTCTACTTCTATCAAAACAATTAAATCTCCAGCTACACCAGCAGGTGCTTCATTTCCTTTTCCTGGAACTTTCATTTGCATGCCATCTTCAACTCCAGCAGGAATTTTAATGCTAACTGTTTCTTCTTCCATTTTTAAACCGTGTGCATCTGTGCCTTTACCACGATTCTCTATTTGTTGACCGCTGCCACCACAAACACCACAAGCAGTTGCTGTTTGCATTCTGCCTAGAATAGTATTTGTAATTTTGGTTACTTGACCAGTACCATTACAATTAGTACAGGTAGTATAAGTGGTATCGCTAGCCTGCTTTTTTCTAGACACTTTAACTTTTTTCTCTACTCCTTTTGCAACGTCTTTTAAGTTAAGTTTTACGCGGATACGTAAGTTACCGCCTTTTGCTCTTCGCCTTTGTTGTCCGCCGCCAAAGCCGCCAAAGCCTCCGCCACCACCAAATGCACTTCCAAAGATGTCTCCAAATTGGCTAAAGATGTCGTCCATATCCATTCCGCTACCACCAAAGCCACCAGAGCCATCGAAAGCAGCATGACCAAACTGATCGTATTTTGCCTTTTTTTCTGGGTTACTTAAAATTTCGTAAGCTTCTGCCGCTTGCTTAAACTTAGCTTCAGCTTCTGCATTATCAGGGTTTTTATCGGGGTGATACTTAATAGCAAGCTTTCGGTATGCTTTTTTAATTTCAGCAGCCGTTGCATTTTTACTAATTCCAAGTATTTCGTAATAATCTTGTTTAGAACTCATATTGATCAATCTATAATATTACTTCCCCGTAACAACTTTAGGGTATCTAATTATTTTTTCTCCTAGTGTGTAGCCTTTTTCAACTACATCTATAATTTTTCCTTTTAAATCTTCAGAAGGTGCAGGAATCTGTGTTATAGCTTCATGTAAGTCTCCATCAAAAGTATCTCCTTCTTTAACGTGAAATTCTTCAAGGCCTTTTGCCTTCAAAGTATCTCTTAGTTTATTATGAATTAATTCAATTCCTTGAACCACTTCTTTTTCTTTTGATTTTGAAACTTCTTTAAGCGCACGGTCAAAATCATCTAAAACAGGAAGCATAGACTGCATGACTTCTTGTCCCGCAGTTTTAAATAACTCTACTCTTTCTTTGCTAGTTCGGCGTTTATAGTTTTCAAATTCAGCAAACAACCTGAGGTACTTGTCTTTTTGTAAATCTAATTCTAATTTCAATTTTTCTTCTTCAGAAAGTTCATTTTCTTCAGTTGAAGCTTCTTCTTCACGCTGAATATTTTCAGTTTCAGCATCTTCAGTATTAGAAGATTGATTTTTGTGAGCAGAACTATTTTGTTCTTCTTTCTTTAATTGCTCTTCTTGTTCTTCTTTATTGGGTATAGTTGTATTTTCTTCAGACATATCTCTAATTTTTACAATATATTACAAAAGCATTGCCACTTGACAAAAAATGCCAATATGTCATTTTATCAAATTTATACTATGAAATTGACAGCATAAAAAAACTCGGCTTTCACCGAGTTTTTTTTATTAAGCTTGTCCTGTGGGACCAAAGTTAAGCGGAATGTTTTGCTTTTCTTTCTCTTCAATTTTTCCATTGGCGTTTTCAAACCGATGAATGTTATCGTTGAGTGCTTTCAGCAAGCGTTTAGCATGATGAGGCGTAAGAATAATCCTAGATTGAACTTTGCTTTTAGGAGAACCTGGCATTACATTTACAAAGTCTACTACGAACTCTGTAGCTGAATGATTTATAATAGCAAGATTACTATATTTCCCTTGAGCTGTGTCTTCGTCTAGCTGAATATTTATTTTTTTCTGCTTATTATCTTTTTGGTCGCTCATAAACAATTTAATTAAAATTTACTTTGGTTTCTTCTGTACTCGAAAGCATATTATCCATCTCTTCTTTTGAACCAACAATAATATTATCAAACTCTCTCAATCCTGTACCCGCTGGAATTTTATGTCCTACGATTACATTTTCTTTCAAGCCTTCTAAATTATCAACTTTACCACTTACAGCTGCTTCGTTTAATACTTTAGTAGTTTCCTGGAAGGAAGCTGCAGAAATAAAGGATTTAGTTTGTAATGAAGCTCTAGTAATTCCTTGTAAAATTGGTGTTGCTGTTGCGGATTCTGCATCTCTAGCTTGAACCAATTGTTTGTCTTCGCGTTTTAGTGATGAATTTTCATCTCTTAATTCTCGAAGTGTTACAATTTGTCCTGCTTTTAGATTTAAACTATCTCCTGCATCTTCAACCACTTTTTTACCATAGATGTTGTCGTTTTCTTCAATAAAGTCACCTTTATGGATCAATTGATTTTCTAGGAAAATAGTATCACCTGGATCGTTTATTTTTACTTTACGCATCATCTGTCTAACCACAACTTCAAAGTGCTTGTCGTTAATCTGTACACCTTGTAAACGATATACTTCCTGAACTTCATTCACTAAGTATTGTTGTACAGCGCTTGGACCTTTGATATTTAAAATATCTTCTGGAGTTACTGAACCGTCAGAAAGTGGCATACCTGCTCTTACATAGTCATTTTCTTGTACAAGAATCTGATTAGATAATTTTACGAGGTATTTTTTAATTTCACCAAGTTTAGACTCTACAATAATCTCGCGGTTACCACGCTTAATTTTACCAAAAGAAACAACACCGTCAATTTCACTTACTACAGCAGGGTTAGATGGATTTCTAGCTTCAAATAACTCAGTAAGTCTAGGAAGACCACCAGTAATATCACCAGCTTTAGAAGATTTACGTGGTATTTTTACTAAGACTTTACCTACGCCAATTTTCTCGTCATCATTCACCATTAAGTGAGCTCCAACTGGTAAGTTGTATGAACGTTGTTTTTCTCCTTTTTTATCTAGAATGTGTAATGTTGGAATCTTACGTTTGTTCTTAGATTCTATAATTACTTTTTCTTCAAATCCTGTTTGCTCGTCACTTTCTACTGTGTAGGTTTGACCTTGAATAATGTTTTCAAATTCAATTTGACCAGCAAATTCAGAAATAATTACACCGTTATATGGATCCCACTTACAAATTACATCGCCTGGTTTAATTTTGTCTCCATTTTTAACGAAGCACTGGGAACCGTAAGGGATTACATTTGTACTGAGTACAATTCCAGATTTTTTATCAATGATTTTAATTTCTGAAGTTCTAGAAATTACAATGTCAGCATCTTTGCCATCATTGTCTTTTCCTTTCACTGTTTTCAAGTCTTCTACTTCGGCTACACCTTCAAATTTAGCTTCTAACTTGTTTTCTTCTGAAATGTTTCCTGCAATACCACCTACGTGGAAAGTTCTAAGTGTAAGCTGTGTTCCTGGCTCTCCAATAGATTGAGCTGCAACAACGCCAACGGCTTCACCTCGCTGAACTGTTTTACCAGTAGCTAAGTTTCTACCATAACATTTTACACAAATTCCTTTTTTAGATTCACAAGTTAATGGTGAACGTACTTCAGCAGAATTTAATACTGATTTTTCAATTTTTTCAGCTGCAGCTTCAGATATTTCTTGTCCTTCTGCAACAATCAATTCTTGCGAAATTGGGTCTACAATATCATTTAAAGAAGTTCTACCTACAATTCTTTCCCCTAAAGTTTCAACAACTTCTTCGTTTTTCTTGAGGGCAGAAACTTCAATTCCACGTAAAGTTCCACAATCTTCTTCACGAACAATTACATCTTGAGAAACATCTACTAAACGTCTAGTTAAGTAACCTGCATCTGCTGTTTTTAATGCGGTATCGGCAAGACCTTTACGCGCACCATGAGTAGAAATAAAGTATTCAAGAATTGATAAACCTTCTTTAAAGTTAGAAAGAATTGGGTTTTCAATAATTTCACCACCTGCGGAAGTAGATTTTTTAGGCTTGGCCATCAATCCACGCATACCAGTTAACTGACGAATTTGCTCTTTCGAACCACGCGCACCCGAATCCAACATCATAAATACAGAGTTAAATCCTTGTTTGTCTTCTGTAATTCGCTTCATAGCCAATTCCGTAAGATTTGCATTGGTTGCAGTCCAGATATCAATTACCTGATTATAACGTTCGTTATTGGTAATTAATCCCATATTATAGTTAGCAACAACACCAGAAACTTGTTCGTTAGCATCATCAATTAAGCTTTGCTTTTCTTCTGGAATAATAATATCACCTAAAGAGAAAGATAAACCACCTTTGAATGCAAACTCGTATCCTAAGGATTTAATGCTATCTAAGAATTCACTGGTTTCAGGAACACTAGTCGCTTTTAAAACATTAGCAATTACATCACGTAAAGCTTTTTTGTTCAAAACTTGGTTGATGTAACCCACTTGCTCTGGAACATATTTATTGAATAAAACACGACCACAAGTTGTATTGATAATTTGATTTACCAATTCACCATCTTCATTAAAGTCTTTTGTTCTTACTTTAATAGCTGCGTTTAATTCTAATCTTCTTTCGTTGTAAGCAATTTCTACTTCTTCAGCAGAATAGAAAGTCAAGCCTTCTCCTTTTACTTTGTGTTCTGCTGTAGTTTTTAATTTTTTGGTCATGTAATACAACCCAAGAACCATATCCTGAGAAGGAACGGTAATCGGTGAACCGTTTGCTGGATTCAAAATATTGTGCGAAGCCAACATTAAAAGTTGAGCTTCTAAAATAGCTTCTGGCCCTAATGGTAAATGAACTGCCATTTGGTCACCATCAAAATCCGCATTAAAAGCCGTACAAACCAAAGGATGCAACTGAATTGCTTTTCCTTCGATTAATTTAGGCTGGAATGCTTGGATTCCTAAACGGTGAAGCGTTGGAGCACGGTTTAAAAGAACGGGATGTCCTTTTAAAACGTTTTCTAAAATATCCCAAACTACCGGCTCTTTTTTGTCAATTATTTTCTTGGCCGATTTTACTGTTTTTACAATGCCACGTTCAATTAATTTACGAACGATAAACGGTTTGTATAATTCAGCTGCCATATCTTTTGGTAAACCACATTCGAACATTTTAAGCTCTGGTCCTACCACAATTACCGAACGAGCAGAATAATCTACACGCTTACCTAGTAAGTTTTGTCTGAATCTACCTTGTTTTCCTTTCAAAGAATCTGAAAGGGATTTTAAAGGACGATTGGAATCTGTTTTTACTGCAGAAGATTTTCGGGTATTATCGAATAATGAATCTACCGACTCTTGAAGCATACGTTTTTCATTACGTAGAATTACTTCTGGAGCTTTGATTTCCATCAATCGCTTTAAACGATTGTTACGGATAATAACTCTTCTATATAAGTCATTTAAATCTGAAGTAGCAAATCTACCTCCATCAAGTGGCACTAGAGGTCTTAATTCTGGTGGGATAACAGGAACTACCTTCATGATCATCCATTCAGGATTATTTTCCCGATTGTTTTTTGAATCACGCAAGGCTTCTACAACTTGTAAGCGTTTTAAAGCTTCCGTTTTACGTTGCTTAGAAGTTTCGTTGTTTGCTTTGTGTCTTAAATCGTAAGAAAGTTCGTCTAAATCAAGACGTTTCAATATTTCAATAAGGCATTCCGCTCCCATTTTAGCGATGAATTTGTTTGGATCATCATCGTCTAAATATTGGTTTTCTTGTGGAAGACTATCTAAGATATTTAAGTATTCTTCTTCAGTTAAGAAATCCATTTTTTGCAATGGTTCTCCTTCTTCATTTTTGGCATCACCTGGTTGGATTACTACATATCTTTCGTAGTAGATAATCATGTCTAATTTCTTAGAAGGAATACCAAGTAAGTACCCAAGTTTGTTAGGCAAAGAACGGAAATACCAAATGTGCGCAACAGGAACTACTAAACTAATATGCCCTACACGCTCTCTACGTACTTTTTTCTCTGTAACTTCTACACCACAACGGTCACAAACAATACCTTTGTAGCGAATTCTTTTATATTTACCACATGCACATTCGTAGTCTTTTACTGGACCAAAAATACGCTCACAAAACAAACCATCACGTTCAGGTTTATGCGTTCTGTAGTTAATGGTTTCAGGTTTTAAGACTTCTCCACGAGATTCACTTAGAATTTGCTCTGGTGAAGCTAAACCTATAGAAATTTTATTAAATCTCTTTTGGGTATCCTTTTCATTATTTCTTGTCATCATACAAGTTTTGCTAAAGAATTAATCTAAATTTTGTAATCTAAGAAGTAATGCCGCAACCGAAATTGCGGCTTCACTTTACTCTTCTAATTTTATGTCTAGTCCAAGACCTTTCAATTCGTGCATCAATACGTTAAAAGATTCAGGTATACCAGGTTCTGGCATAGGTTCACCTTTAACAATTGCTTCGTAAGTTTTTGCTCTACCTATTACATCATCTGATTTTACTGTTAAAATCTCACGAAGTGTACTAGATGCACCATAAGCTTCCAATGCCCAAACTTCCATCTCTCCAAAACGCTGACCACCAAATTGTGCTTTACCACCTAATGGTTGTTGTGTAATTAATGAGTAAGGACCAATGGAACGCGCGTGCATTTTATCTTCAATCATGTGTCCTAATTTCAACATGTAAATTACACCTACCGTTGCAGGTTGATCAAAACGCTCTCCAGTTCCACCGTCGTACAAGTACGTGTGACCGTATCTTGGAACGCCAGCTTCATCTGTTAATGCATTAATTTGATCTATGGTTGCACCATCAAAAATTGGAGTTGCGAACTTGCGACCTAATTTTTGACCTGCCCAACCAAGAACAGTTTCATATATCTGACCAATGTTCATACGCGATGGTACACCAAGTGGATTCAATACAATATCTACTGGAGTTCCATCTTCAAGGAATGGCATATCTTCTTGACGAACAATCTTAGCCACAATACCTTTGTTACCGTGACGTCCAGCCATTTTATCACCAACTTTCAATTTACGTTTTTTAGCAACGTAGATTTTAGCTAGTTTCAAAATACCTGATGGCAATTCATCTCCAACACTAATCGTGAATTTCTCACGTCTTAAATTCCCTTGAAGGTCATTCAATTTAATTTTATAGTTGTGTAACAAATCTGTAACCAAGCCATTCAAATCGTCGTCTGTTGTCCAAGTACCTTGGGTTAAATGTGAAAAATCATCAACAGAGTTCAACATTTTCAAGGTATACTTTTTGCCTTTAGGAAGTACTTCTTCTCCTAAATCATTCAATACACCCTGTGCCGTTTTACCATTTACTAAGGCGAATAACTTTTCGATAAGTTGACCACGTAAATCTTCATATTTAACAGCATATTTGCTTTCTAAGCGATCGATTTCTTGCTTGTCTTTTGCACGAGCTCTTTTATCTTTTACCGCTCTAGAAAATAACTTTTTATTAATTACAACCCCATTCAATGAAGGTGAAGCTTTTAAAGAAGCATCTTTTACATCACCTGCTTTGTCACCAAAGATGGCACGTAATAATTTTTCTTCTGGAGTTGGATCACTTTCACCTTTAGGAGTAATTTTTCCAATTAGAATATCGCCAGGTTTAATCTCGGCACCAATTCTAATCATTCCGTTTTCATCTAAATCTTTGGTAGCTTCTTCTGAAACGTTTGGAATATCAGCTGTTAACTCTTCGTTTCCTAATTTAGTGTCACGCACTTCTAAAGAATATTCATCAATGTGAATAGAAGTCAACATGTCATCTCTTACTACTCTTTCAGACAATACAATTGCATCCTCAAAATTGTATCCTTTCCAAGGCATGAAAGCTACTTTCATGTTTCTACCTAAGGCAAGTTCGCCTGCTTCGGTTGCATAACCTTGACAAAGCACTTGGCCTTCTTGAACACGATCACCAACATTTACAATTGGCTTCAAATTAATTGAAGTTCCTTGGTTAGTTTTTCTGAATTTAATCAGTTCGTATGTTTTTGAATCCGATTCAAAACTCACCATACGTTGTTCTTCTGTACGGTCGTATTTGATTACAATTTTATCGGCATCTACATATTCTACAACACCAGCACCTTCAGCATTAATTAAAACACGTGAATCTTTTGCCACTCTTCGCTCTAGACCAGTACCTACAATTGGAGAATCAACTCGCAATAATGGAACAGCTTGACGCATCATGTTCGATCCCATCAAAGCACGGTTTGCATCATCATGTTCTAAGAACGGAATTAAAGATGCAGAGATAGAGGAGATTTGGTTAGGAGCTACATCAATGTAATTCACTTCCTTTGGATCTACTACAGGGAAATCGCCTTCCATTCGGGCAATTACACGTTCAGCTTGAATAGTTCCGTCTTCAGCAATATCAATATTTGCTTGTGCAATTAATTTACCTTCTTCTTCTTCAGCGGAAAGATAAATTGGTTCTTCTTGTAAATTGATTTTACCGTTTTCAACTTTTCTGTAAGGAGTCTCGATGAATCCCATGCTGTTCACTTTTCCATAAACAGACATAGAAGAAATCAAACCAATGTTTGGTCCTTCAGGAGTTTCAATCGGACATAATCTTCCGTAGTGTGTGTAATGCACATCACGTACTTCGAATCCTGCACGTTCTCTTGATAAACCACCTGGTCCTAATGCCGATAACCTACGTTTGTTGGTTAATTCTGCAATTGGATTGGTTTGATCCATGAATTGTGAAAGCTGGTTGGTTCCGAAAAAGGAGTTGATTACCGATGAAAGTGTTTTCGCATTGATCAAATCGATTGGCGTAAACACTTCATTATCACGTACATTCATACGTTCACGAATGGTTCTTGCCATACGTGACAAACCAACACCAAATTGCTGAGAAAGTTGTTCACCAACTGTTCTTACACGTCTGTTTGATAAGTGATCGATATCATCTACTTCTGCTTTCGAGTTCACCAATTCAATTAAATACTTGATAATGGTGATGATATCTACTTTGGTTAAGACTTTCTTATCCATATCGATATCCAGTCCTAACTTTTTATTCATTCGGTAACGACCTACTTCACCTAAATTGTAACGTTGGTCACTGAAAAATAATTTTTCAATAATACCACGTGCTGTTTCTTCATCTGGCGGTTCAGCGTTACGTAATTGTCTGTATATATGTTCTACTGCTTCTTTTTCAGAATTGGTAGGATCTTTCTGAAGTGTATTATAAATAATAGCGTAATCTCCAGTTAAGTTTTCTTCTTTGTGAAGTAAAATGGTTTTAGAACCTGTCTCAATGATTTCTTCGATATGATCTTTTTCAAGTTCAGTATCTCTGTCTAAAACAATTTCATTACGCTCAATTGAAACTACTTCACCTGTATCTTCATCAACGAAATCTTCATACCAAGTGTTTAATACACGTGCGGCTAATTTTCTACCCAACACCCGTTTTAAACCAGCTTTAGAAACTTTTACTTCTTCAGCAAGATCAAATATTTCTAAGATATCTTTATCGCGTTCAAAACCTATTGCTCTGAACAAAGTTGTAACTGGAAGCTTTTTCTTTCTATCGATATACGCGTACATAACGCTGTTGATATCCGTTGCAAATTCAATCCAAGAACCTTTAAATGGAATTACTCTAGCCGAGTACAATTTAGTTCCGTTAGCATGAAAAGATTGACCAAAAAACACACCTGGCGAACGGTGAAGTTGAGAAACAACAACACGTTCAGCACCATTGATTACAAAAGTTCCACTTGGTGTCATATAAGGAATCGTTCCTAAATACACATCCTGAACAATGGTTTCAAAATCTTCGTGTTCTGGGTCGGTACAATATAATTTTAAGCGAGCTTTCAAAGGCACGCTGTATGTTAAACCGCGCTCAATACATTCTTGAATAGAATATCTTGGAGGGTCAACAAAGTAGTCTATAAATTCTAATACAAATTGATTTCTTGTATCAGTAATGGGGAAATTTTCTTTGAAGGTTTTATATAAACCTTCGTTAGCTCTTTCGTCAGTTTTAGTTTCAAGCTGGAAAAAATCTTTAAAGGATTTGACCTGTATATCCAAGAAATCTGGATAATCTGGCTTGTTGGTAACTGTTGAAAAGCTAATGCGTTCGTTTTGCGTTGCTAACATCTAAGGAAGAATTTAATGCATTAATCGAGCTAAACAGCTCTATACTACAAAATTAACTAAAATAATAATGTTCAAAAACATTGTGGCGTATAAATACGCAAAATGGTCTAGACCTCCAGAAGCATATTCTGAGGGCCTAAACCTTAATAATTGTCTATTGAAGAGCTTACTTAAGCTCAACTTCAGCTCCTGCTTCTTCTAATTGTGCTTTAAGTGACTCTGCTTCGTCTTTAGTTACACCTTCTTTTACTGGAGCAGGTGCACCATCTACTAAACCTTTAGCGTCTTTCAATCCAAGACCTGTAAGTTCTTTTACCAATTTAACAACTGCTAATTTAGAACCACCTGGTGCTTTCAAGATTACGTCAAATTCAGTTTGCTCTTCAGCGGCATCATCACCACCAGCACCACCACCAGCAACAGCTACAGCTGCAGCAGCAGGCTCAATTCCATATTCATCTTTTAAAATATCAGCTAATTCATTTACTTCTTTTACTGTAAGATTAACCAATTGTTCTGCGAATTCTTTTAAATCTGCCATTTCTATCGTTTTTAAAAATTTTGTTATTTATAATTAATTAGTGTGTTACTTATTCTTTTTCTGAAAGTGTTTTCAAAATTCCAGAAAGTTTGCTTCCACCTGATTTAAGTGCAGAAACAACGTTTTTAGCTGGTGACTGTAATAATCCAATAATGTCGCCAATAACTTCTTCTTTAGATTTGATATTAGATAGGGTCTCTAAATACTCGTCTCCTACGTAAATTGCTTCTTCTACGTAAGCTCCTTTCAATACAGGCTTTTCATTTTTCTTTCTAAAGTCCTTGATTACTTTGGCTGGACCGTTTCCAGTTTCAGATAACATTATAGAAGTGTTTCCTTTTAATGTATCTGCCAACTCTCCAAATTCTTTATCAGATGAAGACATAGCCTTCCCTAATAGAGTATTTTTAACTACCATCAACTTGATATTAGCCTTAAAGCAAGCTCTTCTAAGTTTGCTTGTGTCTTCTGCATTTAATCCAGAAATATCGGCTAAATAAATGTTAGATGTTTCAGCTAACTGGGCAGTTAAATCTTGTATTACTTGTGATTTTTCTTCTCTTGTCATAATGCTTATTTATTGCTCAGTAAACCTTTTGGTATCAACACCAATTCCAGGTCCCATAGTTGATGAAATGTTAATGCTTTTGATGTAAGATCCTTTTACAACTGAAGGTTTTAACTTTACAATTGTATTTAAAAGTTCTCTTGCGTTTCCAGCAATCTGATCTTCTTCGAAAGATGATTTACCGATAGAAGCGTGAATAATACCCGTTTTATCTACTTTAAAATCAATCTTACCACCTTTAACGTCTGAAACTGCTTTTGCAATATCCATGGTTACTGTACCTGTTTTAGGGTTAGGCATCAAGCCACGTGGACCTAAAATTCTACCTAGTGGCCCTAATTTACCCATAACTGCAGGCATAGTTACAATAACGTCAACATCTGTCCAACCGGATTTTATTTTTTCAAGGTATTCATCTAAACCTACATAATCAGCTCCAGCATCTTTAGCTTCTTGCTCCTTATCTGGAGTAACAAGAGCTAAGACGCGAGTTACTTTTCCTGTACCATGAGGTAGAGTTACAACACCTCTAACCATCTGGTTAGCTTTACGTGGATCTACATTTAAGCGAACCGCTAAATCTATAGACTCATCAAAATTTGCTGAGCTAGTATCTTTTACTAAAGCAGATGCCTCGGCTACCGGGTATAAGTTAGAACTATCTACTTTTCCCCTTGCTTCTTTTTGCTTTTTAGTGATTTTTGCCATTTTAAGTCTTGTTTAATTAAAAAGGAGCTGCGCCCTTTACATTAATACCCATCGAACGTGCTGTACCAGCTACCATTTTCATAGCAGATTCTACAGTAAAAGCATTTAAATCTTGCATTTTATCTTCTGCAATAGCTTTAACCTGATCCCAAGAGATACTTGCTACTTTCATTCTGTTAGGTTCTCCTGAACCTTTTTTGATTTTTGCTGCTTCCATAATTTGAACTGCTGCTGGTGGAGTCTTTATAACGAAGTCAAAAGACTTGTCTTTATAAACTGTAATTGCAACAGGTAATACTTTTCCAGCTTTATCTTGAGTTCTGCCGTTAAATTGCTTACAGAATTCCATGATATTAACACCTGCCGCACCTAACGCAGGCCCAACTGGTGGTGATGGATTTGCAGCACCGCCTCTTACTTGCAGTTTTACAACTTTACTAACTTCTTTTGCCATTTTATTTAATTTGTTGTGTCAATTTCAAATGGAAGCTGAGAAACCGACTATTATAAATGTGTAACAATTATATTTTTTCTACTTGCATATAGCTAAGCTCAACAGGTGTTTTACGACCAAATATCTTAACCATGACTTTTAACTTGCGTTTTTCTTCATTTACGTTTTCAATTACGCCCGTAAAAGTATTAAAAGGTCCATCGACAACTTTTACTGATTCTCCTGGAACAAATGGTATTGCAACATTCTCAGTTTTAGTAGACAATTCATCAACCTTACCTAGTAAACGATTTACTTCAGACTTACGTAACGGCACAGGATCACCACCTTTGGTTTCTCCTAAAAAGCCAATTACACCATTGATATTTTTAATAATGTGAGGAATTTCTCCTTCTAAAGCAGCATTAACCATTACATAGCCCGGAAAATAAACTTTCTCTTTATTGTATTTTTTTCCGTTTCTTATTTGCACTACCTTTTCAGTAGGCACTAAAATCTCATCAATAAAGTCTGACAAACCTTGATGGTTTATTTCTTTTTCGATGTAATCTTTTACTTTGTTTTCCTGGCCGCTCACAGAACGTACAACATACCATTTTTTAATGCTCGATTCAGACATATTTAAGATTTAACCCAGTTAAAATATTGCTTAATAACTCCGCTAAATACTTCGTCTACTCCCCAAATGGCAAGTGAAAACAAGATTGAAAATACAGCTACAATTACCATCAACTTCTGCCCTTCAGCATAAGATGGCCAACTTACATTATTTTTCAACTCGTTAAATGACTCTGATATGTATTCTGTAATATTTGCCATTGTAATAGATTTTTGCACGGGTTGAGAGGCTCGAACTCCCGACACCTGGTTTTGGAGACCAGTGCTCTACCAACTGAGCTAAACCCGTAAATACTAATTGAGGCATCTTTAAAGACACCTCAATTAGCTATTTAACTTCTAAATTATTAATCTAAAATTTCAGTAACCTGACCTGCACCTACAGTACGTCCACCTTCACGGATAGCGAAACGAAGACCTACATTCATTGCAATAGGCTGTAACAATTCAACGTGAATAGTTAAGTTATCACCCGGCATTACCATTTCAACTCCATCAGGCAAGCTAATTGTACCTGTTACGTCTGTTGTTCTAACATAGAACTGTGGACGATAGTTGTTATGGAATGGAGTGTGACGCCCACCTTCTTCTTTTTTCAAGATATATACCTCAGCTTTAAATTTAGCGTGTGGAGTTACAGAACCTGGTTTAGTAATTACCATACCACGAGAAATCTGAGACTTTTCAACACCTCTTAATAAAATACCTACGTTATCACCAGCTTCTCCACGATCCAAAATCTTACGGAACATTTCAACACCAGTAATAGTTGATTTTAATTTCTCAGCTCCCATACCAATGATTTCTACCGGATCTCCAGTATTCGCAACACCAGTTTCAATACGACCAGTTGCTACAGTACCACGACCGGTAATAGAGAATACATCTTCGATAGGCATCAAGAAATCTTTCTCAACATCACGTTGTGGTAATTCAATCCAGCTATCTACAGCATTCATTAATTCCATAACAGTATCTCCCCATTTAGCATCACCTTCTAGCGCACCTAAGGCAGAACCTGAAATTACAGGACCGTTATCACCATCATATTCGTAGAAAGTTAACAAATCTCTAACTTCCATTTCTACTAATTCTAATAATTCTTCATCGTCAACTAAGTCAACTTTATTTAAGAAAACAACAATTCTTGGAATACCAACTTGGCGACCCAATAAGATGTGCTCTCTAGTTTGTGGCATAGGACCATCAGTAGCAGCAACTACTAAGATAGCTCCATCCATTTGCGCAGCACCTGTAACCATGTTTTTTACGTAATCCGCGTGACCTGGACAGTCAACGTGAGCGTAGTGACGTGATTCAGTTGAGTACTCAACATGAGAAGAGTTAATGGTAATACCACGCTCTTTTTCTTCTGGAGCGTTGTCAATTTGATCAAAAGCACTAGCTTCTGAATACCCTTTATCTGCAAGTACTTTAGTAATTGCAGCTGTTAAAGTTGTTTTACCGTGGTCAACGTGTCCAATTGTACCTATGTTAAGGTGCGGTTTGGAACGATCAAAATTTTCCTTTGCCATAATTAATTATTTAATCTTAGTTATATATTAGTGTTTAATTTTAAACAACAATTGAAGTCATCAAGGCAGAAACTTCCCTGTGACTTTTTCTCACTAGAGCCAACGACGAGAATTGAACTCGTGACCTCTTCCTTACCAAGGAAGCGCTCTACCCCTGAGCTACGTCGGCAGAACAAAAAGCAAACTTCAATCCTGCTAAACTTAGAGCGGGAGACCGGGTTCGAACCGGCGACATTCAGCTTGGAAGGCTGACGCTCTACCAACTGAGCTACTCCCGCATTTTACTACACCCTATTATGATGTTTGCTATGATGTGGGGAGAGCAGGATTCGAACCTGCGAAGGTGAAAACCAACAGATTTACAGTCTGTCCTCGTTGGCCGCTTGAGTATCTCCCCTAAAAGAACGTTTTCGAAAAATAGAGCCGATGGAGGGACTCGAACCCACGACCTGCTGATTACAAATCAGCTGCTCTAGCCAGCTGAGCTACATCGGCATAAAAACATTTTACATGCCTTATTTTTCGGATTGCAAATATAGATACTTTATTTTGTTATATAAAAACTTTTTGTTCTTTTTTTTTGCATTTTTTTTAGTTCATTTTACTTTCAATGTAGTCAGTAAAAATCATAATCTATTTCTAGGATGTGCAGACTTATAGGATGCTTTCAACTTTGCTATACTATTGTGTGTGTATACCTGCGTTGAAGCTAAACTTGCATGACCTAACAATTCTTTAACTTCAGCTAAATTAGCTCCATTATTTAATAAGTGTGTAGCAAAGCTATGCCGTAAAATATGTGGACTTTTTTTCAATTTTGTCGATGCTTTTTCAAAGGCTTGTTTTACCACTTTGTACACAAAAGCATCATCGATAGGTTCTCCTGAATCTTTCACTAATAAACTTGTTGAATTAGTCAACAGCCTTTTTTCAATTAAGTAAACTTCAATATTTTTTACAATTTTAGGCAAAAGAGGGATTATTCGTTCTTTATTCCGTTTTCCTAAAACTCTAATTTGATGATTAGATAAATTTACTGAAGACATCTTTAAACCCACCAACTCTGCCCTTCTCATTCCTGTTGTGTATAGCAACTCGATGAGTAATTTATTTCTTACAGAAGAAAAATCATCTTCAAAAGTAGCTAACACCTCTTCTATTTCTTTGGTTGAAAATGGAATCTCTTCCCGCTTCCCAACTTTTAACGAACGATGTTTAGCTAAAGGAGAAACTTTTATTTCTTCCAATTTCAATAAATGTTTGTAGAATAATTGAAGCGTAGATATTTTTCGATTGATGCTTTTATTGTTAAGTCCTAACTCTTTTAAGTGAATGATCCAATTTCTGATAAATTGATAATTTACTTTTTTAAGGTCTTGTTCATCATAGGTGTCTTCAATAAAGTCTAAAAACTGAAGTAAATCGTTTTGATAGGCGGTTATAGTGTGTGGAGAATATTTTTTTTCTCCAGTTATGTAATCTATAAAAATATCGAATGCATTCATTCAGTAGAAATATACCTATTTAGTTTGTGCTAAATTATGAAATTATGCAGTACAAACTACATTGGTGGTACTGAATACAGAGAAATTTAAAAATTAGTCTTTTTTAATTATTCTTTTCGTGATGCTATTTTTTTGGTTATCGTAAACTTTCAACAAATAGATTCCGTTTTCTAATTCTTGAAGCGAAATAATAGGTTGTTTAATCTCAAAATCATCAATTGTAATGATTCTTTTTCCTGAAATGGAATACAATTCTAGTTTAGCGATTGGTATAATTTCACTATTGATTTCTAACTGACCAGCAGTTGGATTAGGAAATACAGAAACTGTACTAGCATTAAATTCTTCAACTGCAAGCGTGCAATTTTCAGAAAAGAAAAAAGGGTTGTTGGGTGCATTTATCGACCAAGAAGCATAAACGCCTTGACCCACATTTGCAGCACTTTCGTCTGTTACTTTTATGCAAAAATCATTTTCCTGAAAAGGTGGGTATACTCCTATATCTATAACCAAGTCACTTACATCTGTTTGGCCAGACCTTAAGTTTATTTGATTCAGCATCCAATTGCCTGGAACAGTAATTTCGCTAATCATCGGGTTATTACTCAAATTGATGCTTGACACAAAATTGGTAACAGCATCATCACCTCCATACAAAATTAAGGTTTCTAAATTTACGTTATTAGATAAATCAAGTTCTTGATTTGCATTAAAACTGTTATCAAGATACAATTCTGTATTTGTAATGTCTAAGTAAGTAAGCGACACAAAATCTTCAATACCGATTAAATCGTTAATTTGAAAGTTGCCGCTTATAATTAACGAAGTAACACTTGCAATATCGGCTGTTAAAACTTCACCGTTTACAATTCCATCAGAATCGATATTTTGCATAATTAATTCTTCTTCAAAGCCTTGGTCTGGAATGGCTGTAACTTGAGAATGGAGTTGAGAACAAATTAAAAAAATGATGAATAAGGATAAATTTTTCATTATATTTTTTGTTTATTTAGTTTATAAATGTATAAAAAAAATGATTTACACTCATCATTCTAAAATTATTGTCAATTTACTGATACATCTCTTAATAAAATAAAAATAGCTTCAAATTTTTATATCAAAAAAAATCCCACATGAGTGTTTTTCATTTATTTGATTGTTTGATGATATACCTTCATATCAATGATTATTTAGCTTTATCTTACATATTGTGAATAAAATTTTAAAAAATTACGCCACTAATACACTAATAGTTATTCGTGCATTAGTGGCGTAAAATCAAAAACCTTCTTGATGTGTTTAACATAACAATCCAGCAAGAGAATACATCCTTTAGGCGATGCAGAAAAGCATTTTCGCCAAAACGATACATTAAGCTTTCGTTGCTGGACGGTATTCTTTCTTGTCGATAATCATTTTGGCGATGCAGAAAGAGCATTTTCGCCAAAACAATAAATTAAGCTTTCGTTGCTGGACGATATTCCTTTTTGTCAATTATCATTTTGGCGATGCAGAAAGCATTTTCGCCAAAACGATAAATTAGGCCTTCGTTGCTGGACGGTATTCTTTCTTATCAATAATCATTTTGGCGATGCAGAAAGGGCATTTTCGCCAAAACGATAAATTAGGCTTTCGTTGCTGGACGGTATTCTTTCTTATCGATAATCATTTTGGCGATGCAGAAGAGCATTTTCGCCAAGACGATAAATTAAGATTTCGTTGCTGGACGGTATTCTTTCTTATCGATAATCATTTTGGCGATGCAGAAGATGCATTTTCGCCAAAATGATGAATTAAGCTTTCGTTGCTGGACGATATTCTTTCTTATCGATAATCATTTTGGCGATAATTTCTTTTAAAATTTCACTAGTGCCGCCTCCTATTGGACCTAGGCGGCTATCGCGCCACATTCTTGCCATCGGGTATTCTTCAATATAACCGTAGCCACCTAACATTTGTAGACAGTCGTAAATAGTTTCGTCGGCAATTTTAGTGGAAAGTAATTTAGACATGCTCGCTTCTTTCACTACATAATCGCCCAAAATCATTCGTTTTACAATGGAATAATTGAATTGCTTTGCCATTTCAACTTCACTGGCTCGTTCTGCCATTTTGTGTCGTAAGGCTTGGAATTCATTGATTTTCTTTCCGAAAGCGGTACGTTCTTCCATATAACCCAATGCATATTCTACGGCATATTCTGCTCTAGCATGTGCGTTGATTCCCATGATTAATCGCTCTAAAGCGAAATGCTGCATAATGTAATTGAAGCCCATGTTTTTCTCGCCCATTAAACGGTCTTTGGGAACTTTTACATTATCAAATGCAAGTTCTGCCGTATCGGAAGCTCTCCAACCCAATTTGTTGAGTTTGGTTGCAGAAATACCAGGCATATCACGATCTAAAAGAAAAATACTCATTCCTTTTGCTCCCAATTCGGGATTAGTTTTGGCGGCTACAATCAAGTAATCTGAATATACTCCATTGGTTATAAAAGTCTTAGAGCCATTAATGATGTAATGGTCGTCTTTTTCTACTGCGGTAGACCGCATTCCTGCCACGTCGCTTCCGCCAAATGGTTCGGTTATGCACAAACAACCGATTTTTTCACCAGTTATGCTTTTGGCTAAATATTCTTGTTTTATTTCTTCTGAACCTTCTGCATTTAAATGCGTCATCGCCAAATAAGCATGTGCCCAAATAGCTGCTGCAAATCCACCTGAATTGATGCGTTGTAATTCTTCTAACAAAATTACAGTGTAGAACAAATCTAAGTTCATACCACCATATTCTTCTGGATAATTGACACCAAAAAAGCCCATTTCACCAAATTTCTCCCAGATGAAACGGTCAATGGTTCCGGTTTCTTCCCATTTATCTAAATGTGGAACGACTTCCTTTTTCAAGAAATCCCGTAAACTTTCTCTAAATAGGTTATGTTCTTCAGTAAAATATAAATTCATTGTCTTTTTATTTTGAATTGTTGAATGATTTTTCCTTCAAGATTATGGATTAATCATTTATTTCCAAATATAATTTAATTCTGTCAATTTTATGCGTAGGAAAATCATAGATTTTTGCTAATTCTTCAAAATCGCTAATTCCTTCTCTTACTTTGATGAAATGCACTATCTCTCTGGAAAGTTCATAATCGAAATAGGGAATTTCAGTGAGCTCTACAATTGAAGCGGTATTGATGTTAATTTTCTGGTGTGGTTTTTCAAGCTTTACGGTGAATTCTTTAAGCACATTTTCTCTTACATCATACTTTAATCCCCAAATGTCTTTCAATTGTAAATCGTCTATAAATCCATCTATTTTATTTCGATGTCTAACAATTCGTTTGGCTAAGACTTCACCAATTCCTGAAATTTCTTGCAACTCCATTTCAGTTGCTTCATTTAAATTCTTCTTTTGTGCATAGGTTTTCATTTGCGCTTGATGCGCTTCCATTTCAGCTTTGGCCTTTTCCTTTTGAATTACCCAATCAGGAAATTTGAAATAAGGTTTAATTTCATTTATCAAACTATCTGAAACCTGAGTTACTTCTTGAAAATCTTTAGCTGAATTAATCCATTGATTTTCACTTCTAAATTGCTGAAGTCGGTCAAATTCTTCTGTGGAAAGACCCAACTGATAAGCTTTAAAGTCTTTTAAATAATTGGGGTTAAATGGAAAAATTCTAGGCTTATTTGCTTCTTCTGAAGCAAGCCTTAATGAATCTATTTCTTCTTGCAGCTTATGTTTGTCTGCTTCACTAAAAGCAAATTTGGCTTCATCGCTATTCGGAATCATCCAAAAATATTGATAAGCCAATGAAGCAAGGAGTAAAAATATCAAAAATAAAATCCCATTTCGTTGTGATGGACTCATATCGAAATGGGATTTTGAAAATTTCATTTTAACTACATTTATTCTTTTTTATACAACGAACCATCTTTCAATTTAATGAAATATGCTTTTAAGTCTCCTTTTACTTCACCTGATAAAATATATAGTCCAATAATGTTAGGGAAAGACATGGCTAAAATCATCATGTCTGAAAAATCAAGAACAGCGCCTAAGCTTACCGAAGCACCTAAGACTACAAACAATAAAAAGAGTAGTTTATAAATTAATTCTGAACGATTGCTTTTTCCGAAAATGTATGTCCATGATCGCATACCGTAGTAAGACCATGAAATCATGGTTGAAAAAGCAAATAAGAATACCGCAACTGAAAGTACATAAGGAAACCAAGAGATTACGCTACCGAATGCCGAAGAAGTTAATTCAACCCCAGAAACGCCTGTTAATTCATGTTTTCCTGTGAAAATTAAAACCAAAGCGGTTAAGGTACAAACCACAACGGTATCAATAAACGGCTCTAACAAAGCCACAAATCCTTCTGATGGCGGGTGATACGTTTTTGCTGCAGAGTGAGCAATAGCCGCCGAACCAACACCAGCTTCATTCGAAAATGCTGCGCGTTGAAAACCGACAACCAATACACCAATAAATCCACCTTTTAAAGCACCTGGATCAAAAGCACCTGAAAATATAGCATTAAAAGCAGGACCTATATTTTCGATATTAATTCCGATTACAATTAAAGCACCAATTACATAAACTGCCGCCATAAATGGAACCACTTTACCTGTAACTTTGGCAATACTATTAATTCCACCAATAATAACTACTCCGACTAAAACGGCTAAGAACACCCCAAACCAAGGTCCTTGACCAACTAAAAACGGAATTTGATTCGAAAGGATTTCAAAAGATTGATTAGATTGGAACATATTTCCACCGCCAAAGGATGCGCCAATTCCTAAGATGGCAAAAAAGCCAGCTAGGAAGGCACCTAACTTACCAAGATTCCTTTTTTCTAAGCCATGGCGTAAATAGTTCATGGGTCCACCAAAAATCCTACCTTCTTTGCTGATAAATCTATATTTTACACCTAGTGTACATTCTACAAATTTGGAAGACATACCTAGGAAACCAGCTACAATCATCCAAAAAGTAGCACCTGCACCACCCAATGAAATAGCAACTGCAACACCTGCAATATTCCCTAACCCTACGGTAGCCGAAACTGCAGTTGCTAAGGCTTGGAAATGCGTAATTCTGCCAGGTGCGTCTGGTTCATCATATCTACCGCTAGCAAGTTGCAATGCATGTTTAAAACCACGAATATTAATAAAACCCATGCGGAAGGTGAAAAACGCAGCACCAAAGATCAGCCAAATTACAATAAATGGAATTTGGTTTTTAACCGGATCACCGTTGGGGTGTGTTAAAACCACTTTATCGGAATACTTTACCCTTGCAAATAAGTGCGAGTTGGTTTCAATTTGGTGTTTTTTATTTTCGGGGTTATGAATAAAATCTCCTTCTTTATCCAAGTGCTTCAATACTCCGTTTACAGGCGATTTCACTTCAATATCTCCTAAACGGCCTCTGCTTAATCTTGCAATTACATCGCCTTCTTTAACTTCCACTCCATCTTCTACTAGCCATTTTTCAAGTTTAAATTTTTCCTCAGTATCGGCATTCCATCCGGGTGCAAAAATTTGTTCGAAATCTTTGTACACAACAGGATCGTATAGTCCAACTGCAGCAAACGGATCCCAAAATAAAACGCTCCCTAATCCGGCAACAATCGGTTTGAACGTACCGTTGAAGTGTTCTGCTATAGATTCTGACTCAATGGTATATTCAGCTGAAAAAGTTCTTCCTTCTGCATCGGTTACGGTAACCGTATATGGAACCCCTTCTACCAAATTAGACGCACTTGAAGATGTTAATTTAACATCTTCCTTAGACCATTTAAATGTAAAAGGCTCTTCACCATCTAACACACGTAGTTGTATTTTCCCGTTATCTATTTCATCTGAAGGGTTGATGAGTTTTGCTTCCACTTTTAAGTCTTGAGCATAAGAAGACATTGTTAAAAACAAAAAGCCACATAAAAAGGGCAGTATTTTAAAATTCCACATAAAATTTAGCTTGTAAAGTAGTTGATGGTGCAATATGCAAAAAATAGTTAATCTATTAAAGCTATTTTTATTCAATTCAGTCTTTCAATTCGAAATTGGCTCTTAAATTCTGCATTTGTTTAGAATTTCCAATTATAATGACACTGGAACCTTTTTTCAATATAAAATCGGATTCTGGGTTTACGCTAAATTTGTTACCCTTGTCTTTATACCCAATAATTTTACAGCCTGTTTTATTGAATTTTTCTAATTCATTGATGCTTTTTTCGTTATCATCTGGACACAAAACATTGAATTTTAATTCACGGACATTGTGTGTATCTCCATCTGAAATGGATAATTTATCAAAAAAATCAATTAAGTCTGGTGTAACTACTAAGGAAGCCAAATGGTCACCACCCACTTTTTCGGGTAGGATTACGTTGTCTGCACCTGCCAATTTCATTTTTTTATAATTGGCTTCAGTTGATGCTCTACAAATAATTTTTAATTGATTATTCATTTGTTTGGCACTCAAAACAATAAACAAATTCTGGGTATCTTCATCTAATGCGCTGATTAAATGTGAAGCATTTTCGATATTGGCTTCTTTTAAAACTTCATCTTTAGTGGCATCGCCTTTTATAAATAGGATGTCATCATCCTGCAAAGCTTCCCATTTTTCTTTGTCATGCTCAATAACTACCACCTCCTTTTTGTATTGACGTAGTTTTTTAAGCGCCTGATTTCCATTTCTTCCATAGCCACATAAAACAACATGGTTCGTTAGTTTTTTTACTTTATTTTTCACCCTTTTTTGCTTTAAATCGATTAAAGAATATTCATTAAAAATGTATTGCGTAATCATGGTAATTACAAACGCAGTATAAATTACACTTACCGCTATTAAGCATATAATAAACACTTTGGACTGGTCTGACAAAGGCACAATTTCTCTGTAACCTACCGTGCTAATGGTAATCACGGTCATGTAAATGGCATCGATCCAACTTACGTCTTCAAAAAACTTAATTCCTAAAGTGCCTATTACGGTAATTAATAGCAAAAGCCCGACGGCTATGTATATTTTAGACTTAAAAAGTTTAAGCATCATAAGTCGAATACTGATGTACGTTTGGTGTAAATTAAATCCTTCAATTTTAACCAAAACGCGATGGTGAGATACAATCCAAAACCAAAGCCAAAAGTAGCAAAGGAAACATAGATGAAAAACAATCTTACCGATTTCACCTTCATTCCCAAACGGTCGGCCAAGCGAGTGCTTACGTAAAATCCGTGGCGTTCAAAAAAATAGCGTATGTGTTGTATCATCTTCCTAAAAGTTCAATTCCTAAATTGCATTGCAAGCAATTGTGCCTATCGCAATACTTTTTTTTCAAATGCAACAAAGCCTGAGATTCCAAAGCGTTGGTTGCTGTTTGCTCTCGCAAAGCATTGTATTTTTCAATGACTTTATTTTTTTCACTTGGTAAATTACTCAATAGCGCAATGCTGGAATTTTCCAATTCAAAATTATTGGTAAATTTAGCAAAAGAAAATTGAATAGGAGCCACGGTGTTAATGATCAACAAATGAATAAAATTAGCTGAAAGTTGCTTTTTTCTATGCTTGCTTTCTTTTTCGAAGGTATAATGCGTTTGCCAAAAGTCATGCAATTGAATGGCAAGTACTTTTGAAATTTCCTTGCTGTTTTTCACATTCATTAAAGCACTAAACAAATGCTGGTTTTGATGATATAAACTTGCCAATTGAGCTAACCGAATACTTGGAAAATTGGTAGGCCTTGCGCCATAAAATTGAACAGGAAGAACCGCTTTATTTTTCAATTGAAACTTTTGTACTAAATAGGCATATTCGTTTTTTAGTTGAAGAAAATATGCGTTTTCTACATCCTTTTTTTCTAACAAATGCGCTTGCCCAAACAACAAAGCTTCCAATTGAAGCTGCGATTGTGCACACTTTTGAAGCACTTGAAATGGAATGGACTTAGCAAGAGATAAAAAAGCTTCACCGTTAATTTTTAGACCAAAATTTTTAGCCAGCATCAAAAACAAGACTTCATCCCAATTGTTTTTGGATTGGTGGAGCATTTGCTGTATCAATTTGGATTTTTCTTCCAATCGTTCAACAAAAACACGTTCTAACCAGGATTTGAGTTTGAGTTCTTCAAAGGAATTGAAATCAGCTTCGCAATTGATCCACTTCAACTGATTTTGCATCAATTGGTGGTAGTTTTTTTCGGCTGAAGCTTCAACAACATCTTTCAGAATCAAGGTGGGAATTACGCTTTGGTCTGTTCTGTAAATGTCCACGTCGTGTTCCCAAACCACATGCAGAATTACATTTTGGTAAGCATCATCTTTTTCGTGACCATGAGCATACCAGTCGGAAGATTTTAAATGAATTTCGACATTTCCTGCCCAACGTTGGTTATCGATTTCAATTTGTGAATTGAAAAAATCGGGTCCCGATTCATGTTGATTATGCGTTCCTAAACGAATGATTTGAAGATGTTCACCAGCAGTAGTTTTCAATTCCTTGGTATTGAATTTGGCAAACTTCCATACATAATGTAAAAAATCTTCTTTCATCAGTATTGTTTCAAATCGATAGTTCTGGAAGCTTCAACTTAGACTTATTCAGCTGAATATAATCTTTCCATTCTTGCTTTTACTTCATCATAAAACACATCTAACCATAATTGGTATTGCTTGGCGCTAGGGTGTAATTCGTCTTCGGCAAACATGCTTGTGTCGCCTTCGGTGGTTTTGGAAACTGGGGTAATGTTGTAAAATGATACTTGGTACTTTTGGGCGATTTCAGCTGCAATTTGATTGTATTGGGCAACTTCTTCGGCTACGTTTTCTAGGTTTTTGTTTTTGGCAAAATCGCTTACGCCATAATCGGGAATACTTACTACAAACATGCTTTCTGCACCGTATTTAGATTTAGCTAAACCTATTTTTAGCAGTTCTTCAAATTCTTTTTGGTATTGGCTGATGTCTTTTTTTTGGTATTGGTTATTTACGCCAATTAATAAAGAAACTAAATCATATTTTTTGGCTAACTCCTTTTCTTGAGTTTTTATAGAATCGATTAATTCATCTGTTCGCCATCCGGTTACGGCAATGATTTTTGGTTTTTGCATAGCAAACCCATCTTGTTGAAGTTGTTTTACCAACACATTTGGCCAATTCTTTTCTGTGTGAACGGCTTCACCTATAGTATAAGAATCGCCTAAAGCTAAATAATTCATAGATTGAGATTGTAGTTTGTGTGCATTCAAAATTAAGCTAATTGAAAAGAGTAAAAACGTAAATTTGACTAACTGCTGCATGTTCATTCTAAAATAAGATTTAAAATTAGGGAATTTCGATTACAAAATGAAAAAAATTATTTAACTGAATAATAAAGATGAGAAGTTAAAGTCGTTGTCAATTTCCTTTTAATAAGATTTTTGACTTCCTTTTTTTGTTTTCCATAGTTTTACTTCAACCACAACATCACCTTGGTTTTAAAGGATTCGTAGGTGATAAAAAAATAAGTACTTGCTATACAGGTGTAAATTAGTGCTGTAATTAGAATGACTATGTTGTAGAGATACACGATTGAATCGAAACTTGTTAGCATAAACAAAGCAAATAAAACAATAATACCCATCATCCAATACACCATGCGCTTTAGATATTTTTCTAAACTCACTTCAAAAGTTCCAGAAAGTGGATTCCAAGCCATCAGTTGATTTTCGAATTTTACCTTTTCATCCTTAAGGTTGATAATTACATGAAGGTTCAAATTCAATTTTACTCGGATGGTATTTTTACCATTCAACTCAAAATCATAGTCGTATTTTTTTAAATTTTGAAGTATTGTTTCTCGCATGAAGTTCAATTTGAAATCAAAAGTAAGCGATTGATTTGAAATGTTTGTCTTCAAAATATACAAATGTGAATTATGCTGAATTTTACCTTTATGAAATACTAATCTTTTTCTCTTGACTCCAAAAAATAAATTGAACCTAAAATCCCTGCCCCAGATTGCAGTGAAAAACCCGGAGTAAGCCTGCTGTTAAAAAACAAGCTTGGGAAAGCGACCGGTAGGAAGCTCTTTTCAAGCGCATTTTTTTTGAGCAGGATGGCGAGGATTTGTAACGGAAAGCTGGAATTTGGCCCTCGTACAATTAATTCAACTAAGCGATGGCTTTATAATAATTGATGTGTTTGGCAATGCCATCCCAAAGTTGCATTCGGATTTGTAATGCTTCCTTGGCGCAATCTTGTGCTTCTTTCCATTTTACTGCATCATCACCACAGAGTTCTTCTACTAATTGCAAAGCCATCGGTCCGTGCTCATCTTCGTCTAACTCGATGTGGCGTTCAAAATAGTAACTGAACAATTCCAAATCTTGTTCGGGAAATTTCTGCTGAATTTCTTGAATAATGGAGGTGAACATATCAGGAATCAATTCTTCTCTACCAAAGGTAAACGCCGCCGCGATTTTGTGGGCTTTTCCTTCTTGCAGCAAACTGAAACTGAAGTTTAAAAATAACTTTACGCTTTCCGGCAAATCGCTTTTGGCAATGACCAAAAATACATCGGTACCATGTTGAATTTGCGCAACAAAATCTTCTACTTTTTGAATTGAAGCTTCCGCTTTTTGCATAGCATCCAAGTACATTTCGAAATGACTTTGGCGTTTTCCGTAAAAATTCAAATCAGTTTCTTCGGCAAGCACAATCTCGTTGATTAAGTAACGGTGTTGCGGATTTCCGACCGGAAACCAAGGCGTTTGCGTACAAGTTAATTGCTGTTGAAGCGCTTTAAGCAAAGACATAAAATCCCATACAGCAAAAACATGGTGTTGCATGAAAATCTGTAAATCATGTGGACTTTCAACTAATTTATATAACGGATGTTGAAGTAATTGCTGACGTTCTTCTTGAATACTTTCTTGCAAAGTTTGACAATTCATAGGGATTTTTTTTGCAAAAATAAGAAGTTTATTTAAAGTGAAATTTCAAATCTTCAAGATTTGCGAAACCTTATAAACTGTTTATTTGAAACTTTAAATATTTAATATCGTATTTGTAACTTCATGTATTTTATTTCACAATTCCAAATTAAAAGAGTTTTAGTTTGAGTATAGCTAAAATAAGTATTTTAAGCAGAACATATATTTACAAATTTAACATCCCACTTTTTGAATGAAAAATTAATATTTTTTGCATTGACGTTTTATATAATTTGCATCTTTCCAGTTACTTCTTAAAGGCTTTACTGGTTTTGTCTTAAATGAAAAAGCTTGATTATTTTATTCCTTTAGAGAAATTCCGAAAGGTAAAGGATGATCTTGCATTCTAGTTTACACCCAACCCTTACCCTTCCCTCGATGGAAGGGAAAAAGTTAAAGGAATGGTTATAATTATGATGTTAATCGTGACTTTGAATTAAATGAAATTCATAGAATTTGCTGAGACTAGATATAGCATACTTATCACCACTTCTAATATCGTACTTTGTACTTTTTAATATCTACTTAAAAGCCGCAATACCAGTAATATCCATTCCTGTAATCAGCAAATGAATATCGTGTGTTCCTTCATAGGTAATTACACTTTCTAAATTCATCATGTGGCGCATGATGCTGTAATCGCCTACAATTCCCATTCCGCCTAAAATTTGTCTGGCTTCTCTTGCTATTTTAATGGCCATGTCTACATTGTTTCGTTTTGCCATCGAAATTTGAGCGGTGGTCGCTTTGCCTTCATTTTTTAATTGTCCCAAACGCAAAGCGAGTAATTGTGCTTTGGTGATTTCGGTAATCATTTCTGCTAACTTTTTTTGTTGTAATTGAAAGCTAGCAATAGGTTTATCAAATTGAATGCGTTCTTTAGCGTATCGCAATGCAGTATCATAACAATCCATTGCAGCACCGATGGCACCCCAAGCAATTCCGTAGCGAGCCGAATCTAAACAAGATAATGGCGCACCGAGTCCGCTTTTTCCAGTAAGTAAATTTTCTTTTGGCACTTTTACGTTATTGAATAACAATTCTCCAGTAGCTGAAGCACGCAAAGACCATTTGTTGTGCGTTTCTGGCGTGCTGAAACCTTCCATACCACGTTCAACAATTAAACCGTGAATTCTACCTTCTTCATTTTTAGCCCAAACTACAGCAACATCACAAAATGGCGCGTTAGAAATCCACATTTTTGCTCCGTTAAGCAAGTAATGATCTCCTTTGTCTTTAAAGTTAGTAGTCATTCCGCCAGGATTGGAACCATGGTCAGGTTCGGTTAAACCAAATGATCCCATAAACTCGCCTGAAGCTAATTTGGGTAGAAATTTTTGTTTTTGTTCTTCGGTTCCGTAAGCGTAAATAGGAAACATGACCAACGAAGATTGTACCGAAGCCGTAGAACGAACACCCGAATCTCCGCGTTCAATTTCTTGCATGATTAAGCCATACGAAATTTGATCTAATCCCGCACCTCCGTATTCTTCTGGAATATATGGACCAAAAGCGCCAATTTCTGATAATCCTTTGATAATGGATTTGGGAAATTCTGCTTTTTGGGCAGCTTCTTCAATAATCGGACTCACGTCGCGTTTTACCCAATCTCTCGCCGCTTGGCGAATAAGTAGGTGTTCTTCGGTTAGTAAATCGTCTATATTGTAATAATCCGGTGCTTGAAATAAATCTTGGCTCATGTTCATTAAATTATTGAATTACAAATTTAACGAAAGTTTTCGTGCTTCTGAATAAACACTTGTTATTATTTTTTGGGATTTATTGTGGATTATTGAAAACTCTATAAATTTGAAATTTACAGTTCAAACTCAACCACGTCCATATTCAAAAAATAGATATCAAAATCTATACTCGAATTTTGAAGTTGCTTTATGATGAAATTAGTTTCATTAGCCCACATTTTGCCTTTGTATTTGGACCATAAGACAATAGCCGTGTAGGAATTGTTGTTTTTATTATCAAAAGGAAAAATAGCTTCTCCACGATAATTGACAAACTCACCTTCCAAATCAGTTAATCTTTTGGTATTGCTGACCAATAATTCTTTAGAATTGAAAAAATCTTTGTAGTAATCATAATCCTCTGTTACATTTTTTTCAATGTAACAAGCAACATTTTCATCTTCCACAAATTGACCCTCAGCATTAAAAAAATACACATCAGGAAAAGAAACTTTATCCAAATTATTATACGTTCTTATGTTCGCTAAAACTTCATTTTTCTTTCGTTGCTTTAGGTATAGGTTTTTTTCAAAATCAATCATCAAGTTCTGCTCATTTACAAAATTTACAATGGATTGATGGGTTTCTATTTTCATTCGTTTTTCACCATTGATCAACTTTGTAATGCTTGTGCAACTTAGGAATGAGCATGCTAGTAATATGGTGGCTATTTTGCGTTTCATAAGTTCTTTTTCTAAAAATTAAAATTGAAATGGTTTTGCTTTGTTAAGCTAACAAAACAACCTAATGCAGTAATAAATAAAGTACAATTAATTCTTTTTCAAAAATAATGTAAATTTGAAACCAAACTGAATTCATGTATTTCTTAAATCCTGTTTTTATCATTGGCATTTCTACCGGACCTATTTTATTAATTACGGGTTACATCATGCTTAAAAAACCACCAAAAGAAATTAATACGTTTTACGGCTACCGAACCAAACGCGCTATGGCAAGCAAAGAGCAATGGCAATTTGCCCAAGCTTTTTCGAGCAAGCAACTGATTAAATCTGGATTTTGGTATACGCTTTCGGCTTTACCCTTTTTATTTTTTGAAGTGGAACACATTACAGGATTTGTCCTTTCTATGTTAATTTTAGCCATTTTTGTAGCCTACCCTATTTACACCACCGAAAAAGCACTAAAAGAAAAATTTAAATCGAAATAAAAAATTATTATGCGAAATTTAATTGTTATCCTGATGTTGAGTTTTAGTACTATTACTTTAGCACAACGCCCCGAAGAAGTAGCTAAAACAGTCGTTCAACAACAATTGGATGCCTACAATGCCAAAGATATTGATACTTTTATGAACCTGTTTTCTAATGACGCAGCTATTTTTAATTTTGGTGAAGAAGAAGCCTTAGCAAAAGGCGCTGAAGAGATTAGGGCAGTTTACTACAAGCTTTTTAAAAATTCGCCCAATCTGCATAGTTTGGTGATCAACCGAAGTGTAATTGGCAACAAAGTAATCGATTACGAATTGATTTCAGGAAGACAAGGTTATGAAGATGTGCTAAAACTGATTGCCATTTATGAAGTAAAAAATGAACTGATTACCAAAGCCACTTTTATAAGGGAATAAAACAAAACATTTTTAAAATCATTTCGTTAATATTTAAAATCTATTATGAAAAAAATCTTTCTGTTTTACTTTGTATGCCTAATTTCACTTAACAACTTTGCTCAAGAAATTAAAGGAAAAATAATTGATAGTGAGCTGCAAGAACCTGTTCCGTTTGTCAACATTCAACTAAGCGAAAACAAAGGGACTATTTCCAATAACGAAGGCATTTTTCGATTAAATATTGATGGTTATGAAGCTTCACATTTAGTTACTTTTTCTTCTATGGGATTTGAAGAATTTCAGCTAAGTATTGAAGAACTTCAACAAATCAATACCATTGTTCTAAAGCCTTCAGACGAGTTGCTTGATCAAGTAGTTGTAACCAACAAGCAATTTACCGCCTTAGAAATTATTCAAAAATTCAACGAAAATAGAGTTAAAAATCATCAACTTGGAGAAAACAGATTTCGACTTTTTCATAGAAAACGAAATACATTTATACCAGAACAAATGGTTTTTCAACTCAAAAAAGCCAGCAACTTAAAAAAGAAAGAGCGTAAACGCATCAACAAATCCTTAGCTGAATTTGATGAAGAAATCTCAGGAAGCCAAAGTCTTGGATTTTACGAAAGCTTACGTGATTTATATACCTTAAGTGATACCATTCTGTTTGATCTTAAAAAGAAAATTTACTTGGCCGATTCGGATGCAAAAAACGATGTTGATGAATACCAAGAGCAAGCCATTAGAAAGTTGTTTAAAAATTTTGATTCTGAACATACCTTTAAAATTAAAATCGGAATTTTAAAAGTAGCCGATTCTGTTGAAGTGAACTCTTCAGATGATAACATAAGTGTTGGTAATACTGATGATGAAGACGAACATCAAATAAAACCTGACTTTTCTGTAACAGAATATCCTAAAATTGCCTACAGCGAAGAAAATTCAATTCCAGATGTACTTTCAGAAACCAAGTATTTTGATTATGAGCTGCAAGAACCAACTATTGTAAACGGCAGACCGCAATACGTCATACACTTTGAACCTGGCAGAAGAAAAGGAAAGCACAAAGGCAGATTATACATCGATCAAGAAGATTTTGCGCTTACGCAGATTGATTATCAACTGGCTGAAGGAAAGAAAACAAACAGTGTAAATTTAAAATTTTTAGGTGTAAAATTCAATGGATATAAAGACAGCAACAGCATCCGTTTCAAGAAAACAGAAAATGGAAATTACATTCCGTATTACGCTAACGCTACCCGAGCAGCTTATGTATTTTTAAGAAGAACATTAACCTTTATTGAAAATAATCCCAATCGAAGTGAACGTATAAAATTCAAACTCAGATTTATTATTGAAACCAAAAATGAAGTGACAGACGAATGGGTTTTATTAGAACATGAAAATATAGCAGATAAGCCAATAACTTCGAATAACTTCAACACTTCCCTAGAAATTGAAACCATCGAAACTTACAGTCCAGAAATCTGGAAAGATTATCCCGTTTTTGAAGCTACAAAAGAAATGAAGGAGTATCATTTAAAATAGTATTTATAATGGGTAGTTAAATTACAAATTGGAGATGATGACTTTTAAAACACAGCCTTTGCCTTCGGCATTTCCCTCACAGGGAAATTATTTCTGGTTAAACGTTTCGGTTAATACAAACTTAAATTTTACTTCTTCCCTGGCTTATACTGAGCGAAGTCGAAGTAAGGGAAGACTAGAGATGGGTGTATTTTAATTTGTACTGAACACATTTTAAACGAAGCTATAATGCTACATATTACTTTAAACACCCTTTGCCTTCGGCATTTCCCTCGAAGGGAAAATATTTCTAGTTAAACTTTTCAGTTAATTCAAAATCAAATCTATCTTCTTCCCTGGCTTGTACTGAGCGAAGTCGAAGTAAGGGAAGACTAGAGATGGGTGTATTTTAAAAACCTACTACTTCACCAAAACTAAACTGAATAGTACTAATCAACACTAAGATTACTAAATTATCAATAAACAAAAATATTTTTACTATTAATCTTAACTGAAGGGGTGTTTTTAATTTAAAATGTAAAAATTCATTTTACACCCTATATTTAACAGGGTCAAAACCCATTAAATTGCATATTATTTTAATTTTACCCGATAATCATTTAACTACTAGTCATGAAAATAGGGGTTCCTACCGAAATTAAAAACAACGAAAGCAGAGTTTCCATAACTCCTGCCGGAGTTTATGAACTAACCAAACAAAAACACGAAGTTTTTGTACAAAGCAATGCTGGTTATGCCAGCGGATTCACCAATCAAGATTACCAAAATGCAGGGGCTAGCATATTAGAAAGCATCGAAGATGTTTACCAAGTAGCCGAAACCATTGTTAAAGTTAAAGAGCCTATTGAAGAAGAATACAGTTTGATTCAAGAAAATCAGTTGCTATTCACCTATTTTCACTTTGCTTCTAGTCTACAACTCACCGAAGCCATGCTGAAAGCCAAAGCTACTTGCATTGCTTATGAAACCGTTCAAGACGAAGATGGAAGTTTGCCTTTGCTCACACCCATGTCGGAAGTAGCTGGACGAATGGCTACCCAACAAGGCGCAAAATTTTTAGAAAAACCCATCAAAGGAAAAGGTATTTTACTTGGTGGAGTACCAGGTGTTTCACCTGGAAAAGTCTTGGTTTTAGGTGCTGGTGTAGTGGGTGTTCAAGCGGCAAAAATGGCAGCAGGATTAGGTGCACACGTTACCATTTTAGACATTAACATGAAACGACTTCGCTATGTAAACGATGTGATGCCAAGCCACGTAGTAACGGAATTTTCCAACGAATACAACATCCGAAAACACATCAAAACCGCCGATTTAATTATTGGTGCTGTATTAATTGCTGGAGCAAAAGCACCCAAACTAATTACACGCGATATGCTTAAAGAGATGACACCTGGAACAGTTATGGTAGACGTAGCCGTAGATCAAGGCGGATGTTTTGAAACCACCAAACCAACAACACACGAAAACCCAATCTACATCATAGACGATGTAGTGCATTATTGTGTAACCAACATGCCAGGCGCCGTTCCTTACACTTCCACTTTAGCACTTACCAACGTAACTTTTCCTTATGTCATGCAACTGGCTAATTTAGGTTGGGAAAAAGCCTGTCAAGAAAACAAAAGCCTTGCAAAAGGTTTAAGCATGGTACAAGGCGATGTAATTTGTCCTGAAGTGAAAAAAGCTTTCCCAGAATTGCTAAATTAATATGAGTAGCAGAAACCCGCTATCCATTATAGTTTGGTAGCGCAATGTGAAATTTGGCATTGCATTTTCAAGGAGCTCATAAAATCGCTCTCGAAAAATGCGCCAAATTAATACCTTGCACAACCAAAGCTGCCATTCCTATCGGGGCTAGGGTTTGTTGAGTAACTTCAAATAAAATTTTTCATTATATTTGGGTATGAATAAAATAGATTTAAAAATTAAAAAAGAATTCCGATCAGCTAATCAAAAATATTTTAAATATATTGATATAGCTTGGGTTGTTTTAGGTACTTTCATGCTTTTTGATGACGATAAAATGGGATGGTTTTATTTGGGATTAGGTTTGATTCATTATTTATTTCATTCATCAATAAATAACGAAATTCATGCAAGCATTCATAACGGAGTTTTTAAAAAAAACACATGGTTTGCTAGTAAAACAGATCTAAAAAAAGCCAAATACGTTAAAAAATTTGCTGGAGATGTAACCTTTGTTTTTTCAAATAAAGAAACCAGAATAGAAACACAAACACTAGAAGAAGAGAGCATCGAACTATTAGACCAATTTATTAATGAAAACGAAATTCCTTGCGAAGTAATTCCCATAAGGTAAAAACGAGCATGAAAAGAAACCGAACTTGGCAAAATCATTTTTTTAACTTCTTATCCGTAATTTTAGGAGTTTACCTTGCTTTTTTAATCAATGAAAAAGCACAAGAAAAAAAAGAAAGAGCCGAAGTGAATACCTTTCTACAATCCATTGTTACTGAACTTAAAACCGATATCAATACCTTTGAAAAATATCAAATACCACAAAATGAAAAATTTCAAAATCAACTTGCCGACCTCATCCCACTTTTTCATAAAGACAGTACACAGCAACTCAACAAAGAACTTTTTGTAATTCTTGAAATAGATAATTATGTTCCTACTACTGCGGCCTATTCTTCTTTAAAAAGCTCAGGGAAATTCAATATGATTCAAAACATTCACTTATTGGAAAAGTTAAGTTCGTATTACGAAAACTACGCCGCAGAAACCGAAGCTAAAAGCGAATATCAAATTGAATTTTTTTCTACTTACCTGCTCACATGGTGCATGCAAAATGTCGATTTAGAAAGCTTTGAAATTACCAATACAGACCATTTACAACTGCTCAAAAATTACATTATCATTTACCAATCCTTGTTGCAACAAAAAACCAATAGCTTATATCTACTTATTGAACAAGCCAAAGCACTTCAAGAAGAAATTGAGTTAGAAATTAATTAATACCTAACTAAAAACGAAGACTTCCTCAATTAAAGCTTATTCATATATTGGGTTTATTTATTTTTGTCAATGATTGTTTCAGCAGGTTAAAATTAAGTTCAATAAACAATAATTCTATTATTTTGATTTGCACACCTGTGTTCAGAAACCAATTTAGCATCCATACAATAATCAACAAATTTTACAATTGTGATAAGTAGGCATAATAAACCTCACAGGTTTTAGAAACCTGTGAGGTTTGCCATTTGTTTTCAATTCTGATGTGCATTTCTAAACTGAAAAATCAATACCAAGATAACTAGCAAACTTACCGAAAAACCTTTGAGGGATTTCCATTCAAAAGAATCTTGGAATAGTTGCGACCATTCAATTTGGAACGCATGATACAATAAGCTAGCGAACAATATCAAAATCAAAGCGATGTGTAGTTTTCTAGGTAATTTGATCTAAAATTATATTACAAAGCATTTTAAAAGTCAATATGAAAAAATTAATATCCCTTCGTTCTCAGCGCCTTTGCGGTAATATATTTTAAACTTGAATCTGCCAACCGTTAAAGCTCAGGAGATTGAGAAAGCAGAAATTCATTTTATTTGCTTACAAGTGTAAACACAACTTGATAAACAATATTATTTAAACGCCTATTTAAAAACATCATTTCTTTGGTTTTTAAAATTTCGGCAAGTTTGATAAAATTGGTAAAGCACAATACACTAATTTTATTTAAACTCCATCGTTCAACATAATGAGTTAGAAGGCTTCATAAAAGCTCATCCCTTCAACAAAACACAATTTTTTCAAATTCCATTGTGGTATTTCAAAAAGGCTTTTATATTTGCCTACATGAAAATAACACATAACAATAATTGGTGGTGGAATAAATTACGTCTGAAGTCGTGATCCACATCCCTTTTATATAAACCCAAAAAGGCTTGTCTCACGACAAGCCTTTTTTTATTTACAACATTGAAATGACAACATTCTCTTTAAAAACCACATACAAAAGTTTACTAGCAGACACCATTACGCCAGTAAGTGTGTATTTAAAACTACGCGATGTTTTCCCCAACTCCTTATTGTTAGAAAGTAGCGACTACCATGCTAACGATAATAGTTTTTCCTACATCTGTTGCAATCCCATAGCTTCTATACAAGTTAAAAATGAAAAGCTAACCCAAACATTTCCTGATGGAAATGTTCAAGTTCAGAAAATCGATAAGCAAACCAATGTTGTAAAATCCATTCAAGATTTTACGCAAATCTTTGAAACCGAACAACTCCCCTTTAAATTCATTCACAACGGGTTATTTGGTTTCACAGCTTACGATGCAGTTCGTTATTTTGAAAGTGTAAACATCACCAAACGCAAAAATGGTCTTCAACTTCCCGACCTATATTATGCTGTATATCAAAACATCATTGCCATTAATCATTTCAATAATGAAGCTTATGTTTTCAATCACAGTTATAACGGGGAAACAGCGCTAGAACAAATCGTTCAGCTTATTGCAAACCAACATGTAAACAGTTTCAATTTTAAACTTAAAAACCAAGCATTTTCCAATTTAACTGATGCGGAATACCTTCAAAATGTAGAAAAAGCCAAGCAGCATTGCCAACGTGGTGATGTGTTTCAATTGGTGCTTTCCAGACGTTTTTCACAAGCTTTTCAGGGAGACGAATTCAATGTCTATCGTGCTTTAAGAAGTGTGAATCCAAGTCCGTATTTGTTTTATTTCGATTATGGTGATTTCAAGATTTTTGGTAGTTCGCCAGAAGCGCAGTTGGTAATCAAAGACCAAATGGCAGAAATTCATCCCATTGCAGGAACGTTTAAACGTACTGGAAACGATGAGCAAGATGCCATTGCCGCCAAAGCTTTGGCTGCCGACCCCAAAGAAAATGCAGAACACGTTATGTTGGTCGATTTAGCAAGAAACGACCTCAGCCGAAATGCAACCAAAGTAAAAGTAGAAACCTACCGCGAAATTCAATATTTTTCGCATGTTATCCATTTGGTGAGCAAGGTGGTAGCGCAAAAAAAACCCGAAGTAGCCAGCATGCAATTGGTAGCCGATACTTTTCCAGCGGGAACGTTAAGTGGAGCCCCAAAACACATGGCGCTGAAACTCATCGAAAAATACGAAAATGTAAACCGAGATGCCTATGGTGGTGCGATAGGCTTCATGGATTTCAACGGAAATTTCAACCAAGCCATCATCATCCGAAGCTTTGTAAGCAAAGACAAACATTTACATTACCAAGCCGGTGCCGGAATTGTTTCCAGCTCCAAACCCGAAGACGAATTACAAGAAGTATATAACAAGCTCGGAGCTTTAACCAAAGCCCTTCAACTCGCAGAACATGTGTATTAAAAATCAAAAAAATTGGGGCTGCCTGTCGAATAAAGTGGGCGTTCCTTACCCAAAAAACCAAACTTTAGACTTTGTCTTTTTGGGTAAGTCAGGCTTTCCGCTATATCTTTTAAACCCAAAATCCAGGTTTAAAAGGATGCCGCTGCAATCCTTAACGCAAAATCCATTTTCAAAATAAAAATTGACCTATGCAACAAATAGCCGTTATCGATAATTATGATTCTTTTGTGTACAACCTAGTTCATTATATAGAAGAATTTGCCGCCAAAGTAGATGTTTTCCGAAATGACCAAGTACAAATTGAGCAACTCGAAAAATACGATAAAATCCTACTTTCTCCCGGACCAGGAATTCCCGAAGAAGCGGGATTGCTCAAAGACATTATTCGTCACTACGCTGGGAAAACTCCACTACTTGGTGTTTGTTTAGGACAACAAGCCATCATGGAAGTCTATGGCGGAAAACTACTTAACCTTAAAAAAGTGTATCATGGCGTAGCCACGCAAATTGAGGTGATAGTAGACGACGAAATCCTATTCAAAGATTTACCAAAGCAGTTGGAAGTTGGTCGTTACCATTCGTGGGTTATCAATCCTGATATTCCAGATTGTTTAGCAATTACATCTTATGATGAAAACCAACAAATCATGTCCATTCGCCATCGTGAATTTGATGTAAGAGCTGTGCAATTTCATCCCGAATCGGTTTTAACGCCAGATGGCAAGAAGATGATTCAGAATTGGGTGGAAAGCTGAGTTAGAAGTTTGATTTTTGATTGATGATTTAAGATATTAGAAGTTAGATATTAGAAAGTAGAAATTAAACTTTGTGTACTCTGTGCCCCTGCCTGTCGGCAGACAGGTTTGTGGTAAAGATTAAGATAATGGAATTAAAAATGGATGAAAAATATTTGATTAAAAATAAAAAAACATAGCGACCATATTAGCAATAGTAACCATAGTAGCAATAGAAACAACAGCAACAATAGAAGCAACAGAAACCATAGAAACAATTGAAGCAACCAAAGCAACAATAAAAAAATTAGCAAACAGCAATGAAAAACCTATTAACCCGTTTAACGCAGTTTCAGAAAATAACAAAACAAGAAGCAAAAGATGTTCTGGTTTCCATTTCTAAAGGGAAATTTTCTCAGGTGGAAATCGCTGCTTTTTTAACGGTGTACATGATGCGAAACATCAGCATCGAAGAGCTGGATGGTTTTCGAGAAGCTTTATTGGAATTGTGTATTTCAGTAGATTTATCAGACTACAATCCAATTGATTTATGCGGTACGGGTGGCGATGGAAAAAACACGTTTAATATTTCTACGGCGGCTTCTTTTGTTACCGCATCTTGCGGAATTCCTGTGGCGAAACATGGAAATTATGGTGTTTCTTCGGTAAGTGGAAGTTCTAATGTTTTGGAAAGTTTAGGCGTAAAATTCAGCAATGATGAAGCTTTTCTTAAAAAATGCATGGACAAAGCCCAAATTTGCATTTTACACGCACCTTTGTTTCACCCTGCTATGAAAGAAGTTGCTCCTATTCGAAAAAATCTAGGTTTAAAAACCTTCTTTAACATGCTTGGTCCAATGGTCAATCCGAGCTTTCCTAAGCTTCAATTGGTAGGCGTTTTCAATTTAGAATTGCTCAGAACCTATGCGTATTTGTATGAACAAACCGACAAAAAATACAGCATTATACACGAACTAGATGGCTATGACGAAGTTTCCTTAACTTCTTCAGCTAAAGTTCATACCCATCAAAGTGAATTGATGATTTCAGCCGAAACATTTGATGTGAAAGCACTTCAACAAAATGAATTATTCGGCGGGAATACAGTAAAAGAAGCTGCAGCTATTTTTGTAAAGGTGTTGCAAGGCAAAGGAACTACTGCTCAAAACCATGTAGTTGCAGCCAATGCAGCTTTAGCCATTCACACAACTACCAACAAACCTTTAAAAACCTGTTTTGATATGGCATTGCAAAATCTACTAGAAGGAAAAGCCTTTCAGGTTTTAGAACAATTAAAATCGGTTGCCTAATGCATATTTTAGATAAAATAATCAGTTTTAAGGCCAAGGAAGTTCAGCAACGGAAATTGCTGAAATCTTTAGACTTGCTTCAAAAAGAAAAAGCATTTCAACTTCCAAAACACTCGATTACCGAACACATCTTGCAAAAAGAAACAGCCATTATTGCTGAATTTAAACGCAAATCACCTAGCAAACAAAACATAAATTTAATGGCAAATCCCAAAGAAGTGGCTTTAGGTTATCAAAATGCTGGTGTAGCTGGAATTTCGGTGCTTACCGATTATCATTTTTTTGGTGGGAGTTTTCAAGATTTACAAGCCGTTAAAACAAGCGTAAATATTCCTATATTGCAGAAAGATTTTATCATTGATGCTTATCAAATTTACGAAGCCAAAGCGGCAGGAGCCGACTTTATTTTGTTGATTGCTGCAGTTTTAACTCAGCCGCAGATTCAAAATTTAGCAAAAATAGCACAGGATATAGGCCTTGAAGTTTTAGTTGAAATTCATGCAGAAGATGAGTTAGAAAAGTCAATTTGCAAGCATGTTAATTTAATCGGTGTAAACAACCGAAACTTAAAAACTTTTGAAGTAAATTTAGAACACAGCATGCAGCTGGCTGCCAAAATCCCTAAAGATTTTATCAAAGTTTCAGAAAGCGGAATAAATGCAACTGAAACGCTAAATGAATTAAAGAAAGCTGGTTTTCAAGCTTTTTTAATGGGCGAAAGTTTCATGAAAACTCAACACCCTGGAGAAACCTGTAGCGCGTTTATCAATCAAATAAATACCCAAAAATAAATATGGAAAAACAAGTACTTCAAATTAAAGTATGTGGATTAAAATATCCAAAAAACCAGGCTTTGATCGCCAAGTTAGAAGTAGATTATGCAGGATTCATATTTTATAAAAAATCTGCTCGCTACACACTTCGCATCAGCGAAAAAATTCCACCAAATACTAAAAAAGTAGGTGTCTTTGTGAATGCTAGTGTTAACGAAGTAGCACAAAAGGTAAAAGAATTTGGTTTAGATGTGGTACAACTACATGGCAAAGAAGACTTGTTGTACGTTAGGGAGCTTCAACTGAAGCTATACGCCAAAGAACTAAATCACGTAAAAATATGGAAAGCCATCGCAGTAAAAACGGCTTCTGATTTGGAAATCATTCAAACATTCGATACCAAAGTAGATGCTATTTTACTTGATGCCAAAGGACCACTTCCGGGCGGAAACGGAACTAAATTTGATTGGGATTTGTTAGACGATTTACACATTCAAAGTCCATTGATTTTAAGTGGTGGTATTAAAATTGACGATACCGAACAAATCAATAAACTACGCGATAACAATAAAATCTGGGGAGTTGACATTAACAGCGGATTTGAAATTAATCCGGGATTAAAAGATTTTGGTAGAATAAAACGATTTGTAGAAGAAGTAAAAAATGAAGTAGTATGAAAGCAAGAAATCCATATTTAGCAGACGAAGCCGGTTTTTACGGAAAATTTGGTGGTGCATTTATTCCAGAAATGCTGTATCCCAATATTGAAAATCTTAAGCAACAATACCTATCCATAATTGAAGAAGAATCCTTTCAAAATAAATTGAACGATTTACTGAAAGATTATGTGGGGCGCCCTACTCCACTCTATTTTGCTAAACGCATGAGCGAAAAATACGGGGCGAAAATTTATTTGAAACGCGAAGATTTATGTCATACTGGCGCGCACAAAGTAAACAATACCATTGGGCAAATTTTATTGGCAAAGCGTCTTGGTAAAAAACGAATCATCGCCGAAACCGGTGCGGGTCAACATGGAGTAGCTACTGCAACAGCTTGTGCCTTAATGGGAATTGAATGTATAATTTACATGGGCGCAGTCGATATTAAGCGCCAAGCTCCCAATGTGTCCCGAATGAAAATGTTAGGAGCTAAAGTTGTCCCAGCCAACTCGGGAAGTAAAACCCTGAAAGATGCTACCAACGAAGCCATTCGCGATTGGATTTCCAATCCAGAAAACACGCATTACATTATTGGGTCGGTAGTAGGACCGCATCCTTATCCGGATTTAGTGGCACGTTTTCAAGCCATTATTTCAAAAGAAACCAAAGCCCAATTATTGGAAAAAGAAGGGCGTGAAAATCCAGATTACGTCATTGCCTGCGTAGGTGGTGGAAGCAATGCTGCAGGCTTGTATTACCATTATTTAGACCAAGAAGAAGTGCAAATAATTGCTGTAGAAGCCGCTGGAAAAGGAATTTTAACCACCGAATCGGCTGCCACAACTGCTTTAGGAAAAGAAGGAATTATTCACGGAAGTAAAACTTTATTAATGCAAAATCCAGATGGACAAATAACCGAACCCTATTCCATTTCAGCTGGATTGGACTATCCTGGAATCGGTCCGATGCATGCGCATTTGTTCGAATCAGGTCGAGCCAAATTTGTTTCCATTACCGATGAAGACGCCATGCAAGCAGGATTGGAATTGAGTAAAACCGAAGGAATAATTCCCGCTATTGAAACCGCTCATGCTTTTGCGATTTTTAAGGAAATGAAATTCAAAAAAGACGATGTCTTGGTCTTCAATTTATCAGGACGCGGTGACAAAGATTTACAAACCTATATTGATTATTTTGGGTTTTAGATTTTGAATGATTCACAAAAAAATATTAGCTCGCAAAGTCGCTAAGTCGCAAAGTAAAATCAAGAATAATCAATAAAATATGAACAACCGCATCAATCAAAAATTAGCAGAAGATTCCAAAGTACTGAGTATTTATTTTACCGCTGGATTTCCAACATTAGAAGACACTAGAAAAGTCATGCTAACACTTCAAAATGCTGGAGTAGATATGTTAGAAATAGGTTTACCGTTTAGTGACCCATTAGCAGATGGACCTACCATTCAGGAAAGTTCTACCGCTGCTTTAAAAAATGGAATGAGTTCTCAAAAACTATTTGAACAGTTAGAAGGCGTTCGCGATGAAATTCACATTCCACTAATTGTAATGGGATATTTTAATGCCATGCTACAATATGGCGTAGAAGCATTTTGTAAAAAGTGTAATGAGTTAGGAATCGATGGCATTATTATGCCCGACCTTCCTTTGGAAATTTATCAAAAAGAATACCAAGAAATATTTGAAAAATACAACTTACACAACATATTTTTAATTACTCCACAAACTTCAGATGAACGCATTAGGTTGATGGATGAAGTGAGTAATAGTTTCATTTATATGGTCAGTACTGCTTCCACAACAGGAAGTAATGCTGGTTTTGGAGATGAACAAATGCAGTATTTTAAACGTATTTCAAAAATGAAATTAAAAAACAAATTGGTTGTTGGTTTCGGAATAAAAGACCAAGAAACTTTTCAGCAAGCCACCCAATTTACCAAAGGAAGCATCATCGGAAGTGCGTTTATAAAACACCTAACAGAAAATGGAGTGGATAGCATTCCTGATTTTGTGAAAACGATTAGATGATAATAGGCATCATACAAAACCGATAGTATCTCATTTTAGTTAGCAAAATAATTTTTCCGAACAGTATTCATATTTAGCAGAGTGAATTACTTAATTACCGATATGCTTTGATGAAAAAGAAAATTCCGCATAAAACTCTTTTGAATTTTTTGCGGAATATCAATCGAAATTTCAAGCTAAGTGGAATCTTTCAACTTAAAAATTAGGCAAACTACCTCTTAAACAAGCTTATAACAAAAAGAAAGATAACAGCACCGATGACACCAATAATGATATCTGATATTAAACCACTACCAAAGCTAATGCCTAACTCGCCGAAGATTAAGCTACCTACAACACCACCGATAATTCCAACAATCATGTTGATGATAAATCCAAATCCACCGCCTTTCATAAGTTTTCCTGCAATCCATCCGATTAAAGCGCCTACTAAAATTACATAAATAATTGACATAATAAATACATTTAAGGTTGATATACCATAAAGATAGTCAATTTTCTATTGCTATAATATTATATCCCAAAGTCACTATTAAAAAGTGGCTATTAATGGGATTATTCTTAATTTAGCATTTTTGTAAACGAGCTAAAAAATAAGTTATGAGCAAATACGATGTGATTGTTTTAGGAAGCGGCCCAGGTGGTTATGTTACTGCCATTAGAGCATCTCAATTAGGGATGAAAACCGCAGTAATTGAAAAAGAAAGCCTTGGTGGCGTATGTTTAAATTGGGGTTGTATTCCCACAAAAGCATTGCTAAAAAGTGCAAAAGTTTTCGATTTTTTAAAACACGCAGACGATTATGGCTTAAAAGTAGAAAAAGCCGATAAAGATTTTACAGCAGTTGTAAAACGCAGTAGAAACGTTGCCGATGGCATGAGCAAAGGCGTTCAATTTTTAATGAAAAAAAATAAAATTGACGTTATTGAAGGCCATGGAAAAATTAAAAAAGGGAAAAAAGTAAGCGTAGAAGATAGCAAAGGAAAAACTACCGATTACGAAGGAGAACACATTATTATTGCAACGGGTGCCCGCTCTAGAGAATTACCTTCTTTACCACAAGATGGCAAAAAAGTAATTGGTTACCGAAAAGCGATGACCCTAGAAAAGCAACCTGAATCTATGATTGTGGTTGGTTCTGGTGCAATTGGAGTAGAATTTGCTAGTTTTTATAATTCTATGGGAACAGATGTTACCATAGTTGAATTCCAACCCAATATCGTTCCTATTGAAGATGAAGAAATTTCTAAAGGATTCGAAAAAATCTACAAGAAAAAAGGCATTAAAATCATGACCAATTCTTCTGTAGAAAAAGTAGATACTTCAGGCAAAAAAGTAAAGGCGACGGTAAAAACCAAAAAAGGGGAAGAAATTTTAGAAGCCGATATTGTACTTTCTGCGGTTGGAATTAAAACCAACATCGAAAATATTGGTCTAGAAGAAGTAGGCATCAAAACCGATAAAGACAAAATCATAGTAAACGATTGGTACCAAACCAATGTACCAGGTTACTATGCCATTGGCGATGTAACGCATGGACCAGCTTTAGCGCACGTTGCTTCTGCCGAAGGGATTTTGTGTGTTGAAAAAATTGCAGGTATGAAAGTGGAAGCTTTAGACTACGGAAACATTCCGGGTTGTACGTATTCTAATCCAGAAATTGCCAGTGTAGGAATGACCGAAAAACAAGCTAAAGAAGCAGGTTACGAACTAAAAGTAGGTAAATTTCCTTTTTCAGCTTCTGGAAAAGCAAGTGCAGAAGGCAACAAAGATGGTTTTGTAAAAGTAATTTTTGATGCTAAATATGGCGAATGGCTAGGTTGCCACATGCTTGGTTCAGGTGTAACCGACATGATTGCCGAGGCCGTATTAGGCAGAAAATTAGAAACTACAGGTCATGAAGTTTTAAAAACCATTCACCCACACCCAACCATGAGTGAAGCCGTTATGGAAGCAGTAGCAGATGCGTACGATGAAGTAATTCATTTATAAAATATAAGTTAAACCAATTTTAAGCCGCTTCATTAGTTTACTTTTGAAGCGGTATTGCATTGTATTGATTTTCGTTTTAATTCTTACATTAAGGTTTCTTGTTGCGGATGTAGAGATTACAACTACAGAACTTAATTGCAAAGCTAAATTTCTAAAATTAGTACTACATGGAAAATCCCAATTACATATCGAGTTTACAAAATCCCAAATTGAAACGAATTTTGCAGTTGCAAGAAAAATCGCGTAACCGTAAAAAAGAAAGCGTCTTTGTAGTGGAAGGTAAACGAGAAATCGATTTGCTTATTAAAGCCAATTACAGAATTGAAGAACTTTTTTATTGTGAAGCATTTCATGAAGAAGATGATTTAAGTGAATTGCTTACTTTGGTTAAAGCCAACTATCCAATTAGCAAAGAAGCTTATCAAAAAATTGCTTACCGCGGAAGTACGGAAGGAATCATAGCCATTGTAAAATCGAAAAATCACAATTTAGATAAATTGGTGTTTACATCTAACAATCCCTTGATTTTAGTAGCAGAAGCTCCTGAAAAACCAGGGAATATTGGTGCCATTTTACGAACAGCAGATGCAGCGAATATAGATGCGGTAATTATTGCCAATCCGAAAACCGATTTGTATAATCCAAACATCATCCGTTCTAGTGTGGGTACGGTTTTTACCAATCAATTAGCCACAGCAAATTCAGCCGATGTGATTGCCTATTTAAAAGAAAATCAGTTTGAAATCTATTCGGCTATTTTACAAGATGCCGTTTCATACCTAACTCCGAATTACCAAACCAAGTGTGCCATTATAGTTGGAACAGAAGCAGATGGCTTGACTGATGAATGGCGCGAAGCTTCAACAGAAAACATCATCATCCCAATGCAAGGTAAAATTGATTCCATGAATGTTTCAGTAGCAACAGGAATTTTACTTTTTGAGGCGGTTAGGCAACGAAATAGGAATCAAAACTAAATCATAAAATTTACATTTTTATATCTCTCGCAAAGACTCCAAGTCGCAAAAGAAAATTCTATGCTACTCAAATTTTGGTTTAAACGTATTAGCTAACTTCCCCACCGTTTCTCAATTTCATCAATCAACGTATCTAAATCTTCAATTTGGTTCAATTTCTCTGCATTCATGAAAATATCCAAATCGTAATGGTCTTGAATTAAAATAATAGGATAAGTATATTGTTGAGCAAACTTCGATTTAAATTGCTTTTCATATTCATCTTTATGCAAGAAATCCATTGCAATACCTGATGCTTTCCTGAATTTTTTCCACTTTTTCTTCTCAGAAGTTAATCCGTAAGTGAGTGCACATAATTTGCAATCGTGAGTGCTCGGACTTAATAGTTTTTTAGCTGAATCCAGCAAAGTTTCCTTAGTATTGCTGTTTGCGTTATAAACAAATATAAGTTTTTTTAATGCCATTATTTCTTTTTTAAATCGAGCTTTTCAGCAAAATAATCACAGAAATCTTTCATGGTTTCGGTCATTTTCTCATCCTGAGTTGCTCGGTAATACGTATCGCTCATGGTGACTAAAGTTTGGTGGAAAAACTTTTTCATTTCATCCATGGGCATGTCTTTTGTCCACAAATCTATACGTAAAGTTTCTTGGTTTTCAGCATCCCAAAGCGAAAGCAAAACCGCTTTGGCTTCTTCATTTTCAACTCCACCATCTTGAGCTGACCAGCTTAATTTTTCTGGGATTTTATTTTCGTCTGTTTCAACAGTAATACTAATTTCTGATGTTTTTTTTGTCATTATTTTCCAGGTTTATAAGCAGATTGCTTAAATACATTTTCTTCTTTTAGTTTCAATAATTCTTCAAAATCTACATTGGGGTTTTTCTGCATAAAATCTTGTACAATTCGCAGACCAATGTACTGTCCTAATCTAGGTGGACTTTCAGAATCCAATTCCAAGTAAAATTTTGAATATGGTCCTAGATTTATAAACCGATCGTTCAGGTTTTGATCTGTGCTATAAAGCAAGTCTTTTTCTACAAAATATTCCCAAATTTGAGTTTCATTTCGTTGTGCCCAATCCAATTCTTCTGCGGTGTAATGCAGATGGAGATGTGGTTCTAAAAAAGGTGATAATTCCTGCATGATGTACCGGGTTTTCCCATAATAAATCATGGTAGCAAGGAAATCTCTACCTTGTTTTTTGTGGTTTACTTCACGAGCATAGGTTTCTGCAATGTCTGCCAACAAAAATTCTTTGTCTTGCAATTCTGCTACATAAGTATAAATTCCTTCGTAAAAACGATGTTCTTTCCCCAAGTAATTATCCAATGAAAGCAGCAAGTAATCATTTGCAAGAATCACCTTGTTTTTGTAATCTACTTCTTCCGCTAAAGTAACTACGGTGGGGATATTAAATTCAGGAAAATAATATTTTAGGTGTTTGTAGAACAATTCCATCTCTTGTTCTTGCTTTTCAAAATCAGGAAAAACCTTGAATACTTCTTCTTGTATTTCCATTTGTAAGGTGTCTTTCATTTTAGCAATCCAAATGCTATCGTGAAATTGTGTAGGAAATAAAAATGGATATTCGCTTTTCAATTTGGGTAAGTCCTTTGGCTTAGCTTCAGCAAAAGCACGATCAAAACGTTTGACTTCCAGATCAACATCAATTTGTTTAATCTCGTCTTTTACTTGATCATCTGCACAGGAGATAAAAAGTATAATGAAAAATATATTGAAATACTTCAAAAGTGGTTTAATCATATTGGCAAACTGATTTCTATTAAAAAACAAATTTAATTGAATTTTACTGTTCAGCCCTATATTCAACATTTTCTTATGAAGCGAAGCAAACTTTGGTTAAAAAAATCATTCTTATCAACTTCTAATTTCTGTAAGCTTAAGAAGTATTGTATTTTTAGGCAAAATTTTGAATAATGAAAACAGATTTGGTAGTAAAACACATTGTAAGTTGGTTGAAAGATTATGCGCAAAACAGCAAAACTCAAGGTTTTGTAATTGGTGTTTCTGGTGGGATTGATTCTGCCGTGACTTCTACTTTGTGCGCAAAAACCGGCTTACGAACGCTGTGCTTGGAAATGCCTATTCACCAAGACCCAAGTCAAGTTACGCGAGCGCAAAAGCATATTCAAGATTTAAAAAAACAGTTTGCAAACGTAAGCAGCCTAAAAGTTGACCTTACCCACATGTTTGAAGAATTTAAAGCTGCATTGCCAAAAGTACCCGAATCTGAACAAAAAAGTTTGAGTTTAGCCAACACACGCGCTAGATTTAGAATGTCAACTTTGTATTATTTTGCAGCTTTACACGGTTATTTAGTAGCAGGAACGGGAAACAAAGTAGAAGATTTTGGGGTTGGATTTTACACTAAATATGGCGATGGTGGTGTAGATTTAAGCCCTATTGCCGATTTAATGAAATCTGAAGTCTACGAAATTGCTGCCTATTTAGGAATTACGGAAGAAATTCAAAAAGCGGCTCCAACTGATGGACTTTTTGGCGATAGCCGAACCGATGAAGACCAACTCGGTGCTAGTTATGATGAATTGGAATGGGCGATGAAACAAGATGAAAATCCAATTAAAACTGATTTAGACGTTAGACAACATCAAGTTTTGGAAATCTATAGAAACCTAAATCGAAAAAATCAGCATAAAATGAATGCTATTCCAGTTTGTGAAATTCCTGATGTAATGCGGGATTAGTTGTAGACTATGTTAGATTGAATTCTTGATTACACTTTCTTAAATATTCATTTTACATAAAAAATACTTTCATTTTACATAAAATAAAAATACGTTATACATACCTTTTGTGCATTTTGAGTTAAGATATATAGCATAATGTCATACTGCTTGTTCAGTCAGACAGGTTTGAGCTTTGGGAAGTTCTGCAAATTTCATTTAATAAAAAGTGACATTTTTAGTACCGTTCTATCATCGAGCGTAGTCGAGATGTAAGTGGTTCTCGACTTCTCTCGAACTTGAAACAAAATATTAATAATCATTACTTTACATAACATTTCTTTGGTAGTGATTTTTGATAAAAAATATAACAGAAACCAATTCATATCGAAAAATTCTTATTCTCAAAACTTACGATACTTCAGAATCACTCATTTCAATCGCGAAATTCACTCGAATTGACAGAATTTTGTCAAAATGCACAACGGGTTATACATGAAAAATTAATTCTAAATCTTGAAACTTTTACTTTTTTGAAATAGCTTCAAGCAGATGCAAATAATCACTTCGGTTGGAAACAAAATCCTTGTCTGAAATATCAATGATTTTAATATTGATTTGCTGTTGACTTTTAATGAAGTTTAAATAACCACGGTTAATCTTTTCCAAATAATCCGGGGCGATGTTTTGCTCATAACTTCTACCGCGTTTTTTTATGTTTTCTAAAAGGCGTTCGGTATTTTGATACAAATACACATATAAATCAGGCTTTGGAAGCTCTTTATACATGATATCAAATACTTTTTTGTACAAACTATACTCGTCTTCTTGCAAAGTTACTTTGGCAAAAATCAATGATTTATACACATCATAATCGGCTACCACAAAATCTGAAAACAAATCGTACTGCGAAATATCATCTAACAACTGTTGATGCCGATCTGCCAAAAAAGACATTTCTAATGGAAAAGCATACCGATTTTGGTCTTCGTAAAATTTAGGTAAAAATGGATTGTCTTTAAAACGCTCGGTGATTAATTTGGCATTGTAATCTTCAGAAATCAGACTTGCTAAGCTGGTTTTTCCAGCACCAATATTACCTTCAATTGCAACATAAGTAGAATGAATTTCAGGTAATGTAGGGAGTTCTAATTCTGTTGATACAAGCTCAATCTTAGAATTGTCTTCAGAATTTTCAACCAAATGAGAGATACTTTTTGCTGAAAGTGGATGCTTCAATTGGGGCGCAATATCTTTTAAAGGATAAAGTACAAAATTGCGTTCTGCTAATTTAGGATGCGGAATTTGTAATGTAGAAGAATGATGTTCTTCTTCGCCATAAAAAATAATATCCAAGTCAATAATTCGGTTTTGATAACCAGCTTGCGGGATGCGAATTCTTCCTAATTCAATTTCAATTTCTAACAATTCATGAAGCAATTGTTCCGCTGAAAACCGAGTGCTTACTTCAATACAGGCATTCAAAAAATCTTCGCCTTCAAATCCCCAAGCTGGTGTTTTATATACTTTTGAAACAGCTTCAATTTTTCCTATGCGTTCAAAAATAAATAGTATAGCTTGGTTTAAGTTGTTTAATTTATCTCCTTGATTACTGCCTAAGGCAATGTATGTAATGGTGTTTGAATTCAATATTTTTAAGAATAATTTAGCGAATAACAATGTGAATTAAACGAGTAATACTTCTTAAAAACCCGCTCACACTTCTATATTTGTAAGCAAAGATAAAGCGCAACACTCAAAGAATTGAAAATTTCAGATAAAGATTTAGCCTTACGTATTTATATCATTTTAGCTGCCTTGTTTATAGCATCTTTGGTAACTGCAAATTTAATTTTTAAAAAATTTGTAAGTATTGATTTTTTTGGTTGGTATACCTTTAAGATTTCCGTTGGCGTTTTACCCTACCCTATTACTTTTCTCATCACTGATACCATTAGTGAAATTTACGGAAAACAAAAAGCAAAATGGGTGGTTACCGCAGGAATTTTTGCTTCTATTTTTACCTTACTGATTGTTTTAGTTGCTAATGCACTGCCAGCTTATGCAGATTCACCACTTGATGATGACCTGTTTAATGAAGCATTTGGCGCCACAGGTATAGCCGTCGGCGCATCGATGTTGGCTTATTTGTTAGCACAATACATCGACGTTTCTGTGTTTCATTTTTGGAAAAGACTTACCAAAGGAAAGCACTTATGGTTGCGAAATAACTTTAGTACTTTTACATCGCAATTGGTAGACACAGCAGCCGTAGTTGGTTTATTGTGCATTTTTGGCGAACTTGCTTGGAAAGATTTCTGGACTCTATTACTTAGTGGATTCTTGTTTAAATCTTTAGTTGCCTTGGCAGATACACCAATTTTATACGCAGTAGTTTATGCCTTCAAAAAACGGTTTAAACTGCAAGCCAACGAAGAAATTTCTTGGTATAGAGATGATTCAGAAAACACATAAAAATTTAAAAATGCAAATTGAAATTTCCAGAGATGAAGTCTTAGAAAGATTCATCAAATATATCAAAATTGATAGTCAAAGTGATGCAACTAGTAACACGACACCGAGTACCGAAAAACAATGGAACATGGTAAAGCTTCTTGAAGAAGACCTCAACCAAATTGGAATGCAAGATGTTCACCTGGATAAAAATGGGTATTTGATGGCTACTTTGCCTGCGACTACCCAAAAACAAGTTTCCTGTATTGGTTTTGTAGCACATTACGATACTTCGCCCGATTTTAATGCAACAGGAATCAACCCGCAAATTCATGAAAATTACGATGGAAAAGACATCGTGCTCAATGCTGAAAAAAACATTGTTTTGTCTCCCGATTATTTTGAAGACTTACAGCAATACAAAGGCCAAACCATTATTACAACCGATGGTACAACTTTGCTGAGCGCAGACGACAAAGCCGGTGTAACCGAAATTGTTTCTGCGATGAAATACCTCATCGAACATCCTGAAATTGAACATGGGAAAATTAGAATTTGCTTCACCCCAGATGAAGAAATTGGTCGTGGAGCACACAAATTTGATGTTGAAAAATTTGGAGCCAAATGGGCCTACACCATGGACGGAAGCGAAATTGGAGAGTTGGAATACGAAAACTTCAATGCCGCTGCTGCAGATATTTATTTTAAAGGAAAAATTGTGCATCCCGGTTATGCCAAAGGAAAAATGATCAATAGTATGTACTTAGCAAGCCAGTTTATTCAGGCTTTGCCAGCGGATGAAGTTCCTGAAAAAACCACAGGCAAAGAAGGCTTTTTTCATTTAAGTGATATCAAAGGCGAAGTGGAAGAAACACATCTGCATTACATTATTCGCGACCACGATAAAAAATTATTTGAAGCCAGAAAGCAAAAAGTGATAGATGAAGTGAAAAAAATGCAAGATGCACATGGAAAAGAAAATATTGTCTTGGAAATGAAAGACCAATACTACAACATGCGCGAAAAAATTGAACCCGTAATGCACATCATTGACATTGCAGAAAAAGCCATGCTTTCGTTGGACATCAAACCCAATTTTAAAGCCATTCGTGGTGGTACCGATGGTTCGCAGCTTAGCTATATGGGTTTGCCTTGCCCCAATATTTTTGCTGGCGGTCATAACTTTCACGGAAAATATGAGTATGTTCCATTAGAAAGCATGCTAAAAGCGACACAAGTTATTGTGAAGATTGCAGAAATTACGACGCAGGAAGTGTAATTTAATTGGCCTTTTTTTGAACTTAATATCAAGTAAATATGGAATACATAGGAATAGGAATGCTAGCTGTAGTTACCTTGATTTTAGGTTTTGTATTCGGGCAAAAAACCAAGCAAGGAAAACTGAACACCAAATTAGAAATGCTTGAAATTCAGTTGCAAAAAAAAGCTGATGAAAAAGAAAAAATTGGTCAACAATTGCAGGAAAGTGACTCGCAAAAAAACCAACTGCAACAAGATGTAGTTCGGAAGCAAAGCCAGAACGAGCATTTGCAAGAAAAACTAAATGAACAAAAAACAGATTTAGTTGAATTGGAAAAGCGATTTAAAACGGAATTTGAAAATTTAGCCCAGAAGATTCTTGATCAGAAAACGGAGAAATTTACGGAAGTGAATCAGAAGAATATCCATCAGATTCTGTCACCTTTACAGGAAAAAATAAAGGTTTTTGAAGAACAAATTTCGAAGAACAATGAAACCTTTATCAAGGAAAATTCAAAGTTAGAACAACAGTTGAAGCATTTGAGCGAACAAAACATTCGTATTTCGGAAGAAGCACAAAATCTAACTAAAGCGCTAAAAGGCGATAGCAAAATGCAAGGCAACTGGGGCGAAGTCATTTTGGAAAGAGTGCTAGAAAAATCGGGACTAACCAAAGGAATTGAATACGATGTGCAAGTAGCAAACAAGAATGAAAGTGGCAGAACACAACTCCCCGACGTGGTGGTTCATTTACCCGACCAACGCAAAATGATCATCGACTCCAAAGTGAGTTTAACTGCTTATGAACGCTATGTGACTTCTGAAGACAAAAAAGAAAAAGAACATGCTTTAAAAGCGCATTTAATCTCATTAAAAAATCACATTAAAGGATTAAAAGAGAAGAAATACGAAGATTTATATGGTGTAAAAAGTCCCGATTTTGTTTTGCTATTCATACCCATTGAACCGGCTTTGTTTTTAGCACAAAGCGAAGATGCCAATTTCTTTTACGATGCTTTTCAACAAAACATTTTATTGGTGAGCCCCACTACTCTACTTTCTACTTTGCGCACGGTTGAAATGATTTGGAAAACCGAAAAACAACAGCAAAACGCCTTAGAAATTGCCAAACACGCAGGAAATCTACACGACAAATTTGCCAGTTTAATTGAAGAATTAGAAACTTTAGGAAGCCGAATTGATTCCAGTAAAAACAAATACCAAGATGCCATGAAAAAATTAACGGGTCAACAAAACTTGGTAAAAGACATCAAAAAATTGAAGAAACTAGGTGTTCCGACTAAAAAAAACTTGGAATAGTCGTTGAAGTTTATTCAATTTAAAAATCACCCCTGTTTTTATTCTTCATAATTCAAATAAAACACTTCTCATTATTACATACCCTTAAATTATTGGGGTTACTTTTTATTTATTTCACAAAAATTAAGCATCACCCCTAAATAATTTGGACAGCTTCTTTGAATTTCACTACTTTTAAGCCCGAAATTAAAATCAGCTTAATTCATGAAAAAGATTGAAGCCATTATTCGGAAATCTAAATTCGATCAAGTCAAAAAAGACTTGCAAGAAATTGGAGTAAATTTTTTTAGTTATTGGGATGTGACTGGCGTGGGTAACGAAAAACATGGTCATGTGTACCGTGGCGTTTCGTATAGCACAAGTGATATACAACGCCGTCATTTAGTCATTGTCGTTTCAGACGATTTTGTAGACAAAACGGTGGATATGCTGCTCAATTCCGCAGCTACTGGAGATGTAGGTGATGGGAAAATTTTCATTTCTAACATCGAACAAGCTTACCGAATCCGCACCAAGGAAACAGGGAAAACTGCAATTAACTAAAAACATTCAAAAATGAATCAGGAACTATTTACGGCAAATAATGTTTGGATGATGGTCTGCACTGCTTTGGTATTTTTTATGCATTTGGGTTTTTCACTTTTAGAAATTGGGCTAACCCGGCAGAAAAACACCATCAATATACTTTTCAAAAACATTTTCATCATTTGTGCTGGCTTACTTTTATATTATGTGGTTGGTTTCAGTTTGATGTATCCAGGAACATTTAATGGATTTCTTGGCTTTTCAGGATTTGGCATCAGCTTACCTGAAAACGGCAATGAATTTACTTATGCTGATGGTGGTTACACCTATTTTACCGATTTTATCTTTCAAGGCATGTTTGCGGCAACAGCGGCTACCATTGTTTCTGGCGCAGTAGCTGAACGTATAAAATTAGACGCATTTATGTTGTTTAGTGTGTTGTACCTAGGATTAATTTACCCCATTGTTGGTTCTTGGAAATGGGGTGGCGGTTTTTTAGATGAACTCGGTTTCTACGATTTTGCTGGTTCTACTTTGGTGCATTCCGTTGGCGGTTGGGCAGCGCTTGTAGCCATTGTTCTTTTAGGTGCGAGAATAGGTAAATTCAGCGAAGGAAAATCGAAAGTAATTTTAGGGCACAATATTCCCTTGTCTACTGCGGGCGTATTTATATTGTGGTTGGGTTGGTTCGGTTTTAATGGCGGTTCCGTGCTTTCCGCAAGCCCAGCAGAAACTTCTTTGGTTCTCGTAACCACTAGTTTGGCTGCCGCTGCTGGAGGAATGAGCGCTTTTATATTTTCTAGATTATTGTATAAAAATTTAGACGTAAGTATGTTTTTAAACGGAATTTTAGGCGGTTTAGTAGGAATTACGGCAGGAGCAGATTTAATGTCTCCACTAGAAGCTATTGCCATTGGAGTTGTTTCAGGAATTGTAATCGTGCTCGCAGTAAGTTTAATCGATCGGTTACGTTTAGATGATCCTGTTGGAGCTGTTGCGGTTCATCTATTCTGCGGTATTTGGGGAACATTAGCAGTAGGAATTTTTGGTAGCATGGCCGGTTGGTCACAATTTCTGCATCAATTAACTGGAGTTGCTATTATTGGTGTTTTTTGTTGTGTAACTGCTTGGGTGTTTATCTTTTCGATTAAAAAAACTATCGGGATACGTGTTTCAAGTCGTGAAGAAGTAGAAGGACTTGATCAGCATGAACATGGCATGAGTGCGTATAACGATTTTAATACCACCAACGAATATTAATTTGCTTGAGGTGATGCTTTAGGTGTTTGTTTGAAAATGTGCACTTTATCTTTCCAAACAGAAGTTAACTCATAATAATCGATATGAATTGCAGGCTGTTGATCTTTTAATGTGCGTTTACTGAATTCGCGTTGCAGTATATCTTCAATTAAAAAATCTTCTCGCACTTCGTAAGGATTAAATTTTTCCTTCAATGAAATATTAAAAAGCTTTGCAGTAGTGTTGTACCAAAATGCCCTCCAGCCCGTTCGCAATTCTTTCACCAAATCAAAAGTAGTTTCGCCTGTTTGTCGGTGCATCAGTTTTACTAAAATTTGTCCTTCGGTTTTGGTCAATTTTTTAAGTTCATCTGTAAATTCTCCTTCAATGTAATTTTGAATCATTTTAGTATACCGCTTTCGTTTTCTCTTCGAATCAATTTTTAAAAGTCTTACATTTAAACTATCTAAACGGTTAGCAGCTAAAACTGCATAAGGCCAAACTCGTTTAGTTTTTCGCTTTAAAATTAAATATTCTCGTAAATCTTCTTTGTTTTGAAAGCTCAATTTCGGAAGTATTAAAACTTCATCTAAATACTCTGCATCTTCAAAAACAGAGTCGTTTACAAATTCATAAAACTCTAAATTTAAGCTGTCTTTTTGTTCAAGTTTAGCAATGGAATCATTTTCTTGTGAGGAAACGAAATTTATTCCTAACAAGAAAAAAAGGCTGTAATAAAGGCTATACTTTTTCATAAAAACATTCAAATGCTATATGCGTGCCAAAATTAGGTATTCATAAACATTTTAGTCTCAAAAGATTATTAAATTCGCAACTATTCAAAATTAAATTAAAACAACATGCAGAAAGATTCTTTAGCATTTTTAGAAAAATATTTAAACAATGCATCTCCAACAGGTTATGAATGGGAAGGTCAAAAATTGTGGATGGACTATTTAAAACCTTATGTAGATGAATTTATTACGGACACTTACGGAACAGCGGTAGGTGTAATTAATCCAGAAGCCAAATACAAAGTGGTAATTGAAGGCCATGCAGACGAGATTTCTTGGTACGTAAACTACATTACAGACGAGGGTTTAATTTATGTTATTCGAAATGGTGGTAGCGACCACATGATAGCGCCTTCTAAGCGAGTGAATATTCATACAGATAACGGAATTGTAAAAGGTGTTTTTGGTTGGCCAGCTATTCATACCCGAAAAGGCGACAAAGAAGAAACTCCGAAATTAGACAATATTTGTATTGATGTAGGTTGTACTTCTAAAGAAGAAGTTGAAAAACTTGGTGTTCATGTTGGATGTGTAATTACTTATCCAGACGAATTTTTTATTTTAAATGAAGACAAGTTTGTTTGCCGTGGTTTAGACAACCGTATGGGTGGATTTATGATTGCCGAAGTAGCACGTAAATTAAAAGAAAACAATATCCAACTTCCTTTTGGTTTATACATTACAAACTCTGTACAAGAAGAAATTGGATTACGTGGTGCAGAAATGATTACCCAACGTATACAACCTGATGTTGCTATTGTAACTGATGTTTGTCATGATACAACTACACCAATGATTAAAAAAGAAAAAGAAGGATTGACCAAAATGGGCGACGGTCCTGTAATTTCTTATGCACCTGCTGTGCAAAACAAACTTCGAGAATTGTTGATTAAAACTGCAAATGATTACAAAATTCCTTTTCAACGAATGGCCGCTAGTAGAATGACGGGGACAGATACTGATGCTTTTGCCTACAGCAATGGTGGTGTGGCTTCAGCACTAATTTCGCTTCCCTTACGCTATATGCATACCACTGTAGAAATGGTGCATAAAAATGACGTTAAAAATGTAATTGAATTAATTTACAATTCGCTTTTAGCCATGAAGGAAGGAGAAGATTTTAGTTACTTCAAATAATTACTACTTATCATAGAAGAAATAGAAACAGCTCTTTAGGAGCTGTTTTTTTTTGAGACAAAAAAAAACGCCTGCTCGGGAGAGCAGGCGAATTAACTAACCAATCTATTATGAAAAACTTCATCCACGGCAAATATATTACTTTTCTTTAATGCAGTGTAGAATTTATTCGAATTAACATTTTTTTATAGGCTCTTAAAATTAAAGTCAAAAAAAAAACCTGCTCACTATAAAAATGAGCAGGCAAATTAACTAACCAATCTATTATGAAAATTTCATATACAAATGTAGGCTATATTCTACAGTAAACAACAAAAAAAGCAAAAAATAATTATTTCATTTATTAAGTTGATTATCAAATAATTATTTTTTAGATCTATTCAATATGTTAGCAAATTGAAACTTTGAAAGTAAAAATTGAAACGATAAACGGACTATTTTAAGGTCGATTCGAAATTTTGTGAAAATCATAGTTCTTGAAAAGAAGTAAATAAGGTTTGGTATTTAAAGTACCATTAAATTACACCCACGAACATCGCTATGATCAAATCTGCCTAAAATTTGATATTGATTATTTCCTATTTCTTTACCCAAATCTTGGGTTGCAATAAAAGCGATAGAGTTAACATTAGCTAAATCAATTACATTGATGCCACCTGTTTGATTTTGCTGAAGAATCTCTAAAGGATTGTCTGTATTTCTAATTAAGATTTTCATACTTGAGGGACAATTAAAAATTCCGTTGCCCTTTGAATAAGCTTGAGAGAGCAACTCCGTCATACCGTATTCACTATGAATATGCTCAACTCCAAAACCAGATTTCAATTGCTCATGTAATTCTTCCCGGATCATTTCTTTTCTTCTTCCTTTCATTCCACCGGTTTCCATGATAATAGTAGACTTTAACTGAAATTGAAATTGTTCTGAAAAATCTAATAAAGCAAAGCTTACACCTATCAATAAAATGTTTCGTTTGCCATCGTACTTTTCAATGGTGTTTTTAAGCAATTCAAAATCATCTAAAAAAAAGCCACTTTCTGCATATTTACTTTTTTTAATAAAATGGTTTACCATGTAAATTAGCGAAGACCCGTTTCGCTCTAAATAAGATGGTAAAAGACCTAGAACCAAATAATCTTCCACATCACCATAAAATTGATGAAAAGCCTTAAGGTAACTATTTTCATAGATTGATAAATCTGTTACATGATGTTTGCTGGTTTGATCTCCTGTTGTCCCACTACTAGTAAAAATGGCTTCAATTGAACTAGAATCACTCAAAATAGTGTGTGTTTTAAAGAATTCAATAGGCAAAAACGGGATAGCTTCTAATTCATTAATGTTAGTTGGATTCTTGTTTAACAGCTTACAAAACTGTTGATAAACTAGATTATTTTCATATTGAAAAGCGAATAACCTTAGTGCTTCTTCTGTGAAGTTTTTAGGACTTAATGAAAAGTGTTTGGGCTTATTCATAATGCTTCAAAAATACATATAGACAAAAAGGCATCGCAAAATGCGACGCCCTTTTTATAAGAAAAAATGTTCGGTTTATTGAACGATTAATTTTTTAGTGAAGCTTCCTTTTCCTTCACCAAATTGTACCATATAAATTCCTGATTGTAAGTTAGAAATATCTAAAGGAGTATCTCCTGATATTTCTGCGTCCATAAGCTTACGACCCAATACGTTATAAATTCCTACTTGAAAAGTTTCTCCTATTGGAGACTTGAAGTTAACTTTTCCTGATGCTGGATTTGGGAAAATAGCAAATTCTGATTTATCGAAGTTAGCAATGCTTAAAGTTACATCGATGTCTGCAGAAAATCTTGAAAATATTTGTGGATCTCCATTAAATTCGCTTGCTACACCAACTACACCAGCTAATTCTCCTTGTGGAATTACTGTTCCAATATAGTCTACATTAAAAAACTCTGTACGAGATGTAATTGTATTTGTGCCGTCTGATAAATCGTAATTTTGTCCGTTTTCAAAAGTAAGTGTACCATCTGCATTTGGGAAAGACACGTTTTGAAATCCAACTAAAATAGACTCATAAGATTCATAATTGTTAATGAATTCGCTTAAAGATAAAATCTGAACAGATGGTTCGTTGTTCCCTGTTACCACACCATTATCTGCAGTAGGCAATAATTGAAGAACACCATTATTAAAGTTAGATTGTCCTGTTAAACCAGTAACTTGATCTCCAAAAGCATATACATCATTGTCAATAATGCCATCAAAATCAAAAATCATTAAACCAGGACCAGTTTCGTTCTGAAACCACTTTCTGTTTCTAAAATTATCTCCGTGAGAGAATGTTACTGGACCAGTAATTTCATAAAATCCACCATCTCCGTTAGCATCAACATCAGCACGTAAAGCAGCAATATCTGCAACTTGAGTTACGTCTGCAACACTAAAGTCAATACTAGCAGAAGCAGCTATGCTTTGTCCGTCAAGTAATTCAACTTCTACAGTATAGGATTCACCGTTTTGCGTAGTTAAATTAAAAGGAGAAGTAACACCTGTTGTAGTTGAGCCATTAACAGTGATATCAAACTGAGCGCCAGCTGGTTCGTTTTGAGCAGAAAAAGCTACATCTACACTGGTAGTCCCTGGATCTAAAACAGCGTTATTTGCTGGAGAAGTTATAAATACAGCAGGATCATTGCTTCCACCTTCAGGGGTATAAGTTGCTGTACCAATTATAGATTCGAAAGTTGCACCACCTTGACAAGTACCTTCACCGTCTAAAGCTCCGTTAAAGTAAGACCAATTTCCTGCAAAAAAGCCAAAATCTGGACCAGAACCGTCGTTGCGCTTGGCATACCCATCTTGGTATTCCCAAACTTCTCCAGTTCCATCGGTAGCTTCAGCACCATATTGATCTACAACAGTACTTGTTGCATCTTCAATGATTCTAACTCTATCGTCACCATTAAAGTTTACCGCACTTGAATTTGTTGAAAGTACATTTGTAGCACTTGGATATTCAGTTGCAAAAGATTCATCTTCTTTATGGATGTACACAAAATCATCAGTTACAACACCTAAATCTGTAAGGTTTAAAGTGTTTCCCCAAGTGTCGTTAGCATTGGTTTGAATTTCTAGTGAATAATTTGCAAAGTCAACAGTGCCATCTGCATAAATTTCAACTACTTTTGGATTTCCACCTGAGCAGTCTCCATCAGAAATCATAGTTAAAACAGGAGTTTGTCCTATTGCAAATACACTAATTAGTAAAGTTAGTAATAAGGTAATTTTTTTCATTTTGTTTAATTTTTAGTTGTTGCAAAAGTAATAAAATTTGAATTACTAGTATTGAATGAATTCTTTTATAACAATTACTTAAAGTTAAAATGTATAAGAGTATTTGAGCGAAATCTCTATTCCTGGACTATAGTTTGAAAACAAAGCATCTTCTGCATTAAAGGATTGGTAGAATGATTGCACCTCATCATTAAGTAAATTATCTACACCTAATGTGAAGGTTTGATTTTGATCTTCACCGAATTTTTTAGATGCATTAAAATTCAAACTATGAAAAGGATCTGAATATACGTCTGCTACTTGACCAATTCCTACAATTTGTAAAGTTTCGCCTTGTACATTATAGTAAAATCCAGCTTGTAGTCCCTTATCTGCATCATCATAAGTTAAGCCCGCGTTTACCAAGTAAGGCGATTGACCTTGAAGTTGTCTTTTGTTGTCAATATTCTCACCGACTCTTGCTGACATTTGTCGTGCTTCAAATTCGGCTTCGTTCATTTGTTGTTCAGATTGAATAATGGAAACATTGGTATTCAAGGATAATTTTTCTAGTGAAGAAGAAATAAACCCTAGGTTTTTTCTAAATTCAACTTCAACTCCAAATACTTGTGCTTCACCTAAATTTCTAGGCTGCACATCATTAATTGCCTCAATACCAAAAATAGCTAATTCAATAGGGTCTTTAAAATCTTTGTAAAAAACACTAAAGGCAAGTAAACCACCATCATCACCAAATAGTTCGTATCGGATATCAAAATTATTTACATAAGTTGGCTTTAAATCTAAATTTCCGTTGAAGGTAATGTTTGTTATTGGATCAAAAATTTGAGCAATAGAAGCTTCTTTAAAGGAAGGTCTTGCTGTAGAACGAGCATAGGATAACCTAAGATTAGTATTATCATTTAATGCATAAATTAAATTGGCTGATGGAAAAAAATCAGCTTCATCTAAAATATTTTCATTATCCAAATTAATATCTCCAATGGTGTTTTGTCCGGTATAAAACAAATCGTATTTTTCAAACCTTAGCCCTAAAATACTTTTTAATTTTTCGGATATTTTAAATTCTTCAGAAGCATAGGCAGCATAAACAGATGAGTAAGATTCAAAAAGATTGGCTGGCTCAAAAGTATTAAACACATATGTTCCACCTGAATTATTAGGTGTCCATAGATTTCCTCCAATTAATAACCTATTAGGATCACCATTAAAGCCTTCTGCAGGAGTGCCATCAATTCTTATCACGTATTGATTGATAGTAAAATCTCTTTGTTTGTAAACTTGTGCACCCCCAAATTTCAATTTGGCAGCATTATTAAATAAATTATGATTGTAATCAAAGTTTAATTTACTAGAAAAATTAGTTTCATCTAAATCTCTCCAAATACGCCTTGGTTCGCCGATACTTGGTCTGATAATAAATTGACCATCATCTACTTCAAATAAAGTAGAACGTACGTCTTTATCATCTACACTAGACAAGGCAGCATTAACTTTCCAGTCCATCAATAAATTACTTTCTTGGGAAAAGGAATGTTCACCAGAAAGGAGAACATTGGAAATAGAACTTTCTGTATACTCTAAATTTTCACTTACAAAAGTAGCTGCATTGGTTATAAAACTCTCTTGATCAAATTCACCAGCACGTTTTTCACCATTTTGAATACGCATAAAAATTAGCTTGTATTTAGAATAATCAGTTTTGTAAGTAAGGCCAGCTAAACCGCTTATTAAAGTGTTTTGTTTAGACAATCTTCCTTCTTGAAGACGGTTGGGAATCAATTCAAAATCATCTAATTCTTGTGGTTTGAAAAGGAAGTTTTGAGTAAAATCATTATAGTGTGTGACTTCACTTCGGTAAGCTAAAGAAGCATTATAGCCCAATTTGTTATCGCCTACATTAAATTGATTGGAAGTACTAAATCCGATATTAAAATTCATAAAACTCATGGATTCTTCACCAGCCATAGTTGGATTGAATTCTCTTGTAATATCTGTTGTTCTAGGATCATTTTGGTTAGGTTGTGGGGTGTTAACTCCCAAAGAAAAAGGGTCTGACCGTAATCCATCATCAAAACCTAAAAAATCTGTACCTGAACCATCTTCTTGAATAAAATCTCCGTTAAAATGCATAGATGGGTTGTAAGCCGACCCAAATGAAAAGTTATATTCTTCTCTAGATGAAAAATCTTTGGTAACAATGTCTACTGCACCACCTGTAAAATCTGCTGGCAAGTCGGCTGTAAGTGCTTTGTATACTATTACATTTTCTATCAAATTGGTTGGAAAAATATCAAGCTGTACGGTGTTCCGATCTGGGTTTAATCCAGGAATATCCATCCCGTTTAAAGTAGACTTAGTATAACGATCACCCAAACCTCTAACATATACAAATTTCCCACCTTGTAAGGAAACTCCGGGTACGGATTTTACGGCAGAAGCAATATTACTCGCACCTGTTTTTTTAACTCCTTCTAGAGATAAGCCATCGAATAAATTTACCGATTTTTTTTGAAGGTTTAATACAGAAGATTCTGTGTTTCTTCGTGCTGTAGTTGTGATAATAATTTCATCTAACTGACCTTCTGCTACATTTAAAACAACATCTACTATAACGTCTTTATTTGCTTCAACTTTAACATCAGTTATTTCTTTTGTTTGATAGCCCACAAAAGAAAAAAGTAATGTGTAAGTACCTGGCTCTAACTCTATGGAATACTTTCCATCAAAATCAGTGGTTACTCCTTTTCCTGTTCCTTTCACAACAACGTCTGCAAATGGTAAAACGTCATTTAATTCCCCATCATTAACAACGCCTGTAACAATTCCATTTTGAGCCCAAGTAGTTAAACTTATAAATACTAGTAAAATAGTTAATAATTGATTTTTCATATATTCTGTGAATTTTACTTCAAAATTTTAAAAAACAAGCTGCCTACCACATTGAAATGAAGTAAGCAGCTTGGCTGATTCAAACAACTAAATAATTTTCAATTACTATTGGTAATCTATATTTAGCTAATTTGTTTTGTTTAATATTACTCAACTGTGTTGTTCCACATTACAGTATTGTCATCTCCAACAGGATAAACAACTTGCCAGTTTTCAAAAGAAACATTACCATTTAAATAATTTTCTAGTGTATCTGCATCATCTAATTCAACATCAGATCCAGATCTAAAATTATAAACGTATACATTTTTAATTGTACACAAAGCTCCATCTCTAAGATCAGCATATTCTCTGTTTCCACTTACACCATCTACAACTGTAGAAGTATCACCTATTAAAGTTAATCCATCAATAGTAAATGCAGCTTGATAAGAACCGGCAGGACCATCAATTTCCATGGCGTGATCAGTAAGGTTTGTCGAAACAGACACAGCATTAGAAAGAGTTCCAGAGTAAGCCTCATCAAAGTCAAATTGATCATCAGAGCAACCCCATACAAATGCGTTTTGTACGTCAACAGTTCCTGCAAACCATTCTATACCATCATCTTTGTTAGCTACTACTTCAATATTTGAAATTTGAGTGCCACTACCAACTGCACCAAGGGTAATTCCGTTAATTTCGTTATCAGACCCGATGATTGCTCCACCATGTCTTAATGACAAGTAATTAATAACACCTGAGTTGTCAGCATCATCAGTACCACCATAGTCACCTGGCTCAGTTGCTGGCAAACCTTCAATTTGAATAGATACAGCATCTCCTGAAAAAGAACCTCTTGCATTACCTAATACTAATAAACCTCCCCATAAAGAATTGTCATTAACTCCAAGATTAGTTCCTGCGTTAGACCCTAATGTAATATTATCAAGCTCAGATGTCATGATGATAGGTTGCTGAGCAGTACCGTTAGCAAATATTTTTCCGCCTTGAGAAACAATAAGTGCAGAAGCATTCGAACCAGAAGATTGCTTACCTTTAATTAAAGTACCAGCTTCTATAGTTAATGAAGCTCCATCATTAACATACACTTTTCCGTCTAAAAGGTGCACACGATCGTTAGTCCAAGTTTCATCACTATCAATAAAACCTGAGTGAGTTTCGTCTGGTTGCGGGTTAGAAATAGTCCAACTTGGGTTATCATAATCTAATCCATCAATTGAGCTTGCGGCTTGACTTGCAGCATATGTCCAACCAAACACACTTAAATTTGCACCTGTGGTTTGTTGTCCTTGCTCTACGGATGTTGTCCACTCGTCAGCATCTTCTGAGAAATTAGTTTCTGTTCCTGGGCCTGTTCCAACGTTGTTGTCGTCATCACTATCACAGCTTGTGAATAGAAAGCCAAACATGGCTAATAGTAAAAAAGAATTAATTAAATTTTTCATGTTAAATGTTGTTATGTATTATTTCGGTGCAAATAAACAGCAGCATTTTTGTTTTAATGTAAACTCAAGTTTAAAGAATGATGCGCGTATGTTAAGCACGCTTAACATTGAGTAAAAATTCAACATAGATATTTGATTTTAAACAACTTAATGCGAAACACTCAAATAACTGTATTAATTTTATAACCTTATATTTACACTCTATTAACATTGGGAAATTACCGGTACAGACTAATAAAGTTTAATTAACTTTGAATACTGATTTAGCAACTAATTTTGCGAACAATTAAAAGAAGCAAGATGAAAAAAGAAAATACCAAAATACTTATAGTAGATGACGAGCCAGATATTCTTGAAATCCTATCTTACAACCTAAGTCATGTAGGTTACCAAGTATTTACAGCAAGTAATGGTTTAAAAGCAATTGAAAAAGCTAAAAAAGAAAAACCACATTTAATAATTTTAGATGTAATGATGCCAGAAATGGATGGCATTGAAGCTTGCGAGCAAATGCGGAAAATGGATGTGCTAAACGAAACCATCATTACCTTTTTAACAGCAAGAAGTGAAGATTATTCTCAAATAGCAGGATTTGATGCTGGAGCAGATGACTATATTACCAAACCCATTAAACCGAAAGTACTTATTAGTAAGGTAAAAGCTTTATTGAGAAGATTTAAAGAGAAAAATAAAAAAGAAGTTTACACTGTTGGAGATTTAACCATAGACAAACACGAGTACAAAATTATTATTAACGAAGAAGAGTTAAGTTTACCTCGAAAAGAATTCGAACTACTTGCACTGCTAACTTCAGACCCTAACAAAGTATTTAAACGGGATGAAATCTTACAACATGTTTGGGGAGAAGATGTAGTTGTTGGTGGCAGAACCATAGACGTTCACATTAGAAAATTGAGAGAAAAGTTAGGCAATCACTTCTTTAAAACTGTTAAAGGCGTAGGTTACAAATTTGTAAATAATGGGGACTAAACTCAAGAAGACGTATCGATTTGCGTTATTCACATCACTCTACATAACACTCATACTAAGCGTTTTAATCTTTATTTTTGAGTGGATTTTCTTTGAAATTAACTGGACGTCCATATTCTTTTTCATCTTGGTTTGCTTCGTAGTTTCTTTTTTTCTGATTCAAATCCGGGTTGAAATTTTCATCTACAGAAGAGTCAAATCTATTTACGATAGCGTTTCACTGTTAGATTCAGCATCGCTTAGCAAAAGTAAAATTACTACCGATATTGGTTCACTTAAATCTGAAGTTGAAAAATTTGCAAAAGACAAAAAGCTTGAAATTGAAACCTTGCAGGTTCGGGAAAATTACCGAAAAGAATTTATGGGAAATATTTCGCATGAACTGAAAACTCCTTTATTTACTGTACAAGGTTACATTCTTACGCTCTTAGATGGTGCTATAAAAGACAAAAAAGTGAGAAAGAAATATCTAAATCGCGCCAGCAAAGGTGTAGACCGATTGCTGTACATTGTAAAAGATTTAGATATGATAACCAAACTAGAAACTGGCGATTTAAATCTGCATCAAGACGACTTTGATATTATTGAAATGATTGACAATGTCTTTGAGTTACTCGAAATGAAATCGGCTAAAAAAGAAATTTCCATCAGCTTAGATAAAAACTATGAACGACCTGTTTTAGTTCATGGAGACAAAGAACGCATTCAACAAGTTTTAACCAATTTAATTGTCAATTCAATTAAATATGGAAAAAAGAAGGGCGAAACTTTGGTAAGTATTGAAGATGTAAATAAAGAACACCTAATTATAAAGGTAATTGATAATGGTATTGGTATTGAAAAAGAACACATTCCGAGACTTTTTGAACGATTTTTCAGAGTAGATAAATCTGGCTCTAGAAAAGAAGGTGGTTCAGGTTTAGGCTTATCTATCGTAAAGCACATTATTGAAGCACACCAAGAAAATTTAGCCGTAGAAAGTGAATTTGGAAAAGGAAGTACTTTTTCTTTCACCTTGAAAAAAGCAGATGATTTCAAACAACTAAATATTAAAAAATAAATATTTAGTTGTTTCGATTAGTGGTTAAGAAAACATCAATAACCTTTGAACATTTTTATGGTGTAAGAATTTGTGAGTCACTACTTAAACAAAGAGAAATCCAATTTTAAATCTTGAAAATTTGGAAGCCTATTCGTTTGAATTGCTTCCATATTTTTTAGTGTATATTCAAGTAAATCTTCTTGATTACAAACCGAAAACCAACCCAATTCCTGCATTCGCTTAGCTAGGTATTCTTGCTCAAATTGTCCAGGAGTTGGAACTAATAAAGCCTGTTTTTGCATTTTTAACAAGTCCATAAGTGAAGTATATCCCGAACGGCAAATTAGTAGATTAGATTGAGCTATTAATCGATTTAATTCAGAAGAATTCAACATCCCGCATTTTTCAAAATCTTCAGAATTATCATTCTTATCAGGGTTTCCGGTCACCATAACTTTGCATCCGGGCAATTTTTGAAACAATTCTTCCAGTGCATTTTCAAATAAAGTACGTTGCGGCTCGGGTCCAGAAATCACCGCACAAAAATCATATATAATTGAATTATTTTCAGGTTGCAGTCTGCTCAACCAACCCAAATATTTGATTGTAGGCAAGTTTTTCGCTTTGGATAAATGTCCCAACTCACCACTTAAACTAGGTTCATCTTCAACATCAGGCACCCAAATTTCATCAAAATTCTTCATTAGATTTTGGTGTAGCTTTGAACTAAATGGAGTAGCAACACCACTTTTTACATTCAATTGATGATTGATGTACGCACAAGGAGTTTCAGCTAAAAAAACACCCGGACGATTGTCTGAAATAATTCCATCAATCTTAATTTGTTTAGCCAATTTTTCAATCGCTAATTGATCTTCAGATATAAATTTATATAATTTCGGAATTTGCTTCAACATATTTAGTGTTTGCCACTTTTTCTTTTCAGCATAGAACACATGTAAGGAAGCTAATTTGTAAATTGGAAGCTGTGGAAATTCTTTCTCTAAAAATTGATATGCCATTCCATCTGAAGCTAAAACAACTTTAAAACCATCTGCCAGCAACGCATGAATAATGGGTACACAACGCGTGGCGTGACCTAAACCCCAATTTAAAGGAGCTACTAAAATGGTTTTTTGTGGCATAAATACTCTGGCAACTTCATTAGAAGCTTGAAAAATACCTAATTTTGCCAAAAATTAAAGCTAAAGTGGGAAGTAAAAATAAACTAAAACGTTTCAAAGAAAACGAAAAATTTGAAAACGTAATTCAACCAGAACGGGAAGAAATTATAAATAAGGATTATTTTTTAAGAGGAAAATGGGCTTCCCAATTCTTCAAAAACAAGAATCCGTTGATTTTAGAATTGGGATGCGGAAAAGGGGAATATACAGTTGAATTAGCCAAAAGACATCCAGAGTTCAACTTTTTAGGTATAGATATTAAAGGCGCTCGATTTTGGCGCGGAGCAAAAACAGCTACCGAAGAAAACATTCCCAATGCTAAATTTTTAAGAGCTCAAATCGAATTGGTAGATTTGCTTTTTGCACCTGATGAAGTTTCCGAAATCTGGATTACTTTTCCAGATCCACAAATTAAATTCCAGCGCACTAAACACAGAATGACCAATCCAGAATTTTTAAAAAAATACCATCGCATTTTAAAACCCGATGGAATCATTCATTTAAAAACAGATAGTGAATTTATGCATGGTTATACGCTAGGCTTGATTCAGGGCAGCAATCATGAACTTTTATACGCACATCACGATATTTACAACAACAATGAAATTGCTTCTGAATTAGTAGAAATTCAAACTTTTTACGAAAAGCAATATTTAGAAAAAAACAAAGCCATAACTTACACTAAATTTAGACTTAACTTTTAATTAAGTGGAAACAACAAAGCTTTTCTTCTTTACTTTTTTTGCAGCAGCAGCTGGAGTAATTCCACCAGGCTTAATTAATATGTCGGTGGTTAAAACTTCACTTTCAGAAGGAAAAAGAAACGGATTAATCATGGCTATTGGCGCATCTTTTGTTGTTTTTTTTCAAGCCTTGGTTGCCATTCTTATGTCTCGCTACATATCAACCAACCCAAGTGTTCGGGTGATTTTGCTTCGTTTGGGTTTGGTAATTTTAATCATATTAAGCATTTACTTTTTTGTAAAAAGCAGATTGAAACAAAAACCAATTCAACATAAAAAATTTAAGTCCAAAAAAAGTTTTTTTAAAGGAGTTGGCATGTCCATTATCAATATTTTTCCGATTCCTTTTTTTGTAGTTATCAGCACGCTTTTTAACACAGATGCAAAAGCAGATTACGATGCATGGAGTATTTTTTTCTTTTCCTTAGCGGCAGCTTTAGGTACATTTGCTACACTCTATTTATATATATTTTCATTTATTAGGATTGGCATAGACCGAAGATTATTTGCCAAAAGATCTAATTTATTCATGGCTATTTTAATGCTAATTTTAATTGCAGTTACTTCAATCAGAATATATTATGAGTAAACTCCCAGCAGATTTTTATCAAAAAGTATACGCCGTAGTTAGGCAAATTCCAAAAGGAAAAGTAACCAGTTATGGAGCTATAGCCAAAGCTATTGGTTCGCCACAAAGTTCCCGGACGGTTGGTTATGCTATGAATGCTTCTCATAACTTAGAAAATGTTCCTGCACACCGAGTAGTCAATCGAAATGGCGTTTTAACAGGGAAACATCATTTTTCTGGAACTCATGCCATGCAGCAGCTTTTAGAAGCTGAAGGAATTGAAGTTATAGACGACCAGATTATCAACTTCGAAGCACATTTCTGGGAGCCAGAAGTACTTGAAGCTAAAGAATAGAAGTTTAAAGTGGTGTATGAGAAGTTAGATATGAGATGTGAATACGTATTGTTTCCTCCCTTAAGGGAGGATTAAAGGTGGGTGTTTATCTTCAGAATCAAAAAAACTAATTTATTAGAAAATCCAAAAATCAATTTCAACTTATAAATAACAGCATCAAGAATTCCTGTTACAGCATCGTTAATTTCAATCAAAGTTTCTGTAAAATACTAGTCTAAAGTCTATATTTGCATTTAGATTAATTCTAATTAAACTTAATCTGAATGAAATTAAACAAAGAAGATATTAAAAAGGCGTTGTCTACAATTAGTGTTGCAGGAGAAGGCAAAAACATGGTAGATGCAGGCACTGTTCAAAATATAATCACTTTTGGTGATGAAGTTGTTGTTGATTTGCTTTTGCAAACTCCAGCGCTACACATCAAAAAAAGAGCTGAAGTAGATGTAATGAAAGTAATTCATGAAAAAGTCTATGAAAAAGCCAAAGTGAAAGTAAACATTAAAGTTGAAGCTCCCAAAAAAGAAAATCCAAATCAAATAAAAGGAAAACCTATTCCTGGCATTAAAAATATTATTGCTGTTGCTTCAGGTAAAGGTGGTGTTGGAAAATCTACCATAACCACCAATCTCGCAGTAACTTTAGCTAAAATGGGCTTTAAGGTGGGATTGTTAGATGCCGACATTTACGGACCTTCAGGACCAACCATGTTTGATGTGTTAAACGAAAGACCGCTTTCGGTTACAGTAGATGGAAAATCGAAAATGAAACCCGTTGAAAATTATGGCGTTAAAATGTTATCTATTGGATTTTTCACCAAACCCAATCAGGCAGTAATCTGGCGTGGACCTATGGCAGCTAAAGCTTTAAACCAAATGATTTTTGACGCCGATTGGGGAGAGTTAGACTTTCTTCTTGTAGATTTACCACCTGGAACGGGAGATATTCACTTATCTATCATGCAATCTATGCCTATAACTGGTGCAGTTATAGTTAGCACACCACAAAACGTTGCTTTAATAGATGCGCAAAAAGCAGTAGCTATGTTTCAACAAGAAAACATTAGTGTTCCCGTATTGGGCGTGGTCGAAAACATGTCTTATTTTACTCCAGAAGAATTACCTAACAATAAATATTATATTTTTGGAAAAGAAGGAGCTAGAAATTTAGCCACCAATTTAGAAATTCCATTTTTAGGTGAAATTCCATTAGTACAAAGTATTAGAGAAGCTGGCGATGTAGGAAGACCTGCTGCACTGCAAGAAAAAACAGCATTATCTGAAGCATTCTTGTCTACTACCCGAAATGTAGTTGAACAAGTTGTAAAAAGAAATGAATCAATTCCTCCTACTGAAGCCATTCAAATTACAACTATGGCTGGATGTAGCGCAGTTAATAAAAAGAAATAATGACAGGAGCAGAACTCAGAAAATCAATAGAAAAAGCTTTAGATGAAATCCGTCCTTTTTTACAAAATGATGGTGGAGACATCGAATTGATTGACATAAAAGACAACAAACACGTTAAAGTTCAACTCATGGGAACTTGTGTTGGATGTTCAGTTAACCAAATGACCTTGAAATCTGGAGTTGAAATGACCATCAAAAAACACGCTCCACAAATTGAAACCGTAATTAATATTGAAGCCTAATTTCAGTTAACTTGACCTTGGTCATTTTAAATTGAAATGAATTGGCTAAAATTTGCTACGAAGAAATTGAAGTTATGATTAAAACAGATATACTTATAATTGGCGCAGGACCAACTGGATTATTTACTGTATTTGAAGCTGGATTACTCAAATTGAAATGCCATATTATTGATGCGCTACCTCAACCTGGTGGGCAATTGGCAGAACTCTATCCTAAAAAACCCATTTACGATATTCCTGGATTTCCTGAAATTAAAGCAGGTGTTTTAGTAGATAATCTAATGGAGCAAATCAAAGCTTTTCAGCCTGGTTTTACCTTAGGCGAAGTTGCTCAAGATATAGATAAACAAGAAGATGGCAGTTTTATTGTAACTACCAACAAAGGCACAAAACACCACGCTCCTATTATTGCGATTGCTGGCGGATTAGGAAGTTTTGAGCCCAGAAAACCACCTATCCAGAATTTAGCTCAATTTGAAGACAAAGGAGTGCAATACATGATTAGAAACCCTGAAAATTTTGAAGGTAAATCTGTTGTAATTGCTGGCGGTGGAGATTCTGCTTTAGATTGGAGTATTTATTTAGCAGACATTGCAGATGAAGTTACATTGGTTCACCGAAGAAACGAATTTCGCGGAGCGCTAGAATCTGTAGATCGAGTAAAAGAGCTAAAAGATTTAGGCAAGATTAAATTAATTACCCCTGCAGAAATTGTAGATGTCTACGGAAGCGATCATCTTGAAGGGGTAATGATTCGGAAAAACAATAACCCCGAAGAAGATTTTGCTTTGAGCACAGATTATTTTATTCCATTATTTGGCTTGTCGCCTAAATTAGGGCCTATTGCAAAATGGGGTTTAGAAATTGAAAAAAATGCCATTAAAGTAGATAATACCTTAGATTACCAAACCAATATTCCGGGAATTTATGCCATTGGTGATGTAAATACCTACCCAGGAAAATTAAAACTGATTCTCTGCGGGTTTCATGAAGCTACGTTGATGTGTCAAAGCGCTTATCAAAGAATTCATCCCAATAAAAGATACGTTATGAAGTATACCACAGTTGGTGGAGTTACAGGATTTGATGGATCTAAAAAAGAAGCACCAAAAGCTGTTGTAAAAAGCATAGATTAAGCTAAATGCAAGACGTAAACATTACCATTGTAGATCGAGAAGGAGTTATTCACGAAGTTGAAGCTCCTACAGATATGGCCATGAATTTAATGGAAGTAGTTCGCTCTTACGAATTAGCTCCAGAAGGCAGCATCGGAATTTGCGGTGGCATGGCAATGTGTGCTTCTTGCCAATGTTATATTGAATCGGATACGGTTTTACCTGAAATAGAATCAGACGAAGAAGCAATGTTAGCCGAAGCTTTTTTTGTGAAAGAAAACAGCCGATTAGGTTGCCAAATTCCTATAACAGAAAATTTAGAAGGTTTAAGAGTCAGATTAGCTCCAGAAGAAATTTAGAGTAAATCTTCTAGCGTATTTTTCAGATAGGTATATTCAAACTGAAATCCTTCACTTTGTATTTTCTTAGAACTTACCAGTTGGCTAGCTAATACAATAGTAGACATTTCTCCAAGTGCAAATTTTAAAGCAAAGCCAGGCACATTGGGCAACCATAAAGGTTTGCCTACCTTTTCAGCAATACATTTGGTCAATTCTTTATTGGTGACAGGGTTAGGTGCAACTGCATTGAAAACGCCTGTGAGTTGGTGTTTTACAGCATAGATAAACATACTTACCAAATCATTTACATGAATCCAAGATTGCCATTGTTTTCCGCTTCCTAGCGGTGCACCAACATAATAGTTTATCGGTTGCAAAATTCGTTCTAATGCACCGCCTTTTTCAGCAAGTACAAGACCAATTCTCAACTTAGCAACATCTATTCCTATTTCAGAAAAACCATCAACGGCAGCTTCCCATTCCTGAACAACATGACCGATGTATTCGTTGTTATAAAACTCACTATCTTCATCTTCTGTATGGAGTTTAGTAAGCGAACTTTTATAAATTCCAATAGCACTAGCAGAAACTAAATAACTCACTTGATGGTCAATTTGTTTCAACGCATTTAACATTAAAGCTGCTGTTTTAGTCCTGCTTTCTATTATTTCCTTTTTGTATTTGGTTGTCCATCGTTCAGCTACATTGGCTCCAACTAAATTAACAATAGCATCTACTTCATGAAAACAAGCACTATCTATTTCTTGATTTTGTGGATTCCAGTAAAAACCTTTGTAATGGTCTGTTTTGGTTATTTTATTTTTAGATGTGGTTAAGTAATTTACCGCAATTCCTAAATCGTGGCATTGCTCTACGAGTTTACTGCCAATCATTCCGGTTGCACCTGTTATTAGAAATCGCATAAAGATGAATTTTGCTCAAAAGTAAATGAATTAAACTGCGCACAATTAAACTTTAAACTAGTTTAACAGGCTTCTTTTGTAGCTCTTAACATTTCGCGTTTACCTGGCGGTCCGGGAATTTTTTCAACTGAAAATCCACTAGCTAATAAATCCCGCCTAAAACTTCCTTTTACAGAATAAGTAACTACTACTCCATTTTTTTGAAGCATTTCAAAAAGTTGGTCGGTTATTTCTTTTGTCCATAACTCAGGTTGTGTTTTTGAACCGAAAGCATCAAAATAAATTATATCAAACTCTTCTTTTGCTGAAAAATCTTGTAATCTTTTATGAATCTTTTGAAAACTAAAGTCTTCTGTTAATTGATGCTTCTCTTCCCATTTGAATTGATGTAACTTAAAAAAAACTTCATTTGGAATTCCTAGTTTTTCATGAAAGTTGAGTTGTTTTAGTTCAGAAAAATCAACTGGAAAAGCTTCAATACCTGTATATTGTATAGAAATATTATTTTGCTTAGATGCTAAATAAGTTAACAAGCAATTTAACCCAGTACCAAAACCCATTTCGAATACCGAAATGGGTTTTGGATGGTTGGACTTTAAATAATAATGTAATCCAGAATGTATAAAAACGTGTTTTGCTTCTAAAATTGCTCCATGCTTAGAATGGTATTGTACGTCAGTATCTGTAATTAGTATACTTTTAGTACCATCTGCTGTGGTTACAATTTTTCGCATTTACTCCGTTTCAACTTCTTCTGTTTTTTCTTTGATTTCTTCTACTTTTTCAACTTGACTTTCAAATTCTTCATCTGTACCTTGAACTAAAACTCCAGTTGCCGTAAAAGAATAGGTGATTTTTGGTTCGGTAATCGCTTCTATTTCTTCCTTCGATTTTCCCTCATCTTCTGCGTAGTGCTTTAAATCGTCAACAGAAGTTTCATCTAAAAAAGCAAAGCCTTCTACTATAACGTCTCTTCCTTCGCTATTTTTAGGCACAAAAAAACCATAATCTTTAAACCTAACCATGGTTTCTTTATCTTCTGCTAGCTCCAATTTCATCCAGCAGCCTTTTTTCTTACAAACAGAATTCACTTTAGATGCAAACTTAACATCAACAGTATCTCCAACTTCCATTCCAAGATAAAGTTCATTTAACCTTTCTGAGCTGTAGGCATCTTTTTCTTCAATTTGAGCACCAAATGAAGCGTAAGGAACTTTTTTGGTTAGTTCTTCAGTTGGATTTGTTTTCTGATCGTCTTTTTTTTCAGCTGTTTCGCAGCTAACAATAATTGACAAAATCAATACTAAAAATAAATTTTTCATATTTTTCTAGTGTTTTAATAGGTCATAATTATGACAAAGTTAATATCTTTACGAAAAAGTAGATTATTTTAATTTCTTACTTTTGCAACAAATTTAAACTAAATGGAAACACAAAGTCTAACAATACACGTAAAAAAAATAGAAAAATCTAAAATAGAACAAGTTGACTTTAATAATTTGGCTTTTGGAAAAAATTATTCTGACCACATGATGTATTGTGACTATATTGATGGGAAGTGGCAAACTCCGCAAATAGTTCCTTATGGTCCGATGGAGTTTAGTCCGTCTACTAAAGTATTTCATTATGGTCAAGCTGTATTTGAAGGTATGAAAGCTTTTAAAGATGATGCTGGAAGAGTACACTTATTTAGACCCGAAGAAAATTTTAAACGAATTAATAAATCTTCAGAACGTTTAGCCATACCTGAATTTCCAAAAGATTATTTTTTTGAAAGTTTAGAAACACTATTGAAACTAGACCACGAATGGGTTAAACCCGGACAAGGCAATTCACTTTACATCAGACCATTTGTAATTGCAACCGAAGAAGGCGTGGCTGCTGCTCCATCTGATGCATATCGATTTATGATTATTACTTGCCCATCTCAGGCTTATTACAACAAACCTGTAAAAGTTTTATTTGCAGAAAAATATTCACGGTCTGCAGATGGTGGCGTTGGTTATGCAAAAGCGGCCGGAAACTATGGCGCACAATTCTACCCTACAAACATTGCTAAAAGCAAAGGTTATGATCAGGTAATCTGGACAGATGCTAAAACACACCAATATTTAGAAGAAGCAGGAACTATGAATATCTTCTTTAGAATTGGAGATAAACTACTTACCGCACCAACTAGCGACCGAATTCTTGATGGTGTTACCCGAAAAAGTGTAATTCAGCTTGCAAAAGATAACGGTATTGAAGTAGAAGTTGCTCCTGTTGAAGTTGAGCGTATTAAAAACGCTGCTAAAGCTGGTGAACTGAAGGAAATATTTGGCACAGGAACTGCAGCAACTATTGCTAAAGTTACTGGTTTTGAACATGCAGGTGATGAATTCACTTTACCAAAGATGGAAGTTGAGTATAGTGAATTAATGAAAAAATACTTACAGGATATACAGTACAACCGTGTTGAAGACAAAAACAACTGGTTACATCCTATCGAAAAATAATCTTTATTACTTAAATATTAAAAAGCTCGGAAATTCCGAGCTTTTTTTATACGCTAACTTTGCAATTGCAATTCTACTAGATTTTTGTAACGTCCCAAAGGGTTAGCTATTAATTCTTGATGTGTACCTTTTTCAAGCAACTTCCCGTTTTCTAAAACCAAAATCTGGTCTGCATTTTGAATAGTAGACAAGCGGTGAGCAATCACAAATGAAGTTCTGCCTTTCATCAATTTCTGCAAAGCTTCTTGCACCAAATGTTCCGACTCAGCATCTAAAGCACTGGTTGCTTCATCTAAAATTAAAATACTAGGATTTTTTAAAACCGCACGTGCAATGGCAATACGTTGACGTTGACCACCAGAAAGTTGGATGCCGCGCTCGCCTACAATGGTATCGTATTGCTCAGGAAAATCTTCTATAAATTGATGTGCATTTGCTTTTTTAGCCGCTTCTTTAATTTCATCTAAATTAGCTTCGGGTTTACCATATTGAATGTTTTCCAGAATACTTCCGCCAAATAAAAATACTTCTTGCTGCACATAAGCCATTTCTTCTCTAATGCTATACAAATCCATGGTTGAACAGGATTTGTCATCTATTAAAATTTCACCGTTTGTAGGTTTATAAAATTGAAGCAAAAGTGCTGCAATAGTTGATTTACCAGCTCCACTTGGACCAACAATTGCAATAGTTTCACCGGCATTTACTTTAAAGTTTAAATTAGCTAAGACTTGAATTTCTGGTCGGGATGGATAATGAAAATCTACATTTTTAAAATGAATATTTCCAGCTAATTCCAATTCTTCAATTTTGCTTCTATCTTTAACATGAAGCGATTCCGTTTGTTCGTCAATAATATCAAAAACCCGTTCCGTAGCTCCAACCGCTTTTTGGATTTGTGCATATTGTATGGGCAAACCTCCGATGGAAGCTCCTACAAAAATGGTGTATAAAATGAAAGTAATTAATTCTGATTGGGTTAATAAATCTTGATTTTGAAGTTTTACCGCATACCAAACCAACAACACGATAGCTCCGAAAATACAAAAGATGATAAATGAAGAAAAAGCCCCTCGCGCTAAACCGCCTTTGATGGCTATTTTTTTGATAGAATCGACTGCTTTGTCGTACCGAAGCATTTCAAAAAATTCGTTAGTAAAAGCTTTTACATTGGCAATGCCTTGTAGACTTTCGGAAGCAATGGAGTTGGATTCGGCTACTTCATCTTGGGCATCTTTTGCTAACTTTCGAATGTATTTTCCAAAGAAAACGGCTACAATGGCAAAAACGGGAATGGTGGCTAACATTAATAAGGAAAGCTTAACCGAAGTAAAAAACAAGGCAATAACTCCACCAATTACAATGATAAATTGCCTTAAAAACTCGGCAATTCCTGTTGTAAAGGTGTCTTGTATTTGACCGATATCTGCTGCAATTCGGCTATTCAATTCGCTTACTTTTCTACTGGAAAAAAACTGCATTGGCATTTTAATCAAGGTTGAAAAAGTGTCTTTCCTTATACTGGCTAACATGTTTTCGGTAACATTTACAAAAAGCACTACGCGGAAAAAGGAAAAAATAGCTTGAGCTGTAAATAAAGCTAATAAAATTAAGCCCATTCGGTTGATGTCTTCAGCAGTAAAATCTGCTGTTTCAATTAAATCTCCCATTAATTTTGGGAAAAGCAAAGCAGTTAATCCTGTAAAGCTTAAGAATACTAAACCAAGAATCAATTTCCATTTATGTGGTCCCACATATTTGAATAAGCGTAGGCTTCTTTTCAAATTAGAAGCATTTAAACTTGCTTTGGGTAAATCGTTTTGTGTTTTCTTCTTTGCCATTCCTAATGAATTTATGGTTGCAATTTAAAAAAGTAATTCAGCTATACTTTTATTTTTTATGCATTATAGAATAATATTAACCTGAGTTCTATCAAAAGCAAAAGCCAACCCTAAATTTCGAGTTGGCTTTTGAAAATAACTATTGAGCAAAAAGTTTATTCCACAACAAATGTGGTAACATTTTCTTCTGCTTTTACATCTACTATTTCAATATTTTTTTCATCGTTTTTGGTTTCTTCACCTACTTCGGTTTCAGATTCATGACCTAAAACTGGAGCGATAACTAGTCCAACCAAACAAGTAAGTTTAATTAAAATATTCATCGATGGACCAGAAGTATCTTTAAACGGATCGCCAACGGTATCACCTGTAACAGCTGCTTTGTGAGCTTCGCTTCCTTTGTATTGCATTTTTCCGTCTATTTCTACACCCGCTTCAAAAGATTTCTTAGCATTGTCCCAAGCGCCACCAGCATTGTTTTGAAAAATAGCCCACATTACACCCGAAACACAAACTCCAGCCATATAGCCGCCCAAAGGTTCAGCTCCAAAAAACCAACCTACTAAAATTGGGGTGATAATGGTAATTAAACCGGGTAAAATCATTTCGCGTAAAGCAGCTTTTGTTGAAATGTCAACACATTTTGCGTATTCTGGTGTTCCAGTTCCTTCCATAATTCCAGGAATTTCTTTGAACTGTCTACGCACTTCTTTTACCATTTCCATAGCGGCTTTACCAACCGATTTCATAGCTAATGCTGAGAAAACTACAGGAATCATTCCACCTACAAAAAGCATAGCTAACACATCGGCTTTGTAAATATTGATGCCTTCAATTCCTGTAAAAGTTACATAAGCGGCAAACAGAGCTAAAGCAGTTAATGCAGCCGAAGCGATGGCAAAACCCTTTCCAACGGCAGCAGTTGTATTTCCTACAGAATCTAAAATATCGGTACGTTCTCTAACTTGATCATCTAATTCACTCATTTCGGCTACTCCACCAGCATTATCTGCAATGGGTCCAAAAGCATCGATAGCTAATTGCATGGCAGTAGTTGCCATCATAGCTGATGCAGCAAGTGCTACACCATAAAATCCTGCAAGTGCATACGAACCGTAAATGGCAGCAGCAAATAATAAAACCGACCAAAAAGTAGATTTCATCCCAACTGCTAAACCAGCTATGATATTGGTTGCCGCTCCAGTTGAACTATTTCTTACAATATCTAAAACAGGTTTTTTACCCAAACTCGTGTAGTATGCAGTAACAAATGAAATTAAAGCTCCAACAGCTAAACCGATTAAACAGGAGTAAAATACATAAGTTGAAGGAATGTCTTTCATGCCTTCCCCAAAAAATTCCATTTGCAAAGTTGATGGTAACATCCATTGAATTAAAAACCAAGTGACAATACCGGTTAAAATTATAGCTGACCAATTAGCAATATCCAAAGCCAATTGCACTCTAGCTTCTTTTGCATCATTGCTACCAATTCGGACAAAAAATGTTCCGATGATGGATGCTAAAATACCTACACCCGCGATAACTAAGGGAAGTAAAATTGGTCCCATATTATTAAAATCGTCTACAAATTGAGTAGTAACAGACATATCTCGAATAACATAATTACCGAGTACCATGGCCGCTAAAACGGTAGCTACGTAACTACCAAATAAATCGGCTCCCATTCCTGCAACATCTCCCACGTTGTCTCCAACATTATCTGCAATAGTTGCTGGATTTCTTGGGTCATCTTCTGGAATTCCAGCTTCTACTTTACCTACTAAATCTGCACCTACATCTGCTGCTTTGGTATAAATACCTCCACCAACTCTAGCAAAAAGTGCAATGGATTCTGCACCTAAAGAAAAACCAGCTAAGGCTTCTAATACAACAGTCATATCTCCATAAAAATCTCCACCTTCTATCATGAATTGCCCCATTAGAAAGAGAAAAATTAGGCTTAAGCCTAGAACTGCTAAGCCAGCAACACCTAATCCCATAACCGTACCGCCACTAAAAGAAACTTTTAAGGCTTGTGGCAAACTAGTTTTGGCCGCTTCTGCTGTTCTAGCATTAGCATCTGTTGCAACACGCATACCAATGTTTCCTGCTAAACCTGAAAAGAAAGCTCCAATAATAAATGCAGGGATTATTAAAAAACTGGTAGTTTCTACCTGCTGAGAAACAAAAAATAGTGCTATAGATGCTATGACTACAAAAACCATTAGCAAACGGTATTCTGCATTTAGAAAGGCAAGTGCACCTTCTTTTATGCTTTTTGAAATTTGCTGCATTTTAGCATTTCCTGGGGATTGCTTCTTCACCCAAAACATTTTTACAATCATAAATAAAAGACCTATCACCGAAAGAATGATAGGAATGAAAATAACATTTGATTTCATAGATTTTAATTAAAAATTTTGTTAAATCTAAATGAAAAAAAATTAATTGCATAAAAAAAGCAGCACTTTTTGGCGCTGCTTTATAAAAATGTTAAAATTTTGACTTATTTGATAGATACTTCGTTAAAAGGAACATCACTTTCTTGGTATCTTTTTTCGCAAGCTGCTACAATTTCTTTAGCTTCATCTACATTTCCCCAACCACCTACATCTACTTTTTTCTTTTCTAAATCTTTATATACTTTAAAAAAGTGTTCAATTTCTAAAACAAGGTGTGGATTTAGTTCAGATAAATCTTGAAACTTACTTGCTACTGGATCACTTACAGGAACGCAAATAATTTTTTCGTCTGGACCTTTTTCGTCCGTCATATGGAAAACACCTATGGGTTTAACTTCCATTACACAGCCTGGAAAAGTAGGCTCAGTAACCAATACCAATACATCTAAAGGGTCTCCGTCTAAAGCTAAAGTTTCTGGTACAAAACCATAATCTGCTGGATACATCATAGAAGAAAAAAGCATTCTATCGAACCTGATTTTTTTCAATTGAAAATCGTATTCATATTTGTTTCTACTCCCTTTCGGGATTTCAATTAATACATCAAAAGTCATAATCTATTGTTTATTTAAAAATGCAAAATTAACTATTAGAAGTAGGCAAACTACTATTTTTTTAAAAATAAAATCCAAAAGCTCCTGTTATTCCAAAATTTCTTGAATCGGAAATATCAAAGTAATTTCCTCTAAAGTGAAAATCGAGTCTAAAGACTCTAAAAATGTTTCCTATACCTACGCTGTATGAATAATAAATATTACGATCGGGAGCAAACAAAACAGGATTTGTAGTAGAAGCGTTCAACAACATACTTTCATCTGATAGTTGACCGTAGACTCCACGTAAAGTTACAATTTCCCTAAGATCTAAATCTCTTAATAAAGGAATTCTAGAAAACAATCTGCCATTAAAATTATGTTCCATGTGCAGGCTTACATATTCATCTGTGACAAATTCGTAAAAATTCAATAATGGAAATGTTCCTTGAATAGAAAACAAAGTTTGGTTTCCTGGAACTACATTTAGTAAGCTCAATGGCACACCGCCAAATGTTTTTCCTGCTTCTAAAGTAGAAGTAAATTTTCCGAAACCACCTAAAAGAATAGGTTGCTTGTATAAAAGTTGTAACCGATCATAATTAAAATCGCTATCGATTACACCTTTTAATCCTTTGGTATATTTCAGCATAAACTCAGGATATTTTCCATTGTTCACAATATAGCGTTCAACTCCATATCCAGTTGCTTTTTTATTGGGTGTGTAATTAGCAGTTAAAGATAATTCTGATTGTGTTGTTTGTTCTTGTGTTTGTGTACGTTCATCGTCTGTATAAAAGGCAAGACTAAACAAATCTGTATCTGCTCCAGCTAAGGTTCGGTAAGTTCCTTCTAAACGAAGTTTAAAATTGAAAAAGGGTTCTGCTTCTAGAGCTAAACTACTTAAATTGATATTGGTTAAGGTATTGTTTGATGCTACAGTAAGTGGTGATGATGACACTAAACTTCTACCTAATACATCATTAGAACTGGTTAAACTCGCACCCAGTTGTTCTACGTCTCTTCTGTTTCCTGCAGATAAGATTAATCTTGACTTTCTGTCCAGCATAATTTTTCCAGACACGCCATATTTAAACTTGTCGTCATTAAATCCGTAAGCTGTAAAGCCTTGAATTCGCCATGGGTCATTTTGTCCAAAATAAGTACGCCCTCCGACTCTTAATCGGACTCCTTCAATATCATTGTAGCCTAAAGTTGAAAATACGGGACCATAATCCCACCCGTCAAATTCATAATAGTTGGTAGTTAATACGGTTGCAACATCATAAACTTGCTTAAATGCATTTACAGTCTTTAAGGTGTCTACTAAAGTATATATTTCCTTTTCGTCTTTATTAAGTTCTTCTAAACGATTGTTTGCCCAAAATGTGCTATCCCGATCGAAGACTTGATCTTTATAAGGATTGGTTTGCCTATCATAAAATTCTTTTTCTTTTATCTTGTCAAATTGATAGTGATCGTATAAAGTTGTGCGTTTACCATAAACTCCTCTTGAATCTTCTTTTTTCCTAAAGGTAAAATCAGTCATAAAATAATCACGCGTTATTAAAAAGATAGAATCATTAAGCACGTCAAATTCTTGCTCAATGTAGATGTCTTTAACCCAATTGATATTTGCGCTTTTAGACATGGTCATTTCTATTTGTTTAATTGCCCAAGTAGTATCATTAACCCAAAAATCTCCTTTAAATGTGAGTTCATTTTTTCGTCTTGGGTAATAGACAATTTTATAACACCATCGGTCTTCTATGTAAGTACTATCTGATAAAACGTAATTGTAATTATCGATACCTGTTTTAGATAAAGGGCTCACAAAACTTTTATCAAATATTTTAATGTAGTTGTCGTACACGCTATATTCAGCGTATAAATCTTTTATAAAAGCTACTAAGCCTTGATTATTGCTAAATCCGGAATTCTTGTTTCCTTTTAAAATTTCTTTTTCTTTATCTAAAATATTATCTCCATATACTTTAGAAACGGACTCATTTATAAAAATGGGCAGATAGGTCTTTCCTGTTACTTTGTTCGTGTCGGCTTGCTCAAAGATAAATTCCATTCCTTTAAACAAACGGCTTTTAATTAGGCTACTATCTATGGTATTCAAATCAAACTGCAGTTTTTCGTACTTGTCAAATTGATATTGTTTGAATTTCTTTACCCCATTATCTCTTTTGTTCTCCCAAATCTTTCTAAGTATGTCTATAGCAGGGTTATTCTTTTTAGATGTTTTTCCAGAATAAACAATAACTTCAGACAAAGCTTCTTCGTCTGTGGTTAGTTTTATTTTAATATCGTAAGTGCTGGGTTTATTTAAAGTTAGCGTGTAGGTTTTGAAACCCATAAAAGATACAACTACTGCAGTATATTTTTCATCAGCTTCCAAGTAAAATTTCCCGTTTTCATCTGTAATTGTCCCTACGCTTGAGTTTTCAAAAACAACGTTTGCAAAAGCTACGGGTTCATCAGCGTCGTCAAACACATATCCGCTCACCTTGGTTTGACCAAATATGAAAACGAATTGAAGAAGAAAGATGGATGTTATTATTTTTCGCATAAAAAAGAAAAAAGCTTCACCTGCATTAAATACAAATGAAGCTTAAATATTTAACATTTCAGTAGATTAATCTAAATACATTACTTTTTTCACTGCTTTAATTACATCTTCATGGTTAGGCAACCATTCTTTCAATAAAACTGGAGAATAAGGTGCCGGTGTATCAGCGGTGTTTATTTTTATAATTGGAGCATCTAAATAATCAAATGCATCTTGTTGGATGCGGTAAGTAATATCAGTTGAAACATTGCCAAAAGGCCAAGCTTCTTCCAAAATCACCATTCTATTTGTTTTTTTAATCGATTTGATAATAGTATCATAATCTAAAGGACGAACAGTACGTAAATCGATGATTTCACAAGAAATATCATCTTCGGCTAAAGCGTCTGCAGCTTTGTAAGCTTCTTTTATGATTTTTCCAAAAGAAACAATGGTTACATGTTTTCCTTCTCTTTTAACGTCTGCTTTTCCTAGAGGAATCGTGTATTCTTCTTCAGGAACTTCTCCCTTGTCGCCATACATTTGTTCGCTTTCCATAAAAATAACAGGATCGTTATCGCGGATAGCAGATTTTAAAAGTCCTTTTGCATCGTAAGGATTAGATGGAACTACTACTTTTAAGCCTGGTGTGTTAGCAAACCAACTCTCAAAAGCTTGAGAATGTGTTGCCCCAAGTTGACCTGCAGAAGCTGTTGGACCACGAAACACGATAGGAATATTAAACTGGCCTCCAGACATTTGCCGCATTTTTGCAGCATTATTGATAATTTGGTCAATTCCAACCAAAGAGAAGTTAAAAGTCATATATTCTACAATAGGCCTGTTTCCATTCATAGCTGAACCTATAGCTATTCCCGAAAAACCTAGCTCGGCAATAGGCGTATCAATTACGCGTTCTGGACCAAATTCATCAAGCATTCCTTTAGAAGCTTTGTAAGCACCATTGTATTCGGCAACTTCTTCACCCATTAAATAAACAGATTCATCTGCGCGCATTTCTTCGCTCATCGCTTCACATACGGCTTCTCTAAACTGTATTGTTCTCATGTAGTAGTAATTTTCAGAAGCCACAAAAATAGGAATAACATGGACTTCAGCCTATTAAAATTTAATAAAATTTTACTATGCATGCATAATAAAATAAGCCTATTTTTTATATATTCGCACAAGCAAAATTGAAAACAAAAAATCATGAAAATTTTAGTTTGTATTAGTCATGTACCCGACACGACTTCTAAAATAAATTTTACGGATAACGATACTAAATTCGATACAAACGGAGTTCAGTTTGTTATTAATCCAAACGATGAATTTGGTCTGACTCGCGCTATGTGGTTTAAAGAAAAGCAAGGTGCCAGTGTAGATGTAGTAACGGTTGGAAGTAAAGAAACCGAACCCACTATTAGAAAAGCTCTAGCTATTGGCGCAGATCAAGCTATTCGGGTGGACACAGAACCAAAAGACGGTTTCCAAGTAGCTAAAGAATTAGCCAAGGTAGCCAAAGATGGTAACTACGATTTAATTATTGCAGGAAGAGAATCAATTGATTACAATGGTGGTATGGTTCCTGGAATGTTAGCTAAATTAATAGGTGCTAATTTTATTAACACTTGCGTAAGTTTAGAAATTGAAGGAGATAAAGCTACTGCTATTAGAGAGATAGACGGCGGTAAAGAAACACTTACATCTTCATTACCATTGGTAATTGGCGGTCAAAAAGGTTTAGTTGAAGAGAGCGATTTAAAAATACCAAACATGCGCGGTATTATGATGGCAAGAAAAAAACCTTTGAATGTAGTTGAACCTGTTGCAGATGGTCTTAGTACCGAAGCGAAAAAATTCAGCAAACCTGCTCCAAAGGGAGATGTTAAACTTGTTGATGCAGAAAATATAGATGAATTAATTGACTTACTTCATAACGAAGCAAAAGCCATATAAAAAATAAAATTATGTCAGTACTTGTATATACAGAAAGTGAAAACGGAAAATTTAAAAAAGCAGCTTTCGAAGCCGCTTCTTATGCCAAAGGAATTGCTAAGCAGTTAGGAATAGAAACTTTTGCCATTTCATTTAATGCAGAAAACGCAAACGATTTAGGAACTTATGGAGTGGAGAAAGCTTTTAATCTTTCCAATGAAAACTTTTCTAAATTTAATGCAGAAGCCTATGCAGAAGTAATTGCTGAAGTTGCAAAAGCACAGGATGCAAAAGTAATTGTGTTGAGCCAAAGCGCTAATGCTAAATATCTTGCTCCCTTATTAGCAGTACATTTAGAAGCAGGTTATGCTTCAAATGTAGTAGAATTACCAAATACTGAAAATGGGTTTGTAGTAAAACGTACCGCTTTTACAAACAAGGCTTTTAATGAAACTGCTATCACTACAGATGCAAAAATAATTGGAGTTTCAAGTAATGCTTATGGTTTACATGAAGCAGAAACGGATATTCAAGTTGAAGATTACCAAACAAATGTTGTTTTAAGCGAAGCTGGAGTTCAAGTTCAATCGGTTGATAAAAACAAAGACAAAGTAAGTATTGCCGATGCAGAAATTGTTATTTCTGGTGGTCGTGGCTTAAAAGGTCCAGAAAACTGGCACTTAGTTGAAGATTTAGCTGAAACATTAGGTGCAGCAACGGCTTGCTCTAAACCTGTTAGCGACATGGGTTGGAGACCACACAGCGAGCACGTAGGTCAAACTGGAAAACCAGTTGCATCTAATTTGTACATTGCTATCGGAATTTCTGGAGCCATCCAGCACTTAGCTGGAATTAATGCTTCTAAAGTAAAAGTAGTTATTAACAACGATGCTGAAGCACCATTCTTTAAAGCAGCAGATTACGGAATTGTAGGCGATGCTTTTGAAGTAATTCCGAAGCTTACAGAAAAACTAAAAGAATTTAAGGCTAATAATGCTTAAATTCCTATTTTAGGAGCCTGAAACGGCGGTCTAAAATTTAGGTAGATTTGCCTGATTTTAGACCGTTTTTTAATTTTTAAAATCAAACATGAGTTTAGTTCGTTTAAACATTAAAGGAATTTCTTATAGCCAAACCCAAAATGGAGCCTATGCTTTGTTACTAAGCGAAATCAATGGAAAAAGACAATTGCCTATTGTAATCGGTGCCTTTGAAGCACAGTCTATTGCCATTGCCTTAGAAAAAGAAATCAAGCCGCCAAGACCACTAACACATGACTTATTTAAAACCTTTGCAGATCGTTTTTCAATAAACGTAAAGCAAGTAATCATTCATAAATTAGTAGATGGTATTTTTTATTCTAGCCTGATTTGTGAACGCGATAAAATTGAAGAAATTATAGATGCACGAACTAGTGATGCCATTGCATTGGCACTTCGATTTGACGCACCAATTTTTACCTATATTAATATTTTAGAAAAGGCAGGAATACAACTTAAACCAGGCAAAAGTTCTAGTATTTTTGATGCTAAATTAACCGATAAAGAAGAAACTACTGGCGGAAGCCAATCTGGAACTGGAAAAATTGAGTTTACAAGTTTTAGCATAAACCAACTAAATCGTCTACTTGAAGAAGCTGTAAAAAACGAAGACTACGAAAAAGCAGCTCGAATTAGAGACGAAATTTCTAAACGATAGCCTTATTTCATGAAAGTATTTTCTTGTTTCGCCTTTGCTTTAATTAGCTTTTACAGCATTCATGCTCAACAAACCACGGAAAACCAATTACAAAGCAAGTGGGATGTAATTGAAGTAAAAGACTATCAATCTGCGCATACTTTTTTTAATCAATCTGAAACGGCTATAAAGTTTTCATTTAATGAAAATGAAAGTTTTAGCATTCAAAAAGATTCGACTAAGATTACTGGAAATTACAAGATAAAAGACAGCATCATTACTTTTCAAACAGAGCTGGATATTTTCAATTATTCTAGTTTACAATTTCATTTTAAAGATGAAAGCAATTTGTTTTTAGAAAACAATCAGTTGAAAATTCATCTGTTAAAAGACGAAAGCATTACTTCCCCTCTAGCCGAAGAAAATAAAAAGGAATTGATTAAAAGTACAGGTTTTACTTTTGAAAGTTTCTGGCGTGGAGTTTTAGGCATGATCAGTATTTTAATTATTGCTTTTCTATTTAGTGCAAACCGAAAAGCCATCAACTGGAAAACAGTAGGTGCTGGGTTAAGTGCTCAATTGCTTCTTGCTATTGGTATTTTACAAATTGGATTTGTACAAGCCTTTTTTGACATCATTAGTAAAATTTTCGTGAAAATATTAGACTTTACTGTTGTTGGTAGTGAATTTTTGTTAGGAGACTTAATGAATGTGGACTCTTTTGGTTTCATTTTTATCTTTCAAATATTACCGACGGTTATATTCTTCTCAGCATTAACTTCGGTGCTTTTTTACTTGGGCGTAATTCAAGTAGTGGTAAAAGGAATGGCATGGGTGCTTACCAAATTATTAGGCATTTCAGGCGCTGAAAGCTTGAGTGTAGCGGGAAATATTTTCTTGGGCCAAACCGAATCTCCTTTAATGATCAAAGCTTATTTAGAAAAACTTACCCGATCTGAAATGCTATTGGTCATGATTGGCGGAATGGCTACCGTTGCCGGTGGAGTTTTAGCTGCCTATATCGGATTTCTAGGTGGAGATGATCCCGTTGCCAAATTAGAATTTGCTCGACACTTGCTGGCTGCTTCAGTAATGGCAGCGCCTGGAGCGATTGTTGTTTCCAAAATGCTGTATCCACAGCAAGCTAAAATTGATCAAACTGCAGAAGTTTCGCAAGATAAAATTGGGTCTAATATTTTAGATGCTATTTCCAACGGAACAACAGAAGGTTTAAAATTAGCCGCCAATGTAGGTGCGATGTTGTTGGTATTTATTGCCTTTATTGCGATGATTAATTTTGGATTGGAAAAATTTGGCGACTTAACAAGCTTAAATACTATAGTAGCAAACAAGACTCCATACGAATCCTTTTCACTAGAATCTATTTTGGGCTTGGTGTTTGCCCCTCTTATGTGGTTAGTTGGTGTAGCAAAAGAAGACGTAATGCTAATGGGACAATTGCTAGGAATAAAAATTGTAGCTAGCGAATTTGTTGGCTACATTCAACTTGCAGAATTAAAAGATACTGCAAACTTACTCAGTTTAAAGTTTGAAAAGTCAGTGTTTATGGCAACTTATATGTTGTGTGGCTTTGCCAACTTTGCATCAATTGGAATTCAGATTGGTGGCATCGGTTCTTTGGCTCCAGGTCAACGTAAAGTCTTATCGGAATTTGGAATGCGTGCACTTTTGGGTGGAACCTTAGCTTCCTTGTTATCTGCTACTATTGCAGGCATGATTATTGGTTAATTTTCTTTTGATAGGAAATTTATACACTATTTTAATTTGAAAATGGGTCAATTTGAAAGTTTGGAAATAAATAAGCTATAGAAAAGATGAAAAGCTAAGAATAGGATTTCTAACATTTCATTCTCGGTGTTCTTTGCGCAAATACTTTGCGAACCTTTGCGTGAAAAATTAACATGCCCATTTGAACCTTGATTTTTGAAGCAATACTTTTTTTGAACTTTACAATACTTTTGAAATTCCAATTATTCTAAACTAATTTTTCTTCTTCACCAACATTCGTTTGATTTCATTTAGTTTCATCAAAGCTTCAACAGGAGTTAGGGTGTCGATATCTAAGTCAATAATTTCATCTCGAACTTGTTCCAACAATGGGTCATCCAGATTAAAGAAACTCAATTGCGGTTGATTAGCGGCTTGGTTCAACTTTCCAGCCAATTCTTCCGAACTATGACTTTTTTCCAATTTTTCTAAAATCTTATTGGCACGATTGATTACATGTTGTGGCATTCCCGCCATTTTTGCAACGTGTATTCCAAAACTGTGCTGACTTCCGCCAGGAACTAATTTCCGAAGAAAAAGCACTTGGTCTTTCAATTGCTTAATGGAAACATTGAAGTTCTTGATTCTCGGAAACTTCTCCGTCATTTCATTGAGCTCATGGTAATGGGTGGCAAATAAGGTTTTGGCACGTGCAGGATGTTCGTGCAAATATTCGCTGATTGCCCAAGCGATGGAAATTCCATCATAAGTGCTGGTGCCACGACCAATTTCGTCCAATAAAACCAAACTGCGTTCAGAAATGTTGTTTAATATGGAAGCCGTTTCATTCATTTCTACCATAAAGGTAGATTCGCCCATCGAGATGTTGTCACTGGCTCCTACTCTGGTGAATAACTTGTCTACGATGCCAATTTCAGCCGATTTTGCAGGAACAAAACAACCCATTTGTGCCAGTAAAACAATTAAAGCCGTTTGGCGCAACAAAGCCGATTTACCACTCATGTTGGGTCCGGTAACCATGATGATTTGTTGTTCTTCCCGATCTAAATAAATGGAATTGCTTACATAAGCTTCGTCGGCTGGAAGTTGTTTTTCGATAACGGGATGTCTTCCATCTTCGATATTCAACCCAAAAGAGTCGTTGATATTGGGTTTAGTATAGTTTTCAATTCTTGCCAATTCAGCGAAACCACACAACACATCAATTTTAGCAATGCGTTGTGCATTTTGTTGAATTACTTCAATATAGTCGCTCAACCAAAGTACCAATTTTTGAAAAAGTTCTTGCTCTAATTGTTGTATTTTTTCTTCCGCACCTAGTATTTTGGCTTCGTAGGTTTTTAATTCTTCTGTAATGTATCGTTCAGCACTTACCAAGGTTTGTTTGCGAATCCACTCTTGTGGCACTTTATCTTTGTGGGTATTTCGTACTTCCAGGTAATATCCAAAGACATTGTTGTTTCCGATTTTTAAACTTGAAATTCCCGTTGCTTCAATTTCCCGATTCACCATTTCATCTAAATAGTCCTTCCCAGAAAACGCGATGGAACGCAACTCATCTAATTCTTCATGAAAACCTTTGGCAATTACTTGTCCTTTATTCATGTTTACTGGAGCATCTTCATGCAAAGCAAGTTGAATTTTCTCTTGAAGCAAATCGCATGAATTGATGTTCTCCCCAATCACCCGAAGTGATTCCAAGTCCGTTTGCAACAATGCTTTTTTGATAGGCAAAATCGCCGCTAAAGAATCTTTTAATTGATTTACTTCCCGTGGACTGATTTTCTGAGTGGCTACTTTAGAAATCAACCGCTCCAAGTCGCTAATTTTCTTCAATTGAAGCTGAATGTTTTGTTGCAGATTGGGGTTTTTGAAAAAATAATCTACAATTTCATGGCGTTGCTCGATTTGGATTTTGTTTTTCAGCGGAAAGGCAAGCCAACGTTTGAGCATTCGGCTTCCCATCGGGGAAATGCTTTTGTCGATTACGTCTAACAAAGTCACCGCTCCTACTGCTGTTGAAGCATACAACTCTAAATTTCGTATGGTGAATTTATCCATCCAAACATAGGCGTCTTCTGCAATTCTGGAAATATGTGTTAGGTGTTGAAGCTTTTCGTGTCGGGTTTCATTTAAGTAATGTAAAATCGCTCCCGAAGCGATAATTCCCGCTTCTAAGTCTTCAATTCCAAATCCTTTTAAAGAAGTTGTACCGAAATGATTGTTCAGCGAATCTTCTGCATAATCATATTTAAACAACCAATCTTCTAAGTAAAACGTATGGAATTCATCTACAAAGCGTTCTTTAAAAAGGTGTTTGTCTTTTTTAGCGACCAAAACTTCGCTTGGATTGAAATTTCTAAGCAACTTATCGATGTAATCTATCTTACCTTGAGACGAAAGAAATTCACCTGTAGAAACATCTAAAAAACTGATTCCGATGTTGTTTTTTGAAAAATGAAGTGCAGCCAAAAAGTTATTCGATTTGCTTTGAAGCACTTCGTCATTCATGGCAACTCCAGGAGTTACTAATTCGGTAACGCCACGTTTTACAATGGTTTTGGTTTGTTTTGGGTCTTCTAGTTGATCGCAAATAGCTACGCGTTCACCTGCTTTTACCAATTTAGGCAAATACGTATTTAAGGAATGATGTGGAAAACCAGCTAATTCTGTGCGTTCGCTTCCGTTATTTCGGTTGGTGAGCACAATGTTTAAAATGCGCGCAGTTCGTACAGCGTCTTCGCCGAAGGTTTCGTAAAAATCTCCTACACGAAACAACAACAAAGCATCAGGATATTTTCGCTTGATGGCATTGTACTGATTCATTAAAGGAGTAACCTTGGCTTTGGAAGACTTTTTAGCTGACAAACTGTTGATTTTTTAGAACTGCTAAGGTAAAAAATTGAAGCTATTCATTTATGAAAAAGAATACGATAATTAGGATTTCTAATTTATAACAGATTTTAATCTACGTCTAATTTTTCACGCAAAGCTCGCTATGATTTAGTGAAGTTCGCAAAGATTCACTTTTGCAACAAAAAAACTTACTCAGCTTCAATTATTGTTTATTCGCCAATTGCCCACATGCAGCGTCGATATCTTTACCGCGAGAATGCCTAACTGTCACAGTAATGCCGTGTTTTTCTAATTGGGTTACGTAATTGGCAACAGCAATATCTGAACCTTGCTGAAAAGCTTCTTCACTATCAATTGGGTTGTATTCTATGATGTTGACTTTACACGGAATGGCTCTACAAAAATCGATAAGCGCATCGATATCGGCTTGGGTGTCGTTGATTCCATCCCAAACGATATATTCATAAGTGACACGCTTTTTGGTCTTTTGAAACCAATATATCAATGACTCTTTTAGGTCTGCTAAATTGAAGGTTTCCGTAAAAGGCATGATTTGGGTTCGTACTTCTTGACGGGCTGAATGAAGTGAAACCGCCAAGTTGAAACGCACCTGATCGTCTGCTAACTTCTTAATCATTTTGGGAACGCCAGAAGTTGAAACGGTAATTCGTCTCGGCGACATACCTAAACCTTCTGGACTGGTAATTTTTTCAATGGATTTGAGTACATTGTTGTAATTCATCAAGGGTTCGCCCATGCCCATAAAAACAATATTAGAAAGTGGCATGTCATTATACATTCTACTTTCCTTATCAATAGCGACTACTTGATCGTAAATTTCATCGGGATTTAAATTGCGCATTCTTTTAAGTTGTGCGGTAGCACAGAATTTACAATTTAAACTGCAACCTACTTGCGAAGAAACACAAGCGGTAGTTCTCGAGAAAGTAGGAATTAAAACCGATTCAACCGTTAAACCATCATGCAACTTAACTGCATTTTTGATGGTTCCGTCTTCGCTTTTTTGCATGTGATCTACCTTCACATTGTTAATTACAAAATTGTTTTCTAACAACTCACGAGTAGATTTAGACAAATTGGTCATGTCTTCAAAACTATAACAAGCTTTGCTCCACAACCATTCGTAGACTTGATTTCCACGAAAAGCCTTATCTCCTTCATTTACAAAAAAATCACGGAGTTGCGCTTTTGTTAAAGCCCTGATATCTTTTTTATTCGATGTATTTTGATCTTCTTTTTTCACTTTGCAAAAGTACGAATTTGAAAAGGGAATTGTGGTGATGTTGTTCAAAAGAAAAATCCGCTTTAAGTGATAAAACGGATTTTTATTTGAAATTTCAATTCATTTGAAAACTACTTCGTTTTAATCGTACAGCCAATCGCTTTTGTTTCGGTTACTTTGATTTCTCTGCCTTCTTGAAGTGCTTGAATTGCGTTTTCTAAAAAAGGTTCTTTTACTTGAGCAGCATCTTTATAGTTATCGTCAATCGCTCCGATGTATTTTAATATGAAATCTCCTTTTTCATTGTTTAACAGAAATACATGTGGTGTTTTTGTGGCGCCAAACTTAGGATACACTTTTTGGCCTTCGTCTACGAGGTATGGAAAAGTAAAGGCTTTTTCTTCTGCACGTTTTTGCATTTCAATCATGCTATCGCCAGGTTGAGCTTCAGGATCGTTTGGATTGATGGCTACAACTGGAAAGCCTTGACTTTGGTATTTTTCATGAAGCGCGACAATTCGATCTTCGTAAGCAACAGCATACGGACAGGTGTTACAAGTAAAAATCACAATTACGCCTTTGTAATTATTGTAATCTGAAAGTGCTACAAATTTACCATCGATATTTTGAAGTTTAAAGTTTTCAACTTTGTCACCAATTTGATAAGCATCTAAAGTAGATGGCTTTAAAAAACTGAATAAAGCAATAGCAATTATTCCGATGGTTGCTATTTTTTTGAAGTTACTGAATGTTTTCATTTTAATTGTTTTACAATTTCTTGTTCTAGCTCTTCAAATGTAAATGCTTTTTCAAAAAAAACTTTCTCATTTTTAGAAAACATTAAGGTTGCAGGAATGGCTCCACTCCAATTTTCATCTACATCGGGAATCCAAAAATGGCTTCGAGTATCGTCTAAAAGTACAATATTTGAAACCAATTGATGTTTGTTGGCAAAAGGCACAACTTGAGAAGAAAGTTTGTTTGGAAAGTCGAGACTTACCAAAGTTACTTCCACTTCATCATATTTTTGATTCAATTCTTCAAAATAAGGCAATTCTTCAACACAAGGTTTACACCACGTTGCCCAGAAGTTGAAAACATGTAATTTTTTATCACCAGAAACTTGAATCATGGGCTTGAATTCATCATAATCCATAATCGGTATTCGTTCTTCTGTCCAAGTTGAAAATTCGATTTCATTATTCTTCTTTTTTTCTTCTTTGCAAGAAGTAAAAGCTATAAAAATTATCGAAAGAAATAATGCTATTTTAAAAGTTTTGAACATATAAAATTAGTTTATAAGATCATGTATGTGTAATATCCATTCCGTTTCATTTAAGCGAAGCAAAATAGCTGTTCCAATACTTAGCAGAATAAATGCCCAATTTTGGATTTGTTGCTTTTGAAAATAAAAAGCCAACAATCCCATTATCAGGATTGGAATACTAATGATGAAATTTTCTAAAAGCCATTGATCCATAAAAATAATAGCATAGGCTTTTAAAGCAAGGTAAAATATAGCATAAATCAAAATTATTTTATTGAAAACAACTTTATTCTTGGGGTTTAAAATTGGGGGTTGCTTTTTGGGCTCAGACATACTTTATTGATTGAAAAATGAATCTACAAATTCAATTTTATTGAAATCTTGTAAGTCTTCAATACCTTCACCAACACCGATATATTTCACGGGAACTTGCAACTGATCACTGATACCGATTACCACTCCACCTTTTGCAGTACCGTCTAATTTGGTAATGGCAAGCGAAGTAACTTCGGTAGCAGCTGAAAATTGTTTTGCTTGTTCAAAAGCATTTTGCCCTGTAGAACCATCCAAAACTAAAAGCACTTCGTGCGGCGCGTTGGGAACAACTTTTTGCATCACGCGTTTTACCTTGGTCAATTCGTTCATCAAGTTGATTTTATTGTGTAGTCTACCAGCGGTATCGATTAGAACTACATCGGCATTGAGTTTTACTGCACTTTGAAGTGTATCAAAAGCAACTGAAGCAGGATCGCTACCCATTTTTTGTTTCACGATGGGAACATCAACACGTTGAGACCAAATTTCCAGTTGTTCAATTGCGGCAGCTCTAAAGGTGTCGGCAGCGCCAAGTACAACTTTTTTGCCCTGTTTTTTAAATTGATATGCTAATTTTCCGATGGTGGTAGTTTTACCAACGCCATTTACTCCCACAACCATAATCACATACGGATGACCTAATTCGGGTTGATTGTTTTTTTCAGCTTCTTCAGTTTCGCTTAGTAAAGCGGCGATTTCTTCTCGGAGAATTACATTGAGTTCTTCTGTACCTAGGTATTTATCTTTCGCGACGCGGTCTTCAATTCTACGGATAATTTTAATGGTAGTTGAAACACCTACATCGCTGGAGATTAACACTTCTTCTAAATCGTCAAGAACATCATCGTCAACTTTAGATTTCCCAGCTACTGCTTTTCCTAATTTATTAAAGAAATTGGACTTCGATTTTTCTAAACCTTGGTCTAATTTTTCCTTTTTTTCTTTCGAAAATATTTTTTTGAATAGTCCCATGTTTGGTAATTATTACGCTTTTAAAGCCAAGCAAATATAGTAAAAACTAAAAAAGCCGTAACATGAAGTTACGGCTATATATTGTATGATAAGTAAAGACTTATTTAGACTTCAAGAAGTCGTTAACATCTTCTGGATTCATGATTCTTTCAACAAAAGTATAGGATCCACTTTTTGGAGATCTTACCATTTTCACGGCTTTTGTTAAACGCTTTGTTCCAGTTTGTATCGTTCCTACTGATTTCTTTGCCATAATTAATTATTTTATTTCTTTATGAACCGTCATTTTCTTCAAAATAGGGTTGAATTTTTTCAACTCAATTCTGTCCGGTGTATTTCTTTTGTTTTTGGTAGTAACGTAACGAGAAGTCCCAGGTTTTCCTGAAGTCTTGTGCTCTGTACATTCTAAAATAACTTGAACTCTATTTCCTTTCTTCGCCATAATCTTATTGTATTATACTATTTTTTAAGAAAACCGTTGGCACGAGCTTCTTTCAAAACAGCTGAAATTCCTTTTTTATTAATTGTTTTTAATGCCGAAGTAGAAACTTTAAGCGTGATCCACTTATCTTCTTCAGGAATGTAAAAACGCTTCTTAATAAGGTTTACATTAAACTTTCTTTTCGTTCTATTCAAGGCGTGAGAGACGTTATTTCCAGACATCGCTCTTTTACCGGTAAGCTCACAAACTTTTGACATTTCTTTACTTCTTTAAGTTTTCAAAACAGGATGCAAATTAACTACTTTTTACTCAATCTGCCAAGTTAAATTTATTTTTATTTTCATCATCTGCTTTAATTTTTGAAACACTAGTCAAACACTATGCATTTCAAACTAACTCGCCTTTGTAAGTACATTCACTTGCAGGTGATCCATCAATAATTCAAAAGATTTATTGACGGCTTTTTGGGTCACTCGCTCTCGGTGATTGCCAAAATTAAATTGAAACGACTCTACTTTCGTTTTCGTGGCAATAGCAATAAAAACTGTACCTATCTCCGCATCGCTATCGCCTTTGGTAGGACCAGCATTTCCTGTAGTGGCAAGACTGATGTCCGCACCAAAAAGCTTCAAAGTACGTTTTGCCATTTCTTCCGTAATTTCTGCACTAACCACAGAATATTTTTCAATTAAATCCAACGGAATTTTTAACACATCATTCTTAGCTGAAGTAGCATAACTCACTATACTACCTAAATAGTAAGACGAAGCGCCCGGGATTTCCGTTATTTTTGAAGCTACTTTACCCCCAGTGCAACTTTCTGCGGTAACTAATTTTAGTTGATGGCTTGTTAATACATTAGCAATTTGCTCTTCAAGGGAAAGTTCATCTTCATAACCACGAATAATATCTCCTATGTATTGATGTAAGGCTTCAATTTGCTTTTTTATTTCATTTACTAAAACGGCTTCATCTGTGCCCCGAGCAGAAAGCCTTAGTCTCACTCTACCTAAACTAGGCAGGTAAGCTAGCTTGATGAATGTAGGTAAACTATCTTCCCATTTTTCAATTCTGTCTGCAATTGCACTTTCACCTAAACCGTAAATAAGCACTGTTTTATGAATGATGAAAGGAGTTTTGAAGCGCTCTTTTAGCTTCGGAATAACTTCGTCTCTAAAAAGGGATTTCATTTCAAATGGAACGCCCGGTAACGAAATAAAAACACAATTTTTAGCATCCATCCACATGCCAGGCGCGGTTCCATAGCGATTATACAAAGGAATTGATTTGGATGGCAGATACGCTTGACTTCGGTTGGCGGGTAAAATAGGCGTGGTAACGTATTTTTTGAAAATGTCTTTGATATGTGCTAAAACAGAATCATTCAGAATCAATTCATCATTGAAATAAGTACACCATGTTTTTTTGGTCAGATCGTCTTTAGTAGGGCCTAAACCACCTGTGGTAATCACCAAATCAACTTGTGAAGCAGCATCATCAAAAGCTTTCATGATGACTGCTTCATCATCTTGTATAGAAGTAATTTGGTGTACTTCAATCCCGATTTTATTCAACTGAGCTGCGATAAAAGCAGAATTGGAATCTACAATCTGACCAATTAAAATTTCATCTCCAATGGTAATCAATTCGGCTTTCATTGTTATTTTATTTTTAAGTTGAAAAGGTTTTCATTTTCTACGAAGCCCTTCAGCTCATCATCAATATGCACGGGACCAACTCCGGCTGGTGTTCCTGTAAAAATTAAATCTCCAATTTTTAAAGTGAAAAACTGAGAAACGTAAGCTATAATTTCATCGATGCTATAAATCATTTCAGAAGAATTTCCTTTTTGAACACGGTTTTCATTTTGCAATAAAGAAAAATGAATATCATTTAAATTGAAATCAGAAACATTCAGCCATTGATTTGAAACAAAACAAGAACCGTCAAAACCTTTTGAAAGTTCCCAGGGTAAGGATTTTTCTTTTAGTTTCTGTTGAAGGTCTCTCGCAGTAAAATCTATTCCTAGTGTAAATGTAGAATAATATTTTGATGCAAATTTCTTTGAAATGTGCTTTCCTACTTTGTCTATTCTAAAAACCAGTTCTGTTTCAAAATGAACATCATTTGAAAATGGCGGAATAAAAAAAGGTTGATTTTTAGGTAAAATGGAAGAATCAGGTTTCAAAAAAATGACGGGCTCGTCAGGCTTTTGATTTTTTAATTCTTCTATATGTTTTACGTAATTCCTTCCTACACAAATTACTTTCATGCTACTATGAGTTAAATTCTCTGAGTTTAATAGCGGTTAAGACTTTTTTGGTATACCTAGGAAAATCAGCATTTTGAATCCATCCGAAATAACCGGGCTCGGCATTAAGGACATCGTCGACTAATCTCCCTTTATGTTTCCCAAAAGAAAAAACTTCTTTGCCTTCTTTATTAAAACGAATAAAACCAGCAAAGTCAGCAAATTCTTTATGCTTACTGAATTCGGCTAACCATTTCACATCATTTTCTAAATCATGATACTTTTGCAATTGACCTTCCAAAACTTCATAAGTTGCATTCGTGTCAGCTTCAGCACTATGTGCATCGGTTAAATCTTTATTACAATAAAATTTATATGCCGCTTCTAGTGTGCGTTTTTCCTTTTTATGAAAAATGGTTTGTACATCAATACAATTGACATTCTTTAAATCAAAATCCTGCTCAGCACGAAGCATTTCTTCTGCAAGCATAGGTATATCGAAGCGATTGCTATTGTATCCAGCTAAATCACATCCTTTGATAAATTGATTAATTGTAGAAGCTAATTGTTTAAACGAAGGATGATTTTCTACATCTGTATCTGAAATACCATGAATAGCAGTAACTTCTGCAGGAATGGGCATTTCAGGATTTACCAACCAAGTTTTGATTTCCTTATTTTGATTAGGCAAAAGTTTTAAGATTGAAATTTCGACAATTCGGTCTTTCACAATATTCGTTCCTGTTGATTCAATATCAAAAAAACACAATGGTTTATTAAGTTGTAGTGCGGTCATAAATAAATTTTTGCAAAATTGAATCTTTATTTTATCAAATCCTTAAAAATTGCTATAAACATTTAAAAAAATTACTTATTTTTCCAGTATATAAGTATTTAGAATTATGGATTTACAGTATGTTTCATATATGAGCAACCAAGCCAATATTTTAAATGAAAAAGACATTGAAGATTTGTTATTTCAGGTAAGGGAAAAAAACAAACGCTTAACCATAACAGGTTTATTGCTGCTCATCCAAGGCAAATTCATACAATATATTGAAGGTCCTGCGAAAGAAATAGATAAGGTTTACAAGAAAATAAAAAACGACCCTAGACATAACGAACTTTTACTCTTAGATAAAGGCGAATTAGAAGAAAGACAATTTACAGATTGGTCTATGGCGTATCAAAAAGTAAAAGATGCCGACATCGAAAAACTTGTTGGTTATAAAGATTTAAAGCTTGACGAATTGTTTTTTGTTGATAAAGATGAAAGGTCTGCCCATCCAGTTTTAAAAATCTTGTACAATTTCACCAAGAACTTATCTTAGATAAGATTTTCATTTTAACTGGGTAACAATAAGCACACAACAAAAAAAGTCCTTTCAGCGTGATTGCTAAAAGGACTTTTAGTATAAGGAAGGCGGCGACCTACTCTCCCACGGAATGCAGTACCATCGGCGCAAATGAGCTTAACTTCTCTGTTCGGAATGGGAAG
>NZ_BMGM01000007.1 GCF_014640195.1 Psychroflexus planctonicus
GGAGTAAAAACGATTGATTAAATCTGATGTATAACCAACATAGGTTTTGTCAAAGTTCCCAGAATATAATATGTAAACTACAAATTGTTCCATAAAAAAAGCCCCAATGTGGGGCTTAATTAGTAGCGGGAACTGGACTCGAACCAGTGACCTTCGGGTTATGAGCCCGACGAGCTACCTACTGCTCTATCCCGCGATATATTTTAATACCTTTATTTCAAAATTTTTGGAACCTGTGTCCGCCTGAGGCGGATATGAGCCCGACGAGCTACCTACTGCTCTATCCCGCGATATATATTTTTAATATCTTATTTCAAACTTTTTCGAACTTGTGTCCGCCTAAGGCGGATATGAGCCCGATGAGCTACCTAATGCTCTATCCCGCGATTTGGATTGCAAATATACAACTAAATATCAATCTGCAAAAATATTTCTTGGAAAATTATTGTTCAATGGAATCGGCTTGAAAACCAGCGATTTCGCCTGCTTCAACCGTAACGGTGAACTGAATTGGATTGCAACACACTTCGCAGTCTTCAATAAATGATTGATTACTAATGGATACATCCACTAAAATGCTGACTTCTTCCCAACAATATGGACATTGAAAAAAGTGTTCGTTCATTTTAAAATTCTGTATTTAAGAGTTGTCCTGTCAGCTGCAACAATTGTACTTCGGCTAATTTAGCATCGTATTTGGCTAAATTGTAGCTGGTTTGGGCATTCAATAAGTTCAATTGTGCTTGCCTAAATTCTACTGAATTGATTTGACCGAGTTTAAATTGCTCCCGTGTTCGATCGAAATTATTTTCATTCGTAGCTACGTTTTTTTCTTGTAAATTATAAATATACAAACGATTTTTATAATTTTCAAAGGCATTCTTAATGTCTCTTGCTACGCTAATCTTGATTTGTTCTTTTTGAAGTTGCTGACTTTCATAAGCTACCTTAGCATTTTGAATGCGCACTGAAGTCTGACCGCCATCAAATAAATTCCAGCTTAAACTAACGCCAGCGGAATAGCCTTTTGTAGTTTGCACCGATCCAGGAAAGAAAGGCGATTCTGGACTGATGTTTCTGTTCCAACCGTAAGAGCCAAATAAATCTAATCTTGGTAAATATCCCGTAAAACTCAACTTTCGGTCATATTCAGAAATCAGTAAATTTTCTTTTATTTGCCGAATAGAAACATTGTTGTCTTCCGCTTCATCTATAAAGTTTTCAATTTCTAAAATGGGTATGAAATTCACCGTTGTGTCTACTACAAATTCAGCTGAAAGTTCTTCGTTTAAAACCACTGATAAATCGCGTTTGATGTTGTCTAAATTTTGCTTTTCGTTGATTAAATTGATGCTATCATTGGCTACATCTACTTCAGCATTCAGCACTGCTAGCTTATTGATTTGCCCATAATTAAATTGATATTCAACACGCTGCAAACGTTCTCTTGAAAGAGACAAGGTGTTTTCAAGCACTTCCACATTTTTGAATCTTCTCGCCAATTCGTAATACACACTAAACATTTGTGTTAAGGTATTTTCAATGGTTTCGCGGGCTTCTAATTGAGATAAATTATGTTCTAACTTAAGTTGTTCATAATTGTAAATCCTACCCATTCCATCAAAAAGGGTATAATTCAAATCTAAACTAGCGTTGTAGCGTTGCGTTTCTAAATCGTTTTGGTCAAGCGGGTCACGACCTTCTATTTCTGCAAGTCGATCTTGTAAACTAAAATCCCAACCCATGTTGGTGCTCAATGACGGCAAGTAACCCGAATTAAGGATCCCTGTGTTGTTTTCTGCTATTTCAACATCGTTTTCCGCAATTTTAATCCCATAGTTGTTATCTAAAACCGACTTTACTGCTTCAGACTTGGTGAGCACTTCTTGTGCATGTCCTTTCCAACTAAAAACAAGCAAGAAGCTGAAAACTAAATAAAAAGCGCTTTTTCTATTCATAATGTGCTTCTTCATTTTTTTCTTTTATTGCTCTTTCCACTTCTTCTGGGTGAATTTTTCTACCGGTTGCTAACCATTTTACATTCACTTTTAAAGAATTGCTCAATGACAAAAAGATTGGTAGTAAAATAAGGGTTAAAATGGTAGCAATCCCAATTCCATAGGCGATGGAAATGGCCATAGGAATTAAAAATTGAGCTTGTCTACTCTGTTCAAAAATCAAAGGAGCTAAACCTGAAATGGTGGTTAATGAAGTTAAAAATATAGCTCTAAATCTCGATTTTCCAGCTTCATAAAGTGCATCATTGAACTTTAAGCCTTCTCGCAAATTGTTGTTGAATCTACCGATCAATACCAAACCATCATTTACCATAATTCCGATTAAAGCAATTATTCCTAAAAGGGATAAAATATTAATGGGAAAACCATGAATATAATGCCCCCAAGCTACTCCAACCAAACTAAATGGAATGAGTAAAATAAGCATTATGGGCTGACTAAAACTTCTGAAAGTGAAGGCGATAACCACAAAAATCAGAAATATTATGACGGGAAATGTAGCTTTAGCTGAATCGATGGTTTTTCCTGCTTCTCGATTTTGACCTTCGTAAACCACGGACAAAGTAGGATTTTCATTCAAAATCGATGGAATGACATCAGTTTGTATTTCGGTAAGAATTTCAGTAGAACTATCGTTGGGGTTTTCTAAATCGGCATCGACTCTGATTTCGCGTTTTCCGTTTAAGTAACTGATGGATTCTGTACCGCGAATAATTTGGTAGGAAGCGATTTCACTAAAAGGAACTTTTCCGCCAGAAGCGGTGTTGATACGAAATTCATCTAATTTAGAAATGGAAGAACGGTTTTCGAAATCGTAGCGAACCCAAACGCGTATTTCGTCTTTTCCACGCTGAAAACGTTGTGCTTCCCGACCAAAAAAGGCATTACGCACTTGGCGCATTACTTCACCTAAATCTAAACCCAATGCGTAGGCACTTGGCTTCAAATTGATTTCAATTTCTTTGATTCCTTTGGGGTCGTTATCGGTTACGTCTTTTAATTGGTTGTTGTCTTCCATCCACGACTTCAACTTATTCTTCGCATTTTGTAATTCTTCGATGTTATTTCCTAACAAGGAAACCGAAATGGGCGAACCCCCAAAATTACTTCCCGAGCCAAAAGTGATGCTCTCTACTCCGTAAATGGGTCCTGTTTCCTCTCGAATGGCGTTGGTGATTTCAGCAGAAGAAAAATCACGGTCTTCTCCTGGCAATAAGTTTACTTGTACAGAAGCTTTGTTGTTACCAGGTCCAACGCGTTTTACCGTGTTTTCAATAACTTGTAAATTATTGCTTTGTTTTTTTGAATATGCTTCATTTACTCGCCATGCGGCTTCTTCAACAATTGAAATAATGGAATCGGTTTGGGCTGGATTTACCCCTTCGGTCATTAACAAATTGACATCTACCCGATCGCTGGCTACACTCGGAAAAAAGGTGACTTTTACAATATTTCCAGCAACTGCACCAATGGTCAATGCCAAAGCAGCAAATATGATGGACAATGAAAAAATTCGATTATGAAGTGCGAATTTTAAGATGGGAGCGTAGGATTTATCGCGTAAGAAACCCATGATTTTATCACCGAATTCATTGATGTTTTTCATTTTGGCGAAAAACTTTCCGATCAATGTTTTTTTCTGCTTCCCGATTTTCTTTGGCTTGATTGCTCTGGAATGCGCAATGTGCGCTGGTAAAATGATGAATGCTTCAATTAAAGAAATAGTTAACGTTAGCAAGACAACTATGGAAACCTGACTGAAAAATTCGCCTATTCTTCCTTCTAAAAAGAAAAAAGTAGCAAAGGCTAAAATAGTAGTTAAAATGGCTGATGTAATGGGTGGAATTACTTCCAAAGTACCATCTATGGCAGCTCGAATTGGGGGTTTTCCGTTTTCGTAATGCTGGTATATGTTTTCAGCTATGACAATTCCATCGTCTACCAAAATACCGATTACAATAATCATGGCAAATAAGGAAAGTACGTTGATGGTAACACCAAAAAGATTGGCAAAGATGAACATTCCTAAGAACGACAAGGGCAAACCTAACGAAACCCACAGTGCCAGCCTGATGTTTAAGAAAATGGAAAGAAAAGTAAGCACCAATAAAATTCCCACCGCCGCATTTTCTAACAACAGCTGTGTACGCTGTTCTAAGGTAATGGAAGAATCGCTAACTACATTTAATTGAACATTGTTATTAGCAGCATTAAATTCTTCAATATACTCTTTGATATTGCTTGCAGTGGAAAGTAAATCTTCTGAATTGGTGTTGCTGATTACCAAGTTTACCGCTGCGTTTCCATTAAAAAATAAGGCGTTTGGCGTTTCTTCGAAGCGATCTCTTACCGTTCCGACATCGCTCAATCGAATGGGTGAACCGCCAGTTGTAGTTTTGATGATGACTTTATTGAGTTCATCAGCATAATAACTTCGAGTGTTGGCGCGAATTAAATAATCTTCTGCGTCGGTTTTGATGGTGCCACCGGTTGAAAGTAAGTTAGAGCCACTCACCCTTTGCGCAACTTCATCGAAAGTTAAATCGTAGGCCAAAAGTGCATCTTGACTTAAAGCGATTTCAATTTCTTCGTTGGGAAAACCGCGGATTTCAATTTGAGAAATTCCGTCAATCATGCGCAAATCAGATTCAATTTTATAGCTGATGTCCTTCAAAGTTTTCAAAGGAACACTTTCACCAGAAAGCGAAAATTCTATGGTTTGCCTTACATTTTCGGTTTTGGCAACCACCAAAGGTTCCATGCCTACAGGAAAATTGGGCACTCGGTCTACCGCATTTTTCACTTCGGTAAGCATGACGTCGATGTTTTCGCCGTCTTCAATTTCAACAGTAATGGAACCGCCACTTTCGCGAGCCACAGCTGTTGTTCTATCGATGCCTTCTAAACCTTTTAAGTTGTCTTCAATTTTAAGGATAATGCCTTCTTCAATTTCTTCTGGAGACGAACCTGGATAAGTGATGTTTACATTGATTATTTTGGATTCCTGAAGCGGAAAAAAAGATGACTTTAAACTGAAAATCCCTACAAATCCAAAAATGACAAATGCAAGAATAATGACATTTACGGCCACTTCATATTTTATAAAATAGGTAATGAGTTTTCTCAAGGCAGTTTAGTTTTTGTTGAGCTTGACTAACATTCCTGAATAGGCACTGGATAAGTTAGACGTCATAATTACATCGCCATTATCAAGCCCTTTTACAACGGCTGTATTCGCATCGAAATGCAAAGGCTGAACTTTTTTTAATGCTAAAATTGAATCTTTCACCACAAAAACTTCGTTGGTGTTATTGATTAACGAGCGATTCAACTCAAATGCGTTTTGAATGGTTTGCCCTTTTATGGTGGCTTCTAAGTACATGCCTTCATTTAGGTTTTCATCTTCCACATTTACAAACACTTGAATGGTTTGAGAATTTGGATCTACCTGACTGTTGATTCGGCTTACTACTCCGCTCGTATGTTGCACATTGTCCAGTGCTTTCAAATTAACGCTATCGCCCACATGAATGTATTTGATAAAGTCTTTTTGAAGGGCAATTTCCAATTCCATCACTTCGGGGTCAATAAATTCTCCTAAGCGTTGGCCGGGTCTTACCAAAGTTCCTGGAGTAATGTCTGCTTCGGTTAAAATACCTGTAAAAGGTGCACGAATGTTGAATTTAGCCAGACGAACTTCTAAGTTTTTGATGTTATAATACGAAGTTAAAATCCCCCTACCACTAATAAAGTAATTGAAAGATTCTGATTGTATTTCGGGTAACTTCGGTAAATCTTTTTCAACTGAAAGTGAATTTAGGTAATCCTGCCATGCTTTATATTGTTCAGGATAATCTATTCTTAAATCAGGCATCAAGGAAACCAACAAATTGATAAATTCACTTTTGGTGGATTTTAAGCTGGCTAAAAATTCTTCGCTATTGATATTGACCAAAACTTCGTTAGCTCGGTATTCCTGTCCAGGACGAAACAGTTTTTTTGAAGGCTTAAAAACGCCTTGCACTTCACTAAAAATTTCAAACTTGGTTAGCGCGGTTAAGCTTCCATTGGTTTTGATTTCAACAAGGATATCTTTGTTCTCAACTGTTTTTACTGAAATAGGTTTTGCAATGTCTACTTTTTCATTGACTTCCTTTACATTGCTTTTCACCAAATATATAGCACCAAAAATGGAAAGTGCAATGATGATTAACCCAATAATGGCAAGTATAACTTTTCTCATGAATAATTTAATTTGAATGGGTTAGTAAACGGAAACTTTTTCAAGATTTATCTGTACTTCTTCCCAATCTTCCATTAGCTTAGACAGTCTTTTTTTCTTTTGGTTGTATGTGTCGAAAAAGTTTTCCTGAGCTATGGTTTTTTCGTAATTTACTTGCAATTCAACATCCGTTTTTTTGATTTCCTTCTCCAATTGACTTATTTCGGCTTCAATTTTAGAAAGTCTGTTTTTCAATGATTTTTGTTTCTTTTGGTCTTCGTAAGATTGTTGCTTCTTTTCAGGAGCATTCTCAGTTTGTTTTTCATTGGAAGCCGAAGGAGTAGATTTTTCAACTTGACGCATATCGCCTAGTTTTCGTTCTTTCAAATAATCGTCTATTCCACCTAAAAATTCTTTCAACTCATGGTTTCTGAATTCAAAAACACGGTCTGCTAAACCTTGTAAGAAATCTCGGTCGTGAGAAACTAAAATCAGCGTTCCTTCAAAATTATTCAATGCACTTTTCAGCACATTTTTAGACTGAATGTCCAGGTGATTAGTAGGCTCATCCATTACCAACACATTAAATGGGCTGAGCAACATTTTGGCTAATGCCAGTCGGTTTCTTTCGCCACCGGAAAGTACTTTTACGTATTTTCCAACGTCATCTCCACGGAATAAAAACGAACCTAAAATGTCTCGTACTTTGCTTCGGTTAGTCTCATTGGCAGCATCAATCATGGTATCTAAAACGGTTTTATTTCCATCTAAATATTCCGCTTGATTTTGTGCGAAATAGCCAATTTGCACGTTGTGACCCAGTTTCAATTGGCCTTGGTGTTCAATTTCGCCGATAATAATTTTAGCTAAGGTGGTTTTTCCTTGACCATTTTGCCCAACAAAAGCCAGTTTAGTTCCGCGTTCAATCATAAAATTGAAGTTGTTCAAAACGGTTTTATCGCCGTAGGTTTTGGATACTTTTTCAGCTTCAACAATTACTTTCCCTGGATTTACCGAAATCGGAAATTTTATGTTCATGCTAGCATTGTCTTCTTGGTCTACTTCAATGCGATCGATTTTGTCCAGTTTTTTAATCAATGATTGAGCCATGGTAGCTTTTGATGCTTTAGCTCTAAATTTTTCGATTAATTTCTCGGTTTGGTCAATTTCCTTCTGTTGATTTTTTTGTGCCGAAAGTTGTTGCTCCATCAGCTCTTTTCGAAGCACCTTAAAATCAGAATAATTTTTAGGATAATCGTAAATTCTACCTAAGGAAATTTCAATGGTACGGTTGGTCACTTCGTCTAAAAACATTTTGTCGTGCGAAACAATTACTACACAACCGGCGTAATTGGTTAAGAAACCTTCCAACCATATAATACTTTCGATATCCAAGTGGTTAGTGGGCTCATCCAAAAGCAAAATATCGTTGTTTTGAAGTAATAGTTTCGCCAATTCAATCCGCATACGCCATCCACCAGAAAAGGTGTCGGTTACTTTGTTGAAATCACTTTCTAAAAAACCTAAACCTTTCAATACACGCTCTGCACTTCCTTTGTAGTTGTAACCACCAAGAAATTCGTATTGAGTTTGCTTTTCGCTCAAATCGATCATTAGTTGATGATAAGAATCACTCTCATAATCAGTTCGGTCTGCCAATTGTTGATTAATTTCTGCTAATTCTGCTTCTAATTGTTTGATTTCATAAAAAGCCTGATGTGCTTCTTCAATCACCGTTCGTCCTTCTTCAAAGTCGATATCCTGTTTCAGAAATCCGATTCGAATGCCTTTTTCTTTAGCGATTTCACCAGTATCCTTTTGCATTTCTCCAGAAATAATCTTCAGCATAGTAGACTTCCCTGCCCCATTTTTGCCCACCAGACCAATTCGATCACCAGCAGACAATTTAAAGCTAATGTCTTTGAACAAGTACTCTCCAGAAAAGGAAACCGACAAATTATTTATATGTATCATTAGTTACTGTAAGTTTTTGCAAATATTGCTATTTTTGAATTCTTATTCATTAAATAAAATTAAAATGCTGAAAGGCTCAAAACTCTATAGTATTTTCACTGGAACCTGTCCAGTTTGTCAATCTGAAAGTATGTATGTATCATCCAACCCATATAATCTTTCTAAAGCGACCGCGATGAACGAACGCTGTTCGCATTGCAACACCAAATACAAAATAGAGCCTTCCTTTTTCTATGGAGCCATGTATGTTAGTTATGGATTAGGCGTAGCTATTGCTGTAGCTGCATTCATTATAACCTATTCATTTCTATCCTTAGATAAACTGACTGCTTTTTTTGTGATTTTAGGTAGTTTAGTTGTGTTGATGCCCATCAACTTGCGTTTGTCTAGAAATATTTGGATCAATATGTTTATGAGTTACGACAAAGAAAAAGCTAAAGATGCTTAAAGCGTTTTATATCGATTTCTTTCTTTAATGGAAGTTGGTCTTCAAGTTGATTTATCAATTCATTAGCAAGCAAAGGAGCCAATAACAAACCTCGACTTCCCATACCATTGAACACATGTACATTTTTGTATTTGGAATGAGTACCGTAAATCGGTTTTTTGTCACTTACCGTAGGTCGAATACCCGCTACTTGGTCAACAATTGTATATTCACTCGTGAGCATCTTATTTAAGTGGAATTGCAATTCATCTCTTGCCACGGTCGAAGGTTGATTGTCGAATTCATTCCGGTTGTAGGTAGCGCCATACTTATACAAATCATCTCCTAATGGAATTAAGAAGTATTTATTTTTCAATATGGCTTTTAGTTGAAGCGATTTCAATTGAATAATCAAGTATTCGCCTTTGTTTCCTTGAATGGATAACTTCTGAAAAAAAGGATTGTTCACAATACCAAAACCTTCTGAAAAGATAATGTGTTTAGCTTTTAAACCATCATATTCCACATGGTCGGAATGCATATTCAGTTTAGCATAATCGAATGTAGAAAACACAAATTGTTCAAGTTGCTTTAACCTGTCCATTTCATGATTTACAATTTTTTGAATTGAAATAACCCCACCACCATTAACTTTACTCATTTTAAAAGGGGCATGAATTCCATTATAAGCAGAAACAAGTTCCGTGGAAACATACTCCTGATTAATCACATTCGCTAAAGCCAAATGATTGTTCTGCTCTTCAACCGAATTAAAAATTCGATGAATAGGATATTCCGAGAAAGCGTTTACTTCAAATGAAGCATAAAATTGCTTTGCATAAGGTAAAAATTCATTGATGTTCCAAACTAGCTTTCCTGTTTTCAACATCACAGGGTTTACAAGTCCACCTGCTGCAAGTGTCGCTTTTTGGGATGCATCAGAAACGATGATAAAACTCCTATTCTTATTACTTAATGCTTTTGAAAGTGATAAACCCGAAATTCCAAAACCTACAACAATATAATCTAACATAGAATAATTCTTTTTTAAAACACAAAAACGCCCAAAGTGGGCGTTTTAATGTCTTTTGTATTTATCAAAGGATTAGTGATTCCACATGTCCAATTCAAAATTTCTTATTTCTTCACGAATACGATCTGCTTCTAACAATTGCATCATAGCATCATTTTGAATATATTCTTGAATTTTTCTATCACCATATTCGTTTTGAGTTTTATATATAACAGCATCAAATCGTCTAGAATTCAATAAATGATCAAAACTTACCGGCTTTGCTCCGTTATCATTATTTAAGACTTTTCCTTTATGCAAAGCCATTCTAGCATCAGCAAACCAGATCCAAAAATATTCGACAGGAGTTGAAGCTACACTAGTTCCTTTAGTTCTAACATCGTCTCCAACTGGTGCAATACCTAATAGGCGGTAACGCATTTCTCCTTGTATTTTATCAAAATACCACATTCCTTTGATGTGATAATAAGAAATATCAGAAGGAGTAATTTCAGTAGTCTCAATAAAATAACTCAATCTATCTATTAAATCAGCTGGATAATGATCTTCTAAAGTACCTTCTTTGAACCGTTCAATATATAAGTCTTGTTGTTCAGTACCTACAATACCATACTCATCAAGAATAGGCAAACCTGCGTCAATAATTCGAGTATATTTTAATTGTCCTAGAGCTTTTTCACCAACATATTGGTCTTCTTCCCTAAAATAATCTGATCCATAAATTTGGGTAATCGCTGTTTCAGATGGATTTTCTGAAGCACCGTCTTTTATGGCATCAACTAAAACTTGAAATAAAGGTTTTCTATTATCACTAAACATAGTTTCCCTTGTAGGATAAAACAATGGAAAGTTTACCTTTTGTTTTAAATCAATTTTTTCCCAAATAACCTTGGACCACAAAATATCCCGATCACCAATATAACCATACTCAAGTGGCTCATCATTGTTACCTGACTTTTCGTCTTCCGTCATCACTCCTACTTCCTTCGGTGTCTTTGCATTAAGAATATTCGACTGAGCGAAAGATTGCAAAGTGAATAAGACAGCGAAAAGGAAGGAAAGTTTATAAGCCATTAATTTCATAATCATAAATTTAATTTGTCAATTGTACTTCAAAAGAAGTTGGACTAGGTACGTTTACACCTGGAACATCAGCACGTATATCAAAAATAGTTAAAACATCTCCAGCATTTGCAAAATTTAATAATTGTTGGGCTGCTGCATCAAAAGTATTACCACTAACTGTAACAGCAGGTCTTCCTGGAACTCTAACAGAAAATCGTTTTACGACTGCAGAAATATCAAAATCAAAGTTTTCAAACTCAGCACCTATAGGCGAACGAGAAAGTGCGTTTTTAGTTATACCAATAGGCTTACCTTCTGGAATTTGACCTCGAACAGTTCCTGTTGGTCTTGGTAAAGATTTGATTCTGAAAGTTACTGGTGGAGAGTTAAATGGTGACCCATCAACTTCACCACGTACATTTACTTTTACTTCTTTACCAGTAGAAGGTTTAAGAATATAACTCGATGCTGTTAATTTTGTAAGTTTTGATCCCGAAGCCGATACTTGCATCTTGTTTTCTGGTACACCTGGCATGGATACAGTGATCGGGTTATCAACACCACGATAAACCACATTCATTTTATCTGCAGATACAATTGCTTGATTCGGCTTAGGTATTACTTGGAATTTTTGATTTACATCAACTACAACATCTTCGCCATCTTGTTTAAATATCAATTCACCCTCAATAGTTTGGTCACCGAGTTGAGAAGCAGTAACATTCAATTTTACACGACCACCTTCAATAGTATAATCAGTACCTTTAACTAATTTACGTCCATTTAATTTCAAATTTTCATCCGATGGAACGGTAGATGCATCTTCACGACCTAATACAATTGAACCATCAAAAGTTTCACCTTGAAAATAAGCACCTTTTTCTTGCTTTAATAAGGTTGTATATTTATCCATAGAAGCAATTGAAGTCAACTGTCCTGCTAATTTAACGGATAAGACCTCATTTTCAATAATCTTCAGATCATGCTGCAGATTTGATAGTTTTGTAATTGTAGAAATTAAAGGATATCCAACAAAATGATAATTTATATAATTTTGAGGGGTTGAGTTCTTACCACCATCCCTAGGATTTACATCGGCAGCACTAAATTTTTCATTTATAGTTTTCACATACGGAGCATACACATCTGCGTCTCCTAGTAATGCAGTCATTTTCTCCTGATAAGTTCTCATATTATTGAGAAAAGCTTCACCTTCTGGTTTGAGTTTATCACCTTTACGAAAGTATTCACTCACAAAGGCATCTTTATCCATCGTTTCATAATCCTTAGGATCATCAACTGAAGCCTCAAATTTGGCTTTTAAATCACCAAGATAAGCATATAATTCTTCAGTATACTCAACAACTTTTACTGCTTCGTTTCTTACTTCTGCAAACTGTTCAGGTTGATCCTGAGCTTTTATATTAAGCTGCTCTAAAGCTTTCGAATTTTTTTGTTCAAAATTTAAGCTTGAATCTTCTAGAGATTCATTAATTTGTCCAAATGCAGATAATACTTCCTTAGACATATTTAGTGCAAGCATTGCAATAAATACGAGGTACATAAGGTTAATCATCTTCTGCCTTGGCGTTTCTTTTCCTCCTGCCATAAAATAATGCTTTTAAATTATAATTAATTTTTTTTTAATTAGGGTTAATTATTTTTTGGAGACATAGCACTTAACATTCCTCCGTAAACGCCATTTAAAGAGTTTAAGTTTGCAGTAAGCGATTCCATTTGATCCTTTAAACGCCCAGCATTATCAGTAACTGCTTGATTAATTTCAGCTTGCTTTGTAGCAGCGTCAACTTGTACCTTATATAAATTATTTAAAGACTCCATCTGTGTAGCAGCTTGAGAGATTTGGCTGCTGTATTTTTGTTGAGATTCCATAGCTTCAGCTGTAGGAGCAATGTGCTTAGATGCAGCTTCAAAGTTTTTGATACTTTCGCCTAAACTTTCCATCAATTTAGAATCAACTTTTGCTTCTTTAAGCATATTATCTAACTTTTTAGATAATAAACCTTGCTCGTCTTGTGCTTCAACAGCATCATTTGCAGCAGAAGACTCACCTCCAGCTAATTCAGGATAAACTTTAGACCAGTCTAATTCATCATCAACTGGCTCAAAAGCTGATATAGCAAATACTAAAGCTTCAACTACAAGACCAATTGTTAACATTACACCCCCTGTTAGAAATCCGAATTCTAAGTGCTGAATTTTAAATAATGCTCCAAGGATTACAATTGCTGCTCCTAGACCATATACCATATTCATTATTTTCTTCTGTGCTTTTGACTTTGCCATTTTGTTAAATTTTAATTGTTTTTATTGATGTTTATTGTTTAATTTTATTTATTTCTTAAATCGAGATTATTCCCTAAGAAATCTTGAACGGTCCTAAAACCGATATAACTTCTAGCTGTATCTGCATATTCAAAATCGCGGGTACTCACTTGCAAGAAATAACTTACATCTTTCCAAGAACCACCACGAACAACTTTTCGCTTATTTCCTTTGTTATTTACGTTAGGACTCATACTAGACATGTATTCATAAGAATCTGCTTCATAAGAATCGCCTACCCATTCTGAAACATTCCCCGACATATTATACAATCCAAAATCATTTGGTTGATAAGAATCAGCCTCTACAGTATATAGAGCTTCATCTGCTGCATAATCGCCACGTAAGGGTTTAAAGTTTGCTAAGAAGCATGCTCTATCATCTTTTGCATAAGGACCACCCCAAGGATAAGTTCCAGATTCTAAGCCACCACGTGCAGCATATTCCCATTCCGCTTCAGTTGGCAACCTAAAGAAGTTCACATGTTCCAAATCTTTAGATTTTCTGAAGCCATTTAAATATTGAGTTCTCCAATCTGAAAATGCTTTAGCTTGATTCCAATTTACACCAACTACAGGATAGTTGTCGTAAGCTGCATGTGAAAAATAATCGTTGTGCAAAGGTTCATTGTATGAATAATGGAAATCACGAATCCAGACCGTTGTATCAGGATAAACTTGTACTTCTGCTTCTTCTATAAAATTAGTTCTATCAGCACCTGCTCTAGCAGCAGCCTGAACATCCATAGATTTTAATGAGTAAGTGAATTTAGTTACATCCATCATACGCTCGCCATTGTATGACTGATCATCTGAAAGATAAAATTCATCCATAACATATACATAATCTGCATCTGGATATTCTTCAACATCCCAAATTATATCAACATCCCAATTAATTTTCTGGTTCATCGGATCATAATGTTTCGAAAATTCTTGAAATGGAGTTAAGTTTCCTGCATCTTGATCAGCTGCATTTTTAAAGGCATAATCTCCGATGGTTCTATTATTTCTTCCACCTCCGCCTTGGCCTCCGCCAGCTACATCAGCTGCTTCAGCCAACTTTTGACGCACTATTGAATCTCTGACCCAACGTACGAACTGTCTGTATTCAGAATTTGTGATTTCAGTTTCATCCATGTAGAACGATGGAACAGTTACTGTTTTAGTTGGAGCGTTTTTCAATCCAGCAATATCGTAATCTGATTTACCCATGATAAAAGCACCGCCTTGCACGAGCACCATACCAAAAGGCTTTTCTGGATTCCATTTTTTTCCTTTTACACCTACCAATTGTCCACGATCGTTGCTTCCACAACTAACAATTAATAAAGCTAACATAAGGACTGGGAATATATTTCTCATCTGCATTTGATTATCATCAATTTTTAAAGTCGTAAACCTATTTAATTATTTTCAAAAATACAACATAATTCTTAAAAATGACTTAATTTAGAACTAATCAACTAAATTTCATTTTTACATTTCGCTCTATACCAGCGATTAGGGTATATTTGATCGCAAGCATTTAAGTAATCTTCCTTACTACATGGTAAGAACGAAACTTCTGAAAGTTTATTACGTTTATTTGCAAATTGTGGAATTTCGATCCACCATCTACCTGTTTTTTCACTTTCATAAAAATTAAGAACACTTTCATTTATAGGCACTTTATAAGTAGTAAATAAAGATGTATTAAGTTTTGGATTTTCTTTTAATCTAAAATTTACCCCTTCAATAAAATACCAAAATATTTGTGCCGCAATTTGAGAAATTGAATCGAGATTTTCAAACTTTTCTAGATGATATATTGCAAAACTTGTATTTTTATCGCTTAAGCCAGCATATCTAGCGAAAATACAAAGCTCTTTGGCTGTAAAACCATTGACCATTTTATGATTAGGTAGAGCAATTTCTGAAGCCTTAATGCTTTCAAAATCTATGCTAACTAAATCCGCATCCCTTAAAACAGGCTCCATTTCTGTAGGTTCATCGCTGGTTTCGCCTAAACGGTAAGCTTCAAAATAAAGTTTCTCTACTAAATCTTTTTCTTCTTGCTTGACATAGTAAGTTTGGTAACCCAAATTTGAAAAATTAAACAAATTGTAAGGCTCGTTTACAATCATGTGGCTAACGTAAGATTGCGAACTTATGGGTTGATCTGCATCTCCAATGTCAAATTTAGCATCTATACCCACCAAATTAACCATATACTTATAGTTATCATAAGCGCGATATTGCGCGTAGGTTAAATCTTGACGGCCACCCAAAATAATCAGAATTATATTTTTACGCATCAATTCTCGTTGAATTTCCTGTAGAACGTAAAATGTATCTGAAAGCTGATTTCCAGGTGAAATATTTCCTAAATCAAGAATTTTTTTATTCCAATTGCCTTGATATAGCCGAAATAAATCTTCTCTTATATGTATATAAAAGTTAGGGTTTTTAGAATATTCATCTTCAAATTCAGTAACGGATATCAAAGCCAAATCAAATGCTGACCAGTCTTCAATTTCTATTTCGTGATAAAATTGAACTGCTCTACCAATACTTTCTTTTTCAAAAGCATGAACTCGATTTGTAAAATCTGTTGGTAAAGCTTCTAAAAATGAAAAGGCTTCCATAAAAATTATTTCTTACTTTTAGTATTGGTCTTTTTAGATGATGCTTTTTTAGTTGAAGTTTTCTTTTTGGCAGCTGCTTTTTTCTTCTTAGGAGCTTTCTTCTCCAACATGGCTTTTACTTCATCTAAAGTTAAAGCTTCAGCATCTGTAGTTTTGGGTAGTTCTACTTTAGTTTTCCCTTTAGACACTTTAAATCTTCCCCATCGTGCTTTTTCAACTTTTATGCCTTCATCTTCCCAATGGTGAATTAATTTATCTTTCTCTTTTTGAATTTTATCTTCAATCAAAGTTTCGATATCTTCATCACTCAAATTATCAAAATCGTATTTTTTACTCACATTGATGAACATATCGTTCCATTTTAAAAATGGACCAAATCTTCCCACTCCTTTTTGAACTCCTTTACCTTTATATTCATAAATGGGTTTATCGGCTTCTTCTTTTTCTTTGATTAGTTCCAAAGCGCGATCGTATGTAACTTCCAATGGGTCTTCGTCTTTTGCTAAGGAAACAAACTTTTTCCCAAAACGAACATAAGGTCCAAATCTGCCTACATTGGCTTCCACTTCTTCCCCTTTGTATTCGCCTAATGCTTTTGGAAGCTTGAACAAATCCATAGCTTCTTCAAAAGTGATGCTTTGTAAAGTTTGACTGGGTCTTAAGCCTGCAAATCTGGGTTTCTCATCATCTTCCACCGAACCAATTTGCACCATGGCGCCGTATTTACCTAATCTTGCGCTTACGGGTTTTCCTGATTTGGGATCGGTTCCTAAAACGCGTTCGCCTACTTCTCGCTCGGCATTTTTCTCTACATCTTTTACCGTGGGATGAAATTTACTGTAAAATGATTTTAGTACTTGCGTCCAGTCTTTTTTTCCTTCAGCTATTTTATCGAAATCTTCTTCTAGTTCTGCTGTAAAATTGAAATCTAAAATCCCACTAAAATGCTCGACTAAGAAGTCGTTTACTACCATTCCTACATCGGTAGGTACTAATTTACCTTTGTCCGAACCTACCATTTCAGATAGTTCTTTTTCGGCAATTTTATTTTCAGTTAAGGTAAACTGTGTATATTTTCGTTCTTTGCCTTCCACTTGACCTTTTTCAACATATTTTCTATTCTGAATGGTAGAAATGGTCGGCGCGTATGTAGATGGTCTACCAATACCTAATTCTTCTAACTTTTTCACTAAAGATGCTTCTGTATAGCGAGAAGGTGGTCTGGTAAAACGCTCGGTAGCTTGAATAATATTATTGGTTAATTCGTCACCTTCTTTCATTCTTGGTAAGATTCCGCTTTGCTCTTCTTCTTCGTCGTCTTTACCTTCTAAATATACTTTTAGGAAACCATCAAATTTAATCATTTCGCCACGTGCAGTAAATGCATCTTTGTGTTTATTGGCTTCAATTTTTACAGTGGTTCGTTCCAATTGAGCATCACTCATTTGTGAAGCAATGGCACGTTTCCAAATCAGCTCATACAATCTTTTTTGGTCGTAATCTGCTCCCGTATTGTGAATAGCAAAATTAGTCGGACGGATGGCCTCGTGTGCTTCTTGCGCTCCTTTTGCACCTGATTTGTAGCTGCGTTCTTTGTGGTATTTTTCGCCATAAGCAGATTCTATTTCTTGCTTCGCCCCTTTTTTGGCTTCATTCGATAAATTTACACTATCGGTACGCATGTACGTAATGTGACCTGACTCGTATAATCGTTGCGCCAAACTCATGGTTTTTCCAACTGGGAAATACAGCTTTCTAGCTGCTTCTTGTTGCAAAGTAGAAGTTGTAAATGGCGGTGCTGGCGATTTTTTAGCTGGTTTGGTAGTTAACTCCCCAACTTTAAAATCAGCTCCTAAATTTTGTTCTAAGAATTTTTTGGCTGCTTCTTTCGAAGGTAAATTTTTGGCTAGTTTGGCTTTAAAACTCGAACCATCTTTGGTACTGAATTCAGCATCTATTCGGTAAGATGCTTCCGCCGTAAAATTGATGATTTCGCGTTCGCGTTCAACAATTAATCGTACTGAAACTGATTGTACTCGACCGGCAGACAAGCCGCCTTTTACTTTTCTCCATAAAATGGGAGATAATTCATATCCCACCAAGCGGTCTAAAATTCGTCTGGCTTGTTGTGCGTTGACTAAATGATAATCAATTTCACGTGGATTTTCAATAGCTTTGTTAATAGCCGATTTGGTAATCTCGTGAAAAACGATACGTTTGGTATTTTCTGGCTTCAAACTTAAAGCTTCCGATAAATGCCAAGCAATGGCTTCTCCTTCTCGGTCTTCATCACTTGCTAGCCATACCATTTCAGATGATTTTGCTAGCTTCTTCAATTTGCTTACAACATCTTTTTTATCCTTACTAATAATGTATTTGGGTTTGAAGTCTTGATCCACATCAACACCAATTTCTTTGGAAGGTAAATCTGAAATATGTCCATAACTGGAAGCCAAATGGTAATCTTTGCCCAGAAATTTCTCAATGGTTTTTGCCTTTGCAGGAGACTCTACAATCACTAAATTCTTAGCCATACTTAAAAATTATGCTGCAAAAGTAGACGAATTTTTTGATTTCGGTTTTTGAAATGGAATAGTTTCGAAAATGTTTCGTAATTAATTATGCTTTTATGGAAAGACCTTTTAAATTGAAAACCTAAGATGTTACTAGCTTTGAAGCATTTACATATCCTGTAATTTCTATTGAAATAAATTTTCTTTCGAAGCAATTTCCTGGTCTAATTGAAGCAAAAGAAATTGATTGAAAACTTGTACTAAGGTTTCTTTGTATAAGCCTAAAAATCGTTCTTTAAAAAAATGACTTTGTGCATTTACTCCTATAGTTAAAGTCCTTTGGTCTGAATTTTCATCAAAAATTCTAATCTCCTGTATAAAGGAAACATCTGCATCTGTATATTGAAAGATGATAATTTCGTCATCAATAGCTTCAACTAAAACTAAATCTGGGTGTGTTGCTGGATAGGTTTTGTTCAGGATTTCAATTAAAACAGCTTTATCTAAAGGAGTATCAATTTCATATTCATAGGTATATTTTTTCACAAAGAAATACCAAGAAACCAAAGTAATGATTCCGATGAATAACACAAATATGAGTTGATGTTGCTTTTTCAAATACTGTTTATTTAATTTATCAAAGGCTTCAAAAGTAAACATAAAACAAGATTGTTGAAGTGACACTTTGTCAGAAGTGCAAAACAAGGTATCTTTGCCAAAATTTTGAAGATGGAAAAGCTGATTGATGAAGCTGTACAAGGACAAGCTTTAAACCAAGCTACAGAAGAAAAAAACACGAAAAAACTGTATATAGAAAGTTACGGTTGCCAGATGAATTTTAGCGATAGCGAAATTGTGGCTTCTATACTTTCTAAAAATGGTTATAACACCACGCAAGAAATGAGTGAAGCCGATTTGGTTTTGGTCAATACTTGCTCAATTCGTGAAAAAGCAGAACAAACCGTACGCAAACGTTTGGAAAAATTCAATGCGGTAAAACGCGAACAACCTCATATGAAAGTTGGCGTTTTGGGGTGTATGGCAGAGCGATTGAAAGAAAAATTTCTGGAAGAAGAAAAAATAGTAGACTTAGTAGTTGGTCCCGATGCCTATAAAGATTTACCCAACTTACTAGGCGAAGTAGAAGAAGGCAGAAATGCAGTAAACGTAATTTTATCTAAAGAAGAAACCTATGGCGATGTTTCTCCTGTGCGTTTGCAAAGCAACGGTGTTTCTGCTTTTGTTTCAATTACCCGTGGTTGCGACAATATGTGTACGTTTTGCGTGGTTCCGTTTACCCGTGGAAGAGAACGCAGCCGTGACCCACAAAGTATTCTCGAAGAAGTAAAAGACCTTTGGGAAAAAGGCTTTAAAGAAATTACCTTACTTGGGCAAAATGTAGATTCTTATTTATGGTATGGCGGTGGATTGAAAAAAGACTTCAAAGATGCCAGCGAAATGCAAAAAGCTACTGCCGTAAATTTTGCGGCTTTATTGGAATTGGTGGCCAGAGCTGTTCCTAAAATGCGTATTCGTTTTTCTACTTCCAACCCACAAGACATGACTTTAGATGTGATTGATGTAATGGCGAAATTCCATAACATCTGCAATTATATTCATTTGCCGGTGCAAAGCGGAAGTGACCGAATTCTGAAAAAAATGAATCGTTTGCACACCCGAGCAGAATATTTTGATTTGATTGACAACATTAAAAAACGCATTCCCGATTGTGGAATTTCGCATGACATCATCACCGGTTTCCCCACCGAAACCGAAGCAGACCATAAAGATACGCTTACCTTATTGGAATATGTAAAATACGATTTCGGTTTTATGTTCGCTTATTCGGAACGACCAGGGACTTTGGCCGGCAGAAAATTTGAAGATGATATTCCTGAAGAAGTTAAAAAACGTAGACTAACGGAAATCATCAATCTACAGCAACGTCATGCTTTGTATCGAACCCAACAATATTTGGATCAAACGGTAGAAGTTTTGATTGAAAAAGAATCGAAAAAATCCGATCAGCATTGGGCTGGACGAAATACACAAAATACCATGGTGGTTTTTCCAAAAGAAAATTACCAAGTGGGCGACTATGTTATGGTAAAAATTGAAGATTGTACCAGTGCAACCTTAAAAGGAACTCCTGTTGGATATTCAACTATAATGCAGTAAAATGGAATCAGTTCAAGCCATCAAGCAACGTTTTGGCATTATTGGAAACAATATCGCACTCAACCGTTCCATCGAGAAAAGCATTCAAGTTGCACCGACGGATATTTCGGTTTTAGTTTCTGGAGAAAGTGGTGTAGGTAAAGAAAGTTTGCCGAAAATCATCCATTCGCTTTCGCATCGAAAACACAACAAATACATTGCTGTAAACTGTGGCGCCATTCCTGAAGGCACGATAGATTCAGAATTATTTGGCCACGAAAAAGGAGCTTTTACAGGAGCTTCACAAGCACGAGATGGCTATTTTCAAGTAGCTGATGGCGGCACTATTTTTTTAGACGAAGTCGGAGAGCTTCCACTAACCACCCAAGTGCGATTGCTGCGGGTGTTGGAAAACGGCGAATTTATAAGAGTAGGTTCTTCAAAAGTGCAAAAAACCAATGTGCGTATTGTGGCAGCGACCAATGTAAATATGCATGAAGCCATTCAGAAAAATAAATTTCGAGAAGATTTATACTACCGTTTAAGTACGATTGAAATTCATTTGCCACCGCTTCGCGACCGAAAAGACGACATTCATTTATTGTTTAGGAAATTTGCTTCTGATTTTGCTACCAAGTACAAAATGCCAACGGTAAGATTAACTTCTTCCGCTCAACAAATGTTGGAAAATTGCCACTGGCCAGGAAACATCAGGCAATTGAAAAACGTAGCAGAACAGATTTCCGTTTTAGAAAAAGAACGCGAATTAGATGCCGATCGATTGCGAGAATACATTCCTAAAACCAGTAATTTACCATCGGTAATTAAAGCTGAAAAAGCCAAGAACGATTTTAGCAACGAACGTGAAATTTTATACAAAGTGCTTTTTGATATGAAGAGCGATTTGAACGATTTGAAAAAATTGACGTTGGAATTGCTCAGCAATGGAAATACCGAAAAAGTAAAAGACGAGCAGGAAAACCTGATCAAAAAAATATACGGCAAGACTAAGGAAAGTCAAGATACCGAAGACGATTTTGATGAACGTCTAGAAGTTTTACAAATTCCTGAAAAAAGTTCTATTGAAGAAGATGAAGATGAAATCTCCATTGAAAGAGCTTCATCTTACGATTTTGCTGAAGATGTGGAAGAAGAAGAAACCTTATCTTTACAAGAAAAGGAAGTGGAATTGATAAAAAAATCCCTAGAACGCTACCACGGAAAAAGAAAACCCGCTGCAGAAGAATTAGGCATTAGCGAGCGAACTCTGTACCGAAAAATCAAACAATATGACTTATAGAAGCCTTTATTTTTGCAGTTTACTTTTAACTATTTTGAGCTTCACATCATGTAAATATTATGGATTTACAGGTGCAGATGTAGGCAATGCCGAAACCTATCAAGTCAATTTCTTTCAAAATGAAGCACCCTTAATAGAACCTGGAATTGATCGTGACTTCACCTTACAATTGCAAGATTTAATTCAGAATCAAACCAAATTATCGCTAGCTAGTTCAGGTGCAGATTTAATTTACGAAGGTGAAATTGTGCAATATTACGTAGCACCCATGACCGCTACTAGCGATAGTAGAGCTGCTGAAAACCGTTTAACCATTGCTGTAAACGTAAGGTACTACAACACCTTAGAGCCAGAAAAAGATTTTGAACAAAAATTTTCTTTTTATTTTGATTATGGTGCAAATGAGCAACTGATTGGCCCTGTAAAGGATCAAGCCATAGAAGAAATATTTACGAGAATTACACAGGATATATTCAATGCTTCGTTAACCAATTGGTAATGGAAAAAAGCAAACAAATTAATCAAGTATTGCAGCAGCCAAAATTATTAGCTAATTTGGATGCATATACTTTACAAAACTGGGTAAAAGAATATCCTTATTTTCAAGCCTTGCAATGTGTTTATTTGAAAAAGCTATTCATAAACGATAGTTTTCAATACAATATGCAACTGAAAAAAACGGCTGCTACAACTGGAAATCGTTCAATTTTATTCGACTTTATTACATCAAAGGAATTTGCTCAACAAGAAATAGCAGATCAAATCAGGGAACAGCAGGGCCAATTTGAAGATAATGAAGATTTTGGGTTAGGCATCACAGCAACCGAAGCAAAAGAAATTGCAGACCCCGATTTGTTTGTTCCAAAGCCAAAAAACAGTAAGGCATTAAATTTTTCTGAAGATGAAAAACACAGTTTTCATCAATGGCTTCAACTTACACAAGTTAAACCTGTCCAAAGAAAAGTTGAAAAGTCTGAAAACAAACAAAAAGAAGAAAAGGAAGCTGAAAAATCCGTTTCAAATCCAAAAATGGATAAAGTTGATTCCTTTTTGAAGAACAATCCAAAAATAAAACCAACCAAAAACTATTCGCCTAAAAAAGAAATAAAACTTAAAACATCCCCGTCAACTCAACTCATGACGGAAACCTTAGCGCGAGTTTACGAAGAACAAAAAGCTTACGAAAAAGCAATTCAAGCATATAAAATATTAATTTTGAATAATCCCGAAAAAAATAGTTTCTTTGCAACCCAAATTGAACGACTAGAACAACTTTTAGAAAACAATATATAATGAGTACATTTTCCATATTTTTAGTTTTAATCCTAATTGTAGCCTTTTTATTAATTGTAACCATAATGGTACAAAACCCTAAAGGTGGTGGATTATCTTCGTCTTTTGGCGGCGGCGGAAATCAGCAAGTAGGTGGTGTGAAGCAGACATCAGATTTCTTAGATAAGAGTACTTGGGTTTTAGCAACCTTGCTTTTAGTTTTAATTTTATTATCTAACGTTACCATCATGAAATCTGATGGCGGCAACAAACTTATTGATGGATACGAGCAAAATACTGAAATACCAGAATCGCAATCAATTCCACCAATGCAAGAAGAAGAATAGTTTCCATCTAAAATATAGTAAAAATGCCAGCTTATGACAAGCTGGCATTTTTTTTTGATCAATGTCAGCATTTTGATATTGGCACACTTTTCGAAAAGGATGTAGTTGTCAAACTTTAAAACATATATAAAATGGCAGTAAATATTAAACCATTAGCAGACCGTGTGCTTATCGAGCCACAAGCAGCCGAAACAAAAACTGCATCTGGAATTATTATTCCCGAAACCGCTAAAGAAAAACCACAAAAAGGTAAAGTTGTGGCAGTTGGTAATGGAAAAAAAGATTATGAAATGACCGTAAAAGAAGGAGATATGGTTCTTTACGGAAAATATTCAGGAACTGAATTAAAGCTTGAAGGAACAGATTATTTAATGATGCGTGAAGACGACATCTTAGGAATTATCTAGAAATTATTGTTGAACATTAAAACCAAATAAAAATGGCAAAAGATATTAAATACAATTTAGAAGCAAGAGACGGAATTAAACGTGGCGTTGATGCTTTGGCTAATGCAGTAAAAGTAACTTTAGGACCTAAAGGAAGAAATGTAATTATTTCTAAATCTTTTGGCGCTCCAACTGTAACTAAAGATGGTGTTAGCGTTGCAAAAGAAATTGAATTGAAAGACCCACATGAAAACATGGGGGCACAAATGGTAAAAGAAGTAGCATCAAAAACCAACGATTTAGCTGGTGATGGAACTACAACGGCAACAGTTTTAGCACAAGCTATTGTAAAAGAAGGCTTGAAAAACGTAGCCGCTGGTGCTAATCCAATGGAATTGAAAAAAGGAATTGATAAGTCTGTTGAAGCAATCACCAAATTTTTGGCAGATCAAGCTGAAGCTGTTGGAGATTCTTCCGATAAAATTAAGCAAGTAGCTTCTATTTCTGCTAACAACGATGAGCATATTGGTGAGTTAATTGCTGAAGCCTTCGGAAAAGTAGGAAAAGAAGGTGTAATTACGGTTGAAGAAGCCAAAGGAACTGAAACGTATGTTGACGTTGTTGAAGGTATGCAATTTGACCGCGGTTATTTATCTCCATATTTCGTGACAGATAGCGAAAAAATGGTAGCGGAATTAGAAAATCCACAAATCTTGATTGTAGACAAGAAAATTACTGCAATGAAAGATTTGCTTCCTATTTTAGAGCCTGCCGCTCAAAGCGGAAAGCCACTTTTAATTATCGCTGAAGATATTGAAGGGGAAGCTTTAGCTACTTTAGTAGTAAACAAATTACGTGGTTCTTTAAAAATTGCTGCTGTTAAAGCTCCAGGTTTTGGAGACCGTAGAAAAGCAATGTTAGAAGATATCGCTATCCTAACTGGTGGAACCGTAATTTCTGAAGAGCGTGGATTCACTTTAGAAAATGCTACAATAGATATGCTAGGTCAAGCTGAAAACATTAGCATTGATAAAGACAACACAACTATTGTTAATGGTGCTGGCGATAAAGACAACATCAAAAATAGAGTAAATCAGATTAAATCTCAAGTAGAATCTACTACAAGCGATTACGACAAAGAAAAACTGCAAGAACGTTTAGCTAAATTAGCTGGTGGCGTTGCAGTACTTTATGTTGGAGCCGCTTCAGAAGTAGAAATGAAAGAGAAAAAAGACCGTGTAGACGATGCACTTCACGCAACTAGAGCTGCCGTAGAAGAAGGAATTGTAGCTGGTGGTGGAGTTGCTTTAGTTCGCTCTATTGAAGCTTTAAAAGGCTTAAAAGCGGAAACTCCAGATGAAGAAACAGGAATTCAATTGGTAGCCAAAGCCATCGAGTCTCCATTGCGTACTATTGTTGAAAATGCAGGTGGCGAAGGTTCGGTTGTAATTAACAAAGTAAGAGAAGGCAAAAAAGGCTACGATGCCAAATCTGGAACTTATGTAGATATGCTTAAAGCTGGTATCATCGATCCGAAGAAAGTAACTCGTGTAGCATTAGAAAATGCAGCTTCAGTTGCCGGAATGATATTAACTACAGAATGTGCGTTAATTGACCTACCTGAAGAAAATGAAGGTGGCGGTGGCGGAATGCCTCCAATGGGTGGCGGAATGCCAGGCATGATGTAAAATAAACATCAGTTATAAATATAAAATCCGTTGCAGTAATTGTAACGGATTTTTTTTTAATCACTTTGAAGCTGTCATTCCTTGCAAACGATAGCGCGATAAGGCTTCAATCAGGGTTAGAACTTTGAATTTCAATTCAGATTTATCATCACAATAGAACTATTTCATAAAAATCGATACTTCGCTAGATATGTAAATCAAAAAACTTATTTTTAAACCAATTCAAAAAATGCTCAAAATGAAAAATATTTTCACGCTTATTCTATTGACAATTTCGCTTATTGGAAATGCACAAATAATAGATTTTAATCCAGATGAACCTAGCATTACAAAACATGAAGTTAAAATCAACGGGAAATCTATAGATTATACCGCAGAAGTTGGAATGCAAGAAGTATATAACGATGACGATAAAACATCTGCTTTTTTGCTATACACCTATTATTCCAGACCCAATTTAAAAAACGATGTCAATCGGCCTTTGGTGGTTTCATTTAATGGTGGACCTGGCTCAGCTTCAGTTTGGATGCATTTAGCCTACACTGGTCCTAGAGTTTTGAATATTGACGATGAAGGTTATCCAGTTCAACCCTATGGAGTAAAAGAAAATCCGCATAGCATTTTAGATATTGCGGATATTGTTTATATAAATCCTGTAAACACAGGCTATTCTAGACCCATAAAAGATGAAGATGGAAAATTTGATAAAAAAGAATTTTTTGGTGTAAATGAAGACATTACTTATCTAGCTAAATGGATCAACGATTTTGTAAGTCGAAAAGACAAGTGGAGAAATCCTAAATACCTCATCGGTGAAAGCTATGGAACAACTCGCGTTTCTGGTTTAGCAAACCGATTACAAAACAATCATTGGATGTACATCAACGGAGTAATTCTAGTTTCTCCAACCGAATTAGGCATAGAAAGAAACGGACCAGTTGAAGTGGCTAATCGTTTACCCTATTTTGCTGCTGCCGCTTGGTATCATAATCAATTGGATGCACAATTTCAAAATATGCCTATTCAGGATTATTTAGATGAAGTTGAAAAATTCACTATTGAAAAACTAACTCCTGCTATGGTAAAAGGTGGTTTTTTAAATCCTGATGAAAAGCAAAAAATGGCCATGCAAATGGAAGAATATAGCAGTGTTTCAGCTGAAGTATTTTTACAACATAATTTAGAATTACCTTATAATTATTTTTGGAAAGAATTACTTCGTGATGAAGGTTTTACAGTAGGCAGGTTAGATTCACGTTACAAAGGTTTAGACGAAAAAGAAGCAGGTGGAAGTCCAGATTACAATGCAGAACTTACTTCTTGGTTGCATTCATTTACGCCTGCAGTGAACCATTATTTTAAACACGATTTAAAATTTGAAACCCGAAATGCATACAATATGTTTGGCAATGTGTATCCTTGGGACAGAACAAAAAACAACAACACAGGAAAGCAGTTGAGACAAGCTATGGCGCAAAACCCAAGTATGGAAGTAATGATACAATCAGGTTATTTTGATGGTGCTACAACCTACTTCAATGCAAAATACACCATGTGGCATATTGATGAAAGCGGTAAACTGAAAGATAGATTACATTTTAAAACCTACGAAAGCGGACACATGATGTACTTACGTAAAGAAGACCTAAAATCGGCTAATGAAGATATAAGGAAATTTATACTAAATAACATTCCAAAAGAAGGTGAAGCGATTAAGTATTAGTTGCATATAATATAAAACCTTAACTTGTATAAGTCGAACCCTTCGGCTTTGCTCAGGATAAACTAAAGGCGATGAACACTCACATCTCGACTCCGCTCGATGCTGAAACATTGATAAAGATGTTACTTTATATTAAATGAAATTTTCCAAAGCTATGCGAAGTTTGAAACTTCGCATTCTATTTTATTAAAAGTGTAGCCTAAAAAATGGTACAATTGAAAAAGCGAAGTCTCAGACTTCGCTAAGCAAAGCTCTTCGACTTTGCCCAAGATAAACTAAAAACGATGAACACTCACATCTCGACTCCGCTCGATGCTGAAACATAGATAAAATGTTACTGCGCTCGATTTCTTTAACAAAGATAAGAAATGTCGCTTGCCTAAAAATGAAATCTTAAATTTCTGAAGGTCTATTTTAAGCAAACTTATCTGCTAATCGTTGTGCAATTTGGTTTAGGTTTAACTCAAATTGTTCACCTGATTGCATGTTTTTTAAAGTGAAAACTTCTTTTTGCATTTCGGCTTCACCGGCTAAAATTACGTAGGGAATATTGCGTTTGTTGGCAAAATTCATCTGCTTTTTCATCTTGGCTGCATCGGGATACAAATCGACAGAAAAACCTTTTTTTCTAAGTTTGCTCACTGCTTTTAATGCATACAAAGCTTCATTTTTACCAAAGTTGATGAATAAGATTTGTGTACCTTCTGTGATGGTTTTGGGGAATAAATCAAGTTCTTCTAGCACCAAGTAAATTCGGTCTAAACCAAAAGAAATTCCTACACCAGACATGTCTTTTAAACCAAAAATTCCAGTAAGATCATCATATCTTCCACCGCCACCAATCGAACCCATTTTTACTTCTTCAGGTGCAGAAACTTCAAAAATACAACCGGTATAATAATTTAAGCCACGTGCTAGGGTAATGTTTAAGCTAAGTTGTGCGGTTTGCAACGGCATTTCTTTGATGCAGTTACTAATAAATTGCAATTCTTGAATTCCTTGTAAACCTACTTCTGAATCAGAAAGCAGTTGTGATAAATCCTGTAACTGATGATCAAAGTCGCCTGAAAATTCAAATACGGGAGCTAATTTTTGGATGGCTTCTTGGCTGATTCCTTTTTCCAACATTTCTTTTTCAACTCCTGCCCTACCGATTTTGTCTAATTTATCTAAGGCTACCGTAAAATCGATAAGTTTATCGGTTTCGCCAATAACTTCAGCTAAGCCCGAAAGCACTTTTCTGTTGTTGATGTTGATACTTACTCCATTGAGTCCTAAACTAGAAAAAACCGCATCGTATAATTGAATAAATTCTACTTCTTGCCAAAGGCTTTTGCTTCCAATCACATCGGCATCGCATTGGTAAAATTCTCTAAACCTTCCTTTTTGTGGCCGATCTGCTCGCCAAACCGGTTGAATTTGATAGCGTTTAAAAGGAAAATCAATTTCATTTTGGTGTTGCACTACATAGCGTGCAAACGGAACGGTTAGATCGTAACGTAGTGACTTTTCTGTAATTTGTTGTGCAAGTGAATTGGAATCTTTTGCCTGATAAGCCTCATCTTTCACTTTAGCTAAAAAGTCACCAGAATTGAGAATTTTAAAAATCAATCGGTCGCCTTCATCTCCATATTTTCCTAATAAAGTAGAATTGTTTTCAAAACTAGGGGTTTCGATAGGCTGAAATCCAAAATTAGAAAAGTGATGACTAATCTGCTGAATAATGTAGTTTCGTTTTGCTACTTCTTCAGGTGAAAAATCACGTGTTCCTTTTGGTAATCCTGGTTTTTGAGCCATTTTAATCGCGAGTTTTAAGTGTTACAAATATAACTAAGTTAGGAAATTTAAGCGTGAACCAATCTTTCAAAATAAAGATACAATTCGCCTTTGGTAATTCTTGCTCCTTGCTTAATCAAGGCAAAAATATCTTTGTTTCGGTCTTCAGTAATGGGTTTTTCTGAAGTGTATAAATCTACATCATCGTTCATTAAATTTTGCTTCAACCAATCGTATCCTTCTGTAGTTTGTAAATCTACTGCTGGGTTATTTACTTTTATACCAATTAAGTGAATGAATTGGTCATCAAAGTAAAACAGAAATATTTGTTGTGGAGAAAAATGTTCGATGAATTCTACTTTATTTAATACTCCTTCCCAAACTAAGTCGCTGAATAAATCTAATTCTTCTTCAGCTACTTTGGGTTTTTCTTGTTTAATTTTTGTCCACTCATCTTTTGTAATTTGTTGTGTGGCTAAAAATTTAGCGAATTCTTCATGCAATTCTTCCAATTGCTCTCGGGTTAAACGCTCGTATTTCATAAGATAATTTTTTGTAATAAAAAAGCCTACCCAAAATGAGTAGGCTTAGCTATATATCTGTATTGCTTAAGCTTCAGCTACTACGTCGAAAGTGAAATCTTTTATCACTTCTCTGTGGAAACGAAGTTTAGCTTCATACTGACCTAAACGCTTGATGTTACCACCCAAAATACTGATGTATTTTTTATCGATAGTTACATCGTGTTTAGCTAGTGCTTCACTTAAGTCTCCAGCTGTAATGCTACCAAACAATTTATCATCACCTCCAGCTTTGGCTGTGATTTTAAGTTCTTGAACTTCTTCTAGTTTTGCTGCTTCTTTTTTAGCTTCATCTACCACTTTTTGCTCTTTGTAAGCACGTTGTTTTAAATTTTCTGCTAATACTTTACGAGCTGAAGGAGTTGCTAATACTGCCAATTTTTGCGGAATTAGATAGTTACGACCGTAACCGTTTTTAACTTCTACAACATCGTCGGCAAATCCTAATTTATCTACGTCTTTTCTTAATATAACTTCCATAATTATTTGCCTTTTATTTTAATAAATCGCCTACGTATGGCATTAATGCTAAGTGACGTGCTCTTTTTATAGCAACAGAAACTTTACGTTGGTATTTTAATGAAGTTCCAGTAAGTCTTCTAGGAAGGATTTTACCTTGCTCATTTACAAATTCCATTAAAAAATCTGGGTTTTTGTAATCAACATATTTAATTCCTGCGCGTTTAAAACGGCAAAAGCGTTTTTTAGATTTCGTCTCAATATCTAGGGGCGTTAAATAACGAATTTGCCCGTCGTTTTTTTCTTTTGATTGCTCTTCAATTGTTGCCATAACTACTTGCTTCCTTGTTTGATTCGTTTAACTCGTTCTACAGCCCATTCTGCTGCATACTTATCTAACTTAACCGTTAAATAACGCATTATGCGCTCGTCTCTGCGGAACATAACTTCTAGCGGATCAATTGCTTCTCCGTCTACTTGGTACTCAAATAAGTGGTAAAAACCACTTTTCTTGTGCTGGATTGGGTAAGCTAATTTTTTTAAGCCCCAATCTTCTTTGTTTTGCATCTTGGCACCTTTGGAGGTAAGAAAATCTTCGAATTTCTTCACTGTTTCCTTTATCTGGTCTTCAGATAAAACGGGATTCAAGATGAAAACAGTTTCATAATGATTCATAATTCTACGTTTAATTTAATGAAGCGCAAAATTACGATATTATTCTGATATACCAAAAATGATTTTATGAAGTAAATTATACATAATCCGTCTCTTAGAATAAGATGCCGTTTATCGGATTTTGGCGTTTATAGCATGAGCGATTTTATTGAATTGCTTTACTACGGGATTACAAAGCTTGTTTAGCTAGAGATACTTACAGCGTCAGCATGAACTTAGGAAGTTGACACAGGGAAGTTTAGGGATGCGAAGTTGCAAAATTCGCATAGCGTTTAAACAGAATACAAATACTTTAGCAGCATTAAAACTTACGACTAACAGATGCCGCATCTAAGTGCGGCATGACAGTTCTTGAAGGCATTTTAGATTGATAGGTTATTTAGGTTTCCGGTTGAAACTCTTTATTTTATTGAACCCATTTTTTTACTTCATTAAAATCCATTCCGCCATAATTGCCGCTGCTCATTAATAATAGAACGTCATTTTGAAAATGTTTTGCTTTTAGGAAACTCTGAAATTCTTCAGGGTTGGTAAATACTTTTAAATCATTTCTACCAAAGGCATCGAAAATTTGTTGTTCGTTTATTTTTTGCAGTTTTTTAATTTGAATGGCTTGGGGTGAATAGAAGACCACCGCTTCATCTGCTTTATTTAAAGCATTTTTATATTCTTTTAAAAACTCAGCGCTTAAACTACTGTAGGTGTGCAGCTCTAAACAAGCAATTACATTGCGATTGACGTATTGTGCTTTTACTGCATTTGTGGTAGCTTGTACTTTTGATGGGCTATGCGCATAATCTTTGTACACCACAGCTTTACTTGTAGATGCAATTTGTTCTAAACGTTTGGAAGCTCCTTTAAAGGATGCAATAGCTTCATAGAAATCTTCTTCGTCTATTCCCATGTGTTGGCAAATCCATTTGGCGCCGGCTAAATTTTGTAAATTGTGTTTTCCAAAAACTTCTAGCGGCATGGGTCCTTCTGGCGTTTCTAAATAAGTTACGCCATCTTCTATAGTGAATTCTGGAGTTTTATAAGCATGTTTTCTCGTGGGCTTGGTAGCTTCGATAGCTATTTTATTTACATCTTGGTCTTCTTCGTTGTACACTAAAGTACTTCCGTTGGTCATGGATTCGACAAAGATTTTAAATTGCTCTACGTAATTTTGAATTGTAGGAAAGACATTGATGTGATCCCACGCAATTCCACTAATCAATGCGATATTGGGTTGATACCAATGGAATTTTGGTCTGCGGTCTATGGGAGATGATAAATACTCATCGCCTTCTAATAAAATAAAATCGTTTTCTTTGGTGAGATGCACCATGGTATCAAAACCTTCTAATTGCGCACCAACCATAAAATCTACTTCCCGATCGTGGTAATGCAAGACATGAAGAATCATAGATGTAATGGTAGTCTTGCCATGCGAACCACCAATAACCACACGTGTTTTGTATTTGGATTGTTCGTAAATAAATTCTGGATAAGAATAAATTTTGAGTCCTATTTCTTGTGCTTTTAGCAATTCCGGATTATCTGCTTTGGCGTGCATTCCTAAAATAATAGCATCTATTTCTGATGAAATCTGTTCAGGAAACCAACCCATTTTTTCAGGTAATAAGCCGTGTTTTGCTAGTCTAGATTTAGATGGTTCAAAAATTTCGTCATCGCTTCCTGAAATAGCATAGCCTTTGTGATGTAATGCTAGTGCTAAGTTGTGCATTGCACTTCCACCTATGGCAATAAAATGAATTCTCATGTATTTTGTTTTGAAAGTTCAAATATACTTAGATATTCAAGGAAAGTAAAAGCATCTTGAAAAATATCACTAGGATCGAAGCTCTTCTAGCTTTTTCTTGAACTGTTCTTTTTGAGTAATTTTATAAGCCTTACGTAGTGTAGTTTTTACTTCTTCAATTTTATTTTGTTGAAGTTGAACATCTATTAATTTTTGAAATGCAGTTTCAGATTGACCAACTTCAACGGCTTTTTTATAATGTTTTTCGGCATCTGACCAATTTTCATCGTAAGCTTCAATAAAACCAAAAGCCAGGTGTCCATCTATTGGGCTAATCTCCAACAATTCTTCTGCATACTTTTCTGCTGTAGATTTGCTGCCACCAACAACAAAGGGCAATTCCATATAAATTTGAACTAATGCCCAACGTGCATCAATATGGTTTGCATCTAATTCTATTGCTTTTTTTAGGTAAAATTTAATGTCGCTGATGTAGTTAACCGCTTTCAACGGATTCAAGTTTTTAGCGTAAAGCCCTAAACTTCCTCCATATAAAAAATTATATTCTGCATTATTTGGATAATTTTGAACTAATCTCTCGTATACATCTGAAGCTTTTTCCCAGTTTTCAAGTTTTGCATAAGATTTACCTAAATTATATTGGGCATTTTGGTTTTTTGGATTGTTTTTTAAACAAAGTTGGAAGCTTCTAATAGCAGTTTTATAATTTTCATTGTTATACTGCTCATCTCCTAAGCTACAATTATCTTGGCTCCAAGAGTGGATTGAAAACAACATGATAAGAAAAAAGAAAACTATTTTTTTCATTGTATTGAAATCTTATTGATTGGAGGTCTTAGCATCTTGATCAGCTTTCTCTTGTGGCGATTCTTCTTCTTTTGCATTAGGAGAATCTTCAGGTTTGGGAGGGTATTTTTCTAAAGCAGTTTTTACTAGCTCTTTATAGTATTCAATTCTTTCTTCTTTAGACATGTATCTTGGCACTCTTCGCTCTACAACTGCCTGCCAAAAAAGCTCACTAGTTAATGCATCTGCAAAGCTGATTGTTAGTGCCATGTAAGGAACATCGTTATTAAACATAGCATAACCTTCACTGGTTACAATTGGATTTTCTACATCAAAAAAATCGACATAAAAGTCTACACTAAATTTTGAAATAACTTTACTTTCAATGCCTTTAGCCTGAAGGTTATTTTCAATAAAACCCATTATTGTATCTTCTTCAGCAACATTCAAAATAGTTTCTGGAGCAAAAAAATTATAAGATGTGTATTCATCAAAATTTACTTGTTCGTCGTAGTCTACATATGCAATGGGCGCTGAACATGCAAACAACAAAGAAGCAACAGCTAACAAAAAAACTATTTTATTGGAATTCACTTTCTTCAACATTTAAATTAACAAATTAAAAATACGATTATTCTAATTTGCAAATGAAGCTTTAAAGCAAAATTGTGAAATTTCTATTTAGATGCAGCTACTATTTATAAATATCATTATTAACTAAGTCTCCATTTACTTCTGAATTATCTTCTTCTTTTGGTGGGTATTGCTCTAGGGCTTCATTTACAAGCTCTCGAAAATATTTAAATTTTTTTTCCTTAGAAATATATCTCGTTGTTCTTCTTTCAACAACAGCTTGCCAGAAAAGCTCATTAGTAAGTGTATCAGAAAAATTGATAGTTATAGACATGTAGTTGACATTATTGCTAAATGAAGAATTATCATTTGCGCTAACAGCAGAGTTTCCTACTTCAAAAAATTCCACATAAAAATCTACACTAAATTTAGAAAAAGTACTACTATTAAAGCCTTTAGATCTCAGGTTATTTTCAATTAACAGCATTAAAATATCTTCTTCAGCTGGATTTAAAATAGTTTCTGTCGCGTAAAAATTAAATGAACTATACTCAGTAAAATCAACTTTTTCATCGTAATCTACATACGTCATTGGTGTTATGCATGAAAGTAAAAAAGAAATTAAAACTAAATATGTTATTTTTCTAGACCAACTTACCAAAACGAATTTTTTAAATTTATCTAGCTAAAAATACAATTATTCATATACGAAGAGTATATTTTTAAAAAATATTGTGAAATTTCTATTACTTATTCAGATTTGTCCACAACAAATCTTTAAGTTGATCTAGACCTTGTTGTGCAACGGAAGAAATAAAAACAAACTGTATATTTTTAAAAGTCTCTTTTAATTCTGAGTTTAATTCTGCTTTTAATTCATCATCCAGTAAATCTGATTTAGAAATAGCAATCAAGCGGTCTTTATCTAGTAATTCTGGATTATATCTGCGTAATTCATCTAACAAAATATCGTATTCTTTACGCAAGTCTTTAGCATCGGCAGGAATTAAAAACAACAAGGTAGAATTTCGTTCAATATGTCGTAAAAAACGATGTCCAAGTCCACGACCTTCTGCGGCTCCTTCTATAATTCCAGGTATATCAGCCATGACAAAGGTTTTTAAATCTCTGTATTGCACAATTCCTAAATTGGGTTTTAAGGTAGTAAATTCGTAGTCTGCAATTTTGGGTTTTGCTGCAGTAACAACGGAGAGCAAGGTAGATTTTCCAGCATTAGGAAAACCAACTAAACCTACATCTGCTAAAATTTTCAGTTCTAAAGTAACATCAATTTCTTGCCCTTCTATACCGGGTTGAGCATAACGTGGAGTTTGGTTAGTTGAAGACTTAAAATGCGCGTTGCCTTTTCCGCCTTTTCCACCTTGAGCAGCGATAAACTCTTCGCCGTCTTGAGTAATTTCTTTTAAAATTTCGTTGGTTTTAGTGTCTCGTATAACCGTTCCTAATGGCACTTCAATAAATTGATCTTCTCCATCGGCACCAGTACTGGTTTGTTTTCCGCCAGCGCCACCATGCGTAGCCTTAATGTGCCGTTTGAATTTCAGATGAAATAAAGTCCAAAGGTTTTTGTCGCCTTTAATGATAATATGACCACCTCGACCACCATCGCCTCCATCGGGACCGCCTTTAGGAATATATTTTTCTCTTCTTAAATGGGTTGAGCCTTTCCCGCCATCACCCGATTTTAGGTGGATTTTTATGTAATCTACAAAATTGCCTTCGGTCATTGTTTTTAATAATTTATTTGAAGTACACTCAAAAACACTTCTTTGTTGATTGTCGATTTTTGTCCCTTTCATAAAAGGAAAAATCAAAGAAAATCAGATGCTCTTTAAGGTTAGAGACAAAACTGGTTTTCAACACAATGCAATTTTGATTTATGTAGTGTACTTATAGTTTGTTCATTACTTCACTAATTCGAGAAGTAATATCTTCAATACTTCCAACGCCATCAATTCCGAAGAATTTATCTTGGGCTTGGTAATAGTCTTTTAAGATAGCTGTTTCGTTATAATATACTTTTATTCTGTTGCGAATTACATCTTCATCTGCATCGTCTTTCCTGCCTGATGTTTTTCCGCGTTCTAAAAGTCGTTGCACCAAGACTTCATCGTCAACTTCTAAAGCAATCATGGCGTTTACTTGGGTGTTTTTTTCTTCTAATAATGCATCTAAGGCTTTTGCTTGTGCTTCAGTTCTGGGAAAACCATCAAAGATAAATCCATTTGATTTTGCTAAATTTTTATCTACTTCTTTAGCCAACATATCTATGGTTACTTCGTCAGGTACTAAAGCACCTTGATCTATATAAGATTTTGCTTTTTTTCCAAGTTCAGTTTCGTTTTTAATATTGTAACGAAACACATCGCCTGTAGAAATGTGTATTAAGTTATACTTGTCTTTAATAATGTCTGCTTGTGTTCCTTTCCCTGCCCCAGGCGGGCCAAATAAAACAATATTAGTCATTTTGTGCTTCTTTTAATTGATATATTTCTGGTAAATTTCTACCCAATCCGTTATAGTCTAAGCCATAGCCCACAATAAATTTGTTGGGTATAGCCATGCCAACGTAATTGATTTCAAGGTCTTTATCGTACACTTCGGGTTTCAAAAACAAACTGCAGAAAGCTAAAGATTTTAAATTTTTAGTTTGAAGCAATTCATTTATCTTAACCAAAGTATTTCCAGTATCTACAATGTCTTCTACTACAATTACATGCCGATTAGTTAAGTCAGAAAAATCTAAATCAATTTTTACTTCGCCGGTAGAGGATGTTCCTTCGTAGGATTTCATCTTGACAAACTCTACTTCGCAACTTGCATTAAAATTTTGAAGCAAATCGGATAAAAACATGAAAGCACCATTCAAAACGCCAACAAAAATTGGATTTTTATCCTGATAATCAGCCACCAAACTCGATGCTAAAGTTTGAACAGTTTCTTGAATCTCTTCTGAAGAAAGATAAGGCTGAAATTGTAAGTCGTGTAATTGAATCATTTGTAAAATAAGTGCAAATATAAGTAAATCAACTAGTTTTTTGATGCTTATGGATTTGTATTTTAATCTTACTTGCGATATTGTCTTTTAGAGTAGAATTAACTGTTCGAAGAAAAATAATTATTGATTTTTCAAAAATACACCCGATGAGCAAGGCTAAATGAATAAACTCGTTAACTTTGCTTTTGTAAAAATTGAACAAAATATGAAAGCATACGTATTTCCTGGGCAAGGCGCCCAATATTCAGGAATGGGTTTAGATTTATACGAAAAATCCCACCAAGCCCAAGAATTATTCGAAAATGCCAATAAAATTTTAGGCTTCAACATTACTGATATCATGTTTGAAGGTAGCGCTGAAGATTTAAAACAAACTAAAGTTACCCAGCCAGCTATTTTTTTACATTCGGTAATATTAAGCAAAGTATTGGGCGAAAGTTTTCAACCCGATATGGTAGCTGGTCATTCGTTAGGTGAATTTTCCGCTTTAGTGGCTAACCAAACATTGGCTTTTGAAGATGCCCTAAAACTAGTTTACAAACGCGCTTTAGCTATGCAGAAAGCTTGTGAAAAACAACCTTCGACCATGGCTGCTGTTCTTGGCTTAGAAGATCAAGTGGTTGAACAAATTTGCGCACAAGTTTCAGGAATTGTTGTTCCTGCAAATTACAACTGCCCGGGACAATTGGTTATTTCTGGAGAAGTAAAAGCAGTAGAAGAAGCCTGCGAATTACTAAAAGAACAAGGGGCAAAACGAGCTTTAATTTTACCTGTTGGTGGTGCATTTCATTCGCCTTTAATGGAACCGGCAAGAGAAGAATTGGCAAAAGCAATTGCTGCAACAGATTTTAAAAATCCAATTTGTCCGATTTATCAGAATGTGAGCACAACGGCAGTCAATGATGCAGCGGCAATTCAAGAAAATCTAATTGCTCAATTAACAGCACCGGTAAAATGGACGCAAAGCATGCAGCAAATGATAGCCGATGGCATGACCCAATACATTGAAGTTGGCCCAGGTAAAGTTTTGCAAGGTTTATTGAAAAAGGTAGATAGAAACCTAGAAACGATGAGTGCTGAAATTCCAGCATAGTCATATTCAACATATGATTCATTTGGCTTTAAAGTTTCGTTAATAGAAACCTTGAAGCCTTTTTTTATTTTTCTATAAATGTTTTTATTTGTTTTTAAAAAAACAAAGGCGGCATTGCCATTGTATTATTAGTAGGCGGTGGCTTAACGGCTCTGCAATCTGCTTCCATTTCAACAGGCTTCCTTTTTGCTATTATTTTAATATTCGTAAGCATATCACTTTTGAAAATTTTAAAGAAAGATGACCAATTAAAAAATTCAACTTAAGTAGAATTGTAAAACACCTATCTATTCTTTAAGCTGAATTGTTTTATAATTATCTTGCAAAAAAACAATTTATGGCATTTGCAAAAGCAATAATCCGTCAAGTTGGAAGAGATTTAGGGAAGGTTATCAGTAACCAACTTTTTAGAGACAGTCATTCTACTCCGTATCGAAGAGTTGGCCGTCGAAATAGGGTGAGCATTCAACAGACTAGCCAAATTCCAACTCAACCAACACAAACACAAACACAAACTGAAGAACTCACTTCAGCAGCATTCGATAAAGCCATTGGTTTTGCAACCACCTTCACAGCTCCTACCATGGTTCGAAAATTAATGGGAGTTTATGAAGTGATTAATAATGAAATTTTTAAAGCAAAAAAAGATGGTTTTATAGATAGCGAAGAAGCCAAACTCATCTTTACAATGGAACAAGAATTTCATCATAAAGCTGAAATCATAGCTGATTTATTAGAGTTAGATGAAGCAGAAAATGAGAAACATTTAGAAAAACTTGAAAAAGTAGTACGACTCACTTCGGGCTTATTTCATGAAACTTTAAACTTAGCTATTAAAGGAGCCGAAATTGAAAAACAACACTACCTCGAGCAACAACGAAAGATTCAACCTATAGAATTTGGCAATTACATAGGTTTACATTTTATTTTAATGGGCACCTATGCCAAAACAGGCAAAAAACAATTGTGGAAAACCATACTTGGCAATCTGGTTTCCGTTTTTTTAATGTTCTTTTTTTATGTTCCCTTACTCAATTTAGCAGGTTTAGTGCAAGGATTAGTAACTTATGCATCAGAAAAATCAGGTAGAGATGTAAAAATAAATATTCTTCAACAAGAAATTGACTTGGCTGAAAAACAAAAAGGTTTGTACAAACAAGTTATACAAGAAACCGAAAACTTAGCAAAAGATCTTGATGGACATGAATAATGCTACTTCCAAATATAATTGATGCATTATAGATTACTTTATAAATATGAAAATTATGATAAACAATATATCAACTCTTTTAGACAAAAAAAGAGTAAAAAACAGAGTCTTCTTTATGATATGGCTATGTCTGTTTGCATTAATTTCATGTGATAGTGATGATGACAACAACACAAATTATGCAGGAAACTGCGATTTCAACACCTTGATTAGTGCTGACTTATTTGCTAATGCGCCTGATGACCCACTCAGTATCACTAATTTTGAAATAAATGAAAACTGTTTGGTGTTAGAATTGAGTTCAAGTGGTTGCGATGGCAATACTTGGGAAGTTCAACTTATCGACTCCGACCAACTTTTAGAATCTTTTCCAGTGCAAAGAAACATCCGATTGTCTTTACAAAACATGGAACTCTGTGATGCCGTTATTTCAAAAACCTTTAGCTTTGACCTTACTGAATTGCAAGTACCAGAATCAAATCAAGTCAATTTAAACTTGACCAATTCTGGTGATCAAATCCTGTATGAATATGAATAATGCTACTAAAATCAGCATTTAAAAAATTAATTATTTGAAAGACGTTCTCATCATCGGCGGTGGCGCTGCGGGTTTTTTTACCGCCATTAATTGTGCACAGCAAAATCCTAACTTAAACATTTGCATTCTCGAAAAATCAAAAAACTTGCTGAGCAAGGTAAAAGTTTCTGGTGGCGGAAGATGCAACGTAACCCATGCAGAATTTGACCCTACCGAACTTGCTAAGAATTATCCACGCGGACACAAAGAATTGCGCGGACCTTTTCATCAATTTGCTACTGGCGATATGATGGCATGGTTAGCCGAAGAAAACGTGCCTTTAAAAATTGAAGAAGACGGTAGAATTTTCCCAGAAAGCGATTCGTCTCAAACTATTATCGATTTATTTTTAAATGCTTGCCATAAATTCAACATCGAAATAAAAACCCAATGTGGGGTTGAAGATTTTCACTTAACCGAAGAAAAGCTTTGGAAAGTAAAAACTAAAAATGAAGCTTTTTTAGCTAAACACCTTGTTTTTGCTTCGGGAAGCAGTACAAAAATATGGAAACTTTTAGCCCAAAAAAACTACAGCATTATAAATCCTGTTCCTTCCTTATTTACCTTCAACATCAAAGGTGCCTTAATTCAAAACCTAGCAGGAATAAGTTGGGAAACCGCAGTAGAAATAGTAGATGAGCAAAAAAACATTTCAAAAAAACAATTGCAAAATTTACAATCTTCAGGTCCCATGTTAATTACGCATTGGGGTTTAAGCGGACCTTGCATTTTAAAACTTTCAGCTTGGGGAGCGCGAAGCTTTCATCAACTCAATTATCAATTTCAATTGAAAGTAAATTGGTTGCCTAATTTATCGGAAGATGAAGTTACCGCGCAAATGCTTCAACAGAAAAATACGCATCCTAAACAACAATTAGCCGCCAATCCGTTGTTTGGATTTCCAAAACGACTTTGGCATAGTTTTGTAAATCAAAGTGGAATTTCAGCCGAAAGTAAATGGGCAGACCTTTCTAAAAAAGAAATGCGCACATTGCAGAATTTGCTCACCAAATGCATCTTTTCAGTAAACGGAAAAAGCACCTTTAAAGAAGAATTTGTTACCGCTGGTGGAGTAGATTTAAAACAAATTAACTTTAAGGAATTCAGCAGCAAGCTTCACCCCAATTTGTATTTTGCTGGCGAAGTACTCAACATCGATGCCGTTACAGGCGGTTTCAATTTTCAAAATGCTTGGACAGGCGGTTATGTAATTGCTAAAAGTATTGTAACTAAAAAAAGTGAAAATTCCCCATTTTAATTTTCCCTTGAGGGAAATGCCATAAGGCAATGGGTGTTTTTATTAAATTTAAAATCTATTTACACCCTTCTCTAATCTTCCCTTGCTTCGACTTTGCTCAGCACAAGCCAGGGAAGAAGTTTTGTCTCTTTCTGTTCATAATTTTCCCTTAAAAGAAATGCAGAAGCAATGAGTATAATTCTAAAAATTCCCCACCTTAATTTTCCCTTGAGGGAAATGCCGTAAGGTAATAGGTGTATAAAAAAACACCCATTTAATCCCATCAAGGGGAAAGTTGCAAGAGTTTCATCACTTAAAAGATGGTTAGGGTGGTTGCTTTTTTCATATTTATATGATCACTGCATTTTATATCTAACTCAGATTTTTAATACTTTTAAGAAATCATATAAACGCTCTAAAAATAGGAAATCATTTAGTTCAATCGCCAGATTTCAAAATTAAGCACACTGGCAAATAATACCCAAAGTAAATACGGGATGAGCAAATAAGCCGCAATGGGTTTTACAATTTTAAACCACTTTATAGTAAGTACAATAAAAATTAGTAGAGCTGCAATTACCAACAGGGCGTAAAATGGAGCATGTAAGCCAAAGAAAACAACCGACCAAGTCAAGTTTAAAATCAATTGAAAACCAAAATGATACATGGCTGTTTTTACCCAAGAATGATAGGTTCCTTTTGCCCAGACAAGACCAAAGGCAATTCCCATTAAAATATATAATGCTGTCCAAACCGGTCCAAATAGCCAATTGGGTGGATTAAAACTGGGTTTATTCAGCGTAGTATACCAATCGTTTACGCTACTTTGAGTAGCAATAGCTCCCAAAAAACCAACTACCAAACAAATTAAAACGCCAATACCAATGCGGGTGAGTAATTTTTTCTTCATGTGCTGCTTTCTTAGAAAGGCTTAAAATAGAAATTTATTTTACATGCACAAAGTCAATTTTTGAATCAATTCTACTTCAAATTCAAATCTTGATTTTCGATTAGAATTATTCGTGCATTTGTAAAAAGAAAAAACCTTGGTTTTAAAAAACAAAAATGAAGTTGTAAATAGTTTAGAAAAATGCTTTTAAGTAGTAAATTCGTGTTTATAATATTTGAAGCAAAAACCAGATGGATTTCGAACAATTTAAGTTTCCAAGAACAAGTCAACTGCCCCAAAAAATAGCCTTCCAATCTACTTCGCCAAGTAATATTGCTTTGGTGAAATACTGGGGAAAAGCAGATATTCAAATTCCTAAAAATACATCGATTAGTTTTACGCTTTCCAATTGCTATACTTCTACTTTACTAAAATTGGAAGCCAAAACCAAAACCGAAGAAAAAACAACAATTGAAGTAGAATTAGATGGTGTGAGCACGCCGAGTTTTCATCCTAAGATTGAAAAATTTCTAAAATTAATTGAAACCTACTGTCCGTATGTAAAGCATTATCATTTTGCCATACAAACTAAAAACACCTTTCCACATTCTAGTGGAATTGCATCTTCAGCTAGTGGCATGAGTGCTTTAGCGATGTGCATAATGCAGTTAGAGAAAAAAATAGATCCCGCTATTTCTGATGAATTTATGCTGAAAAAAGCTTCGTTTTTAGCTCGATTAGGTTCGGGCAGCGCAAGCCGAAGCATTGAAGGCAAACTCATGCTTTGGGGTAAACACGAGCAGTTAAACCAAAGTTCAGATTTGTATGCCGTTGCGCTTAACAAAGACATTCATCCTATTTTTCAAGACTACCAAGACAGCATTTTGTTGGTAGACAAAGGTCAGAAAAAAGTGAGCAGCAGCTTAGGACACAGTTTAATGAATGGTCACCCTTTTGCCGAAAAACGTTTTGAACAAGCGCAAGAAAATTGCAGTGAGTTACTTGAGATTTTAAAGTCAGGAAATATAGAAGCTTTTATGACTTTAGTAGAATCTGAAGCCTTGACCTTGCATGCCATGATGATGAGCAGCCTACCTTATTTTATGTTGATGACGCCCAACACCCTTGCTGTACTCAATGCCATTTGGGAATTTAGAAAAACTACCAAAATCCCCGTGTGCTTTACCTTAGACGCAGGTGCTAACGTTCATTTGCTGTATCCTAAAAAGCATCAACAAGATGTACACAATCTTATTGATGAATCGCTTAAAATGTATTGCGAAAACCAACAGGTAATTCATGATGAAGTGGGTAATGGTGCGGAAATAATTCAAATAAAATAGAAAAATTTTTATTTAGTATCTCTTGGTTAGGTTCATTCCTTTTTAGATAAATCAGTAGATTTATAATCTCCACCTTGGAACACTACTCTTCGAGGGATATGAATTTCTATTCCGTTTTCGTCTAATGCTTTTTTAACGGCTTCTAATTGTTCCCAGTAGGTTGGCCAATACTCAGTTGATTTAACCCAACTTCGGGCGGTAACTTGCAATTCAGATTCACCTATTTGGTCAAGCCAAACATCAGGTTCTGGTGTTTTTTCAACAATAGAATGATTTTTCATCGCTTCTAAAATAATTGGACGGATGGTCTCCATTTTGGTAGCTAAAGCAAATTTAAACGTTAAATCTACTCTTCTCAAATTATTCATGGTTCGGTTGTCTACATCGCTGTTGGCAACATTTCCATTCGGCATGGTGATGACTCTTCCATCAAACGTTTCAATTCTGGTGTACAAAATGTCTATTTTAATTACAAAACCAAGATTATTATTTACGTGAATTAAATCGCCTACTTGAAAAGGTTTAAAAACCAAAATAAGCACACCGCCAGCAAAATTAGCCAAGCTGCCTTGTAATGCCAAACCTACCGCAATACCTGCCGCACCAAAAATGGCTAAAAAAGATGTTGCCTTCACTCCTAAAATAGATCCTATAAGTGTAAAAAGCAACCCGTACAACAGAAAAACAGATAAACTTTCTACAAAAGTCTTGAGCGATAATTCTACTTTAGATTTTTTTAAAGTAGCTTTTAAAACCCGCATGACTAACTTAATTACAAAAATGCCTACAACAAAAGCAACAATTGAGTAAATAAGCTTAGGACCTATTTGAAAAAGACTTTCCTTTAAAAAGTTTTTGAGTGTTTCAATAAAAGAAGTATCCATATTCTAAAATAATTTTTGAGAAGGTAATTATTAAAACTCATATTAAGAAAGTTTATCGGAATAGATTTCGTTTGTTAAATAATCGGTGTAAATTTCTTAATCTCAATTGATAAAACACTTATCTTATTTAACTTTAAAATAAAAAATGAACACCTTACAAATTAAAGACATTGAGAAAATTACGCATAACGTTTTACGAATTAGAACCAATAAGCCATCAGGTCTAGATTTTAAACCCGGTCAAGCAACTGAGCTTTTTATCAACAAAGAAGGTTGGAAGGAAGAAGGTAGACCTTTTACTTTTACAAGTCTTCCAGCTAATTCTAACCTAGAATTTGTAATTAAAACCTACCCAGACCATAATGGAGTTACTGAAAAATTACTTGATTTAAAAGTAGGAGATGAGTTTCTCCAGAATGAAGTTTTTGGTAATATTTACTTTAGGGGTGAAGGAACTTTTATTGCGGGTGGCGCTGGTTTAACTCCACTCATTGCCATTTTAAAAGATCGAAACCAAAATGGAAAAAATGAAGACAACAAACTCATTTTTGCCAATAAAACAAAAGCTGATATAATTATGGAAGATGAGCTCAATGAAATGCTCGGTAAAGGTTTTATTAATATTCTTTCGGAAGAAGATACAGATGAATATGCTCATGGTCACATAGACAAAGATTTTCTAAAAAATCACATTCTTAATTTGCAACAAAAATTTTACATCTGTGGTCCAGAACCAATGATTGAAAGTGTTGTAAAGAATTTAAAGGACATTGGTGTGGATGATGAAAACATTATTGTTGAAGAGTAAATTCAATTTTATTTATAATAGGTCAACTCTCTAATGTCTTCATAGAAAGCGCTTGTTCGTTCAACCAATAAATTGACTAGCTTTTGTACATCTTCAGGATTGATATGTTGAATATTTATTAGATGAACTTTAGCATTTTCTGTAATAAGCAATTGATCTACTTGATGTTCTATTTTAGTAATGCCATCAAATTTTAAGTTGATTTGCGATGATGTATTAATACGAATACTGATTCGATTAGAATTGTATTGCACATAAGCTTTATACCAAAAATTTCGTGTAATCAAACTTACCGATAATACAGTTGAAAAAATATAAAATAGATGGGCATATTCACTTTCCCTAAACAGAATAAATGAAGCAATAAGTAAAACTGAAACACTCAATACAGGTATATAATACCATTTGGAGTAAAGGTTATCGAAATGAATGTTTTTCATAAATAACAATTAAATTCAAACTTATTACTTGTTGTGTAATTACACAAATAATTCATTGTTTCCTGATGTATTCGTTAGTTGCTGATATTTAAAATTGTTTGTTTGATATTTCGAAACACTAAATTGAATATTTATGCTAAAAAATACAATTAGAAACATTAAAAGAGATTTAATAAAACAAGAAATTAAATCGGAAATCATATTATCCCATTGCTATAAAAGGCAAGCTCGACCCTGATTTTTTTAAATCAAGGTTAAGTTCAACTAATACGCTAACAATTCCTGAATTTTCACTTTTACTTTTTCGGTACTCGGAATCATGGTTTCTTCTAAAACTGAATTCAACGGAATGGCAGGCATATTTTCGGAACCGATAGTCATTACCGGCGCATCTAAATGCTGAAAACATTGTTCTTGAATTTTTCCACTTAAAGCACGAGCAAAGGAATTATCGGAAGGTTCTTCGGTAACTACCAAACACTTCTTGCATTTCTTCACCGATTTCATGATGGTTTCTTCATCTAAAGGATGTAGTGTACGTAAATCTACAATTTCAATTTTATCTTGTAATCCGAGTTCCTGCGAAGCATTCATCGCCCAATGCACACCCATTCCGTAAGTAATTATACTAAGTGTTTCGTGCTCATCTTGCGGCCAAATTTCTTGTAAAACCCAAGCTTTGCCAAATGGCAAAATGTAATCTTCTGCGGGTTCAATACTCGTTGCACCTTTGGTTCCCGGCACTTTGCTCCAATATAAACCTTTATGTTCGAAAATAACTACTGGATTAGGGTCGTGATACGCTGCTTTTAGCAAACCTTTTAAATCGGCTCCATTACTTGGGTAAGCGATTTTGAGTCCGCGAATGTTGGTCACTACACTTTCTACAGAAGATGAATGATAGGGTCCACCACTTCCGTAGGCGCCAATTGGCACCCGTAAAATCATAGAAACAGGCCATTTTCCGTTAGATAAATAGCAACTTCGGCTTACTTCGGTAAACAATTGATTGAGTCCTGGCCAAATGTAATCGGCAAATTGTACCTCAACAATTGGCTTTAAACCAACCGCCGACATTCCTACAGTAGAACCCACAATAAAAGCTTCCTGAATGGGAGTGTTAAAAACCCGATGATCGCCAAATTTTTGTGCCAAAGTAGCCGCTTCGCGAAACACACCTCCTAATCTGCCACCCACATCTTGACCGTATAATAGACATTCTTTGTGTTTTTTCATCAATTCTTCGATAGCGAACAAAGCTGAATCGACCATCACTACTTTTTCTGCTCCTTTTGGTGAGCGTTCTCCTATTTCTTCGGTGATTGGCGTTGGCGCAAAATCGTGGGTAAATAAATCTTCTGGTGTTGGGTCTTCGGCAGCTAAAGCTTCTTGGTAATCTTTGGCTACTTCATCTTTTACTTCTGTTTCAATTTGATCTATTTCTTGTTGGTTGAAACCATTTTCTAGTAGCTTAGCTTTTAATTTTGGATACGGATCACGTTGACGAGACTCTTCCAAATCATCTCTATAAAATTCCATTCGCACACCTGAAGTATGGTGATTTAGCAATGGACATTTAGCGTGTACTAAAAATGGACGGCGTTCTTTTCTTACTGTTTCTAAAACTTTTTTGAATTCAGTATAAGATTCTTCAAAATCGGTTCCATCGATACTGATGGCTTCTAAACCGTGAAATCCTTTGGCATATTCAAATGCATCTTGTGCACGGGTTTCTTCAGCATTAGCCGAAATATCCCAGCCATTATCTTGTATCAGATAAATAATAGGCAATTGTTTCAGCGCGGCCATTTGAAAAGCTTCAGCAATTTCACCTTCGGTTACGGATGCATCGCCTAATGAACAAACTACCACAGGTGCTTCACCTTGATTGTCAAAACCTGACTCCTGCTTTTCTTTGTATGAAAAACCTAAAGCAGCTCCCGTAGCAGGAATGGCTTGCATGCCGGTAGCGGAACTTTGATGTGGAATTTTGGGTTTATCATCATCGCGTAAACTGGGATGCGAATAATAAGTTCTACCGCCTGAAAATGGATCGTCTTTTTTGGCTAAAAGCTGCAACATTAAATCTTTGGGCTGCATACCGATGGCGAGCAAAATAGAATCGTCTCGGTAATACGGATAGACGTAATCTTGGGGTAAAAGTTGCATGCCTACAGCAGTTTGAATGACTTCATGGCCACGCGAAGTCGCGTGTACGTATTTGGAAACTACTTTGAAATTATCTTCGTAGAGTTCTGCCATGGCTTTTGCAGTGACTAGGTTTTTGAATGCTTTTTTTAGTAGGTTTTTGTCTAACTTCATATTTATATATTTTCTCGCAAAGACGCTAAGACGCCAAGGCTGTTCTATAAATTATTTACAATTCTTGTAATTCCATTTTTGATTAAAGGCTCATTGAAATTTATAAGTAAACCTAATTTTAGGTTGGTTAATTTCAAATAGGTTAAAACTTGTTTGGGGTGAACCATAGCAATATTTTCAACCGACTTTAATTCAATTAAAACTTTATTATTTACAATTAAATCTGCTCTAAAACCCAATTGCATTTTTAAATCATTCCAAATAACTGGAATTGATTTTTGACGCTCTACTTTTAAATTCAATTGTCTCAATTCATAATCCATAATTTCTTCGTAGACAGACTCCAAAAGCCCAGGACCTAATTCTGTATGAATTTGATAAGCAGTATTTACAATAATTTTTGAAAGTTCATTCTCATTCATAATTTTTTGCAATTTTAAAAGTCATTTTGCGTCTTAGCGACCCTGTCTATGGTGGTAGGCATTTTAGCGAGGGGTCTTAGCCCTATTAAACTTTGCGTCTTTGCGTCTTTGCGTGAAATTAATCAATTTGTTTTTCTTCCAAATAATCCGCAATACGTCTTAAAAAACTACCTGCTAAAAATCCATCTACAATTCTATGGTCGAAGGACAAAGACAAATACATCATTTGTCTTATTTCAATTTTGTCACCATCATCGTATTCCATAACTTCTGCACGTTTTTTTATAATCCCAGTTGCCAAAATAGCAGCTTCCGGTTGATTGATAATCGGTGTGCCCATCAAACTACCAAAAGTCCCAACATTAGAAATGGTAAACGTACTGCCTTTGGTTTCATCGCTAGTAAGCTTATTATCTCTTGCTTTTGCTACCAATGCATTTACATTTTTAGCTAAAGTTTCCAAGTCTTTTTGATCAGTGTTTCTTACCACAGGAACAATAAGATTTCCGCTAGGTAAAGCCGTTGCCATCCCAATATGAATTTCATCTTTTACAATAATTTCATCTCCATCTAAAGACGAATTGATTTTTGGAAAGTCCTGAATAGCTTTTGTTACGGCTTGAATAAACAAGGGCGTAAACGTGAGTTTCTCGCCTGTTTTTTCCTGAAAAGAAGCTTTATTTTGGTTACGCCAATTTACCAAATTAGTTAAATCAGCTTCCACATAAGCCGTTACATGTGGCGAAGTATGTTTTGAAAACACCATGTGGTCTGCGATCATTTGACGCATGCGGTCCATCTTGATGCGCTCTCCTTGGCCTTTATCAAATTGCAAATCGGGTACTTGAAATCCAGCAGGAGTTTCAGCGACAGGCTGAGCAAATTGAGCTGGTCTTCCGTCTTCTATGTATTTAAAAATATCCGATTTCTGCAGTCGGTTGTTCGCACCACTTGCTGGAATTCGAGCTAATTCTTCATAGCTAATGTGATGTTCTTTTGCGATTTTTTCTACTAGTGGCGAATAAAAATCCCCTCTTTTATCTCCCCTAAGGGGAGAAACTTTTTTTGTTTTGGGTGATTTTGACTTCGTAGTAGCTGGATTAGTTTGTGTTTTAGGTTCAGATGAAGACTGTTCCTTTTTTAACTCGGTAGGTTTAGCTTGTTTTTCCGAAGCGTCAATTTCTTCTAAAACAGCAATTACTTCACCTATTTTTACAATGTCTTGAGCATCATATTTGGTTTCAATTAACTTTCCTGAAAAAGGGGCTGGAACTTCATTGTCTACTTTATCTGTTCCTACTTCAACTAAAATATCGCCTTCATTAAAGTTTTCTCCTTCATTTACAATCCAATTTAAAATTGTTCCTTCTGTAATGCTTTCTCCCATTTTGGGGAGTTTGAAATCAACTTTATTTGAAATTTCGGTTTTATCTGAATTACTCATACTTTACTTTTTCATGCTTGTACGGAAACCTACCTTCCGGCATAGGCAGGGGCGCAAAGCTGTTTTTATTTTTCATTTCTTCTTACTCTTAACTCAATCTACAAAACTTTCACTCATCATCTTCTCGCATAAAATTATTTAACGTCTTATAGAAATCTTCTTGCTTTGGTCGGTTTTTAGGAATTTCCCTAAGCGGTTCGACTTCTTCTAAACTTTCATGACAATCGGCTGGCAAATGCTGATATAATTTTGTTCCAGCGGTTTTCCAAGCTATCATTTCATCTGAAACTTGCTTAATTATTTTAGCTGGATTTCCCACTACCAAACTCCTATTCGGAATTTTAGTTTCAGCTTTAACAAAAGCCATAGCACCAACAACGCATTCGTTTCCAATTTCAGCATCGTCCATAATTACAGCGTTCATTCCTATCAAGCAATTTTCACCTAAATTGGCTCCGTGAATAATAGCTCCATGCCCAACATGCGCTCCTTTTTTAAGCACAATGGACTTCCCCGGGAACATATGAACTGTACAATTTTCCTGTACGTTAACTCCATCTTCTAAAATAATTTCACCCCAATCGCCACGTATCGCAGCGCCAGGTCCAATATAACAATCTTTACCGATAATTACATTTCCAGTGACAGCAGCTTGTGGATGCACAAAGCTCGATTCGTGAATTACTGGTATGTGGTTTTTGAATTTGTAGATCATAAGCCCCAAATCCCCAAAGGGGACTTTTTTAGTTATTAATTATGCCACACTTCAATTCCCTTCCTTTGGGAGTGTTAGGGTGGGCTTTCTATTCTATTTGAACCTCTTCAACTTCTCTTTTGTAAAAGTACTCAATACCAATTTACCGCTTATTTTTGCGCGTTCAATAAGTAGTTTGTCCCAATCTTCTGTTCCACGCCAGAACATTTGTTTCATGTGTTTTACCGCTTCGGGGTTATACTGACATAAATTTTCTGCCATTTCCGCTACGGCTTCGTCGAGTTCTTCTGTAGTTTCAAAAACCTTGGTAAACAAGCCTTTTTGTAATGCCCATTCTGGTGAGTAAAACGAATTGGCATCAATAGCAATTTGCGACATTCCGCTTACGCCTAATTTTCGTTCAACTGCAGGTCCAACTACAAACGGACCAATGCCAATGTTTAATTCACTCAACTTAATAGCTGCATATTGGGTTGCCATGCAATAATCCATTGCTGAAGCTAAACCAACTCCACCACCAACGGTTTTACCTTGTACCCGACCAATGATAAATTTTGGACACTTACGCATAGCATTGATTACATTGGCAAAACCACTGAAAAATTTTTCTCCTGTTTGTTCGTCTTCAATAGCAATGAGTTCTTTAAAACTAGCTCCTGCACAAAAAGTTCGATCGCCACCAGATTTTAAAACAATAACTAGCACTTCATTATTTTCGCCCATTTGGGTAATGGTATCTGCTAATTTTGCTAAAATGTTACTAGGCAATGAATTGTGTGCCGGATGAAAAAATTCGATAGTAGCTATTTGGTGTTGAATATCGTGTTTTACGTAAGCTTCAGACATAATTTATAGTTTAAATTCTAAATCGTTTTCGAGTGTTTCAAAACTAACAATTGTTAGGCGTATGTACAAAACTTTAGGATTTTAAAATGATGAGTTATAAAGTCATATTTTTAGAAATTTTTATGTTTGTGTGCTGTAACTAAAAATAGTTTTTCCATTATGAGTAAAAACATCCTTTTATTATTCAGTTTCATTTTGCTTTTATATAGCGGAACTCATGCACAGAAAATTGAATCTGTTCAAAAAACACACGAAAAGTATGTGAAAATAGGTGAAACGCTTTTTAGTGATTCAGATGAAGAATTTAAAATGTTAGTAGATGTCTTGATTGAAGACTTAAAAGAAAAAGTAAATAGAAATGAATTTTATAAAACCAAAGCATTTTTAAATGTTCTTGCTAAAAGAGAATTATCTAGTAAATATGCCAGCTTATTTAATCAATACAATGTTTCGTACACTACCTATTTACAGCATTTAAAAAAAGGATTTGTTGAAAATGTAACTGAAATTTCTCCTGAAGAAGAAAAGATATACCAGAATTATTTAGCTGAAGCGGAAGCTTTTTTTGAAAAGCAAAAAACTAATCAAATTATAAATAAAGACTTAAGACTAGATCGGGATAAAAATGAGATTTTATCTAGAGAAAGCTTCTATAAACTTAAGGCTTACGCAAAAGTTGCTGCTCGATACGACTTCTTAGATTATATTAGAGAAGATCTTCTAAATCTAAAGTCAGACTACGATTATTATCTTGATAGAATGATTAGTACAGGCATGCTAAACGCTAGTAGTAATGAAAAAAAGTTAACAAAAGAAAATTATCATTTTGTTAAGTCTCCAGTTTATGAAGGTTGTGATCCTAACTTACCTAATCAAAGCTTAGAATATTGTACTCGTTCTAAAATCAAAGCTTTTTTTGACAAAAATTTTGATATGGAGCAGGCTCAAAAAATAATGAATACTGAAACAATTCAGTTTTTTGTTCATTTTGATATTGATAAACAAGGGAACATTAAAAATATACAAGGCTACACACCAAATAAAAAACTAGATGTATTAGCAAAAGAAGCCTTGGAAAAATTACCTAAGCTAAAACCAGCAAAAAGTGAAGGAAAAGCTGTTGAGTACAATTACGTAATGCCATTTGGATTTGATACCAATGCTGCTAAAAACCAAAGATTAAAGATGCAAGAACGTAGAGCACCAATTTATCCTGGCTGCGATGAAAAAATGAGTAACAATCTTCTAAGGGATTGCATGAACGAAAAGGTTTCTTCATTTCTCAACAAAAGTTCACTTAGCGAAGCAGCTAAAAAAGTTTTAGATGAAGGCATGTACAAAGCTTATGTTAAATTTAAAGTTACAAAAGAAGGTTATGTTGAAGTTTTCAAAATAAACACAGACCAACCTAAATTAATTCCACTTGTTGAAGAAATGATTGCTGGATTACCAAAAATGAAACCTGCTTTATTAAAAGGAAAATCAGTTGCAGTATTTTACACCATTCCTTTAAATATAAAAATCGGCAATTCTAGCTCAACTAAAAATTTTAAAGCTCCCATTTACCCGGGATGTGATATGGATATGAGCAATTATGAGCTTAAACACTGTATGCAAGAGAAAATTCAATATTTCTTTCAAAAGCAAATTAAAAAGGCCAATTTTTCAGAAAAAATTGACACCGGAAACTATAATGTGCTAGTGAACTTCCAAATTGATGCTACAGGAAAAGTTTCAGATATCAATGCCGATGGACTTTTTACTTCATTGAATAATGAAGTGGAATCAATTTTAAAAAAATTGCCTCCTATTTTTCCAGCAAAAGAAGAAGGCTTGGCAGTAAAGAGCGAACATCGTATTTCTTTTAGCATTGAAATTGACTAATAAAAGTTAATTAAGCTTTCTTAAATAGAGCAATTTAGATTTTTTCAACTAAAAAAATAGTTTAAACTAAATATTTAGTTATATTTGAAAAATAAATTTATCCAATGAAAGAATTGACCAAGGCAGAAGAAGAAGTAATGCAATATGTATGGAAGCTAAAAGAAGCTAAAGTAGCCGATATTATTGAACACATGCCAAATCCGAAACCAGCATATAACACGGTTTCTACCTTAATTCGGATTTTGGAACAAAAAGGATTTGTAGGTTACCAAAAACAAGGCCGTGGACATATATATTTCCCAAAAGTAGAACAAGCGCAATACAAAGACGCAAGCATGAAAAAGCTAATCAATAACTATTTTGAAGGTTCATTTTCTTCGATGGTTTCCTTTTTTATGAAAAAAAATGACTTGCGTTTATCAGATTTGGAACAGATTATGAAGGACTTGAATAAAAACGAAAAATAATGCCGATTTTAATTCAAATACTATTTTATCAAGGCTTGTTTTTACTGGTTTACCAGCTGATAAAAAAAGAGCCCTTTTTTCAACTGAATCGGTTTTATTTGCTATTCACTTTAATCGCTTCATTTGCCTTGCCTTTTGTGGAGTGGAATTGGTTTCAGTTTAATTTAGAACAAGAAACTTTTCAAAAACTAAACGCCATCAATTTACCAGAAGTAGTTATTGGAAACGATGCCGCTTCAACTACAAAAAACACACAACAACACACATCAATTCAATATATGGCTATTTTGGAAAATCTATACTTTTTAGGTTTTTCAATTGCAGTTAGTCTATTATACATTAAAGTTGAAGGACTTATTCAGCTAATTCAAGAAAACAATTCATTACCCAAACCAAATTGTAAACTTGTTTATTTAAAAGGCGAACACGAAGCGTTTAGCTTTTACAATTATGTATTTATAGGTGAAGAAATTTGCCCAAAGCAACAAATTACCATTTTAGCACACGAACAACAACACGTAAAATTGAAACACAGTTTAGACAATAGCTTTGTAGCTGCATTGCGCGTATTCATGTGGTTTAACCCACTACTCTATTACTATCAAAAAGAATTGCAATTGTTACATGAGTACCAAGCCGATGCTAAGGTGTGCGAACAACACAATCCGAAAACCTATGCATGGCAGTTGCTCAATTCTGCATTTAAAACCAAAAACATGAGCTTAATGAGTTCATTTTATCATTCATCATTCATTAAAAACCGAATAACTATGTTACAAAAAAGAAACAAAAACAGCCAAAGCATTTTTAAATATGCCATTGTTACACCTATTTTATTGATGGCTTTCAGCTTCAATTTAGTAGCGCAAAGTAGCTTACCCAAAGACGAACAAGTGCTTTTAGAGAAGTATAAAAAAGAAATTGCTGAACTGGTTGAGCAAGGAGACATGTCTGTTTATTACGATTATGTAATAAATGTTGAAAAAGACGAAAACAATATGCTTACCAAAGATGCATTTTACAGAATGAAGGCTTTCGGCATTTTGGCTAATGAAAAAGGGATGAAGCCAACAAAAAAATTGGATAAGGCTTTATTAACAGAAGATTATTCTGCTTACACCAAAAGAATGAATAAGCGGAAAGAGATTGTTGTTATGGGAAGTGCAAAAAAAGAAAATAAAAAAATCGAATATAATTCTGACGTGCCTTTCGCATCTGTAGATCGTGTTCCCATTTATCCGGGTTGTGATGAAAGCTTAAACAATAATGAATTAAGAAAATGCATGTCTGAAAAGATTCAACAGCACGTCAACTCCAATTTTAAGACTTCAGTGGCATCAAAACTAGGAATAGAAGGACAAACTAGAATTTACGTACGATTTGCCATAGCAAAAGATGGAAATATTGCCGATGTTAACGCTCGTGCAGCGCATCCAGATTTATCAGATGAAGGTGAACGAGTTGTAAACAGCTTACCTAAAATGAAACCGGGTATACATAACAAAGAAGCGGTAAATGTAATTTATACTTTACCCATAACACTTATGGTACCAGAGAAAGAAGAAACGGAAGGAAAATGATTTTTCGATTTCAGATTGTTGATTTAAGATTCTTTGTAATTTAAATGAACTTGATCTGTATAGTTAGATATGTTTCTGTTGGAATACAAAATTGAAACTAATGAATGTACTATGAAAAACTTCTTATCCTTTTTGTTGATTTTGCTTCTTGTAAACCTAAGCGTTGCGCAAACCAAAGCCTTAGATTCTTTGATGATTACTGGTGAATTTGCTAAGCTAATTGAAATGGCAGATGCTTCAATTGAAAGCCAAAGCAAGAAAGAAGCTTTTTTAGTAGCTAAAGCCTATATTGGTTTAGGAAATGCTAAAAAAGCAAGTGAAGTCTATCAACAAAATCTAGAAGATGGCGACGACTTGCGACATTTCTATTCTTATGGAAAAGTCCTTCTTCAACAAAATCAGGCAAAATTAGCCGATTCCATTTTCTCCTATTTACACGAAAAGAATCCTAATAATGCTGAGTTTTTGTATCGTTCGGCTTTAGCCAAACAAAAATTAGACAGTGAAGACTTCAAAAAAACCTTGTATCAAGCTTACGATTTACAGCAAAATCATTTGCTAGTAGCTTACGAATTAGCCAAAGAAGAGCTCAAGCAGAAAAATTATGCAATTGCCAATCGTATTGCTACACAAGCTTTATGGAACAATCCTGAAAACACAAGCTTACTTTCCATAAAAGGTCAAGCTTTGTATGCGCGAGGCAAGTGGGAAGAATGCGTTTCAACTTTTAATCAGCTGAAAAAAGTAAGCGATGTTCCACTTTTTGTAGAATTACGATTGGCCAAAGCGCATGTAAAATTAGGCAATTACCCCGATGCGCTTAAGCATTACGAAAACTGCATTGCCAAAGACCCAACCGATTTTCAAATCTTAGAAGATGCTGCCGAAGTGGCTACTTTTTGCGAAGAAACCAAAAAAGCACAAATCTATATTTCGCAAGCTTTTGCATTAAAAGATGTAAGCCGGTCTCGGCAATATTATATTTTTGGAACTGTTTTTTTACAAAAAGAAGATTTTGAAAGAGCTATTGGATTATTTACACAATGTATTGAAGAAGATGCCAACCACGAAAAAGCCACTTATGCCTTAGCTAATGCAAAAGATCGATTTTATGCTGACCAACAAAAAATACTAGAAGCTTACGAATTATACCTTCAAAATTTTCCTGATGGGAATTATGCAGATTTGGCTAATTATAGAGTAAAAGAACTCCGAAAAGAGATTTTTTTAGCAGGAGAACGGCTAAAGGAAAAGAGAAAGTAATGTATGAAATGCTTACCTAAAAAACTTGATTTGGTAATGACTAAAAATACCTTTCATTACTTTTATGTTTAGTGGAAACTCTAATAAAACATGGCCTAAACTCATAAAAAACAATACTATTAAACCAAGTCTAAAATTATAAAGATACAAACCAATTGCAAAAAGCCAAATCAAAATAATCACTGAAATATTGGTTTTTGAAATGGACTTAGCCCAACCTATAATATTGATTTTAGCAAACCAATTTAAATAATGATATGTGTAAGCAAATGCTATAAAAGATTGAATTTTTAATCCAATTGCAGAATTATACACATCTATAGAAGGCTGATCACCAGCATTTAAATAACTTAAAAAAGTATTATTGAGTATGTTAAATCCACTATTTTTATAAAGCTCGACACCAGCAACTGAAGCTGCACGAAAAATGAAATCTGATGGTGCTTGAAAAATAAGCATAGGTATAGCAAGCATAGAAATTAGGGAAATTAATGCAATTGCATTAGGACTTTTTAAATAGCCCATCCACATAAACAAAAGCGTAAAAACAAATACATGAATTAAAGTGGGTAAAAACACAAATGTGGCCAAGTGAGCATGATAGTTGTTTTTAAGTATTATAAAAGTGAGTAGCAATGATGTAGCAAAAATAATGGCCACATGGTATTTATATTTAGAGAGCCGATCCTTTAGAAGTTCTGTACACAAAACAAACATAAAGCTGATTAGTATAAAATAAGTTACTATAGAAACTGCGCTTATTTGCTTAAATGAAATCTGCCAAATTTCAAAATAAGCATTGAGATACAAAAGACTAACAATAAGCGTTACAGCAATAATAAAGTAAATTGGAAAGTTGCTTTTGGAAAAATATTTTTTACCCTTAAGCCAATTAATTTCAGTTAAGTAATGAAGCGGTCCTAAAAACGCATACGAGAATAAAAATAGTTCGAACGGAAGGAATACTGCTAATACAAAAGATATTAGTATAAATAAAAGATTTAATAAGTCTGACCGATAAGCTAACATTAAACTAAAATAGCCTTTTTAAAAATATAATTGAATAGAATTGTAAAAAAAATCAAAAGCACAACAAAGGATTAAACACTTGTAGTAAAAATTAGTAAATCACTTTTTTTAGCTATTTTTGATGTATGAGATTAATACTGTGTGTACTTGCATTGTTCTGCATGATGTTAGCTTCATGTGAAAATAAAAATGTAAAAAAAATTGACAAGAATGATGTTTTCACAAACGAGCTAAACCAAATTTCTTTTGAAGAAGTAGACATTTATCCTAGCTTTTCTACTTGTAAAACCAGCGAAGATGCTAAGGCTACAAAGCAATGTTTTATTGAAACTTTACATCGACATTTCAACTTATTTTTTGAAAATTACCAAACTCAAAATGATAGCTTAAATTTAGCTATTCAGGTAGATAAGAAAGGAAAAATAAGGCTTATCGATGTGCAAAGTTCAAAAGGAAAAGTACCCCAAAGTTTAAAACTGAATTTAAACCAGTATTTAGAAACAAAATTGCCCCGAGTTTATCCGGCTCAAAAGCAAGGTATACCCGTAAAATGCAACTTTACTTTGCCAGTTGTTTTTACAAACGAAATTTAAAGCCAGCTCGAACATCTATCGGAAAGTCGCTTCTAGTAGATTCTCCTAACTTCACCAAGTTAGAATACCCAAGAGTTAAGTAACTGCCTTTAAAAATTCTTAGTGCCATTCCCGCACCAAGTCCTACTGGCGTATTTAAAGATGTTCCTGTTTGATTTACTGGTGTAGGTCCACCACTAGTTTGTTCTTCAAGAAAAGTCTCGTCATATCTGCCAAAGGTTATTAATTCTGCTTCTAGATAAAAGTGAAAATATTTACTATCTATAACTTTAAATCGATAACCGATCATTAGCTCTGTCAAGTCAAGTTCAAACTCTTCACTTGGAAAACTTTTTCTAACTTGAGCTAAAATAGAATTACGCTTAAAATCTGTTTCACTATACACTTCCAATTCAATTCCTGCAAAAGGAATTAATTCATCTTGGTCATTTTCATAACTAATAAAGTTACTTTGGCCACCCCAAACACCTAGTCTAATACTAACATCAGACTGGCTTCCCATCTCGTCTTCGCCTCCGTAATTGTACTTTAAGATAACGCGAGATAGTTCTCTTCTATTAAAGCCTAATTTGCGAGTGTTTAAATCAACATCCGATGTAAATTCGTCTATTTTCTGTTTGTAATTTTCGGGAGTTAACTCAACCACTTGATCTTCTTTTTTCAAGAAAAATCGATAATCCCTTGTAGAACGTTCAGTAAGCAAGGTCAATTTTCCTTCTTCTTCTACATAAAGCATGAGCTCTTCTCCATTTACGGTATACTGTTCTTGTGCAAAACTAGATAAGCTAAACAGTAAAAACAGAATGAAGAAAGCCGCATTTTTCATGATTGATATTCTCTTTGCTTCCATTTGATTCTTGAATTTGTTAAGTAGCTAAAAAACATTGCAATTCCAAAAGGATAAAACAGATTTGCTATCATAAAATCTGTAAAACAAAAAGGAAGTTTTGCTTTTTTAGCTAATTCAAAAGTAAGAAAAAAATCAATCGTAAGTTTTACAATCAGCAATACTATTAAATTAATGATATGAGAAATATCAAAAATAGACCAGATAAGTAGTCCTAAAAGTGAAAAATTAGTTGTTAAAAGTAATAATCCCATGGCTTTTTGCAAGATAGAAGAAGTATGTCTTGTTTTATAAAACCACCGTTTTCTTTGCTGTACAAAAGGTGTTAATTCTGAAATGGCTTTTGTTAAAACCAAATTATCTTGGTGAATTAAGAAATCTATTTTCAAATGGGCAGCAACAAACTTTTGAAGCAACAAAACATCATCTCCACTAGGCTGTTTTTCATTTCCTTGAAAGCCATTCACTTTTAAAAAAGCAGCTTTCTGATAACAAAAATTGGCACCATTACATAAAATTGGCTTGTTTAAGTTGGCGAATGCAAAGCCAACTGCCTGCAAGGCCATTAAATCGTAATATTGAAATCGAGTTAAAAAAGTTTTGGTGTGCGTAACTCCAACACTCCCAATAATTGCAGCTGCATTGGTTTGCTGTATTTTTTTACTATAGGTGTACAACCAATTTTCAGGCACAAAACAATCTGCATCGGTTGTAATAATGTAATTGAACTGAGCAGCATCAATTCCTACTTGTAAAGCAGCTTTTTTACCGGTTTGTTTTTGGTTTAAATAAAGTAATTGAACATGCGCATTTGCATCTACAAATGCCTGTATCCTTTCTACTGAAGCATCGGTAGAATGATCGTTAATTAAAATAATTTCAAATTGACTTGTTGGATATTGAATTGATTTTAAACTCTGTACAAAGTTAGACAAGTTGTTTTCTTCATTTCTAAAAGCAACAATGATACTAAAGTTTATAGCTGAATGTGTAGATGATGTTTCTTCACTTTTAATACTCATTAAGCTGAAAAGCAGAACGGAAAGCGTTAACAAGTAAATTAAGAATATGAAACCTATAAACCACATTAGCTAATGCGAATTTGCTGCTGAGTAGAAGGCTGTATCATTTTTAATTGAAGCAATAAAACATTACCAACAATGGCTGGAAATGCAAAATTAACCAACCACATAATGGAAGAGATCACTACAATTATATAGCTTGAAACATCAAGCATGTTAAACAAATAAATACCAATTCCAGCTTTTAGTGCCGTATCTAAAATAAAAATACTAGGTAAAATTGAAGCAACTAAGTACAAGACAAAAATAAAAGGCATGGCTTGAGCATAATCAATATTCCAACCTAAAGCCCAACCTATAATAAAGTATTGATGACTAAAGAGCAGATAACGCAGCAACGAAAATGCAAAAACTTGTCCTTTTTTCTTGGTTGTTAGTTTCAAATTGGTTTGAATGGCTGTAAAGGTTTTTTTAAAAAAATACTTCAATAGAAAGTACATCAAAACCAAGCTGAATATAACCCAAAAAACCAAATGAAATTGGAGTTTTTGCAAAAAGTCGAAAAATATTTCATTAAGCAACAAAAAGCCCATTATTCCAAAGAGTACAGTAACAGCCATCTGCGCCATATTATTTAAAAAATTTAGGCCTAAAATTCGTTGGTGCTTTTCAGATGTAAAGAAAAGGATTTTTGCACCAAAATCTCCAATTCTATTCGGTGTAAAAACAGCTACAGCATGAGCAATTAAACTTTGAATAGATGCCGTTTTCAGTGAAATTGGGCAGACTTCAGAAACTAAGATTTTCCATTTTAAAATTTCGAAAAACCAATTGAGTAGGCTTAAAAAAAGCAAGATGAAAACCATCCCAAAAATCAACCACAATGAAAAATTTGATGTACTTTCGAAAGCGGTAATAAAGTTAGCTTGCTCTTCTTTTATTTTACTAAAAATATACCCACAACTCCATACTGCTAATAAAATTTTTATCAGTAGTATGAAGTTTTGCTTAGTTTTGTTTTTAGTTTTAAACATATACAAATAAACAAATATTTAATCAGTTGGGTGTAGAAAAAATTATTTTAGGAATTGATCCAGGAACTACCATTATGGGGTTTGGTATTATAAGAATAGTAAACAAAAAAATGGAGTTTGTACAATTGAATGAATTGATGCTTAAAAAATACAAGGATCCTTACACTAAATTAAAATTAATTTTTGAACGCACCATTGAGTTAATCGATGTGCATCATCCGGATGAAATTGCAATTGAAGCTCCTTTTTTTGGTAAAAATGTGCAATCTATGCTTAAACTTGGTCGTGCTCAAGGCGTGGCTATGGCGGCAGGACTTTCGCGGCAAGTTCCTATTACAGAATACTTACCCAAAAAAATAAAAATGGCCATTACTGGAAATGGTAATGCTAGCAAAGAACAAGTAGCTAAAATGTTACAACAGATGTTGGGTTTAAAGGAATTGCCCAAAAACTTAGATTCTACCGATGGTCTTGCTGCTGCGGTTTGTCATTTTTATAATGCTGGAAAACCTAGTGCAGAAAAAAATTATACTGGATGGGATGCTTTTGTAAAGCAAAACGAAAAACGTGTTAAATAATTAATTCTCTTAAAAATCCAACTTGAGTAAATTGAAGTTTATTCAGCTTTTTTAATCCGTTCAAACTGCATCTTTTGGGTGGTTTTAGATGTAATTTCTCTATATTCCAATTCCATATCTCCGTTTTCTTTTATAGTTATAACACCATCAATTTCATCTGAATTATAGATGTAAGAATCATTGGTAATTGGGGTTAGTTTTGCTAAAATATCGTAAGCATTAAAATGATAAACATGCAGTTTGTCTCCTACTGGAAAAAAATACTGTTTTTCTCCATTAACCAGGTATAAATCGCTTTGTTCTCTCACTTCTTGTTTACGCAATTCTTTGCGCTCTTCTTTGGTTAAGGACTTTTTTTCTGTTGCCATGGTCTCTCCAAGATTTGGTTTTAAGCTATAATTTGCACTTTCTATCTTTCTAAATGCATCTCTAATAGCAGCTTGATGAGCGTCTTTAAAATCCTTATCGTAAGAAGTACCATCACAAGAAAATACTATTTTATTTTTACAATCGTAAATGTTTATGGTTACGGTGGTTTCAATTTTTCCAAGGCTATGTTCTAGATTAACTCGTAATCCTTTACAAGGCTGATCTTGAAATTCAAATGGCAATAGCTCTTTATCCATAAAAGCATTAAATCCATCTTCTCGGAACAAATGCCTTAATAATGAATTTAATTGGTCTTCATTTTCGTTTTCTTGAAAATCAAATTGCAAAGGAATTATAATGTGGTTATAAGCTTCAAAAACTGTGTTTTGAGCGTTTACATTCAAACCAAAAAAAAGAAGTAATGCTATGGCCAAGCGTTTTTTAAACATTATAAGTAATTTTTTAGTTCTAAAAGTTGTTCAACTCTTTTGCCTGTAAATGTAGTGTTGTTTCCGAAATAAATAGCATCCATTCCAACATCTAATGCTCCGTAAATATCGGCTTCTAGATTATCGCCAATCATTACGCTTTCTTCAGCTGTTGCTTCTGCTTTCTGTAAAGCGTGTAAAAAAACTTTAGGATGTGGTTTTTTAAGCATCACATCTTCAGAAGTAGTTGTAGTTAAAAAATAATTGGAAATACCGGAATTATACATCTTTTTAGATTGCACTTCTTGAAAACCATTTGTTATAATGTGTAATTTATATTTTGGCTTTAAGTAATTTAATAGGTCTAAGCTTCCTTCAAAAAGATGTTTTTGTTCGCCAAGTTTTAAGATATATAAATCTGCAATTTCGTTTATTAACTCATCTGCTGCTGCAAATTTTACACTGTTAAAAGCTTCTTTTAAGCGTTGATAACGGAGCTCTTCTTTAGTAATTTTGTCTAACCTATACATTTTCCAATATTTCAAATTTATAGGAACGTATTTTTCTAAAAATTCATCTACAGAAAAAGGCAGTTTATGTTTTTGAAAAATAGACTGGAAACTGAGTGCAGAATTCTTTTCAAAATCCCATAAAGTGTGGTCTAAATCGAAAAAAACATGTTTAATCTTTTGCATTAATTTGAGTTATAAGTTTGTATATTTTTTCAGCTCGGTTTTCAACAAAATCTGTATTTTCAAAAATAAGATTTAAACTTCCGTTTACACTAGAAACATCTTTTTTAATCTGTTGAAGTTGCGTTGCAATTTCATTTTCAGAAGTTGTGCTAAAAATTTCACTATTTAGCACATAAGGTGTAATTCGCAAAGGTGTGGTTTCTTCTGTATTTAAGTTATAAAATAGAAAAGGCGTACAAGTTCCTGCTCTAAAGCCCAGTTTTTGCGCGTAACCCATTGAGAAATCTTCTTTAATAAACGCTTTTTCAAAATTAATATAGGATTCTGGAAAAGACAAAGGAAACTTTTTAACCAATACCGATGTTAAATCCTGTTTTGCTATTTCTTTCCACCGGTTTTTCTCTTTTTTAAATGTATTAGTTTCTTTAATGGCTTGCTCTCCTGGAAGTAATCCAGTTACAAAATAATCTCCCATAGATTTTATTAGGCGTTGATAATGAGATTTATGATGATTAATATTTCGATTTACTTTAGAGAAATCACTTAACTGAAAAAACATTTTCATCTTTATGTTTTCCTGTTTAGCAAATTCAACTAAATTGTCATACACATTGAATGGGTCTTTAATTAACCGAAGTTGTGTTTTAATCCTGAGCCAAGCTTTATGAAAATCTCCTAAAATAAGTTGATTGAGAAAACCGATAATTTGCCTCAACAAACCTTTGTACCTAAATGCAAAAGCTTCGTGTACCGCTATAAAAATTCCTAAATTGTATTTTCGTTTTGGAAATCGAACCGTATCATACTTTTCTTTTAAAACTTCTAAAAATTGAAATGCCCATAAATCTACAACGGGTCTATTTAAAAAATTTTCTTCAAAAGCAGTGCTTTCTTCAACTGGAAAACCACCCGCTTGATCTTTTACAAAAGGCAAGTATTCTTCATAGCGAGTTAATAAATAAAAAGAAGCAGAAAAAATATCAAATGGAATACTGCTTTCTTTGGAAACTCTAAAAAAACAAGGTGTTTCATCCCAATTGTCTACTTTAATATCAAAATCGCCAAAGCCTTCTTCATCAAGCAAACCATAAGCTTCAACAAATAATTCTTGTCCTAATGGTTTTTTTGCATAAGAAAATTTAATGCCTTGGTAAGCTATAAATTCTTCAATTTTAGTGGTAAACCCAACTTGTAAACCTAAAATACGGTTACAAATTTGTTTAAAACAAAATTGTTTTCTTGCGCTAAGTTGGTTTGTAAAAACTAAGATTTCCATTAAGATATATAGAATTTCGAGCTAAAGTAAGCATTTCGGTTAGAAGAAATACACTATAAAATAGCTTCGTCTGCAAAACTATAATAACTCTTTTCAGTAATTATTAAATGATCTAATAATTTTAGGTCTAAAGTAAGCGATCCTTCTTTTATTTGTTTTGTTAATTTAATATCAGATGCACTCGGATTTAAATTTCCTGATGGATGGTTATGAGCTAAAATTAAACTCACACAACCAAAAGCCAAAGCGTTTTTAAACAACAAACGCAAGTCTACTAAAGTGCCGGTAATACCGCCTTTGCTTAAGGCAAATTTATGTATTATTTTATTGGAATTATTGAGCAGCAATACCCAAAATTCTTCGTGTGGCAAATCTCCAATTAAAGGCTGCATAACTTCAAAAACAGTGGCACTAGACTTTATTTTAGGACGTTGCAGCGCTTCTTCGCCACGTCTTCTTCTTCCTAACTCTAAAGCAGCAACTATACTAATGGCTTTAGCTTCGCCAATTCCTTTATATTGCATTAATTGCTTTACATCTAACTTTGCTAATTGATTAATCTTGTGTTCGTTGTCTTTTAAAATGCGTTTACATAAACTCACTGCACTTTCATTCCTACTTCCAGAACCAATTAAAATGGCAAGCAATTCGGCATCGCTTAAATTTTCTTTCCCTTTTAGTAAAAGTTTTTCTCTAGGACGGTCGCTTTCAGACCAGTTTTTTATCGAAAAATATTCAGATGAAGCTGACATTGATTAAGTTTTGTTAAATATAAAAAAATGTACTTTTGTAGCAAAATTTGAATTTGAAGTATCCTGCCAATCATTTTATTGAAAAAAACAAAGAAGCTTTAAAAGGGTTAATTGAAGCATTTCCTTTGGCAACTTTAATCAGCACTTATCAAGACCAAATACACACTTCTTACCTACCGTTTATTTGGGATGCAAACGGATTTTTAATTGGCCATTTGGATGCAAATAATCCACAAGTGGCATTGTTAAAAGATGGGAAAAAAGTTAGCTTGATTTTTAACGGACCCGAAGCTTATATTTCGCCAGCTCACTTTATTACTAATGAGTTACCAACTTATAATTATTGCAAAGTTGAAATAAACGGAATAATTAGACCTATTGCTGATGAAGATTTAAAACAAGCCATCATCAAGCTTACTTCTCATTTAGAAGGCAAACAAGCAGCTTACCAACTTACGGAAAATGAAAAACGTTTACATAGCTTAATCAATTACATCTACGGTTTTAAAATTGAAATTGAGCAGCTTCAAGGAAGGTTTAAAATGAGCCAAGACAAAAGTAAACTTCACCAAAAAAAGGCTGTAAATTTAATGTGTGAAATTGATAAACACCATACGGAAGTTTTTTTAGATGTCTACAAAAAACAGATTCAATAAAATAGCGGAATAATTTGTTAACTTTGTTGCTTTAACTAAACAGCTTATGAAAATTTTACTGAATCAAAATTGGCTTTACTTATTTTTTATATTCTGCATACACATCAGCTTCGCACAGCCAAACGATGCAAATGAAAATTTAACAGAAATAAGCGTAAATACAGAAAGTGAAATTAAACTAGACGGAAGCAAAGTTGAAATGGACAGTTTAGCTTCAAAAATCAATTCGAAATTAAAAAATTACCAAAAAGAAGATTTAGCACTACAAACTGCAGACATTGTTGTAAGTAGCAATACAACAGAGCAATTTATTGAAGCTATTAAAAAAGAAGTTCAAAAAACCCCTATTCAATTTACCAATGTACAGCGAAGTATTGTTGCTAATTTTAGTGAATCTGGTCCTGTAACGGACGAAATGATTGAACAATACAATATTTTAATTGAAGGCTGGAACCAACTGGAAGAAGAAGAACGTTACTACCGAAAAATAGAATTAAATTACGTAGAAAACATACATCAACGTATGACTTTCCAACAACAAATTAATGCAAAAAAGCTCCCAGGATATTTGTATTTTGTAAAAGAACCCAATGTAAAGGAAGACATTTCAATTCAAGACTTAGAAAGATGGCGTTTTGATGATGCATACGAAGTGTATATCAACAAAGCACAAATAGAAAAAGGAATTTTAAGAGCAAAAAATACAGATAGCTTTAAAGGCTATTACATCTTGCGTTATTTAGTAAACGAAGAGCCTTTTTACGAAGTTTATTTGTTTACCAAGTAAGCTAATTACCTAATATTCGTTTCCACAAATCGGCTAATAACTTTTTGGCATCACCAGGTGTTTTTGGCTTTTCTGTAATTTTCAGATTAGTTTCATCTTGCTTAAAGAGTCTGTAAGCAAACACAAAATTTGTTTCGTCTGCTGCTGGACTTAATAAACCAAAACGCAAATCGTTTAACACAACGTAATTATTTTCATCTAAAGAAATGGTATACCAATCTTTCGCAATTTTTTTCAAGCGTTCAATTTCAGGATGATCTATAAATTCTCCTAAAATCACTTCATTTCTAGGAAAGCTTCTAAAGTGAATTGGTTTTGAATCAAAAAAAGAATAATCTGCAAGTAAAAACTCATCTTCTAACTTCACATTCGCATTCCATAAAATAGTATTGAAAGCACCTGGTCGTGTTTGAATTTCTTGATAGGAAATGCCTTGTTTTTGCAAAGCAGATGTAAATTGATGATAAGCAACACCTTTCAATAAAACGCTAATAAGCAAGTAGCTAGAGCTAATTATCAAACCCATTTTATTCCACTTTCTTCTTTTTGTACTTGTTCTTGGCAAACGCATGGCTAGCAATAAAAACACAAGAAATGGCAATGTATATAAAGGGTCGATTACAAAAATACTTTTAAAAGCTAAATTAATTTTAAAGGGCCAAAAAAGTTGGGTGCCCCAAGTGGTAAAAGCATCTAAAATTGGGTGAGTTACTAAACCCCAAAAAAAGAGTTTTGTCCAGTCTTTCCAATTGACTTTCTGCTCAAATGTAGCTACCAATTTTCCTAATAACGGAGAAGCCAAAAGACTGAATAAAATAGAATGCGAAAACCCACGATGCCATTCTACAGCCGTAATTTCGTCTACAAAATAGCCAGCCAAAACATCTAAATCAGGAATAGTTCCAGCAATAGCGCCATATAAAACAGCTTTATTTCCCACTTTTTTACCTAGAACGGCTTCGCCAACAGCAGCGCCTAAAACTATTTGTGTTAATGAATCCATGACGGCAAAAATATAGCCTTATTAGATTTGTAGATTACATATTAACAGGAGTTTGACTTGTGCCCATTTACAGGTATTAAATTCCTAACTAAAAGCTTGTAGTTTGCAAGCTTTACAACTCAAATTTACAAGAATTAATGTATTTTTGAGTTATTGTAAACTACCTATATGAATTTTGAATCAACACAACTTACCAAAGAAAATTACCTCGATTTATACCAAGCCATTCTTAAACCCCGACTGATTGAAAACAAGATGTTGGTTTTGCTACGCCAAGGAAAAATATCCAAATGGTTTTCTGGAATTGGCCAAGAAGCCATTGCCGTTGGCGTAACCAAAGCTTTGCAAAACGATGAATACATCTTGCCTATGCATCGCAATTTGGGTGTTTTTACTACTCGCGAAATTCCCTTGTATCGTTTGTTTTCCCAATGGCAAGGCAAAGCCAACGGATTTACAAAAGGCCGCGACCGTAGTTTCCATTTTGGCACACAAGAATTTAAAATCGTTGGGATGATCTCGCATTTAGGACCTCAACTAGGTGTTGCAGACGGAATTGCTTTAGCACATAAATTGCGTAAAGAAAATAAAGTCACCGCGGTTTTTACTGGTGAAGGCGGAACTAGCGAAGGCGATTTTCACGAAGCTTTAAACATTGCTTCTGTTTGGCAACTTCCCGTTTTGTTTTGTGTAGAAAACAATGGCTACGGACTTTCCACACCTGTGAGCGAGCAATTTAATTGCGAACATATTGCCGATAAAGGAATAGGTTACGGAATGGAAGCACACATCATCGATGGAAATAATATTGTAGAAGTATTTGAAAAAGTAAGCGCTCTAGCTGAAGATGTTCGAAAAAACCCAAGACCTATTTTATTGGAATTTAAAACCTTTAGACGTCGTGGTCATGAAGAAGCCAGCGGAACAAAATACGTACCAGAAGATTTAATGCAATATTGGAAAGAAAAAGACCCTGTTACCAATTTTGAAGCTTTTTTAGAAGAAAAACAAATCTTAAGTCCTAAAGAAAAAGCCAAGTTTTCAAAAAATATAATCGAAGAAATAAAAGAAAATCTACAATTGGCTTTTGATGAAGCTCCAATTGAAGCCCAATTGGATAGGGAACTAAAAGACGTATACCAAGTTTTTGATGAAGAAGTAGTCCAGCCCAATTCTGAAACCAAAGAATTGCGCTTTGTAGATGCTATTTCGGAAGGCTTGCGCCAATCTATGCAAAAACATAATAATTTGGTCATCATGGGTCAAGATGTTGCTGAGTATGGTGGCGTTTTTAAAATAACAGAAGGTTTTGTAGAAGAATTTGGAAAAGAACGATTAAGAAATACACCCATTTGCGAATCGGCTGTTATTTCAGCGGCAATGGGACTTTCTATTAACCAAACCAAGTCTGTAGTAGAATTGCAATTTGGCGATTTTGTGACTTCTGGTTTTAATCCTATTGTAAATTATTTAGCCAAAGTACATTACCGTTGGAACCAAAATGCAGACGTAGTTTTACGTATGCCTTGCGGCGCTGGTGTAGGTGCGGGACCATTTCACTCGCAAACCAACGAAGCTTGGTTTACCAAAACACCCGGTTTAAAAGTGGTTTATCCTGCATTTCCAAGCGATGCCAAAGGATTACTCGCCAGTGCTATCAACGACCCAAACCCGGTTTTGTTTTTTGAGCACAAAGCATTGTACCGAAGCATCCGAGAAGAAGTGCCTACCGATTATTACACCTTACCTATCGGAAAAGCTAAATTGCTAAAAAGCGGTACACAAATTAGCATTATTACTTACGGAGCTGGCGTGCATTGGGCTTTGGAGTTTGCAGAGCAACATCCAGAAATTTCTGCCGATGTGTTGGATTTACGCAGTTTATGTCCACTAGATGAAGAAGCCATTTTTGAAAGTGTACGCAAAACTGGAAAAGTTGTATTGCTTCAAGAAGACACGCTATTTGGTGGCATCATGTCTGATATTTCGGCATTGATTTGCGAAAACTGCTTTGAACATTTAGATGCACCCATTAAACGTGTAGGAAGTCTACCCACACCAGTTCCTTTTGCAGCTGCTTTAGAAAAACAATTTTTAGCGAAAAATCAATTGGAAAAAGCAATTATGAATTTGATGGCGTACTAAATAAATTTTGATTTTAGCATATTCGATTTTAGATTTCAGATTTTATGAATTCAAAAGGCTTTGCGTCTTAGCGAACCTGTCTCTCGGCAGAAAAGTTTGCGGTGAAAAGAAATAAAAAGTAAATATTTTCCAATAAACTAATCCACTTGTTTTCCACGGGCTGCTTCCAACAATGCAAACCAATCTTGTACGTCTATTTTGATTTCGTTTGTTTGCTTGGCGGCTTGCATTCTTTTAGGGTTAGTTGTTCCTACTACAGGAATAATTTTACTGGGATGTTTCCGCAACCACGCTAGCAAAATTTGATCTTCAGTAGCTTCATATTTAGCTGCCATTTTTTGAACGGTATTTTTCAATTCAGCTGAAGCTTCCTTAAAGAAATTTCCCAAAGGGTTCCAAGCCATAGGTTGAATTTGGTGCAATTGCATGTAATCTAACAATCCGTTGGTCAAGCTTTCAGAATGCGTTATGGAAATTTGAATTTGATTGTATTCAATTTGTAAAGCTTGTTGAAGCAAAGCCAGTTGTTGCATATTGAAATTGGAAACGCCAAAACTTTTTATTTTCCCTTCTTGAAGCAATTGCTGAACAGCAGATTGTACTTCTTCTACATCTAATAACGGACTTGGTCGGTGTAATAAAAACACGTCTAAGTAATCGGTTTGTAAATGCTGAAGCGATTGCTCGACAGACCGAATAAGGTAAGCAGCATCGTATTGATAATGCTTCACTTTATTGGTTCTGAAGCTATCCATTTGGATACCACATTTGGAAATGAGCTGAAACGAATCGCGTTTTAGTTTCATTTCAGCCAAGGCGTTTCCAAATTCAGCTTCTGTGGTGTAGCCACCATAAATATCGGCATGATCAAAAGTAGTGATGCCAGAAGCCATACAAGATTCTATCTGTTGTTGGTAAGCTTGTTTAGAAAAGTTAGCGCCCCACTTTCCCCAAGTCATGCAACCTTGAATGGGTGTAGAGAGTTTTAATTGTTTGTTGTTTTGTTTCATTTAATGTCGATTAAAATTACCTTATATGTTCATTTGTATGTTGTAAACGATTTACATAATCAACATTATAACCGACATTACAATCATGATAGTATTTTCAGTAAACGTTGCTTCGGTCATGGGTAAATTTAGTGCTGTTCCTAAACACGCGCATTTTATTTTTCGTTTGGAGAATAAGGATTGACTTACGCCAACTGTTGTAATTCCTAAGATAATTAAGGTGGCGATTAAAGCGATGTCTGTTTGAAACCGGAATAGGAAAAACAGACCCAAAGCGGTTTCTAAAAAAGGATAAATCCAAGCGTAGGCAGGAAGTATTTTGGCCAAGGGGTCGTACATTTTGAAAGAACTCGGAAATCCTTTATAATCTAAAAATTTGAAAAAACTGAAAACGATGAAAAACAGGCCCATAAAGTCGAACATCCAATCGGATATATTGAAGTCTGCCCAGTTTATAAGTATCGATGCTGCTGTGATGTAAAAGAAAATCAAAAACAAAGGCTGCAATTGTTTTAGTTTAGATTGTTCTTCTGGTATTGGTTCTGCTTCAACTGGAGATGATTCTTTTTTTGTAGTGTGTTTTTCATCTGAAACATTTTTTGGAGAAATGCTGTATTTATCTCCAATGGCTTCTTGTAAAGTTTCCAAACTAACTTCTTGGTGAAATCTAATTTCAGCTTGTTCTTTTTCTAAGCTTACATTAGCTTCATCTACGGTTACCAATTTTTGCAAAGCTTCTTCTACGTGAGCTTTACAACCTTGGCAAGTCATTCCTTTTACGCTATATTCTTTTTGCATGGTTTTGTTTTTAAGTTTTTGTAATTAACTGAACTTATCAGTCTTTATACACTTGTCCGCGGTGTGGTTTTAAGGCATCCCGAACGGAAATGAGTTGTGGTTTTTCAACCACCATAAAAGCAATATAATGAAAATCGCTGACTTTTTCGCATCCTGTGATGCGTAACTCCATGTCTTTCATTTGTAGAAAATCCTTCAAATGAATTTCATGATGCTCAGCGGTCTTTTCGGCTGCAGGACCTCTAAAATCCCAAATGAGTTTTATTTTTTCTTGCATGATTTTTTTGATTCTTGGATAAAATTAAATTTTAAGGCAGTATGTTAATCAAATAGTTTTAAAAAAGTCTTATTTCTCATTTCTAACAGCTTAGCGGTCTTTTGTCTTTTCTAATCCAATACTGTTTAAAATAAAGGAAAAATTACATTTAGTTTTTTTTAAAGAAAATCAAGATTTCGGTTTTCCTTCTACTACCAACACCAATTCGCCTTTGGGTGGATGTGCTTCAAAATGAGTGATTACCTCAGCCAAAGTTCCGCGTACATTTTCTTCATACAACTTTGTTAGTTCTCGAGCTACTGATATTTTTCGGTCTTCACCTAATTTTTCAGCTAAATGCTTCAAGGTTTTCGTCAGTTTGTAAGGCGATTCGTATAAAACCATAGTTCGCTCTTCTTCCGCTAACAAATCCAAACGTTTTTGTCTTCCTTTTTTGGGAGGAAGAAAACCTTCAAATACAAATTTATCGTTAGGTAATCCGCTATTTACCAAAGCCGGGACAAATGCTGTTGCGCCTGGCAAGCAGCTTATTGTAACATCGATTTCTATGCAAGCTCTAACCAATAAAAAACCGGGATCAGAAATGGCTGGTGTTCCTGCATCGGTAATCAATGCCATTGTTTTGCCTGCTTTCATTTCTGCTGCCAATCTTTCCACTAGCTTGTGTTCGTTGTGCATGTGGTGACTTTTCAACGGCGTTTCAATTGCATAATGTTTTAAGAGTTTACCACTAGTTCGGGTGTCTTCAGCTAAAATTAAATCGACTGACTTTAAGACATCTACCGCTCGAAACGTGATATCGCCTAAATTACCAATGGGCGTAGGAACTACAAAAAGTTGAGCCATGTGTTAGGTTTTATGCAAAGGTACGCAATGTAATTGATCCTTTTTTAGTTCTTAATAATTCTCGATATAAAGCCTCTCGCAAACCTGCCTAAGGCAAAAAAAAGATAGATTTTTTCATTAGAATAATTTTTGAAATTTCTATTTTCATCACTTTACTAATCTAAAAGCCGGCAAAGGCAGGGTCGCTAAGGCGCAAAGTTTTTTTCACGCAAAGTTTGCAAAGTTTTTCGCAGAGAACGCTGAGTTGTAATTAGTTTTATTAACACCCTTCTCCCGTATTTACAGTTAGAAATGTACACCCATCCCTAACCCTTCCATCCAAGGGAAGGGAACTTGTTAGAATTATTATTTTTACTTTCCCTTGATGGAAATGCCGAAAGGCAATGGGTGTTTTTATGTTTTAGTTTACACCCATCTCCATCTTCCCTTACTTCGACTACGCTCAGTACAGGAACAGGAAGAAGCTTGAATTGGTGCTATTTTAATGTACACCCTTCTCCCTTATTTCCAGTTAAAAATGAACACCCATCCCTAGCCCTTCACTCTAAGGGAAGGGAACTTGTTAGAATTATTATTTTTACTTTCCATTGAGGGAAATGCCGAAAGGCAATGGGTGTTTTTGTGTGTTGGTATACACCTGACTCCATCTTCATTTACTTCGGCTTAAGTTCAGCACAAGTTTGGGAAGAAGGGAGAATTATAATTAAATTGGAAAGTTGATTTTACATGAAATGAAATTTTTATAATTTCCAAAAACCGCTAATGACGCTCTTATAAAATATTGAAAATCTGTTTATTTTTTGAGCATCGAGCAAAGTCAAGATGTATTGTTCTCGATTTCGCTCGAACCTTAAACAAAAGGAGATTTGTCACTCTCATTAAGTGAAATTTAATCTTCCAAATGCTACTAACTATAATTTTATGTAATTTGTGTTTCCTAAAACTTCATTTAGGATTTTCGGGTTTTACTTTTAGTGAATGCTTTTGATTTAAAAATTTCCCTTGAGGGAAATGCCGAAAGGCAATGGGTGTTTTTGTGAATTTGTTTACACTCTTCCTTTACTTCAATTTAGCTCAGCATAAACTAGGCAAGAAGCTTAAATTGGTGTTATTTTAATGTACACCCATCTCCCGTCTTCCCTTACTTCGACTACACTCAGCACAGGCACGGGAAGAAGCTTAAATTCTAACTAAAATTAAAAAATTTCCCTTGAAGGAAATACCGAAAAGGCAAAGTATGTTTTTACATATTCTTTTTCACTCTTCAAAAGCTGTTCCCATCACCACTATATCGGCGCCGGATTGATATGCTGCTTCACGTTGTGCTAACGTTTTGATTCCACCACCTACGATTAACGGAATATGTATTGCTTTTTTTACAGCAGCAATCACTTCCAGTGGTACAGGCTGTTTTGCTCCGCTTCCGGCTTCTAAGTAAATGAGTTGTTTTCCCATAAATTGTCCTGCCAAGGCGGTTTTTACAATTTGTCTAACTTCGGTGGGTGGGATAGGCTGGGTTTTACTGACATTGACAACGGCTGTTTCGCAACCACCATCTACCAAAATATAGGCAGTAGGAATAATTTCTAAATTGGATTTTTCCAGGAAATCGACTGCTTTTATTTGTTGCTCAATCAAATATTCTGGATTTCTACCCGAAAGTAAACTCAAAAACAAAACGGCATCTGCTTCGTTGGTCAATTGCGAATAATCACCCGGAAACAATACAATAGGCAAGTTTGTAAACGCCTTTAAGTTAGCCACTACTTTTTGTGTTTTTCCGGCTCCTACTTGGCTTCCACCGACCAATAAATAAGAAGTGTTTTGTGGTATTTTCTTTAAAAAATCAGCTGGCTTTTCAGTGAAATCTTCGGGGTCGATTAATACCGCCAACTGATTTTTATGTTGTTGAATATGTTTCAACAAACTTATAGATGTAGTTAAACTATTTTCAAGCATCTTTAAAGGCATAAACTAAGGTAAATCCTTCAAATTCTAGAAAATGAAGTACATATTCTTTTTTAATCCTATTGTAGGTTACTTCAGCAGTGGTTTCACAAGCTTCAAAATTAAAGTCTTTCACAAAAATATCATGCAAAAACAACAATCCTTGCTTGCCATATAATTTGTAAAGCGATTCTTTTGCGCCCCAAACTATGGTGAGTTTTCTTATTAAATCTTCGCCATGTCCCAAAGCAGTATATTCTTCAATAGGCGTAAATTTAGGTGCTATTTTTTTAATTTTATCCCGTTGTTTTTCCACATCAATACCCACAACAACATTACTAACAATTACAGTCGTAAATTGAAAAGAATGCGAAATAGAAATGTGCTTACCATCCTTTAAATGGGGTTTTCCATTTGCATCGTACAACACATCTTCATCTTGGTAACCAAAAGCCTTCAACAAATGACGAATACTCATAAAACCACGCCGGTGAAGGTCTGATTTCATATTATTGATTCGGTTTTGCGAATTGGCCGACAAGCGTATTCCTTTAGCCAATTCATCAAAAGATTCTTCTACCTTCCAAATCAAGACTTTGGTATGTTCATTAACTGTTATTGTTTTATAAACAGGCATTAAAATAGTAGGTTTATGCTTAGTTTTGCAGCAAATTTAGACAAAAATACAGACTATGAGTAAAGATACCGTACCTTATGTGCCTTACAAAGTAAAAGATATTTCTTTAGCCGATTGGGGAAGAAAAGAAATTGAATTAGCTGAAGCAGAAATGCCAGGATTAATGGCGCTTCGCGAACAATATGGAAAAGAAAAACCACTAAAAGGAGCTCGAATTGCCGGCTGCTTGCACATGACTATTCAAACTGCGGTTTTAATTGAAACTTTAGTAGAATTAGGTGCTGATGTAACTTGGAGTTCATGTAATATCTATTCTACCCAAGATCAGGCTGCGGCTGCTATTGCTGCTGCTGGAGTTCCTGTGTATGCATGGAAAGGAATGACGGAAGAAGAATTCAATTGGTGTATTGAACAAACTTTATTTTTTGGTGAAGACCGAAAGCCACTCAACATGATTTTAGATGATGGTGGCGATTTAACCAATATGGTTTTTGATGAATATCCCGAATTAGCAGAAGGCATTCGTGGACTTTCAGAAGAAACCACCACAGGCGTTCACCGTTTGTACGAACGCATGAAAAAAGGAACTTTGGTCATGCCGGCTATCAATGTAAACGATTCGGTTACCAAATCTAAATTCGATAATAAATACGGTTGTAGAGAAAGCGCAGTAGATGCCATTAGACGTGCCACCGATACCATGTTGGCTGGAAAACGCGTGGTAGTTTGTGGTTATGGTGATGTAGGTAAAGGTACAGCCGCATCTTTCCGCGGAGCAGGTTCGATTGTTACCGTAACTGAAATCGATCCGATTTGTGCTTTACAAGCTGCTATGGATGGTTTTGAAGTAAAACGTTTAGAAACCGTAGTAGCCAATGCAGACATTGTAATCACCACCACAGGAAACCGCGATATTGTTCGTGGAGAACACTTTAAAGCCATGCGCGACAAAGTGATTGTATGTAACATCGGGCATTTTGATAACGAAATTGATGTGGCTTGGTTAAAACAAAACTATGGCAATACGCACGTGGAAATCAAACCACAAGTAGATAAATATACTATTGATGGTAAAGATGTAATTTTACTAGCACAAGGTAGATTAGTAAACTTGGGTTGCGCCACTGGCCACCCGAGTTTTGTAATGAGTAACTCCTTTACCAACCAAACTTTAGCACAAATGGAGTTGTGGAACAACAAGGACCAATACGAAAACAAAGTGTATATGCTTCCAAAGCATTTGGATGAAAAAGTAGCTGAATTACACTTAAGCCGTGTTGGCGCAGAACTCACCAAACTAAAACAAGACCAAGCCGAATACATCGGTGTGGAAGTAGAAGGACCGTTTAAGCCAGAATATTATCGATATTAATTAATTCATACTATTTGATTGTAAAAATCCTCGCCTTTTGGTGGGGATTTTTACTTTTTTTCTACTTTCTTCTTATAAATGTATTCATTCATTAGCCAAGTAATTCCAGCATAGGTAAACCCACCCACAAAAATCATCACTATGCCAGTAATTATGAATTGGTCTATTTCAATAGATTGTTCTTGATTATAATTAAGCCAAATTAAATTGAACACGGTCATGATAATTCCAAAACCCAAACCATGGGTTAATGCGTATTTCTTGAAACCAGATTCTTTGGTTTTTTTCCAGTTTTTCATAAATTTTTCATCACTTTTTTTCATCTTACTGAATTGAAATGTGGTCTATAATGAGTTTAAAATCTTCTTCTTTTTTATTGCCTATTAAAAATGCTATTTCATAAATAGTAGTAAAGTCAAAATTAGGTATATCGAGTTTTCTACCGCGAAATTGTGGGTAAAAATCACTTAGTTCCAGTTTAATTTCTTGCCATTCGCCATTGGTTTTAAATTCCTGCACATAAGATTGTGATTGCTTTTGATTGGCTTTTAGTCTGAATTGGTAATTTTTTCCATCGCCTTTTAATTTTAAAACTACATGGGTAAAATTACGCACATTTTCAAATTGATTGTTATGTCTTACCGAAGCAAAACCTCCGTTATTGGCTAAGGAAACATGGCCTTTAAAAACACCGTGTCCATTTTCTGAAATCCCTAAATCACTTGTAGATTTTCCGCCCATAACACCATCGTTTACGATTTGCCATGAAGATGGATTGGTGTCAGCAGTAAAATGGAATAAACTTGTAGATTGTATACTCATTGATAAACATATTAATAGTGTATATAATTTCATAATTAGTGAATTACTTCTTCTAAGCATGCTAAAATAGCATCATAAATTTGCTGCATTTCTTCTTTCTGAATAACATAAGGAGCTAAGATATAAATAGTATTTCCCAAAGGCCTTAAAAACACGCCGCGATCCATAAAAAATTGATACAATTCATTTCTTAAATTGCCATAGCGCTCCATTTTTACGGCTAAGTCTACTGCTAAAATCACTCCTATTTGACGAACTTCTGCAACCTTTGGATGCTGTTTTAATTGCGTAGCAAAAGACTGATGCCAAGAAATAATGTCTTTAATTTGCTGCTGAATTTCGTCTGACTGCAACAACTTAATGGAAGCTAATGCGGCTGCACAAGCCAAGGGATTTCCGGTATAGGTATGACCGTGGAACAAACCTTTGGAAACATCATCGTCGTAAAATGCATCGTAGATTTTTTGCGTACAACTGGTAATTCCCATCGGGACCATTCCTGCTGAAAGTGCCTTACTTAGGCAAAGTACATCGGGTGAAACTTGTAAATACTGTGAAGCAAAATTCTTTCCTGTTTTACCAAAACCCGTCATCACTTCATCGGCAATACAAATAATATCATTGAGTTTACAAAGCTTCAAAATGTCTTCTAAACCTGCTTTAGAGTAGGTTTTCATTGCAGCTGCTCCTTGCACCAAAGGTTCGTAAATAAAGCCTGCAATATCATATTCTTCAATCCAAGCTTTTAGCAACTTCAGTACTTCTTCATTATTGTAGCCAACCGGTTTGGGTAAGCGAATGACTTCAATAAAATGTTCTTCAAAAGCGCCATTGTACACCGAAAGTCCAGAAACAGACATGGCGCCAAAAGTATCGCCATGAAAACCTTCTTCCAAAGCCATCATGACGTTGCGTTTATTTCCTTTATTGTGATGGTATTGCAAAGCCATTTTCATTCCCACTTCGGTAGCTGTTGAACCATTGTCGTTAAAGAACAATTTGGCTTGATTGTGTGGTAAGATTTCTAATAATTTTTCAGCTAACTCAACAGCAGGTTCATGCGTAAAACCACTAAATACAATCTGATCTAGTTTTTCCATTTGTTTGCTTACTGCTTTCCTTATTTTAGGGTTACAGTGACCGTACATGCTGGTGTACCAAGATGCAATTCCGTCTATATAACGGTTCCCATCTTCATCTTCTAACCAAACGCCTTTTGCTTTTTTAATAGCTTTTAATGAAGCGGCCGTTTTATGTTGGGTTAGTGGATGCCAAATTACTTCCTGATCTCTTTCAGAAAGACTTTTACCAAAGCGAATATTTTTGCCTAGAAATTTCATATTTATAAAAATACAAATTTAATAAAGCCTAATTGGGCTATCTAATTCCTGTTCACAAATTAATAAGAATTAATATTGAATCTAAAAATCTCAAGCATTTTTTACGTAGTTTAATAAAGTAAATTGATGGAGGCAAGTTGTAAACATATTCAAATCCTGAGTACTAGGTATCCACATCGATTATTTAAGCAATACATACTAAATGCAGAAGATGTATTGAAGTTATGCCAATTTTTAAAAAATGAATTCAGAGACTTAACAAACTTAAAAATTGAATCTTCTACTTGCCAAATAAGCATTGTATTTCATTCGAAATCAACCAGTATTTCTGATGTATGGACAGCTTTGCATCTTTATTTGAAAATACCTTATCTAGATTCGGCACGCTTTCTGTATGTGAAAAATGAAATTGATTTAGCTAATAATCAAACATAATATTAGATCTCCTGTATTATAGGTACAAGGTAAAAATACTATTTTGGTAAGGATGGATTAAGAGTTGATAAAACAAATTTCCAACGATGGCTAACTGTCCATCTAGATTTGCTTTATGAAGATGTGGAAAATGATTTTGTAATCTTGTATTAGCTATACATTTGCTGTTTTATAACTAAGTATTACATTATTTGGCTTATAGAAATTTCAGCAAAAAGGCTCAAAACTAAGAAGTAAACTAAGATTCTAATTTTATCTTTTTAAAGTAATGTTACCGGTTTTTTTCTCTCCATACTTACTGGTAAACAAAAACCAATAATCATTTGTAGGAAGCATTTTCCCCTTATACATTCCATTCCAGCCAGGATCGTAGTAAGGGTTAAAATCGAAAAGTAGTTTTCCGAATCTATCGAATATTTTTATGTTCGATTCTTTCTTCACCTTTTCAGAAATTCCACTTATATTCCAATAATCGTTGTATCCATCGTTATTTGGTGTAAAAAAATTTGGAAAAGATATGCTTGCTAAAGATTCATTATTCCTAAAACAGTCAGTTTTTATATAAAAATTTGAAATAGAAAAACATCCTTTTGCATCTATAACCTTGACAAAAATTTCTTTAATAAAATCTTCTAAGTAGTATAGGTTAGAAATTTCATTGTTGCCTAAATTAGCATCGTCATAAGACAAAAAATAAGATACAGATAAATTAGTATCGCCTAGCGTAATATGGTCTTCTATATCATTTAAATCGAAATAGCCAATGTTTCCATCAAAATAGCAAACATCCAAAATTGTGGGAGAATCTATTGTAGACATGGGAAGTACTTCTGGAGCTGCTTCATTAAAAATCTGAAATTTTTCATAAACATAGCAGCCACTATCATTCTTTTCTACCCTAACAAAAATATTTTCGATATTTGCGATACTTTGGTATTGTATGTCTATCGGTACAGCTTCAGGGTTTATTTCAGGATCTATATTGTAATAGTTAAAGGATAAATTATCATTGCTATTAACTTGCATTTGATTAGAAACTTGATTGAAATCGAAAATATTGTAAGTACTGTTTAAACAAAGTTTTAAATCTTCTGGCTCATTGATATTTGGATATGCAGTTATATTAATTTGAACGGGGAAAACATCAAAAAAACCAGTTAAAGCATCTTCTATTCTTACATAAAAAATTTGGTTGTATCCTTCATTAAATGTCCAATCTCCATCAATTGGGTCTATATTATTTTGAGCATTATTCATGCTAAGGTGAGTTGATGTATTAAATTGTACCGCTTCATGTAAGCCAGCAGCTCCATACCATTCGTCTTCAGGGTTTTCGTTTATTACAACATCTGTAAATGTAAAAGTTTCAACGTCAATTTCGTATAATTTTTCATTTGTAACACCATATAGTTTGCCTAATTCTGAAGCCAAGCCGTAGGTTTTATCTGGAATCTGACCTAAGTCTATATGAGAAACATAATTGTTATTATCGTCTAAGGTTACTTCATAAAGTCTATAATTTGATAATTTCCAAGCGATATACATTTTATCGTTCAACAAAACAAAATCGCCTCCAGAGGTACCAAATTCAAAGTTATGCCAAACTTCGCTATCTATAGTATCATCATCAAAATTTAATTCTGTCCGGTAAACATTTGATGAATTACCATATCCATAATACAGGTAACCTAAATCATCAAAAGACAATGAATTAATTTGAAAGAAATAATTTATGTACATGGGAAAATATTCGCAATTTTCTTCTGATCTTAAAATATTACCAAAACAAAGGAAAATTTCTTTATCTAAATCAACTGCAATATCGGTTAAAGGATAACCTAAAGCGCACAAAATACTAATGTTTGGGTTTGTTGATGGAGAATCGATTTCTATAATATTTCCATCCGAAGTTGATATTAAAATTTGTTCTTTGTAATAATCTTCTGTTTCTCCTATATTTTGAAGTACATATTTTTCAATTTCATCAATTCCTAATGTTATAGAGCCTGATTCGTTACAAATGTTAATTTCAAAATTTTGCGCAAAGAGGGTGTTAAAGTTGAAAAAAATTAAGGTAAATATTTTTAAAAAGCGGATTGATTGAACAGTCATATTATTAATCGGTTTAGTGAAATTAATTGATTATTTGCTATGAAATGAATAATAGGTGTCCCTTGTTCATTGACGAATATCTAATCATTTACTAGGATTATCTGCTAAATTAAATGTTTTTTACTTTTAAATCAATTATGGTTTTTCTTTCAATATATACAAACTAAGTATAATTATTGTAAGTGGATTAATACTGCATCACCTGAAAATACTAAAGTATATAAATCATTAAAAATAACTACCAAGGACCAAATTAAAACTGTACCTGTAGATTTAAAAGGGTATTTTATGTCTGAACAATCCCTTAAAAAAGTTGATACCCAAAAACAAAACCTATACTTCCATCAGCATCAACCGACACTAAATTATCAAGAGCAGATTGCTTAGAAATATAATAATTTAATGAAAATAAATATTTTTTATTAAAAGTTGCTCCTAAACCAATTATAAAACTACTTTTCTTATATTTTTGTTTACCTTCATTGTTCTGTGGTACTTTTAAAGATGCTTCTCCTCCTAAAAAGACATTATATGCATAAGCTGCACTTAGAAATAATTCAGTCTTATCATTAATTTCAAGATACCTTCTTATACCAATAGGCATTTCTAAAATCATTAGTTCTAGACCTGGTTCATAGTTTGATGGATTTAATAAGTCTTGGTATAATCCACCATCGTAAGATGAACTACCTGCCTGAGTGTACTGAAAATTAGGTTGCACAAACAAACGCCACTTATCTACATCATTTGTGTATGTGAACTCGGCATCAAAGCCTAATGCATAAGAAAATTGGCTACTAAAAGGATCTTCTCTTCTATACAGTTCTTCTCCAGCATAAATATAACCAACACTTGAAGTGATTTTTGGTGTGTAAAATCCACCAATAATAGCTTTTAAATCAACTTCCACTTTTCTTCTATCCTTAAAAAAGTTAGCATACACAAAATTTTTACATTCAAAATAATCTTTGAAAAATCCAACTAAACTCTCTGCATTGTATTTTATTTCGGCGTATTTACTAACGTTAAAACCTTCGCAGAATAAATGTTCATATAGTTGTTTTTGAAATTCTCTATTCTTGGCAAATTTTGATTTTTCTTCTGCAAACTTTAATAAATGAAGTTGGTTCTCACTGCTGAAGAAAAAAATGTCTTGTTTATCTTCAAGAACATATAATGTTTTATCAGATTCTAACAATACTTTTAAAAATAGTTGTTCTCCTTCTTTTCTAATTAAATTAAGTTGATCGTCAAACACATTAACATTCAAAGTAAAGCGTTTGTAGTAATGATCTGTTTCGTAAAGTTTAAATTCAGTGACATCTTCAATCCCTTTAGTTGTAAATTTTGCATCACTATTATCCTTAAATTCGAAACTTACAGGGGTTTTTACCCAAGGTTTATACCTAATTAATCCTTCTGTCTTTTCTCCTTTATTATCTATAAAATAGCCTTCTTTTAAATAAACTTGTGCATAGATATTGACAGAAGTTAGTAAGGTAATGCCTAAGTAGATGAGTTTGTTTTTCAAAATAAGTTAGAATTAAATTTCACAACAAACTTATCATTTTTTATGAAAATCAAAATAATGTCTTTAAGTTTTATTTAAAGTTGTTTATTTAACGATAGTTGAATAAGTGTTTATTTGTTTATTCTCAAATATGTAAGCATACAAAGTTGAATCCCAGATGAAGTTTCAATTTGAGAATTACACATAAAAAAAGCTCCAACTTTTTAAGTTGAAGCTTTGTGGGCGCAGAGGGAGTCGAACCCCCGACCTTCTGGGTGTAAACCAGACGCTCTAAACCAACTGAGCTATGCGCCCTTCTCAATTGCGAGTGCAAATATAATTCAAATTTCAAGATTGCAAAATTTTTATTTTGATTTTTTTGAAAATATTTTAGGCTTCTTTAATATACGTTAGCAAGTCTGCAACTATAAAGGTGCTGCCACCTACAAAAACCAAGTCATCTTTAGTTGAAGCCAATAATGCTGCTTGATAAGCTTCTTTTACTGAAGCGTAACAAAATCCCTGAAAACCAATTTTTTGCGCTTCACTAAATAGGATTTCGCTAGAAAGTGCACGTGGAATTTCAGGCTGACAAAAATAATACTTCGCTGACTTAGGCAATAAAGCTAAAATGGAAGCTACATCTTTATCGTTTACCATCCCAAAAACGATGTGCAGCTGCTTAAAGGATTCTTTAGCCAATTCTTCTGCAATTAATTTTATACCTGCCACATTATGTCCTGTGTCGCAAATTACTTTAGGTTGTTCTTGCAAAATTTGCCAACGACCTAGCAAACCGGTGTTTTCTTTGACTTTTTCTATGCCTTTCTGAATTGCTTCTTCGCTTAAGTTGAATTGCTTCTCTAGAACTAATAAACACTCAGCTAAAGTGTTTAAATTTTTTTGCTGATACTTTACCTGACTAGTGTATCTAATTTTTGATGAAGCTTGATTGGTTAGAAAAAGTGACGCATCAACACTACTTGCTTTTTCTTCAAAAACAGGAAAAGTTTCAGGGTGAAATTCACCAATTACAACTGGAGTATTGGGTTTAATAATTCCTGCTTTTTCTCCTGCAATTTTGGTTAACGTGTTTCCTAATAAAGCAGTATGATCTAATGAAATATTGGTAATTACAGATAATTCGGGTTCTATAATATTGGTAGAATCTAATCTTCCACCAAGACCTACTTCAATAATGGCAATGTCTACTTTATTTTCTGCAAAGTGCGAAAATGCCATACCTACAGTCATTTCAAAGAAGGAAAGTTGCTGTTTTTTCATGAAATCTTGATGCTTCACAACAAAGTCAATCACATTTTGTTCAGTAATTAATTCACCATTAATTTTGATGCGTTCCCGAAAGTCTATTAAATGAGGTGATGTGTACAAACCAACTTTATAGCCGGCTTCTTGAAAAACAGAAGCCAATAAATGGCTAACCGAACCTTTTCCGTTAGTTCCTCCAACATGAATAGATTTGAATTTGTTTTCAGGCTTCTGTAAGTAATCTGAAAAAGCAATGCTATTATCTAAATTGGCTTTGTAAGCTGCTTTTCCTTGGCGCTGATACATGGGTAGTTGGCTAAATAACCAATTGATGCACTCTTGATAATTCATCTAAAATTATTCAGAAAGTCTAAATACGTATGTGATATAGCCTATTTGTCTAGTTGGAGCATTCAAATCCTTATTGAATTTTGTATTCCTTGCAGCTCGTTCAGCTGGCTCTAGCAAACAACTGCTGGTATTGGTTGTTCCTTTAACTCCTGCTTTTGCTCGAACAACTTCGCCGTTTTGGTTTACTTCAATTTCTACCACAACTTCACCAGTTTCATTACATTCTTGTACATATTTTGTTTTAGCAAGTGCTTTTCTTCCTCCTAAACGGTAGTTTCCATCGCCGTCTATTCCTGTTCCAGTTCCGTAATAGGATTTTGCATCAGGATTGCCATCAGGATCGCCTTTGTCTCCAGCTTTATCATCATCTCCTTCACCTTCTGCATCGGCACCATCTTGCTCATCTCCTGACAGCATGCTTTCCATTGCATCGGTAACATCTTTATTAGGTTGTGGGTCTGGTTCTTTTTCAGGAACTTCCTCTACTGGTTCTTCTTCAGGAATTTCTTCTACTTCTTCTTTTTGTTCTTCTTCTTGTTTCTCTTCAACGGGTTCTTCCGTTTCTTCTTTAGGATCTTCTTTTTCTTCAATCACTGGGGCATCTTCTTCATTTTGAGTAGCTACATCTTCAACTACTTCATCTGTAGTAGAACTCGTTTCTTGCGGAGTGGGCTCAGGTGTGTTTTGCTGTGGTGATGTTTTTACAGGTTCAGTAGGCTGCTCATCTCCTGCTCCATAATCTGTAGTCCCGAAGTTAATTGCGATACCGCTTTCTGGTGGTGGATCTAAATATTTCAAGCCAGCTAAAAACAAGAAAATGATAAGCAGCACATACAAGATGCTGGTTATTATAAAGGATTTTTTCTGATGTTTTGTTTCTAAAAAGGCCATTTTAATTCGGCTTTACCGCTAAAATAATTTTAAAACGATTTTTGTTAGCAATATCCATTACACTTACAGCATTTTCAATTGGAACACCTTCGGCTGCTCGCAAAATAATGGTTGGTTCTTCAATTCCTTTTAATCTTGCTTTTAATACTGATTCTAATTGACTTTTATTCACTTTTTCTTCGTTCACATAAAAATCTAAAGATTCGGTTATGCTCACTGAAAGATTTTGTTGGTTGGTGGATTTTCCTTTTGCCTTGGGCAAAATTAAGTCTAAGGCTTCTGGTGTTATAACTGGCGAAGTAAGCATGAAAAAAACCAGCAAAAGAAAAACAATGTCCGTCATAGAAGACATGCTAAACTCTGGACTTACTTTATTTCTTCCGCGTAAATTCATCTTAAGTAGGTTCGTTTAATAAATCTAAGAAATCCACCGCTGTAGTTTCCATTTGATGAACTACTTTATCGGTTTTTACCACCAAGTGATTATATCCCATATAAGCAATAATTCCAACTACTAAACCACAAACAGTAGTTGTCATAGCGGTGTAAATGCCTTCTGCTAATAAACCCATTTCGGCTTGACCGCTGCTTGTTGCTAATTCATGAAAAGCTAAAACCATACCAATTACTGTTCCTAAAAACCCAATCATAGGTGCAGCTCCTGCAATGGTAGCTAATATGGCTACATTTTTTTCAAGTTTATACACTTCTAATCGACCAGCGTTTTCAATAGCGGTATTAATATCTTCTAATGGGCTTCCAATTCTGGAAATTCCTTTAGCGGTTAATCTTGCAACAGGAGAATTTTCCTGAGCACAGCGTACTTTAGCAGATTCTATATTTCCGGTAGTTACGGCATCTCGAATTTGCGCCATAAAATTTTTATCTGTTTTTGAAGCTGCTCGAACAGCAAAAAGACGTTCAAAATAAATGTAAATGGCTGCAAAAAGCAACACGCATAAAATGCTAATAATAATTGCACCTCCTGTGCCACTTCTAAAAAGTAAATCGAATAAAACCAGTTTTTCTTCAGTGGTTTCGTCTGCTACTTCTGCAACATCTTGAATGAGATATGTAAGCATAGTTAAATTGAGTTATTGTGTAATTAAAACGCTAAAGTAATTAATAAATTTTGCGAGACTTCAAATTAAGCATAGAAAAACTTTTCGATAATGATAAACACGCCTGCGCCAGCCAAGAAGCCGACCAAAGCTAACCAAGCAATTTTCTTTAAATACCAAATAAAGTCTATTTTTTCCATACCCATGGCAGCCACACCAGCAGCAGATCCGATGACCAATAAACTACCTCCAGTTCCAGCTGAATAAGCAATAAAATGCCAAATAGGATGATCAATTTCATAGGTATACATTCCCATGGTGGCTGCAACCATGGGTACATTATCAATTAAAGCTGACAAAGCACCTAATAACAAAACCACTACATCCATATTTGGAATAGCAACCGAAATAGATTCTGCTGCATAACGCAATGCACCTACTTCTTCTCCATTAATGCTTCCCCAAACTACACTTTCTAAAACACCAACAGCTAATAAAATTCCTAAGAAAAATAAAATACTTGAAAATTCAATTTTAGAAAGTGCTTTGTGTGTAGAATACACATGCTTCTGATTTCTAGGTAAATTTTTCTCTGGTTTTACATATTCTGAAACCATCCATACTACGCCTAAACTAAACATCATTCCTAAATAGGGTGGCAATCCTGTAATCCCTTTAAAAATAGGAACAAAGGCAATAGCTGCTAATCCAGTCCATAGCATTTTCTTACTGCTTAGTAAACGATGCGCTTCTACATCGGCAATTAGTTCCTTTCGTATAGCTTTCCCCCGAAAAGGTTTCAAATATCCTGCGATAAAAAAAGGAACCACAAAACAAACCAAGGATGGTAAAATCAAGTATTCAGACAATCCTACAGCAGTAACCTTTCCGCCAATCCATAACATGGTTGTGGTTACATCTCCTATTGGTGACCATGCACCACCTGCATTGGCTGCAATAATTATCATTCCAGCAAACCAAATCCTGTAACTTCGTTTTACAAGGATTTTTCTTAGTAAGGTTACTAAAATAATGGTAGCGGTAAGGTTGTCTATAATAGCTGAAAGAACAAAGGCCAAAATCCCCATTGCCCATAATAATCTACGCTTATTTTTATGCGTAATCATGTTTTTGATAATGGCAAAACCACGGTGTAAATCAATAATTTCTACAATGGTCATCGCGCCGATTAAAAAGAAAAGAATTTCTGCGGCAGCACTAAAATGATAAATTAAATTACGCTTAAACCCGTATAGTTGCTCTTCTTCTTCACCAGAAGTTAAATTATACACATCTCCATAATGGTCAACAATAGATAACCATCCTTCATTAAAACCAAAAGCTAGAACAGCCCACATTAAAGTTCCCATTAGCAAAGCAGGAACTGCTTTATCTAATTTTAAGTTGTGTTCTAAAGTAATAGACAAATAACCTACTACAAAAATTACGATCAGAAGCGTTGCTATACTCATGCTATAAAGTTGTTTTTCATATTACAGAAGTTGTTTCAGTGAAATTTCAAAAGCGGTTGCACTTATATTTTTACTTTCACTACTATGGTCAAAAACGTTTTGCAGGGCATTTTTAATGGTAATGGAAGTGTCATTAAAGATGGCTTCGTCTGTCATTTGGACTTTGCGTTCCATAAAATAAGCAAAAACACGAGCCATACCGCAATTGCCGATAAAGTCAGGAATTAAGCTCACACGTTCATCTGTATACTCCATTATTGGACCAAAAAATATTTCTTTATCAGCAAAAGGCACATTGGCACCAGAAGAAATTACCTCCAAACTACTTTCTAACATTTGGTCTACTTGTGCTTTGGTAATTAATCGTGAAGCAGCGCAAGGAGCAAATATTTCGGCTTCTAATTTCCAAATTTGTTCATTTACTTCTTCAAAAGAAAGCATGTTTTCTGCTTCTAATTTATTACCATTTTTATGGAGGTAAAGTTCTTTAATTTCTTCAAAACTAAAACCATTTTGGTTAATTAACCCGCCAACACTATCAATAATACCAACAATTTTCACTCCCATTTTCGCTAGATAGAAAGCTGCTGCTGAGCCTACATTTCCAAAACCTTGAACAATGGCTCTTTTTTCTGAAATGTTTCCGCCATAAATAGAATAGTAATGTTTGATTGATTCAGCTACTCCAAAACCAGTAATCATATCGGCTACCGTATATTTTCGATACACATCAGGCGAATAATCGGTATTTTCTAAAACCTTAATTACACCATTTCGCAACTGACCAATCCGATTGATTTTATCGGCTTCGGTTGGCTGAAAATGACCACTAAAAACACCTTCTTGTGGATGCCAAACACCACATTCTTCAGTTATTGGGATTACTTCATGAATTTCATCTACATTCAAGTCTCCACCTGTTCCGTAGTAACTCTTCAACAACGGGGAAACTGCTTTGTACCAACGTTCTAAAACACCTTTTTTTCTGGGATCGTTAGGATCAAAATTGATGCCTGATTTAGCTCCGCCAATGGCTGGACCAGAAACGGTGAATTTTACTTCCATGGTTTTGGCCAAAGAAAGTACTTCATTCATGTCTAAACCTTTTCGCATTCGAGTTCCACCGCCAGCTGCACCACCTCTTAACGAATTGATAACCACCCAACCTTCTGCCTCGGTTTCGCTATCATTCCAATTAAAAACTATTTCTGGTGTTTTATTTTCGTATTTGTTGAGTAATTCCTTCATGTAAACTTTTTCTGAAATATGGCAACAAATATAAGTAATGAAGTAAGTTAAAATGGGTTTTGTTTAAAAAGAATATAAGGTTTTCTTAAAACACAAATTATTTATTCTTATTTAAGAAGCGGGGAAGATTTTTCCAGACGAATGGTTTTTTGAAGCTCCTGTAACACTCGCCAATACATTGGTTTCATTCCGCATACGCAAAACGCCTAAGAAGGCAAAAATAAGTGCTTCTTTGTAATTGATGATTTTGTTGTGGGGCAAAACAATTTCGGCTTCAGACTTTTCTTTAATTAAACCTATTAAATACAAATTGAAGGCTCCTCCACCTGTAATTAAAACCTTTTTATCCTTTTGAAGAATTTTTGCAATTTGAAATGCGGCATGATGTGTTAATGTAGAAATAATGACTTCGGTTGATAATCGATGCTTTTCAACCACAGGTAAAAAAACTGCTTCAATCCATTCTTTACCCAAAGACTTAGGACTTGATTTTTGATAAAACTCCAATTTATTCAACTCTTGTAAGAGCGCTTCGTCAGGCTGATTTGCTTTAGCTATCGCTCCATTTTCATCAAAAGCTAAACCCAATTTTTCTGTGAAATAATTCAATACAATATTTACTGGGCAAACATCATAAGCAATGCGTTTTTGGTCTTGTTGAAGCGAAATATTAGCGAATCCTCCTAAATTTAAACACATATCAAATTCATTAAAAAGCAGTTCATCGCCAATAGGAACCAAAGGCGCGCCTTGACCGCCCAATTGCACATCTTGTATTCTAAAATCGCAAACTACTGGAACCTTTAATTTACTTGTAATCTTAGCTAAATTTCCTATTTGAAGCGTGATTCCGTTTTCAGGTTGATGCAAAACCGTATGACCATGAGAAGCCACAAAATCTAAATTTGTAATAGATTTTCTCGAGATAAAACTTGAAATGGCTTCACTTAAAAAAAAGGTGTAAGCTTCATTTAAGTTTGCTAATTCTTCTGCACCTAAAAGGTGAGCATTTTGCAATTTTTGTTTCCAATTCACTGAATACGAAATGGTTTCAGCTTGAATAATTTTAAATTTCCAAATAGTATTTTTGGAAAATCCAACATAACAAAAATCTATTCCGTCTAGAGAAGTTCCAGACATGACACCAATGGCGTGATATATTTTTTCGGAATTCATAGTAAAACCAGCTAATTAACTACATCGATTGAATAATTCGTAAAAATAGCTAAAAACTACTGAAAATTAAGCAGTTTAAAGTATATTTGCGCTCGTAAAATTAAGGAACAAGATATGGATTTTAAATTGACTGAAGAACACGAAATGATTCGTCAGGCTGCGAAAGATTTTGCCAAAAACGAATTGCTCCCTGGAGTTGTAGAACGCGATAATAAGCAAGAGTTTCCAACGGAACAAATTAAAAAACTAGGTGAGCTTGGATTCATGGGAATGATGGCCAATCCCGAATACGGCGGCGGCGGAATGGACACTGTTTCGTATGTGTTGGCCATGGAAGAACTTTCTAAAATAGATGCTTCTGCTTCGGTTGTAGTTTCGGTAAACAACTCTTTGGTTTGCTGGGGTTTAGATACCTACGGAAACCATGAGCAAAAAGAAAAATACTTAACTAAACTTACTTCTGGCGAAGCAATTGGCGCTTTTTGTTTAAGCGAACCTGAAGCAGGAAGCGATGCTACTTCCCAAAAAACTACAGCTATAGACCATGGCGACCATTATATTTTAAACGGAACTAAAAACTGGATTACCAATGGCAATTCTGCCGACTATCACTTGGTAATTGCACAAACCGACCGCGAAAAGAAACACCGTGGAATTAATGCATTTATTGTAGAAAAAGGTTGGGAAGGTTTTGAAATTGGTCCCAAAGAAGACAAAATGGGAATCCGTGGAAGCGACACACATTCCTTAATTTTTAACGATGTAAAAGTGCCAAAAGAAAACCGAATTGGTGAAGATGGTTTCGGATTTAAATTCGCGATGAAAACCTTATCGGGTGGACGTATTGGTATTGCAGCTCAAGCCCTAGGAATTGCAGCAGGTGCTTACGAATTGGCACTGGAATACTCCAAAACTAGAAAAGCTTTTGGTACAGAAATTAAAAACCACCAAGCCATCGCTTTTAAATTAGCAGATATGCACACGCAAATTGAAGCAGCAAGGCTCTTGGTTATGAAAGCCGCAGTAGATAAAGACAATGGCGATAACTACGATTTATCTGGCGCCATGGCTAAATTATATGCATCTCAAGTAGCAATGGATGTAACTACAGAAGCAGTACAAGTACACGGCGGAAATGGTTATGTAAAAGAATACCATGTAGAACGCTTAATGCGCGATGCAAAAATTACTCAGATTTACGAAGGAACTTCAGAAATCCAAAAAATAGTTATTTCTAGGACCATTTTACAAGATTAAATTTCATAGATTACCATATCAAAATCCCGTCTTTTTAGATGGGATTTTTTTTGCTTTCAAATTTTCTTTTTTGCAGCTAATCCCGCTATACGTTACAAGTCCGCAGCCTTCACTAAGTAAAAATTATTGCGCTGCAAGAGCTTCCTATCGGTCGCTTTACCGCTTATTTTTTTACTAAGCTCAGTCTTTGCGTGCTTTTCACTTCTATCGGGGCTAAGTGCTAATTAAATATTGAACTAACTTCATCTAAATATATTAGTTAATTTTACTTCTTCATAAACATTGTTTGCAATTCAAAATAGTCTAAAACCATAAACTTCATTCCTAAATTTCATACCTTTGTACACATGAATAAGCAAATACAAGTACTGGAATTAGGACAAAAAGACTACAAGGAAACTTGGGATTTTCAAGAAGAATTGTTCCAGGAAATCGTGAACAAAAAAATACAAAACCGAAGAGAAAACACTCAATTACTTACTCCTAATCATCTATTACTTGTAGAACATCCGCATGTATATACTTTGGGTAAAAGTGGTGATTCTTCTAATTTACTGCTCAACGAAAAACAACTAGTTGAAAAAAAAGCTAGGTTTTATAAAATTAACCGCGGTGGCGATATTACCTATCACGGACCTGGACAAATTGTAGGTTATCCTATTTTAGATTTGGAAAACTTTTTCACCGATATTCATAAATATTTACGGCTTTTAGAAGAAATGATTATCCTCACTTTAGCCGAATACGGCTTAAAAGCTGAAAGAAGCAAAGGAGAAACCGGAGTTTGGTTAGATGTCGGAACTCCATTTGCTCGTAAAATTTGCGCCATGGGCGTTCGCGCTTCGCGTTGGGTTACCATGCATGGTTTTGCTTTAAATGTAAATGTAGATTTAGGTTATTTCGATAACATTGTACCCTGCGGAATTCAGGACAAAGCAGTGACTTCTCTAAATGTAGAATTAGGACAAACCGAAGTTGATGTAACTGAAGTGAAAGCCAAGCTTAAAAAACATTTCTTCCATTTATTTGAAGCCGAATTAGTTGAATAATCCATTATCATCTTTTCAATTTAAGCAGACGCCTTTGTATTACCAAGATGTTGGTAAAGGCAAAGTAGTGCTTTTTATTCACGGTTTTTTAGAAAACCACAGCATGTGGAAAAATACTATTGAAAATTTTGCTCCAAATTGCCGTTGTATTGCGCCCGATTTATTTGGGCATGGAAATTCACCAGCATTAGGTTATGTGCATGAAATGAAAACCTACGCACAAGCTATGGCTAAACTCACCAATCATTTACAAATTGAAAAATATGCCGTAGTTGGACACTCCATGGGCGGATACGTAGCAATGGAATTGCAACAGCTTCAACCCGAAAAAATAAGCGATTTGGTTTTGCTAAATTCTACTCCACTACCCGATTCTGAAGAACGTAAAAAAGATCGTGAGCGAGCTATTCGAGCGATTCAAAAATTTCCTGAAGCTTTTGTGCAAATGGCAGTAAAGAATTTATTTTTACCGGCAGACCAACTTCGTTTACAAAAGGAAATTAATCAAGCCATAATGGAAGCTAAAAAATGTAGTAAACAAGGTGTTATTGCAACGCTAAAAGGATTAAAAGCTCGTGTAAATCATCAGGAAACTTTTTTAGATGCAAAATCAAATAAATTGGTTATTGCAGGAAAACAAGATCAAGTTGTTCCTTTTAAAAAGCTAAAAGAAAGTATAAAAGGCAGTAAAGCAAAACTATTGAGCTTCAATGGTGGACACATGAGCCATCTAGAGTTTCCAAACGAATTAAATGTAGCGCTATCTAATTTTCTAAAATTTTAAGATTGTTTCAAAATAAACGTATATTTCGCTGATTTTAATGCCTGTTAAGCTGATTTTAAACATGTCTAAACTTCATCTGTGGATTTTTTTAATTTTGTTCTTAGCAGTTATTCAAACTGGCTTTTCTCAAGTTGAAAAAAACCATACCGATGCATTTCAAATCAATTCGCTTTCGGGTTATATTTTAGATCATAGTCCAAATATTATACAGCTAATCCAAGGACCAACTCAAGGTTTCATGGCTTCTTGGGAACGCCAGACCTATGGAAAAAACGAATGGGAAAGAGCCTATAATTATCCGAGTTTTGGCGCTTCATTTATTGCGCAAGACATGGGTTCGCCAGAATTGGGAAGTGTATACAGCATTCATGCAGATTACCGATTTTTCTTTTTAAAACGCCAAGTAAGTTTGCAAGTTGGAACAGGTTTAGCATATGTAGAAAACCCGTTTCATCCCGAAGATAATCCTAAAAATTACGCTTATGGAAGTACCATTACAGGAAGTTTTTACGCAGGTTTGCATTACCGGAAAGATCAAATTTTTAATACTCCGTTGGGTGTACAAGTGGGTGCTTTTTTGATGCATTATTCCAACGGAAAAACCAAATCGCCAAACACCAGCACCAATAATTATGGAATTCAATTTGGCATTAATTACCAATTAGAAGAAGAATTTCCAGAATTTAAAACAGAACAGCTTGCTGATTTTAAAGCGGAAAATATCAAATTTAATTTCATGTTCAGTTCAGGGATGAATGATTTTGGGGTAATTGGCTTAGACAATAATCCTTTTTATGTTTTTACAGCCTACGCAGGCAAGCGTTTGAACCGAAAAAGCAGTTTTCATTTAGGAACCGAATTATTTTTATCGCATTCATTAAAGCAATACATTAACTACAGGTCGATTGCCTATGCAAACGAAGGTGGAATTACCGGAGATGAAGACTGGAAACGCGTAGGTTTATTTGCTGGACACGAATTATTTATTGGAAAATTAAGCTTGATTACCCAAGTAGGATATTACATTTACTATCCTGTAAAATACAATAAACAGTACTATACACGTGTGGGTTTAAAACGCTATTTAACGGATAAAATATTTGTTTCAATTATGCTAAAAACACACTTAGCAAAAGCTGAAGCAATGGAATACGGAATTGGAATACGTTTATGATGAAGAACGGAATATACCTTTTATTAGCAGTGTTGTTTTGGGCTTGTAGTCCAGAAGCAATAGGCGATTGCTTTACAGACAAAGGTGAAAAGGAAATTCAATTCTTTGATGTAGATACCTTTGAAAAAATTAGTATTCGAAGAAATATAGCCTTGCACATTACCCATGCCGAAACACAAAAAGTGGCTATTGAAGCTGATGAAAACATTTTAAACGGCATAGATTTGAAGCTTGTTGATGGAATTCTTGATGTAGAAGCTCAAGATTTATGCCCATCGGGAAGCAAAAACCCGCCATATATTGTTCATTTAGAAACGCCCAACCTAACAGAAATTAGAAATGCTTCACAATACAAAGTAATCAGCACGAATCAGTTGAATTTTGATACACTAAGACTAATCTCAGAAAATTACAACGATAGTTCTGCACTGACTGTTGGCGATTTTGAGTTGGATTTAAACCTAAATCAATTACACATTATTCATGCTGGAATTTCAGATTTTCAACTCAAAGGAAATACTACTAGAATGAATATTGGTTTTTACAGCGGTTCAGGTAGGATTTTTGCAGAAAACCTAGCTGCTGAAGAAATAAGTATTTATCATCGTGGTTTCGCAGATGTTCACGTGTATCCTGTTGAAAAAATTTCAGGAGAATTACGTTCTACAGGAAATCTTATTTTATACAATCAACCTCCTATTCAAAACCTGGAAACCTTTTTTACAGGCGAAATACTTTTTAATACTGAATAATAATAACATTATGCAAAACAAAGAATTTACCCTATCAGGAAAACACCAAAAAAACATAGTTGGAGATGTTACTTTTCAAGAAAACTCACAACCCAAAGCCTTGGTTATATTTTGCCATGGTTACAAAGGTTTTAAAGATTGGGGCGCTTGGCATTTAATAGCAAATGCTTTTGCAGAAGCAGGATTTTTCTTTGTGAAATTTAATTTTTCACATAATGGTATAGGCTCAGAAAATTCAACGGAATTTTCAGATTTAGAAGCTTTTGGAATGGATAACTTCAGCAAACAACTGGACGATTTAAATTCGGTAATCCAATTTTTTGAAGGTGAAAATGAATTCTCTTCAGAAATTGATTTTTCAAAATTATCTTTAATTGGTCATAGCCGTGGTGGCGGAATTGCAGTGATAAATGCCAATGAAGATGCACGAGTTAAAAAGTTGATAACTTGGGCTGGAGTTTCCGATTTTGGTAATCGGTTTCCCAAAGGAAAAAAGCTAGAACAATGGAAAAAAGATGGGGTTTATCATATCGTGAATGGCAGAACCAAACAAAAAATGCCACATTATATTCAGTTTTACGAAGATTTTCTAGACAACCAAAAACGCTTTCACATTAAAACTGCTGTAGAGCAATTGCAAATTCCTTATTTAGTCATGCACGGCACACATGATGAAACCGTAAATGTTGAAGAAGCAGAAATTTTATTCGACCATTCAACTACTTCAAAAATTAAATGGATTGCTAATGCTAATCATGTTTTTGCTATGAAACATCCGTGGGAAAAAAGTAGTTTGCCGCTGGAAGCTAAAGTTCTAGTAAAAGAAAGCATCACCTTTCTAAAAAAATAAACCCCACAATAAAATTGCAGGATTTATTAAAACTGTACAATGAAATACTACATTCGATTTCCTTTAAAAGTAACTTCAAAGTCTCCTTCTTCTTCAGATTCATCAATTTTAACATTGATGCGATTGTTTCCATTAGACATGGTAATTTCAACTTCCATAGCTTCATCATCATCCATATCCAAAATAAAAGTATTTCCAGAAACGTGTTCCCAAGTACCAGTTAATTCTCCATCTACATAACAAACTGTTTCGTCTTCGTTAAAAAAGTCTTGTTCTACTTCAAAGTCTGTTAATGTTAAAGAGCCATCAGCAGAAAATGAAGCAACTGGTGTAGGATCACAAATGTCGGTAGAGTAGGTTTCATTAATGGTTTCTTCAAATTCACCGAATTGAAAAGTTCCATTGTAATTCACTTCGTAAATTTCCCAACTTCCTTCAACAGTGTCAGGCGAAGCGCTTCCTCCATCATCATCGCTGCTACAAGCATTTAAAAATAAGGCTAATACAAATAAAATACTCAGATTAATAAACTTTTTCATTTTGGAATGTTTTATTGTTTAAACAAATGTATAATTAAAAGAAGTACTTGATGAGCATTATTTTATAAGCGAATTACTTTACTGTATAACTTGCATTAATAAAGTAGGAGTTGAAAAAATTATAGAATAATTAAATAAAATATTAAATTTGACATATTTCCTTTTCATATGAATGCCAAGAAACTAAAAAAACAGAAGAAAACGCATTTAAGCATCTTGTTTACTTTATATGCTATATTCATCATTTTCCTTTTTTATTTGGCTTACCAATTCATCAATAATCAACTTGAATTTGAAGTTGCCTACATTATTTTTCCAGTGATTTTAGTTTCAGCAAGTGTAATTCCGCTAAGTCAAATTATTAGCATTAATAAAAAACTGAAAGGCTAAAATATACTTTTTTGAGAATAAACTTAAAATATCCTATTTTTGGAAAGAATTTTTCAAAAACCTACATTTTAAATTAAATCTATTTACGTATGAAATTTATCTTTCGCCTCATTATTTGCTTTATTGTATTTCCAAGTTTTGCTCAACAAGGTGGCATGTGGATTCCTTCTTTATTGGAAGGAATGAACGAAGAAGAAATGACAAGCCTTGGTGCAAAAATTACAGCACAAGACATTTACGATGTAAACAATTCTAGTTTAAAAGATGCCATTGTACATTTTAACGGTGGTTGTACAGCCGAAGTCATTTCTAATCAAGGTCTTTTGTTAACCAACCATCATTGTGGGTTTGGTCAAATTCAGTTTCATTCTAGTTTAGAAAATGATTACTTAAAAGATGGTTTTTGGGCCATGTCTTTAGATGAAGAACTTCCTAACAAAAATTTATATGCCGAATTCATCATTAAAATTGAAGATGTTTCAGCCGAAGTGCTTTCCGCCATCAATGAAGAAATGTCTACTAAAGAGAAGCAGTCTGCCTTAGACAAAAAACGAGCAGAAATTGAAAAGAATTTCAAAAAAGAAGAATGGCAAGATTTACGGATCAAGTCCTTTTATGGTGGCAACCAGTTTTTCTTATTTGTAACCGAAAAATACGAAGATGTACGTTTAGTAGGCGCGCCACCTTCTAGCATAGGTAAATTTGGTAGCGACACGGATAATTGGGTTTGGCCTAGACATACAGGCGATTTTTCAATGTTTAGGATTTATGCTGATAAAAATAACCGTCCAGCAAAATATAGCGAAGACAACGTACCCTACCAACCCAAGCACTTTTTACCCATTTCTTTAGATGGAGTTGAAGAAGATGATTTTACCTTGGTTTTTGGTTTTCCAGGAAGAACCAACGAATATTTACCTGCTGTAGCTGTAGAGCAAATTACGCAAAAAGTGAATCCTACGAATATCGAAATTCGAGAAAAAGCCTTAGAAGTAATTGATGCCTATATGCAAAAAGATGACGAAATCCGAATTCAATATGCTTCCAAACAAGCGCGTATTGCCAATTATTGGAAAAAATGGAAAGGTGAAAATTTAGGGATTGAAAAAAGTGGTGCAATTCAACAGAAAAAAGAATTGGAGAAGCGATTTACCCAAGCTGTAAAAAACCAAAACAAAGTAGAAGAGTACGGCGATTTACTTTCCACTTTCGAAACCCAATATGAAGCACTGGAACCTTATGCCGTGAAACGCTCTAACTTTTTAGAAGTGTTTTTAACCAATAGCGATGTATTAAAAATTGCATTTCGATTAAACCAACTGGTTGGTGCTTCTAACCAAGGTGAAGCTCAATTTGTGGAAGCACAAAGCGTAATAAAAAATATGTTCGAAGGAATTTATAAAGATTACAATGCACAACTAGACCGCGAAGTAGTTCATCAAATTTTGCCTTTATATGATGCTGATGTAACTGAAAAAGAAATTGATGAAGTTTTTGACAACTCCTTATTTGTAAACTCAGAAAGTGGTTTAGCCGCTTTAGATGGCGAATTAAAAGTAGTTGTAGAAAGCATTCAAAACGATTTGCTTTACCAAATGGCCAAACCGTACATCGATGAATTTTACCAAGATTTAAATCCGAATTATCAAAACCTAAAAGCAGAAGTAGACGAAACTCAAAAACATTACATGACAGCGCAAATGGAAGTTTTACCCGAAGAGCGCTACTTCCCAGATGCCAACTCAACGCTTCGTGTTACCTACGGAAAAGTAAACGGATACCAACCTAGAGATGCCGTGTATTACGAGCCTGTAACTTACTTAGAAGGTGTAATGGAAAAATATGTTCCTGGTGATTACGAATTTGATGTTCCACAAAAACTCATCGATTTATATGAAAACAAAGACTACGGAAACTATGCCGATGCCAACGGAAAAATGCCTGTTGGATTTATTGGCACCAATCACACCACTGGTGGAAATTCAGGAAGCCCAGCTTTAGATGCACATGGAAATTTAATCGGTTTAAATTTCGATCGCGTTTGGGAAGGCACCATGAGTGATTTGTTTTACGATCCAGAAATTTGCCGTAACATCATGGTAGATGCGCGTTATATTCTATTTATAATTGATAAGTATGGTGAAGCTTCACATTTAATTGAAGAAATGGAATTGGTTCATCCAAAGGCAGAAAAAAATTCCCAGAAAAAGAAGAATAAAAGAAAGAGAAGTAAGAGATAAGAAGTGAGATATTAGATATTAGATAACTCTTGAGTTAAGGTTTTCTTGTAATCGAAATCTTCATCTACTTTTATAATCCCTCTAAGTTTCTGAACTTTCGAAGGCAAAACTTCAGGTTTATTGTCTCTTTTACTTACTGTAATTAATTTAAAGTAATTTTCAACAATTTGCGAAAGGCTTATACCTTGCTCTTTCGCATATTCCTTTGCGGTTTGAATTACTTCTTTTTCTAAAGTTAGTGTCAACTTGGTATTCATAATCAAGTTTTTATCAAATATACCTGTATTTTTAATAAAACACAACACGTGTTCAACACATCAACCCATAATGTGATAACCACCATCAATATGACGAATTTCGCCGGTGATTTTTCCGTTGGGTCTGAATAAATTTAAAACATCGTAGGCTAAATCTTCTGGTGAAGCATTTCCAAGCGGACTAATTTTAGCAGCGGTATTTACATCTTGTTCGGTTAAAGTTGCATTTCCAGCTTTGCTTCCCATGTAAGGTGAAAAACGAACACAATTTACACGGGTTCCATTTTTTCTACCCAACTCATCTGCCAATTCAATGGTGATGCGTTCTAAAGCTGCTTTGGCAATACTGATGTTTCGATACGGATGAAAAGTAACTTTAGATGCTGCAATATAGCTAATCGAACAAATAGAAGACTTGGGTTCAAGCAAATCAAAATCGAATAAAGCTTTGGTTACTCTAATCAAGGAAAAAGCAGAAACATCCATGGTTTCACAAAACTCTTGCAAGGAAACTTCCATAAGCGGTTTGACTACTTTACCACGAATGGTTTTATCCATAGCGATAGCATGCAACCATCCGTCTAATTGAATATTTTTTGTTTTTAGTTCTTCACACAAGCTTTGAATGCTTTCTGGCAAAGTAACATCCAAAACACAAGTAAGTGTTTCTTGTCCGAGTTCTTTTTTTACACTAGCTTCAAAATCGGCATAGGTAGCGTTTAAAAAGCCTTTGGCTTTATCGGATAAATTTTCGTGGTGTTTACTCACACCCAAACCTGTGCAAACTACTTTACCACCATTTTCTACAATGGCTTTAGCAACATACATTGCCAAAGATTGTTCATCTGCAATTCCTGTAATTAAAAAGGTTTTTCCTTTTAGCATAATTTTTTATTTAACTTTATACAATGCAGTTCCCCAAGTCATGCCTGCTCCAACTGCGGCAAACAATATGTATTTTGCATTTTCTATTCTTCCTTGTTCAATGGCTTCATGTAAAGCAATAGGAATGGTTCCGCCAGAAGTATTGGCGTATTTATCCATATTGGTCATTACTTTTTCGAAAGGCAAGCCTACTTGTTTGGCAATGGATTTTAAAATTCCGATACTGGGTTGATGGGGAACCATCAAATCGATTTGGTCTATCGAAAAATTGTTTTTTGCCAATAAAGCTTCAATTGATTTGGGAACCAAGTCTGTTGCCCCGTTATAAATCTCCTTTCCATCCATATAAAAATAACATTGCGAGTCGGGATTATCGGGTTCTTTATTTTCAATAGTAAAATGATTGGCTCCACGTCCATCTGAAAACAAATTGAAATCGATAAAACCTTTGTCTTCTTCGGTAGCACTGATGACCATTGCGCCGGCACCATCGCCAAAGAAAACTGAATCTCTTCTACTCCAATCAATGATCTGCGAAAAGGTATCTGCTCCGATGACTAAGACGTTCTGATAGGTACCATTTTCAACAAATTGACAACCCACTGAGACGGCAAACATGGCTCCAGAACAAACCGCTGACAAATCGAAAGCCGCTGCTCCATAAGCTTTGAGTTTATCTTGCACGTAACAAGCCGAAGAAGGCGCTTGCTTGTCTGGTGTTGAAGTTGCCACAATAATCAAGTCGATATCTTCTACTTGAAGTCCTGCATCTTCAATAGCATTTCTTCCAGCTTTTGCAGCTAAATCACTTGTCACTTCATCTCTAACAACTCTTCGTTCTTTGATGCCTAAAGTGTTGAAAATCCACTCGTCTGAGGAACCTACTTTTTCAAAATAAGTATTGGGAATTACTTTTTCAGGAACATACATTCCTGTTCCGCTTATAAATGCATTCATTTACACACAATTTAAGTGAGCAATTTTATAGCTTATGTTCTACTTGAACAAAAAAAGGCTTCATTAAAATGTTAAAATGATGCACAATTAGCATATTTTGAATTTTTACATCAAATTTTTCTCAAAATCATAATTAAATCTTAGCTGAATAAATATTAAATAATGTACAGGAAAAATATTATTGTTATTCAATAATTTAATTAACTTTGTTATCGTAAAACAATAATTTATTTGCATGAAACTTGCCCTTTCTGTAGCCTGGTTTGCCATTCAATTTTTACGATTGATTTTTAGTGTAATTATCGTTGTACTGGGATTTTTACTTATTTTCAATAAGCAGTTTTGGGTGGCTTCAGAACGCTATCCTTTAGATGAAAAGCTTGTATGGGTTGCGCTTTTTGTCTTTAGTATTTTAGCTTTATTAAGCAGTAACAAATTGGTCAGGGCTATTAAAAACTTTAAAGAAAAAAATATTTTCAACCCAAAAAACGTCAAGGCATTTAAGTTAGCAGCAGGAGTTACTTCGGTTTATCTTGTTGGCAAATATAGCTTGATGCTTTACATTCACTCAAGTGAACAAGGAAAATTGGCTTGGCATGAATGGTGGAATGATTCTACTACCCAACTTTCAGAAGTAATTAGTTTTGGCATGCTAGCGTGCTTCTTTTGGGTGATTGCCAAATTAATTGAAGAAGGAATTGCCTATAAAAATGAAAACGATTTAACCATATAAAAAACAATTCAGCATTATGAAAACCAAAGTAATATTAAAGAGTTTATTAGACATTATGCTGTTTATTGCAGCAGCTACTTTATTGGAAGCCATTTTTAAAATTTTTAGTGTTTTTATAGACGGATTTCCAAATTTTTTAATCGATAAAGAAGTTTTAGCGAACAATCCCATTAAATTAAAAAGTCTTGTTGTATTAAATCTACTTAATCAGGTTTTGTTTTTTAGCTCGATTTTATTTTTACGAAAAATTGCTAAAATTTACCGTGACCAGAAAAGTGTATACCAATTGAAAATTTTAGGTTATTTAAAAATTTCGGGGTGGTGTTTGTTCTTCTTTTCAGGTTTAGAAATTATTATTCGTGGTTTAGAAATTTATATCAATCCAGATACATTTCAATTAGCCGGAATTACCTCTACCCAAAAAAGTGCATTGTTAGCGGTGTTGGCTATTTTAATGATTCGTTTGTCTAAAATTTTCAAGAAAACGGTAGAAGAGAAAAAAGAAAATGAATTTACAATATAGGTATGTCTATTAAAATTAACCTCAACGAGGTTTTGCAAGCACGAGAGATGAAGTCTTACGAATTAGCAGAAAAAATCAACATTACCACAGCTAATTTATCTATTTTAAAAACAGGTAAAGCAAAAGCCATCCGGCTTACTACCTTAGCAAAAATTTGTGAAGTCTTGGAATGTCAACCTGGTGATATTTTGGTTTTTGAAAAAAATGAAAATAAAAACTCCCGTTGAAACCAATTTCAACGGGAGTTAATAGTAAGCAAGTTTGTTTTACTTATTCGCTTTATATAATTCAGAAACTTTATCCCAGTTAATTACATTAAAAAATGCTTCAATATAATCTGGACGTTTGTTTTGATAGTTTAAATAGTAAGCATGTTCCCAAACATCAATTCCTAAAATAGGAGTTCCTGCACAACCTACATTTGGCATGATTGGGTTATCTTGATTTGGTGTAGAACAAACTTCTAAGCTTCCGCCTTGGTGCACACACAACCAAGCCCATCCTGAACCAAATTGTGTAGCTGCTGCGTTACTAAATTTTTCTTTGAACTTATCGAAAGACCCAAAAGCATCATCAATAGCTTTTGCTAAGTCTCCACTTGGGTTTCCACCACCATCTGGGCTCATTACTTCCCAAAATAATCGGTGATTGTAAAATCCACCACCATTATTTCGAACAGCTCCATTAGATAAATCTAAATTTTGAAGAATTTCTTCAATAGACTTCCCTTCTAAATCGGTTCCTTCTATTGCAGCGTTTAATTTGCTTGTATATCCTGCATGGTGCTTCCCATGGTGAATCTCCATTGTTTTTGCATCAATATGTGGTTCTAGTGCGTCGTGTGCGTAGTTTAATTTTGGTAATTCAAATGCCATAATATGTTGTTTTTAATTGATTTAACTTATAGATTCAAATTTAAAGATTAAAAAAGCTTATTTCAAAGTTTGGCTGTTATAAAATCCTTAAAATAAAAATCTTTTTCATGAAGTTCAATCTTCAATTTTACGCAATCTAATTTCAAAGGTAGAACCCTTGCCTAATTCGCTATAAATAATTCGTATTTTTCCATCATGGTAGTCTTCAATTATTCGTTTTGCTAAGGATAATCCAAGGCCCCAACCTCGTTTTTTGGTACTAAAACCAGGCTGAAAAACCTTATTGAAATTCTTCAAGGGTATTCCTTTTCCAGTGTCTTTTACTAGGATTTTAACCCAGTTTCCACTTCTAGCTAATTCCATTTCCAGTTTTCCTTTTCCTTTCATGGCATCGATAGCATTTTTGGTTAAATTTTCTATGGTCCAGGAAAACAAAGGTTCATTCAGCATTACAAAAACAGGTTCTTGTGGTAAATCCATTTGAAATTCAATTAATTTAGAACTTCTAGATTGCAAGTATTCAAAAGAATTTTTAGCTGCTAAAGTAATGTCTGTTTTCTCAAGCTTCAATTTAGATCCAACTTTAGAAAAACGTTCGGTGATGGTTTTTAATCGGTCTATGTCTTTTTCAATTTCATCTATATATTCTTGGTTTACACCTTCGGCTTTCAAAATTTCTAACCAACCAAATAAAGAAGAAAGCGGTGTGCCAATTTGGTGTGCGGTTTCTTTAGCCATTCCTGCCCACAACTTATTTTGTTCGCTGGTGCGGGATGTGACGTAAAAAAAGTAAAGTAAGCCAGAAAACAAAGCAACTATAACAAACAAAATAAGCGGATAATATTTTATTTTATTCAGTATTTGAGAATTCCCATAATACAAAACCTGTTTCATACCATCGCCTAAATCTATCTCAATAGGTATATTTTCTGTTTTAATTCGATTTAAAAATTCATCAAACTTAACTGGATCATCAACTACATCTTTGGGAACATTTTCTACAAGAGCAGGATCACCATTTTGGTCAACACTAATAATAGGAATACTTTCGTTAGCTTGTAAAATTTCTAGTTCTAAACCCACTTCGTCTCCTTCTAAATCTGCTTGACTAACCGATTTCATGGCAGAAGTCCAAATCATCATTTTAGAACGCTCGTCATCTTTTATCCTGTTGTAAAAAACAGTTATATTCCAAATTATCAGTCCAACAATAGTGATGGAAGATAAAATGATAAACCATCGTGCAAATGCTTTGTTTTTAAAAAGCTCCATATTTCTAAATTAGGATAAAGATGAAAAATAAATACCAGTTTTCAAATCTATTGAATTTATTCATTCATTTTTGAATAGCAAGTAGAATATGTACATTTGCATAAATTCAATTTTATGAAGAGTTTTCTTCCTTCCGATTTAAAAACGCCAGAATTACATGCTTTATTGTTAGGTTCTATCGGACCTAGACCTATTGCTTTTGCCAGTACAATTGACGCGGATGGAAAACCAAACTTATCGCCATATAGCTTTTTTAATGTGTTTAGTGCCAATCCGCCGATCATGATTTTTTCTCCTGCAAGACGTGTACGCAATAACACTACAAAACACACTTTAGAAAATGTGTTAGCTACCAAAGAAGTAGTTATTAATGTGGTAAATTATGCCATAGTACAACAAATGTCACTTTCCAGTACCGAATATGCAGCAGGAGTTAATGAATTTGAAAAAGCAGGTTTAAGCATGCTGAAATCTGATATAGTGAAGCCATTTCGTGTAAAAGAATCTCCTGTACAATACGAATGTAAAGTAAAAGAAGTGGTTGCTTTAGGTGAAGAAGGCGGAGCAGGAAACTTAATTATCGCTGAAGTAGTGAAATTACATGTAAACGAAGCAATTTTAACCAAAGATTTAAAAATCAATCAGCATGAAATTGATTTGGTAGCCCGCATGGGTGGAAACTGGTATACAAGAGCCAACTTAGGCATGTTTGAAGTCCCCAAACCTTTATCGCAATTAGGAATTGGTGTAGATCAAATTCCGCACGAAATTAGAAATTCAAACTTTCTTACAGGAAATGACTTAGGTATACTTGGAAATGTTGAAAAATTACCTACTGCTGAAGAAATAAAGCAATTTATTGAAACAGAAAAACTGTACGAAAAAATAGATTTACAAAGTGAAGCTGCCAAACATGAGCAAGCAAAATTATATATAACTAAAGGGCGAATATTATCTGCCTGGAAAACCTTATTAGCATAAAATTAGACACATGGAAGTAGAAGGAAAAATTAAATTAATTGGAGAAACCAAAGAATTCGGAAACAACGGATTTAGAAAACGTGAGGTAGTTGTAACCACAGAAGAACAATATCCACAACATATTTTAGTTGAATTTGTACAAGATAAAACTGACATTTTAAACCAGTATAAAGTTGGACAACGCGTTAAAATTGGAATTAATTTGCGCGGTAGAGAATGGGTGAATCCCCAAGGAGAAACCAAATATTTTAATTCTGTACAAGGATGGCGAATTGAAAACTTAGAAAGTAATAATCCAGCGGCCGGCGCTCCACCTGCACCACCAATGGACCAGTTTGAGCCTGCTTCAGACTTAAATGAAGATGATGAAGACGATTTACCTTTTTAAATCGCATTAAAATACAATGAAAAAGCCTATCAAAATTTTGATAGGCTTTTTTGATGAATTATGATTTACTATTTTTTCTCTTCTTTAGGGAAAGCTTTTTTATTGAAAACAATTAACAATCCAAAACCAACACTAATTGCGGTATCGGCAATATTGAAAACCGGTTCAAAAAATACAAATCGATCGCCACCCCAAAACGGAATCCAATCTGGTAAAATTCCATCATACAACGGAAAATAAAGCATATCTACTACTTTTCCTTTCAAAATACTTCCGTAGTTATCTTCTGCAAAAAGGCTTGCTACATGGCCAAGACTATCGTCAAAAATAATTCCGTAAAACAAAGAGTCTATAGTATTACCGATAGCTCCAGCTAAAATAAGCGTTACAGACCAAATTAAAACCTGCGGTGCTTTTTCTTTAATGCTTGTGTTTAACCAATATGCAATGGCAACAATGGCAACCAACCTAAAGCTGGTTAAAATTTCTTTTCCGTAGGCACCAGGAATCTTTGCTCCCCAAGCCATACCTTCGTTTTCAATAAATAAAATCTTGAACCATGAAAATACTTCTACAGCTTCACCTAGCTGAAAATTGGTTTTGATATATATTTTGGAAATTTGATCAATCAATAAAATGATGAAGATAATTAGTCCAGCCTTCTTGATGTTCATGAATTGAAATTTAAAGTGGCAAAAATAGGTTTTTTAATTCAATTGAAATACTTGAATATGGCCAGCAACACTTTTTAGCTCAAGTGTGTATTTTTTATAGTTTGCTTCTTCTAATTGAAGCTTTCCCGTTCGTGTTTCGGCTCGTACTTTTGCATCTTGAGTATGGATGTTTATGTTTCCCCGATACGTATTAATTTTTACATCACCTTGGTGGTTTTTCAAACTGCAATCGCCATTTTTTAAGTCAGCCTGCAAATAGGCTAATTTTCCTACTAAGTCCAACTCGGCTATATTCGATTTTATGAAAACCTGAAATTGTTCTGGTACATAAATTTTTACTTGAAAAGCAAATACTTTATGCGAACTCAACTTGTCAAACCCGCTGGTCAGAATAGCTTCAAATAAACTATTAATGTATAAAGTTTGGTCTATTTGCTTCATTTGGAGTTGAAGCTCTTTTGCATATTCGCCTTCGGCTTCAGAAATAATTCGAATAGTTGAAAAATCTCCTGTTACAATCTCAACAGCAAACACTTCGTCTAAATTGAGCTGCAAACGCTCGATACTGCCAACATCTACTTTATGAGTTTGCACATTTTGTGCATTGCTCATAAGATTAAAAAACAGAAAAAACCACACCAATAAACAATTGCTAAACTGCATAGAAATGGGTTATTTTATCTACAATAGTTTGAGCTAATTTCACCTTGCTTTCTTGCGTCCATCCTGCAACATGTGGCGATAGAATTACATTTTTTGCTTTTGTTAAATATGCAAATGCAGGCGGTAGGTTTCCATCTTCAAAAAGCTGCTCGAAAGAAGATTTTTCATATTCCAAAACATCGAGTCCTGCTCCTAAAATTTTTCTGTTTTGCAAGGCCTTCACCAAATCTTCGGTTACCACCGAATTACCTCTCGCAGTATTGATGAACCAAAACGGCTTTTGAAAAGCATCTATAAATGTAGCATTGATTATTTGATGGGTTTCAGCGGTAATGGGTGTATGTAAACTCAACACATCTGCTTGTTTTTGCAGCTCAGATAAACTTACTTGTTTTGCATTTTCATCTCCAACATCAGGTTTGATGTCATAGCAAATTACTTCTGCATCAAATCCGCTAAGTTTTTTAGCAAAAGCTTTTCCCATATTGCCGTAACCAATAATTCCTATGGTTTTGCCATCAATTTCATATCCGCGATTTTCTTCGCGTTTCCAAATACCATTGCAGACTTCTTGGTGGGCGACATGTAACTTATTAAATAAACTGAGCAATAAACCTAGCGCGTGTTCTCCAACAGCATTTCGATTGCCTTCCGGCGCGTTAAAAAGTTGAATGTTTTGCTTTTTGGCAAATGCTTCATCTATATTTTCTAAGCCTGCTCCTACTCTTCCAATAAACTTTAATTTTGTGGCTTTCTGTAAAAATGCTTCATCTAATCGAAAACGACTTCTAATTACAATTCCTTCGAATAAATGAATGCTTTCTTGCAATTCTTCTTTTGGAGTTTGATAGCCTTCTACATTTTCGAAACCTTGTTGAGCAAGTTTGGAAAGTAACAAAGGATGATTTGCATCTATATGAAGAATTTTTGGTTTCATTTGGTGTCTTTTTCAAAATAAGGTTCTACAACATCTTCTGTTATTCGGGCGGGTTTATGCGTTTCTAAATCTATAAAGCACCACAAGGTAGTGGCTTCTAAAATAAGTTTGTTCTCTGCATTTCGGATGGTAGTTTTGCGTTCAGACTTCACACCTTTACTGGATGCAATCCAAGTTTTCAATTTTAATTGATCGCCTAATTTAGCTGCATGTTTATAGTAAATATGTTGTTCTAAAACCACCCAACCTAATTGTTTACGAATGCTTTCTGGAGTTTTGGTTTTCCAATGCAATTCTGAAATTTCGAGCACCCAATCTATATAACGCAAGTTGTTTACGTGGTTCAAATCGTCTAAATCTGCCTTACTTACTTCTTTATTAATTTCAAAAGGAATGGGCTTCATTTTTTTGTTGCGAAGTTACATTTTTTGTTGTTGTTATCCATTTTATGCAAAGATGAAGATAGGCTCATATTGATAATAACTTACTTTAAAATTGAAAAAAACCTTCGAAAACCCGGCAAATTTACTATAAAATCAATCATGCTATCCAAAGATGTTTTTTCCCTTGAAGGAAATGCCGAAGGCAAAGGGTGTTTTATTTCTTCAACAAACCACACCCAACTCTAGTCTTCCCTCTCAGGGAAGAAGCAATACAGACTCATCATAACTACAATCTAAAATCAATAGTTTCACTTTTTACATCCCACGAGATTAATTGAAAATCAACCAAACCATATTAGCATATGTTTTTTCCCTTGATGGAAATGCCGCAGGCAAAGGGTGTTTTCTACTTTGAAAGAAATACTGCAGGCAAAGGGTGTGTTTTTCTTCAACAAACCACACCCAACTCTAGTCTTCCCTCTCAGGGAAGAAGGAATATAGAATCATCATAACTACAATCTAAAATCAATAGTTTCACTTTTTACATCCCACGAGATTAATTGAAAATCAATCAAACCATTATGATATGTATTTTTCCCTTGAGGGAAATGCCGAAGGCAAAGGGTGTTTTCTACTTTAAAAGAAATACCACAAGCAGAGAGTGTTTTTTCTACATCTAAACAGATCAGTTTCAGTTTAAAAAATTATCATGCGTTGGAAAATAATTTATGTAGCTTTGTTGCAGCTTAAATTAGACAAATTCAGGCAAATGAAAAAAATTATTGGACGTACAGATCGAGCTAGTTTTCCAGATTTAGGACTTACACATCTTCCTATAAAAATTGATACTGGAGCCTATACTTCTTCGATACACTGCACGAATTTTAAAGTAGATGGCGGTGTTTTGTATGCCGATTTTTATGATGAAAACTTACCCAAATCTAAGCCCAAAACCGTTTCGTTTACTGATTTTAGCACTACTAAGGTAAAAAGCAGTAATGGCGAAGTACAGAATAGATTTGAAATAAAATCCACCATAAAATTATTTGGTAAAGTTTACAAAATTGCACTTACTTTGGCTGATCGTAAAAAAATGAAAAATCCCGTATTAATTGGCAGAAAATTTCTGAATAAAAAATTTGTAGTAGATACAGATTTAGAAGACCTTTCTTATAAAGCACAACAGAATGAACATTAAAATTTTATCGCGTAATCCCAATTTGTATTCAACAAAACGCTTAGTTGAAGCTGCACAAAAACGCAAGCATAATGTAGAAGTGATCGATCACTTAAAATGCGATTTGGTGATTGAAAAACGAAAACCAAGCATAGTTTACAAAGGAGAATTACTTGGCGATACGGATGCTATCATTCCGCGAATTGGTGCTTCGGTAACTTTTTACGGTACAGCGGTTGTTCGCCAATTTGAAATGATGGGCGCATTTACCACCGTAGACTCTGAAGCTTTGGTTAGAAGCCGCGATAAGCTAAGAAGTTTACAAGTGCTTTCTAGAGCTAAAATTGGATTGCCAAAAACCGTTTTCACCAATTATTCTAGAGAAACCGAAAGCGTTATACAGCAAGTAGGCGGAACTCCTTTAGTTATTAAATTACTAGAAGGAACTCAAGGTCTAGGCGTAGTCTTAGCCGAAACGAAAAATGCTGCTAAATCAGTTATTGAAGCTTTTAACGGTTTAAAAGCGCGAGTAATTGTTCAAGAATTTATCAAAGAAGCCAAAGGAGCAGATATTCGTGCATTTGTTGTAGATGGTCATGTAGTGGGTGCAATGAAGCGTCAAGGAAAAGAAGGCGAATTTCGTTCTAATTTACACCAAGGCGGAAGCGCAGAAGTAATTGAACTTACAGACGAAGAAGAAATTGCTGCTGTAAAAGCTGCTAAAGCAATGCGTTTAGGCGTTGCTGGAGTAGACATGTTACAAAGCTCTCGCGGTCCGTTAATTCTAGAAGTAAATTCTTCTCCAGGATTGGAAGGCATTGAACGCGCTACCGGTAAAGACATTGCCAAAACCATTATTCGATTTATTGAAAAACACGTTTAGAAGAAATTAAATTATATGGAAGTTCCTCCGTTTATTGATGATGATAACGTGCTCCATTTATTGGGAAAACGCGTTGAGCCTGGCAAAAGCAAACGCATTAATTTTAATACTGCAAAATTACATACGCATACTTCTGTAGAAATTCCTGTAATTGTAGAACGCTCTAAAAAAAAAGGACCCGTTGTGCTTATTACCGCTGGAATTCATGGAGATGAAATTAACGGTATTGAGATTGTTAGACGCGTGGTAGCAGAAGGCATCAACAAACCAGAAAAAGGAACGGTGATTTGCATTCCCGTATTAAATATTTTTGGATTTATTAACGGATCACGTGAGTTTCCTGATGGTCGTGATTTAAATCGAGTGTTTCCCGGAACAAAACATGGCGCTTTAGCAAGCCGATTTGCATATCATTTTACCCAAGAAATTTTACCCATAGCCGATGTTTGTTTAGATTTTCATACGGGTGGTGCTAGCAGGTTTAATGCACCACAAATTAGAATAGACCGCAGACACAAAAAAAATACTTTGCTTTCTAAAATCTTCTCAGCACCCTTTACAGTTATATCTCCCAACATTAAAAAATCGTATCGCATTACTTGCGATCAATTGAATATTCCTATTCTTTTATACGAAGGTGGTAAATCTTTAGATAGCAATAATGAAGTTACTCAAGTAGCTTTGGAAGGTATAAAACGAGTTTTAAGTCATTACGAAATGTTGCGTATTGACATTCCTGTTTTGCCATCAGAAACTGAAACCATTTTAATTGAAAGTACGTTTTGGATGCGTGCCAAATACAGTGGATTATTACACTTAAAAATTCCAGTTGGAAAACAAATTCACAAAGGTGAAATATTGGCACATATTACAGATCCATACGGTAATTTTAAGCACCGTGTTAAAGCTACTTCAAACGGATATGTAATTAATGTAAACCAAGCACCTACGGTTTATCAAGGCGATGCTATTTTTCATATTTCTAAAGAAAAAAATGAATAAAGCTAGACTTCGATCTTTTTATAAAGCGAAACGTAAAGAACTTTCAAACCAACAAATTGAAGAGTGGAGCCTACAAATTGCCAATCAATCTTTGCAATTACCCATTTGGGAAAAAGAGTTTTATCACTTGTTTTTGCCAATTGAAAAACAAAATGAAGTGAATACCGAATTCCTTTTGCACATTCTTCAAGGTAAAGATAAAAATGTGGTTATTTCTAAGTCTAACTTTAAGGATTTGAGCTTAGAACATATTTTATTGACTGATGCTACAGAAATTAAGCTAAATGCTTTTGGAATACCTGAACCTCAGAAAGGAATTGAAATTCAGCCACAACAATTAGATGTGGTTTTTATTCCGCTATTGGTTTCAGATAAAGAAGGAAACCGCATTGGTTACGGAAAAGGATTTTATGATCGGTTTTTAAGCAAATGTAAAGCTGATGTTCAAAAAGTAGGACTTTCATTTTTTGAGCCTGTAGATGAAATAATTGAAGTAAGTACCACAGATATCAATTTAGATTATTTAGTCACTCCATCTGAAATATTTCAGTTTAAAGCATAAAAAAAGCTACCTCATCGGGCAGCTTTTTTTGATAATCATTCTTTCGAATTATTCATTTTTCGCATAACGTAATTCGCTCTGTTCCAATTTATTTTCTAGAATTGCCATATTTACTTCATCTGAAGCATTTGGATCAATTTTAATGGCTTCTCCATCTGGAGTGTGAACTAAATAGAATCCTTCTTCCATAGAAGCTAATTTTGTTAATTCTCCGTTTTCACCAACTGCGTTCCAAGATTTGTCTTCGGGTACAAACAGCAAATTGACTTCTTTTCCTTCGTTTTCACCACTTAAAATGGCAATATCAAATTTATTTTTAGAAGCTGTCATACGTACATCTGTTCCTTTAATGTTGGCATATTGTGTTTCAGATTCACCATCAACCATAGCTATAGGATTACTTCCTGTCCAAAATTCTAAAAGATTAAATAGAAAAACATCTCCTGCTAAGAAAAGCGAATACACTGGTACAATGTTTAAAGCCCAGAATACTAAGTTGTCCATAAACTTATTGTTGGTTAAGCCATCGTTCCAATCCCGTAAAGAATTAAAGGCACTAAATGAGCCAAGACAAGATGTGGACAAAATAGTCACGCTTAATAATCCGCAAATAAAAAATTTCTTGTTCATAAGTATTCATTTTAGGGTTAATATTAATTTTAAGTAAGCTTACTTTTTCTTCGTATTGTTATCTCTTTTTACATCTGCCATTAAATTAGACGGATCAATTTCTACTTTTTGAACTCCTGTTTTGGATGGTATTGTTAAAGTATAATCAGGATAAGCCCAAGCCCAATCATCTTGTACATTTTTAGCTTTGGGCTTAATCCATCGCATCATCCGTAATGGAATGTAATATTCTTCACTACTACCGTCTTGGTAAGTTACTAAAATTTCAAGTGGCATGGGCATCAAACCCAGTCGTTTTAATGTAATTTTAGTAGTTTCGTCGGTTTCTTCAATATTTTCAACTGCATAATCAATAGTATTGGTGGTTTGTGTCCAATCGGTTAAATACCAATTGAGCTGTGCACCTGAAACTTTTTCAGCAACACGAATAAAATCGTTTGGTGTGGGATGTTTCATTTTCCACATATTAAAATATTCTTTTAGGGTTTCTTGAAGCAATTCTTCTCCTAAAAGATATTCTAGTTGGGCTAAAAATACAGCTCCTTTAGAATAAGCCGAAGCACCGTAAGCCGCATTAAATTCCCATCGATCTGCATGTGTAGTTTGCGGTTGTTCATATCCAGAATTGGCTAAACCTACATAACTACCATAACTCCTAGCGAAAGGGTTTTCACTTTTTTGATTCATTACTTCATTCATGGCTAATGAAGAAATATAAGTAGTCATCCCTTCGTCCATCCACTCATGTTTAGCTTCGTTTGTTGCTAACACATGCTGAAACCAAGAATGAGCTAATTCGTGAGCAGTAACTCCTACTAAACTTCCAAAAGAACGTTCCCCAGTAATTAATGTACACATGGCATACTCCATACCGCCATCGCCACCTTGAATTACAGAATATTGTTTGTAGGGATACTGGCCAATATGTTTGTTGAAAAACAACAACAAGTCTTCTGTTTTAGGTTGAAGATTTTTCCAGTTTTCAATTATTTCTGGATTGTCTTTATAGAAAAAATGAAGCTTGGTTCCATCTTTTGCAGTAAAGGAATCGTGAATAAAGTCAGGGTCGGCACCCCAAGCAAAGTCGTGAACCATGGGTGCAATAAAATGCCAAGTTAGTTTTTTGCGTTTGGTTTTTACTTGTACGCCTTCATCTTGGTAACCATGACCAATTTTGTTAGGATTTTGAAGATATCCAGTTCCGCCAATCACGTAATCTTTATCGATTTTAATTTTTACATCAAAATCTCCCCAAACTCCTTGAAACTCCCTTCCTATGTAAGGATCTGCATGCCATCCTTCAAAATCGTATTCAGCCATTTTTGGATACCACTGCGTCATAGAAAGCGCAACACCTTCTGCATTATTTCTTCCTGATCTTCTAATTTGATTGGGCACTTGACCTTCAAATTTTAAATCGAATTCTGTGGTTTCGCCTGGAGCAATAGGCTCATTTAAAGTTATTTCTAATACGGTACCAGCAACTTTGCTTTCTACCTTTTTATTTCGATGTTTTAAATTCTTCACCTTCAGATATCCTATTTCTTCAGGTTTCAAGTTTCCTATCCTACTTCCCACTCGCGGGTCTGCATCTTGAATGCTTTGCGAACGCACATCCATTTCGCTCCCAGGTTGAAAAGCATTAAAATACAAATGAATAAATACACGATTTAATTCATCTGGAGAATTATTGGTATATTTTATAGTTTGCTTACCTGTATATTGAAATGTTTCCACATCCATATCTACTTCCATTTCGTAGTCGATATGTTGTTGCCAATATGCTGTATTGTTTTGTGCAGTTAAAATTGAAACACAAAATAAAACTATAAAAAGTGCGAAAAATCTACTTTTCATCTGCAAGTATTAAAGCGTTATACAAATTGGCTATTTTGCCTGAAACCGATAACTCTGAAAAATCTGCAGTATTATTTGGGTCGCCTCCAACTATTACTTCTCCTTCAAAAGCTAAACCGCTTTCCATAATTACTTGTTTAACCTGAGCTGCACTCAATTTTGGGTAATATGAACGGATTAAAGCAGCTATACCTGCTACTCCTGGCGCTGCCATAGATGTTCCTTGTAAAAATTCGTAGGTATCTAAAGGAGTTGAAGCATAAATTTGAGATCCTGGAGCAAAAATGTCTACACTAGATTTTCCATAATTTGAAAATCCAGAAACCATTGCTTTTCCATAAGCTGGTGTAATAGAACCAACGTTAAGGAAGTTGTCTGCTATTTCAGTTTCATTTTCTGGTGTTTGGTCGTTCGGGTATACACGCACTTCATCTAAATCTGAAGCATCATTTCCTGCTGCGTTTACAATTAACACGTCGTTTTCTGCTGCGTATTTAATGGCTTCTTCCACTTTTTCTGGATATCTAGAAAAGTATTTTCCAAAACTTGTATTAATCACTTTTGCGCCATTATCTACCGCATAACGAAATGCCATAGTAATGTCTTTATCATACTCATCTCCATCTGGAACTGCACGTACAGAAAGAATTTTTACATTTTGAGCAACTCCTTTTGCTCCTTTATCATTTGTTCTATCTGCTGCTATAATTCCAGCAACATGAGTTCCGTGTTTAGCATCTTCCTTTTTTGGGTCTGGACCAGATACTTGATTGTTTCCGTAAACGGTAATGCTGAAATCATTCTCGTCATCACCAAGATTTTTTGGTCGCGCATATAAATCCATATTAAAATGAGAATCCATTCTACCGCCAAAATAATCTTTTGCTTCATTTAACTGCTCGTAAACTTCTTCTAGATTTTCACCAGCATTAGTCATCACATTCATCATAAAGTTCTTTTGATTTTTTAACTCGGTAGAATCAGTTTCGAATTCACGAACCGTCTCTAAGGTAAGTTTGTCTACTTGCATAGCGTTTTTTAAACCTTCTTCGCCACGTTGCATATTGGTTAGCAACATTAAATAACGGTTATAGTTGGTTTGAGTACTCTTCATTTCTTTTTCGTACTCTGCTTTAGCTGCTTCGTATTGTTTAATTTCAGCATCACTGGCTTCACTTTGGTCTTCTCCATAAATTTTTTCAAAATCGCGAACAATACGGGTGTATTCCATATTTTCTTCAACTATATCTCCTAGAAAATTCCAGCCGTATACATCGTCAACAAATCCATTTTCATCATCATCAATACCGTTGTTGGGAATTTCGTTTGGATTCATCCACATTACAGAAGCTAAGTCTTCATGTTCATTGTCAATTCCACTGTCAATTACTCCTACAATTACTATTTCACCTTCTTGGTCACGAATAAGTTCTTCATAAGCGCGATTTACACTCATTCCTGGAATGGTATCGGTTAATAAATCTGCGTGGCTCCATGATTTAAGTTCGTCTTCAGACAAATCTTGGTTTTTTTCAGGTAAATCTCCTAAGCGAAGTGGTTCAGCTTCAAATTGTAAACCTTTTGTACCACAGCTTGCTACTACTATTGAAGCAGCTATGGCTCCAAAATAATTTCTATAATTTGTTTTCATTCTTTAATTAAATAATTCGTTAAACGTATAAATTTGATTGAGTCTAATGCCTTTTTCAGTTTCTTTTAAGTTTATTATTTCGTTGTGGGCATCATGTTCTAAAAATAGGTAATAATTTTCTTTTGCTGCTTCATCTAGAAATTGTTTTTTTTCTTTTAGCGTAAGCAATGGTCTGGTGTCATAACCCATAACAAAGGGCAATGGAATATGACCTGCGGTGGGCAACAAATCTGCTGCAAAAACAAGTTTTTTATTTTGATGTTCAATAATAGGAATCATTTGCTTATCTGTATGTCCGTCTGCAAAGAAAACTTCAAAATTAAGCTCTTTATAAAAGTGGCGTTGTTCACTTCGGTCTAAAAAATGAAGCTGCCCAGATTCTTGCATGGGCAATAGGTTTTCTTTTAAAAATGAAGCTTTTTCTCTATCATTAGGATTAATAGCCCAATCCCAATGTTCTTTGTTGGTCCAGAACTTAGCATTTTTAAATGCAGGTTCGTAACCTGTTTTATCTTTATTCCATTGTACACTTCCGCCGCAGTGGTCAAAATGCAGATGCGTCATAAATACATCGGTAATATCGTATCTATGAAAACCATGTTTTGCAAGAGACTTGTCTAGGGTGTGGTCTCCCCAACGAAAATAATAACTAAAAAATTTATCGCTTTGTTTATTACCCAAACCTGTATCGATTAAAATAAGCTGCTTTCCATCCTCTATTAATAAGCTGGTTGCTGCAATATCTATCATGTTATTTTGGTCAGCGGGATTGGTTCTTTGCCATAAAGATTTTGGCACCACTCCAAACATGGCTCCGCCATCTAGTTTAAAATGGCCGGTTTCTATGCTGTATAATTTCATTTAAGCTTTGTTTAACTGCAAAATAATAAACTTAAGTGAAGACAAACTTTGTATTCCTTCTAATTGTAGTATTTTTAACAACTCATTTCAAGTGAAATATGTTAGAACTCTCAGGAATAATAATCTTAGGTATTGCAGCACAATGGTTTGCGTGGAAACTTAAGATACCCGCTATTTTGCCGCTTATTTTAATTGGTTTAGCAGTTGGCCCTTTGGCCACCTTGTATACTGAAGATGGCAGCAAATTAATTGAACCTATTTGGAATGGTGAGCGTGGCTTATTTCCAGGAGAAAGCTTATTTTACTTTGTTTCTCTAGCCATAAGTGTAATTTTATTTGAAGGTGGGTTAACCTTACGCAGAAATGAATTACTCAATGTTGGACCCGTAATTGTAAAGTTAATTACAGTTGCTGTAATTATTACATTTATTGGTGCAGGAATGGCCGCACATTGGATTTTGGGATTGAGTTGGCAAATATCACTTTTATTTTCAGGACTCATTATTGTTACTGGACCAACTGTTATTGCTCCTATTTTGAGAAATATACCACTTAAAAAAGATGTATCTGCCATTTTAAAATGGGAAGGTATTTTAATAGATCCAATTGGTGCCTTAGTGGCTGTATTGGTTTACGAATTTATATCTGCTGGTGGCGGCGAAGCTTTTACTAAAACAGCTTTAATAGAATTTGGTAAAATCGTGCTTTTTGGATCAACATTTGGATTTACATTTGCGCATACCCTTACGCTTTTAATCAAGAAAAAAGTTATTCCAAACTACTTGATGAATGTATTTACCTTAGCAACTGTTTTGGGAGTTTTTGTTTTGGCAGATAGTTTTGCTCATGAAAGCGGACTTTTAGCAGTTGTTGTTATGGGAATAATTATGGGTAACACTAATTTACCCAACTTCAAAGAACTGTTGTACTTTAAGGAGTCTCTTAGTGTTTTACTGATTTCAATTTTATTTATTTTGCTAGCGGCCAACATTAACATGAATGAACTCATGTTGGTATTTAATTGGGAAGCGCTTATACTATTTGCCACTGTTGTTTTTGTTGTGAGACCACTTGGCGTGTTTTTAAGCAGTATTAATTCTAGCTTAAATCTTCGTGAAAAACTGTTTATTAGTTGGGTTGGACCTCGCGGTATTGTTGCCGCTGGTATTGCATCTTTATTTGGAATTAAATTGGCGAGTCAAGGTGTTCATAATGCAGAATTAATTACTCCACTGGTTTTTATGATTGTTCTGGGAACAGTATTACTCAATGCAACTACAGCTAGACCTTTTGCAAAATTAGTCGGTGTTTTTCAAACCGATTCCAATGGAATTTTAATCATCGGCTCATCTTCATTTTCTAGAGTAATTGCTAAATATTTAATAGAAAATGGAAGGCATGTTATTATAGTAGACAATAACCAAAGCAACACAGAAGCAGCGAAAAAAATGGGTATTGAAGCCATAAATGCCAATGTATACTCAGACGATTTGGTAGATAACGTAGAACTTTCTGATATTGGCTATATGATGGCACTTACTGGAAATACCGCAGTGAACAACAAAGCCATCGAGAATTTTTCGTCTCATTTTGGTGGAAAAGGAGTGTATCGCGTAATCTCATCTGAAGAAATGCGTGATCCAGAAAAAAACCCTGAAGAAGGTTTATTTTCATATACAGACGATTATATAAAACTGGTTAACCTAACTCGAAAATATCCTGAAATTCATGAAATACCTTTATCATCTAAAACACATTTTGAAAAATTAATTGAAAACACAAATCAGGAAGCAGATGCTATTCCTTTGTTTGTGAAAAAAACTGATGGTGAGTTAATTTTGATTCCTTCTAATAGCAAAAAACTTGAAATTGAAGAAGGTTTCCGACTGGTATACCTCGGAAAAGAAATTTCTAACGAATTTTCTGAGCAAATTACAAGAGAAATTTCAGTAAAAAAGGAAACAGATGCCGATTAAAAACTACTTTGTATGTTATCTGAAAATGAACTTTTATACCGAATTGCACTTCAAAAACTTCCCAATTTAGGAGATTCTACTGCAAAAAAGTTAATTGACAGATTAGGTTCTGCTGAAGCTATTTTTAAAGAGAAAAAAAATAATCTCTTAAAAATTGAGGGTATTGGGCTTCATAAAATTAAACATTTAAAAGATACTTCTTACTTAGATGAAGCTGAAAAAGAAATTCATTTTATCAAATCTAATCAAATTGAAGTTTGGTCTTTTGAAGACAAAAGCTATCCCAATTTACTCAAACATTGCATCGATGGTCCTATTTTACTTTACACACGGGGCAACATAGATTTAAAAAACAAGAAAATTATCAGTATTGTAGGCACGCGAAAAATTACATCTTATGGTGTTCAATTTTGTGAGCAACTCATTTCAGATTTAGCTGTTTTAAATCCTGTAATTGTTTCTGGTTTTGCATACGGTGCAGACATTACAGCCCAAAAAACAGCAATACAGCATCAATTACAAAACATTGGATGCTTGGCTCATGGTCTAGACCAAATTTACCCAAAGATTCATGGTAAATATGCACCTGATGTAGAAAGAAACGGCGGTTTTATTACAGATTTTTGTAGCGGGGACGAATTTGACAGAAATAACTTTTTAAAAAGAAATAGAATTATCGCTGGAATGAGTGAAGCCACTATTGTAATTGAAAGTGCAGAAAAAGGGGGTTCTTTAGTAACAGCAGATATTGCAAATTCTTACAATCGAGAAGTGTTTGCTGTTCCTGGAAGAAGTACCGACAAACTGAGCCTGGGTTGTAACAACTTAATAAAAAAGCACCAAGCTAAATTAATTACAAGTGCAGCAGATATCATTTATCATTTAGGCTGGGATTTGGAAGCGAAACCTGCAAAACAAACGCAGCTTTTTATTGAATTAACCAATGAAGAACAAAAATTAGTAGATAAGTTAAATGAATTAGGTAAATGTGAATTAGACGAATTATCTTTACAAACTAAAATGCCAACACATCAATTGGCTGGTCTACTACTTAATTTAGAATTAAAAGGAGTAGTAAGACCTTTACCCGGAAAACAATTTGAATATATAAATTAATACACATGAAGAAAATTGCCCTTAGTTTAAGCTTAATATTACTCGTTTCATTGAGCTTTACATCTTGTCAAGACGAAAACAAAAAAGATGAGCCTGAAGTTGAAGAACTTCAGAAAAAGTTTAACGAAAAAATGAAAGAAACCATTGCAATTCACGACGAAGTGATGCCTAAAATGACCAAAATAAATTTGCTACTTACAAATTTAGAAAAGGAAAGTGCTAAATTACCAGAAGATGAATACAATGAAGCTATGGGTTTATTGCAGGAATCTCATGAAGAAATGATGAGTTGGATGAAGAAATTTAGTAATTACTTTGATTCCAAAGAAGTAAATTCAGGAATTAGCATAGAAGATATTGATGAACTGAAAGCTAAAAATGAAATGCTAAATAGCTTCAAAGAATCAGCAGAAGAAATGCAAAAGAACATGAATAGAAATATCGAAAATGCACAAGAGTTGTTCGATAGATTTCAATAAACTTTAGTATTTCACAAAACAAAACAGCCGTTGCAATTGCAACGGCTGTTTTTTTTTATGTAATCCATATTAAAGTTGAAATGCTAAGCCAACTCCAAGTACTTGTCTTATCTGAAAACCTTTTACAGCGTTATCATCGTAAATGGCTTGAAAAGTAAAGTTAGTAGAAATATAATCGTTTACTTTAAGTACTAAGTTTAAGGTATAATCAATATCTACATTTTGTGGATCTTCCATATAGTTTGAAAACAAATTTAGAAAGTTTTCCATTGTTATATTGTTCATCAATTTAAACTTACCGTAAGCGTTTAAGGATGCACCAAATTCAGTTCTTACTGTTTCACCTTCATCTAAACCAAAAAAATCTCCATCAACATAACCTGGAGTTGAAGTAAATTTAGAACTGGCAAATATTAAACGACCTGTTGCTGGTGAAATATTCACCCTAAAATCATCACTTTCTTTCCATAACGCACCTAAGCCCAATTGCAAAAATGCTGGAGACATCAACTCTGTTTCAAGACTTCTCGTTTCGTTTCCCAGTTCATCTTCGCCAAAAGTATAGCCATTGGCAAATTGGGTTCTAAAATTCAACATGGTTGAGTAGCTCCATTTTGAATCTCCCATCTGGTATCCTGCAACAGAGTTTACTTCTAGACGATCGTTTGTTTTTCTGTTGAAATCTTGATCTTTAGTTCGCGTAATACCATAATCTCCTAAAAGTTTGGTATCCCAAGTAACTTTTTCGTTTTTGTAGTTAATGTCGTAGCTAACTAAAACGTTGGCAGAATAGTTAGAAGTTCCACCACCAAGCCATTCACTATTAAAACTAGCTTGATTAATTAAAAAGGAAAAATTGCCGCCCATTTTCCACTTTTTTTCTTTCTTTTCTTCTGTGTTTTCTTCATTTTGAGCATTGTTAGCATCGTTTTGTGCTGAAGCTATGACAAAACAAAAAAACAGAGATAATACATAAATTTTCTTCATAGTTTGTTTAGATTAAGCTGCAAATATAGCAGGAATCTAAATTTTACAAAGTATAATTTAAGAGCTTTACTTCTTCGATTTAAATAATGGCACTGAAGAACAAGCTTCTCCGTACATAATGGACTTTGCTACCGGTTGAAGTTTTTCTAACAAAAGCAAGTAAGCAGTTTCTGGCACCGGTTTATTTGAACAACCTTTTACGATTACTGGGAGATTCTGAAAAGAAGACACGTTAAATTGATGCACTTTTTCTGTATATAAAACCAGTTCTAAATCTGCTAAGTTTCCTTTGATAACTTTTTTTGCAAATTCTTTTAAATGCAAACTAACCAACATAAAAGCCCAAGAAGGAACAATGGCATCTGTAGAGCAATGAAGTGCAATAAGTTGACCTTCATATTGACTAAAATCATGAGCCATTAAGGCAGCTCTGAAATCTTTTTCTTTTAAAAGCAAACCTTCATAAAGCCATTGAGCTATATCAATTTGTGTTCTAGTTCCTGAAACATACAATTCTTCCAGGTCTATAGTTTGTAGTTTACTTTTGGCAACACGGTTTACAATTTCAGTCATAAATTGGTTCTCTATAACATTCCTAATTCAAGCTTAGCTTCTTCGCTCATATTGTCTTTGGACCAAGCTGGTTCAAAAGTCATTTCTACGTTACAGTCTGCAACCACATCTAAAGACTTTACTTTTTCTTGTACTTCTTGTGGAAGTGATTCTGCAACAGGACAGTTTGGAGAAGTTAGGGTCATGATGATTTTAACTTCTGCATTTTCATTTACAAACACATCATAAATTAAGCCCAATTCGTATATATCTACAGGAATTTCTGGGTCGTAAATGGTTTTTAGTACACGTACAATTTTATCTCCTAGTTCTTCTGTATTGATAGTTTCTGTTGCCATTTTATTTTAATTTAATTTAGCTTGGTAAGCTATAGCGTAATTTTTCAATTGTTTAATCATGCTCACTAATCCGTTTGCACGAGTTGGAGAAAGGTGTTCTTTCAGCCCTATTTCATCTATAAAAGCGGTATCAGCTTCAAGAATTGCTTTTGGTTTTTGGTTGGAATACGCTCGAATTAAAATTGCAATAATTCCTTTGGTTATAATAGCGTCGCTATCAGCAGTAAAAACAATTTTATCATCTTTCATGTTAGCATGTACCCAAACTCTACTTTGGCAACCTTTAATAATGTTGTCATCTGTTTTATGCATTTCGTCCATGGGCTCTAAGCTCTTCCCTAACTCAATCATGTATTCATAGCGTTGCATCCAGTCTTCAAACATACTGAACTCGTCTACAATTTCTTCTTGAATTTCTCGAATTTCTGCCATATTTACTTATTCTCTGCTTATTTTCTTTCTTTCGCTTTCAAAACAACTTTTCCTTCTTTATCTAAAAAATACAACATACTATCTGTTTGCGAAAAATGCTTCACTTTACTAGCTGCGCCAAAAAAAGCATTTTCAATTTCCATTGTTTCTTCGCAGTACATTTTTGTAGCAACACCATATCCTAAATCTAAATTTTCTTCTTCTAGATTATAGGTAAATTGGTAGTTATTGCAGCCAGATTCGCCAGAAACAGAATTTTGTTCTGTGTTAATTCTCATGTCTAAATCCATATCTTCTACGTTTCTATCTTCTATAGTAAGTAGCTGATATTCTTTATCTTCAAAAGTTGATGAATATTTTTTTTGATCTTCTGTTTTACCGCTTTTACAAGCTGAAATTGCCAGAATTAAAACCGATAAGAAAAGTATTTTTTTCATGTTATTGAAGCATTTGTTGCGCTTTTTTAAGCGCGTTAATAAAATTATCTATTTCGCTTTTGGTATTATAAAATGCAAACGAAGCACGAATGGTACCCGGAATTTTGTAATATTCCATTATAGGCTGCGCACAATGATGCCCTGTTCTTACTGCTATTCCTAATTTATCTAGAATGGTTCCGACATCGTAGGCATGAATTCCTTCAAAATTAAAAGAAAGTACAGCGGTTTTTTGAAGCGGCTCCGTTCCGTAAATAATTACGCTATCTAATTCTTTTAATCGATTAGTAGCATATACCAAAAGTTCGTATTCATATTTGGCAATAGCATCAAAGCCTATTTCATGCATATAATCTAAAGCCGCTCCAAAAGCAATACCACCAGAAATATTTGGTGTTCCTGCTTCAAATTTATGGGGCAAACCTGCATAAGTTGTTTTTTCAAAACTGACTTGATCAATCATTTCACCACCACCTTGATACGGCGGAAGCATTTCTAATAATGCTTCTTTTCCGTATAAAACGCCAACTCCTGTTGGCCCACAAATTTTATGGGCTGAGACGGTATAAAAATCTACATCTAAAGCTTGCACGTCAGCTTGAATATGCGGTGCAGCTTGTGCTCCATCAATTAAAACTTTAGCTTTAATTTCATGCGCTTTATCTATGATAAATTGAATAGGGTTGATGGTTCCTAAGGCGTTGGAAACATGGTTTACAAACACCAATTTGGTTTTTGAATTTAGTAATTTTTCATATTCATCTAAATTCAGTTTTCCATCAAATTCCATAGGAATCACCCGCAACTTTGCTCCTGTTTTTTCACAAAGCATTTGCCACGGAACTATATTGGAATGATGCTCTAAAGCAGAAACAATTACTTCATCTCCCGCTTTTAAAATGGAAGAATACCCGCTAGCTACTAAATTAATTGCGTGTGTTGTGCCCGAAGTAAAAATAATTTCGTGTGCTTTTTCCGCATTAAAATGCTTTCTAATTTTCTCCCGAGCTTGCTCATAAGCATCGGTAGCTTCTTGCGAAAGCGAATGCACTCCACGGTGAATATTGGCATTGTAATTTTGATAGTAATCTACAATGCAATCAATTACTTGTTGTGGGGTTTGCGAGGTGGCTGCGTTATCAAAATACACCAAATCTTTCCCGTTTACTTTTCGTTGTAAAATAGGAAAATCCTTTCGTATACGTTCTACATCAAACTTCATTTGGGTTTCTGGAGTATTCATCTTCATTCATCTTTCTTTCTTATTACTACAAATCGAATCCTAAGTGTACGCCGATTTTTAAAGCAATTTGCTTGGTAATTCTATTTTTAATCTCAGGAATTTTTACTCCCGTCAATACTTTATTGGCAAAGGCAAACATCATTAAGGCTTTGGCTTCTTTTAAAGGAATTCCACGTGAACGCAAGTAATACAAAGCTTCTTGATCCAATTGACCAATAGTACAACCATGGCTACATTTTACATCATCCGCAAAAATTTCTAGCTGTGGTTTAGAATTGATGCTGGCTTTGTCATCCAACAAAATATTGTTGTTGCTTTGAAAAGCATCTGTTTTTTGTGCAATCTTATCTACTAAAACTTTTCCATTGAAAACGCCAGTTGATCGATCTGAAAAAACGCCTTTGTAATCTTGATGACTTTCACAGTTGGGTTGGGTGTGGTGCACCAAGGTATTGTGGTCTACATGTTGTTTTCCTTCTAAAATGGTAACACCATTTAAAACCGAATTGATGTGTTCGCCGTGTTGGTAAAAATTCAAATTGTTACGGGTTAATTTTCCACCTAATGAAAAGGTATGCACCGAACAATGACTGTTGGATTCTTGTTTCACATGCGTATGGTCAATCAACGAAGAGCTTATTTTGTCGTTTTGGATTTTGTAATAATCCATCATGGCATTTTTCTCCACAAATATTTCGGTAACCGAATTAGTTAAGACTGCATTTGCGGTTAAACTTTGGTGACGTTCAATAACTTGAATCTGAGCATTTTCTTCAACAACAATCAAGTTTCTAGGCTGAAGCATTAATGCACTTTCATTTCCAGTTGAAAAATGTAAAATCTGCACGGGCTTTTCAGCTGCAACCGATTTGGGTACACGAATAAAAGCACCTTCTTTTGAAAATGCCGTATTTAAAGCCGTTAAACTTTCTTCGGGTGCAATTTTATTGAAATACGTATCGATAATAGACTTGTATTTCGGATTGTTTAAAGCCGAAGACATTAAACAAGCATCAAATTTATCATGGGTTGTATTGGATAAATGCGAAGCATAAATGCCATCTACAAAAACAATTTGATAGGTATCTATTTCGTGAATGCAATATTTCTTAATATCGCGGTATTCAATGGTTTCTTCCTTTTTAGGAAAAATACTGTAATCATCTTTTAGTATTGACTTCAATGAAGTATACTTCCAAGCTTCTTCCTTTTTGGTTGGAAAACCTTTGTTTTCAAAAAACTTTATCGCGTTATTTCTAAGTTGATGTATATCGTTTTCCAAATCAATTTGCTCTTCAAAAGCAAAAAAAGATGATATTAATTTTTCTTTTAAATCCATAACTTCAATCTTCAAAATCAATTAGACTTTTGCGGCTTGTTCTTCTTTGATCCAGTCGTAGCCACGTTCTTCTAATTCTTTAGCCAACTGCTTATCACCTGTTTTTACAATTCTTCCATCCATTAAAACGTGAACCACATCAGGAACGATGTAATCTAGCAAACGTTGGTAATGCGTAATTAGTAAAACCGCATTGTCTTTACTTTTCAATTTGTTTACTCCGTTGGCAACTACTTTTAATGCATCGATGTCTAAACCAGAATCGGTTTCATCTAAAATGGCTAATTTAGGTTCTAACATGGCCATTTGAAAAATCTCGTTTCGTTTTTTCTCTCCACCTGAAAAACCTTCATTTAAGGAACGGGATAAAAATTTTCTATCCATTTCTAACATAGCTGCTTTTTCACGAATTTTCTTCAACATTTCGTTGGCAGGCATATCTTTTAATCCTTGCGCTTTACGCACTTGATTGATAGATGTTTTAATGAAATTGGTCACCGAAACACCTGGAATTTCAACAGGATATTGAAAAGACAAGAAAATGCCACGGTGGGCTCTTTCTTCGGGTGCTAATTCTGAAATATTGGCGCGCTCAAAAATAATATCGCCATCGGTTACTTCAAAATCTTCATTACCAGCAATAACCGAAGCTAAAGTACTTTTACCAGAACCGTTTGGCCCCATAATAGCATGCACTTCACCTGGTTTTATTTCTAAATTAATTCCTTTTAGTATGGCTTCACCTTCAACAGAAGCGTGTAAATTTTTTATTTCTAACATAACTTTCTTTGCTTAATTGACTGATTTTTTAATTTCAATACTTTCTTCCATTTTGGGTTCGCTAATGCGAATAATTTGTTTCACTTTTATCAATTCTTCCCAACCATCTTCAGCTTCGTTTGGAATAACATCTCCTGTAACTACTACAGGAATCATGTCGTATTCATCAAATTTGTAAGATTCGGTTTGGTTTGCCAACTCCATTCCCACAGAATCTAAAACTACGCCGTAAATAAAATCTCTTCCTTTCAAGATTGCTGCATCGTCTACTTTGATGAATTCGCCCACATAACTTTTAAATTTTGTGGTTTCAACTTCGGTTTCTACTTCAGTTTCAATTTCTTTGGATTTTTCATTTTCGCCTTTGCTGTTGGAATCTTTACAAGACATAAAAGCGAAACTAATTGCTAAAATAAATAGGTTGATTTTCATATATAAAAGTGTTTATCCTACTGAACCTTCTAATGATATTTCTAATAATTTTTGAGCTTCTACTGCAAATTCCATCGGTAATTTATTCAGTACTTCTTTACTGAAACCATTTACGATTAAGGCAATGGCTTTTTCTTCGTCAATACCACGTTGATTGCAATAGAATATTTGGTCTTCACCAATTTTACTGGTGGTAGCTTCATGTTCTACTTGTGCCGTTTTGTTTTTAGCTTCAATGTACGGGAAAGTGTGTGCTCCACATTTGTTTCCCATTAATAACGAATCGCATTGCGAAAAGTTTCTCGCGTTGTCTGCTCGGCTGTTGATTTGCACCAATCCACGATAGGAATTTTGTGATTTTCCTGCTGAAATTCCTTTGGAAATAATGGTACTTTTTGTGTTTTTCCCTAAGTGAATCATTTTAGTACCGGTGTCGGCTTGTTGAAAATGATTGGTTAAGGCAATGGAATAAAATTCACCTGTAGAGTTATCTCCTTTTAAAATACAACTTGGATATTTCCACGTTACTGCTGAACCGGTTTCAACCTGAGTCCAACTGATTTTTGCGTTTTTCTCGCAAATTCCACGTTTGGTTACAAAGTTGTAAACGCCACCTTTTCCTTCTTTATCGCCAGGGAACCAGTTTTGTACGGTAGAATATTTTATTTCGGCTCCATCTAAAGCAATCAATTCTACCACAGCAGCGTGCAACTGGTTTTCATCTCGCATAGGCGCGGTACAACCTTCTAAGTAACTTACATAACTATCTTTGTCTGCTACCAGTAAAGTTCTTTCAAATTGTCCTGTTCCAGCTTGGTTTATTCTGAAATAGGTAGACAATTCCATAGGACATCTTACGCCTTTTGGAATGTAGCAAAACGAACCATCGCTAAACACAGCCGAATTTAAAGCAGCAAAAAAGTTGTCTGATTTCGGCACAACCGAACCAATGTATTTTTTGACTAATTCAGGATGCTTTTGAATAGCTTCTGAAATGGAGCAAAAGATAATGCCTTTTTCAGCTAATGTACTCTTAAATGAAGTAGCTACGGAAACCGAATCAACTACTACATCCATTGCCACACCTGCTAATTTTTTCTGCTCGTCCAATGAAATACCCAGTTTTTTAAAAGTGTCCAACAATTCTGGATCTACTTCATCTAAACTTTCGTATTTGGGTTTTTTGTTGGGTGCCGAATAATAAGAGATGTTTTGGTAATCGGGTTTTTGGTAATGCACATTAGCCCATTTCGGCTCTTGCATTGTTTTCCAAGTTTTAAAGGCATCTAAACGCCATTCCGTCATCCATTCGGGTTCTTCTTTCTTTTTAGAAATTGCGCGTACAATATCTTCATTTAAACCTACGGGGAAAGTATCCGATTCAATATCGGTATAAAAACCGTATTCATATTCTTTCGTTTGTAAGTCTTTTTCTAATTCTTCTTCGGTATATGCCATAATTTATTTTTTAATTAAAGCGAAAAACTTTCGCCACAACCGCATGTTCGCTGAGCGTTTGGGTTATTAAACACAAAACCTTTTCCATTTAACCCACCAGAATATTCTAGGGTTGTTCCTACCAAATATAAAAAACTGCTTTTGCTTACAATGAGTTTTATACCGTTATCTTCAAAAATTTTGTCGTTATCTTGTTGACTTTGATCAAAGTTCAAATCGTAAGATAATCCAGAGCAACCACCGCTCTTCACGCCTACTCTAACATAATGTTGATCAGCATTAAAACCTTCTTCTTGCATCAAGTTGGAAAGCTTCAATTTAGCTTGTTCACTTACTTTTATCATTACTTTAAATTTAATCTAAATAAAGAACAAATATACGATTTAGACTAAGATTTGCAAGTTGACTTAACATTATTATATAACATAGTGTAATTGAATTTGCTTATCGGTTTTATGTTTTAATTCAGTGAGTTTAAGCTAGGTGTTTTTTGGTATAAAACCCAGTTTTATTGGCTTTTAGAGATCTAACTTTTTTAATCAAAGCCCAATTTATACCTTTATTAAAACTGCAATACAAACTCATTAATTTACATAAAAAAACTCCCGAACATTTTAATGAACGGAAGTTTTAAGGTTAAAAAAGCTTGATTACCAAATGCGAACACGCTCTTCTGGAGCAATGTAAAGTGCATCATTTTCTGTAATATCAAAAGCTTCGTAAAAGGCATCGATATTTTGCAATGGCACTACTGCTCTTTGTTGTCCTGGAGAATGTGGATCTGTTTTTACCTGTGTTTTTAAGGCTTCGTCTCTAATTTTGGTTCTCCATACGGTTGCCCAAGAGATAAAAAAGCGTTGCTCAGGTGTAAATCCATCAATTTTATCTGGTCTGCCATGTTTTTCAAAATGAATTTGAAGACCATCATATCCGCCTAAAACTCCACCTAAATCGCCAATATTTTCACCTAAGGTAAAATCTCCGTTGATGTAGGTCTCTTCTAATACTTCAATAGAGCTGTATAAATCTGCGAGTTTTTTACCGCGTTCTGTAAACTTTTCTAAGTCTTGGTCTGTCCACCAGTTTTTCAAGTTTCCATCTCCATCGAAACGAGCACCAGAATCATCAAAAGCATGGGATATTTCATGACCGATTACCGAACCAATTCCGCCATAATTTACAGCAGCGTCTGCCTTATAATCATAGAATGGCGGCTGTAAAATAGCTGCTGGGAATACAATTTCGTTATTCAAAGGATTGAAGTACGCATTAACTGTTTGTGGAGACATTCCCCATTCTTTTTTGTCTACAGATTCACCAACTTTTTCTAAGTTACGTTGTGTACTCCATTCAGACACCGCCACCATGTTTTCAAAGTAGGTGTTTTCTGGATTTACTTGCATTTCACTGTAATCTTTAAATTCATCTGGATAACCAATTTTTACCGTGAATTTGTCTAATTTTTCAATGGCTTGCTCTTTGGTTTCAGCAGACATCCAATCTAGGTTTTCAATCCGTTTTTGAAAAGCTAAAATTACATCATCAATCATTTCTTCTGCTTTAGCTTTGGCTTCAGGCGGAAACATTTTATCTACATAAATTTGACCTACAGCTTCACCAACAGAAGAATTCACGACAGAAAGTGCACGTTCTTCAATAGGTAATTGTTTTTTTGCACCACTTAAAGTTTTGCTATAAAAATCCCAATTTGCTTTTTCTATTTCAGTACTTAAACTGGTAGCTGCAGAATTAAAAGTTGCCCATCTCATCAAGGTTTTCCAATCTTCAACTTTTCCTTCTGAAAGCACTTTTTCCATTTCTTCCATGTATTTTGGTTGCATAACTAAAACTACGTCTAGTTGCTCTTTTACACCTAAATCTTCAGCGTATTTTTCCCAATTGATGCTTGGCGTTACTTCTTTTACCTTATCTATTGTGTAGCGATTGTTGTAATTTCTAAAATCTCTCCGTTCAACTTTACTTAGTCTTGGTTTTGCTAAGCGGGTTTCGTAAGCTAAAATCAATTCGGCTTGTTCTTTTGCGCTAGCTTCGTCATCTCCTAAGTATTGAAGCATTCTTGTAATGTGAGCAACATATTCTTGACGAATTTCTTCTGACTCTTCATCATCATTCAAATAGTAATCTCTCTCTGGCAAGCCTAAACTTCCTGTACCAATATAGGCAACATTCATGCTGCTGTCGTCTGGGTCTGCGTAAGCAGAAAAACTAAAAAATGGCGTATTGATTAAGCTTGGGTTTTTTGCTAATAAAGTTTGCAAATCTGTAATGCTTTCAACCTCATCAATCATTTTTAGGATGGGTAAAACAGGTTTTACGCCTGCTTCGTTTCTAGCAATGGTATCCATGATATCATCAAAAATAACCAATGCCTTACCTTGGTCAGAGTCGGCTGGATATTCTCCAGATGTTCTTGTTTCTTTTAGTATTTCGAGAACATTGTCATCTGTTTTTTTACGTAAAACTTGAAAGCCGCCCCAACGAGTTCTATCGTCTGGTATTTCGGTTTCTTTCATCCAGTTTCCATTCACAAAACTGTAAAAATCATCTTGTGGTTTTACATCTTTATCCATGTACTGCGTTTCAATACCAGGTGTATTTTCGGCTTGTTGTTCTTTTGCTTCTTCACATGCAAAGAAAAGCGGAAACAGCAAAGCTAATTTCCATGTCTGTAAGCGTTTATTCATCTTTTTGTTTATTTTAAAATCGGCTCTAAATTAATCATTTAATTTTTAGCATAAAAAGCTATAGAAATAAAAAAAGCCATCTTCAAAAAAGACGGCTTTTTTATTGAATTATGTAATTCTGTTAGAATTTATAGCCTAATGCTACACCAAAAGAATTAATGTTTTCAACATCTTCAGTTATACTTTGGTAATAAACTGAAACTTCGAATGCTCCAGTATCATAACCAACTCTTGGCTCGTAAAAAAATGCCCCATCAACGTTGTCAGAAACACCAATTGCATAACCTAAATCTGCACGTGCAAATAGGTTTTCGCTAAAATTGAAACGACCACTTGCTGCTAGACTAATAAAACTAAAATCATCTATAAAATCTTCAGATGCCAAAAATACGGAATAACCTCCACGGCCACCAACATATAAAGATTCAGCAACCTCAGCAAAATAATAGGTGGCATTTACGCCAATACCAAAATCACTAAAATCACCAAAGTCACCCATAGGTATTCCAGCTTGTACTTCAGCTGTAAACATGTTTTCTTGTGCATTACTAAACTGTAGACTAGCAAACACAACGGCTAATACTAATAAAATTCTCTTCATAATTATAAAGTTTTGATTTATGCTAAGTTAGTGTTTTGACGATTTCACACTTTTTTATATGTATAGCTATCAAATTCTTAATTATGTTTGACCATATTATTGTATAATGGGTTTTTTATGTATATCAGCAACTGAGTTAAGCATTCATGATTTCTTCAATTTCGTCTGCTTCAATAGGAATATTACGCATTAAATTAAAAGGTTCTCCTTTTTCTTGAATGACCACATCGTCTTCTAATCGAATACCAAAACCTTCTTCAGGAATATAAATTCCTGGTTCTACCGTGAAAATTTGGTTGGCTTGCATGGGTTCGTAAAGCAATCCGTAATCGTGTGTATCTAAACCAATGTGATGCGATGTGCCGTGCATAAAGTATTTTTTGTAGGCTGGCCAATCAGGGTTTTCGTTTTGTACATCGGCTTTGTCTAATAAGCCTAAATCTAATAAAGCTGATGTCATTAATTTGCCGACTTCTACATGGTATTGCTCCCAATCTGTTCCTGGAACAAGCATTTTGGTAGCATCATTTTTAACCTGATTCACCTTATTGTACACTTCTTTTTGTCGTTTGGTGTATTTTCCAGAAACAGGAATGGTTCGGGACATGTCGCTAGCGTAGTTGGCGTATTCTGCACCAAAATCGAATAAAATTAATTCACCTTCCTTGCACACATCTTTATTTTCGATGTAATGTAAAACGCAAGCATTTTTTCCAGAAGCGATTATAGGCGTGTAAGCAAAACCTTTAGAGCGATTCAATAAAAATTCGTGCATTACTTCGGCTTCAATTTCAAATTCGTTTACACCAGGTTTAGTGAATTCTAAAACTCTTCTGAAGGCTTTTTCAGTAATGTTACAGGCTTTTTGCATGACATCTATTTCCAGTTGATGTTTTACTGAACGTAATCTTTGTAAAATAGGATTGCTTTTGGCTACTTGATGAGCTGGATAGTTTTTTTTCACCCAATTGTTGAATCGTTCTTCGCGGGTTTCGGTTTCCGTATTGGCACGGTAATGTTCGTTGGTATTGATGTAAATCATTTCGCTTTGCGTCATGATTTCCTGAAAAATTTTCTGAAAATCTTTTAACCAATATACGGTTTTGATTCCGCTGGTTTCAAAAGCTTTTTCTTCGGTAAGTTTTTCACCTTCCCAAACGGCAATGTGTGCGTTGGTTTCTTTTAAAAACAGAATTTCTCTGTGTTTGGCTTTGGGTGCATCTGGAAAAAGCAATAATATACTTTCTTCTTGATCTACGCCGCTTAGGTAATAAATGTTTCGGTCTTGTTGAAAAGCCAAAGTACTATCTGCACCAATGGGATAAATATCGTTAGAATTAAAAACCGCTACAGATTTTGGCTTCATTTGAGCCATAAAGTTTTTTCGGTTGTGAATAAATAAGTCTTTTGAAATGGGTTCGTATCGCATAAAATTCTTGTTTTTTCAAAGGTAGGGAAAGCTTTAGAAATGAAAAATGAGTTTTCTTAGTTCTTTACTATCTTGATCAACTACCTTAAGTTTCTTAAAACATTTTATGATTGATTTCAAACAAAAAAGACGGTACTTTTACATATCGTCTATAATTTACTCGCAAGTTTTAAATATTTATTTCAGTTTTTTTATTCCTAAAAAAGCACCTATTACCAAAGCGATTGGAATTAATAAGTGTATTGGTGCTTCGGATACATCGTTCACGGTTTCTGTAAACCCTAGGCGTCTTCTAAACTTTGCGCAAGCGAGTTGATACTTACGAAAAAGATAAGAACCACACTACATGCTATTTTTTCTTTACTCAATTTTAAGTTTTTCATAATTCTTATTCTTTAATAATCTTCTGCGTAAAACTATTTTCATTATCGTTTACTTTTAACAGATAAACGCCAGTTTCTAAATTTGAAATATCTAGGCTTTCTTCAGCCTTTTGGATAATAGAAAATACTCGCTTTCCTAATAAATTGTAGATTTCAATACCAACTTCATTTTCTATACCTGAGATAAATAATTGATCTTGGGTTGGATTTGGATATACACAGTACATTTTTTGGTCGAATTCTGTATTGCTTAGCGTTACATTTTCAAATACCAAGCTGAATCGAAAAATAGATGCGCTTTCGGTAATGCTTGGATCAATACTAAAGCTATAATCATTTTCTGCATTTATTAATGTTTGTGTTTCTAGGTAATTGTCTTTAATATACACTTCAAAATCTTCGCTTGTATTTTCTAATTGAAGCTTGAAACTGTAGTTTTCACTTTGGTAGCTATTGGCAAATAATTGGATTTCTTCGCCTTCTATTGGGTTTGCTCGTTGCTCGATAGAGAGCAACTGATTGCTGTTTACCAAAGCTAAATTCTCTCCTGTATTACCCATTTTACCCGCATCAGCATCATTAACTTCATTCTGGAAGTCTTCGCTAAAACGCAAACCAATGGCATCTACTATTTCTTCTACTTCTGTTGTTGAAGCAAACAATTGTAAGTTCAGCTTGATGTAATTGGGTACAGAAAAAGCAGAAAGTTGTTCTTCATCTACTGCCTTACTAGCTTCAGTAAATGTAATGCTTGGAGTAGTGCTTACTGTTAAGTTGTTTCTTACAAAGAAGGCTTGACCGGGTTGGATGATTTCATTGACATTAGAGCCTACTGTATTGCTTCCATCAAGCAAATCGATAGTTACAAAACTATCTAAATCACCTTGTTGTGGATCCCCAACGTATATATAATTGGTATTAATATCTCCACTGAAAGTTAACTGGTTAAAATCGACTGCGGCCTGATACGGGTTTCCAACAAAGTTGAAATTCCCATCGTAATCTGAAATACTTGGTGAATAATCGCCAAACTGTAAATCACCACTTGCACGCAAAACCGTTTCATTAGCTGAAGATTGATCAGATGTTAAATCGATATTACGATCGCCACGAACTAATAAACGGTAAGCTGCTCCCGTATTTAAGGTATTTACATTTGTATTGCTAATTGCTTCCCAAGCGGCTCCACCAGTTTGGTCTTCTAGCATATTATTAAATGTAAATAATGATGGACTTCCTGTTGCTGTTTGGTCAAAACCATCGGCACCCGTTGTTGAACCGGTAATGTGTGTACCATAATTTGTTGGGCTTCCACCATTTTCTTGCCAGTTTGCGTAAATACTCGTGATGGTTGTAATTGCTGGACTAATTAATCGGAATGCTCTTTTACCTGCTGGTATAAAACGTTCTACTTCTACGGTTCCACTGCCCAAATAACTTCCTGTAAATTCATCAAGTTGACCTGTGCCTGTGACATCGCTTTTAAACGTGATACTACCACTATTAATAATATCGCGGTTTACTTTTAATACACCAGAAACCTCGAGCGTAGTGTTGTTACTTAAGACAAGATTATTTATTTCTATTTGGTCTGTAACTTCTAACATAGGCTGATTAGACACATCCGTAATAAACACTTTGCTGGTTGAAGTAGGTAAAGCATTAGTACTCCAATTACCGCTTTCTGTCCATAAATTATTAATATTTCCAGTCCAATTGAGCTCAAAAGAAGTATTTCTATAGACTTTAGCAGAATATTCACTGGCATTTTCTCCTGTAATCAATACATCATGGTCGCCATCACCATCGATATCCGCAAAAGCTATAGAGCTAAATATAACACCATCAAAAGGTGTCTCCATCATTTCGGTATAGCCGCCACTACCATCGTTGGTGTAGAGTTTAGTAATACGTTGATTGCTTGCATCTACCCCCGTAATCAACACATCTTGATCGCTATCACCGTCAATATCTACAAAAGCGATGGAGCCATTAGAAACACCTTCAAAAGGTGTTCCAGATACTTCGGTATAACCACCACTACTGTCGTTGGTGTAGAGTTTGGCAATAGGTTGAATCGTTTGATTAATGGTTATTCCCGTAATCAGCAAATCTTGGTCGATATCGCCGTCGATATCTGCAAAAGCGATGGAACTAAACCAAACGCTATCAAAAGGTGTGCCGGTCAATTCGGTAAATCCACCACTACCATTGTTGGTGTAGAGTTTGGCAATCGGTCCATTATTGGTTAGTCCCGTAATCAGCAAATCTTGGTCGATATCGCCGTCGATGTCCGTAAAAGCGATGGAGCCATTAGAAACACCTTCAAAAGGTGTGCCGGTCACTTCGGTATAACCGCCACTACCATCGTTGGTGTAGAGTTTGGCAATGTCTTGACTATTTGCTTTTTGCCCAGTAATCAACACATCTTGATCGCTATCACCGTCAATATCTACAAAAGCGATGGAGCCATTAGAAACACCTTCAAAAGGTGTTCCTGATACTTCTGTATAACCACCACTACCGTCGTTGGTGTAGAGTTTGGCAATACGTTGATTACTTTCATCTAGTCCCGTAATTAACACATCTTGGTCGATATCGCCGTCGATGTCCGTAAAAGCGATGGAGCCTCGCTGAACTCCATCAAAAGGTGTGCCTGTCACTTCGGTATAGCCGCCACTACCATTGTTGGTGTAGAGTTTGGCAATGTTTTGATTATTTGCATTTTTTCCCGTAATCAATACGTCTTGGTCACCATCGCCATCGATATCCGCAAAAGCGATGGAGCTAAACACAACGCCGTCAAAAGGTGTTCCCAGGACTTCTTCAAATTGGATTTGGGCCTGTACAGTATATGACATCAATAAACTAAATAGTAGGACTTTCTTTGTCATGCTTATATTTTTAAGAGTTGGTTAATTATTTTTTTTTACATGTCTTGCACCTGCAGTGCCTTTTATTTTTAAACATTACTTACAAAAGTACAATTTTTTATTATTTCACTTTTAGCATCCATTATTTTAAAAAAACAGAAGCAAGTAACTCAAAATAAGCATGCTTGTAGATACCTAGTATTACCCGTAGTGCATTATGAAAAAGTTGCTCAACTCACTATAAATGAGTATATTGTATTGACTTTCAAACAAATACAATGATGAGCAACTTTATGGCAAGTTACAAATTAATTTTAAGAGAATTACGTAAAATATCAGATAAGGATGATTTTTACTTCAAGCCTATTGTTCCTAAGCTATCTGATATAGAGTTGATTAGTCTAATTATTTTAGCTGAGTTTAAGTCTATTGATTCAGAATATCAACTTTTTAGAGAATTAAAAAATACAGAGTTAGAAAATAAAATTGAAAGGAGTGTGTATAATAGAAGAAAGCGAAAACTTTTCTCTTACATGGAACAAATTAGGTCTAAAATGGTAGATGCTTTTAATGAATTTGAAAACTATTTTGTCGTTGATAGCATGCCCCTTGAAGTGTGTAAATTATCTCGTTCCAACCGAAGCAAGATTTGTAAAGAGCAAGATTATGCTTTACCAAATAAAGGTTTTTGTGCTTCTCAAAACTTACACTTTTATGGTTATAAACTTCATGCTGTCTGTTCTATAGAAGGCGTTTTTCAAAGCTTTGATTTGAGTCCAGCTTCAGTTCATGATATTCATTATTTAAAAGACATAAAGCTACAAATATCTGATTGTGTATTGCTTGGAGACAAAGGATACTTGTCTCAAAAAGTACAAGTTGATTTATTTACACAAGCTAATATAGAGTTAGAAACTCCAAAGAGAAAGAATCAAAAAGATTACAAACCACAATATTATCAATTTAAAAAATATAGAAAAAGAATAGAAACTCTATTCTCACAGCTTTGTGATCAATTCATGATAAGACGTAATTATGCAAAATCATTTGAAGGTTTTAAAACTAGAATCCTAGCTAAGATTACCACCTTAACAACAATACAATATATAAATAAATTTGTGTTCAAGAGAAATATCAATAATCTGAAAGTTAATCTCGTTTAGATAATGCACTACGGGTTAGTATTGGTATTTTTTAGTTGTAATTAGGAAAATGTAAAAAGCCCTGTAAGATTTACAGGGCTTAAATAATTGATTGTTTAGAAATTAATTTTTAATAATACATCTTGATGTACTTTGTGCTTCTTTTGTATTGATTTTGATGAAATACATCACTGAGGCTAATTCAGATAAATCAACTTTAATCTGATTAGTAATACGTGATTATACGTTCTACAATGTTACTCGGTTCATTATCTGTAAAAACCGTTCGTTTTATCCAATTACCTTTTTCATCATTCTCATAAACTAAGCGTATTGTTTCTGTAACATTTCCATTTTCATCAAAGGATTTTTGTTCAATGATCTGGTTCAGTTTATTGTAGCGCATTTCTTTTTCCTTTTTATATTCACCATTGAGTTCTGTTGAAGAACCTTTTTCAATCAGCATTCCATCCTTATTATAGGTGAAGTGATTTGCAAATGCGAATTCATTATTTGCGTAATAATCACTTTCTTTTACGAGCAAACCTTGTTCATTGTAAGCGTACGTATGCTTAGGCAGAATCATATTTTCAAAGCCTTTAATTACTTCATCAGTAATTAATTGCCCTTTTTCATTATAAGTAAGTTGTCTTTGTTCTTCATCGCTTTCAGTAAGCGATAAGATTTTTATGCCTTGCTTATTGTACTTGTGTGTTGATTTGCTTTTGTTAATTAAAAGTGTATCCTTATCAGTAATTTCTAAATAAGCTTCTTCAATTACATTTCCTTTGTTGTTATACTTATACGTTCTTAAATAAAATGAGTTTGTGTTAGGATATGTAGTTTTTTCAATTCCTAGTTTACCATTTGTTGCATAGCTAAATTCTCGTGTTTTTTCTAAGGAACCTGAATTATAGGATGCTTCAGTAACTATTTCAGCATTTTGATTATACGTGATTCTGGTTTCTGATTCTGCTTGACCATTTCTTCCCAAAGTAGCTTTGTTTAGAATACTTCCTTCTGGATTAAACTTTACGGCTACATCTTTATATGCAAAATCGCCAAAACCAACTCCTTTACTCGATTTTATTACATAACCAGCGCTATCTTTTGCATAATAAGATTGAGACTTTATGGATTTTACTGATCCTTTTAAATTAAAGTTGGCTACATCTGATGTTTTTATGCTTTGTGTAGAGCCACAACCCATAGTAAATACAAAAGAAAAAAATAAAAGTGATACTACGTGTTTTTTCATGTTGGATGATTTTACTGGGTTAAGTATTTAGTTGTTTGCATCTTAGTAATACTGCTAACAAATAAACTTTAAAACATTTACTTTTTTATTGTTTTATAGTCTTTTGATGTTTTTCGTTAAGGCTTAGACCAAAGTGCCTGCAATTCTTCAATGGTTTTAGCTTTAGCTTCTACTACTAAGCTGCCATCAAACGGATCAAAAAGTTGCCAGATGCCATCTTTTTTAAGCGCGCAAGCTTTTTCATAATTATGTTGCAAGATTTGCAATTCGTCGAATATGGGTTCTTTTAACAACTCAAATGCTGAGTTGTAGTAACCCACTTTGCCGTTTTTCCAAACTTCATAAGTTTCTGGATTTCTGTGGCGAACAATGTCATCAAATTGCATGGGGATTTCTCCAAAAACTTGACCTTCTCCTACAAACATTCCCCAAAGCTTACTTTTTTTATTTCTTCCTTTAAAATAGTAACCATAATTGTCTAAAGCTTCAAGCAAGTCTACTTTATAGTCTTCTCTAATTTGCTCCATCATTTGCAACTGATAAATTTCAAAACCCGTTGCTTTTGGCACTTCTTCAGGCGTATTGTATAAAAAGTTTCTACTTACGTAAAAAGTATAGTATTCATCATAGGCTTCAATTAAACCCCATTTGTTTTGATTTTTTACTTTTATTTTAACTTTAGAATAATCTTGATGTTCTTGGCTTTGCGCAGGGATTTTTTGCACTTCATCAAAGGCTAATTTTTCTTCAATTTCTTGTTTGTAAGTGTTTACCCAATACCATTTATTTTTTCTTTTAGCCCAAGTAAAATACATTTTCTCTTGGTATGCACTAGGAAATTGAAAACTGAAATTTTTAGTTTGCTTTTCCATGAAAATAGCTTCATTCATGGCATCAAAAAGCATCCAATTGCCTTTTTTGTTTTTAAGCCTAAATTGAAAATCCGATTCAGCGTTGGGGTTGAATTCAATATCGGTTGCCTTGTATTCTTTTAGAAAAACCTTCACGTCTTCGGGTTTTGTTTCTTTGGTAATTGGCACTTCTAATGTATCGTTTACGTAAAACCAAAACTGTGCATTGGTGGGAAGGTAAAATAAAACTGAACATATTAATATAAAGTAGCTTTGTTTCATGATGTAAGATTATTCGTTTATTTTAATGAGGTATTGACCGTCTCCAATTAGTTTATAATTGTAATTTACTTGGGTAGTTGGCTTTGTGTTTTTTGTGTAATAATTTACTAAACTATCTTGCTGAAGCGTGTCTCTAAGAAATATTTCTTGGTTAGGGTGAATCTGAATTTTATCGATGCTGTTTTTGAATTTATAGCGATACGGAATAAATATTTTTTGGTTTTTTGCCAACTCAACTTGGTAGGTAAATTCGTCAATTTTCTGGTAAGGAATTTTGCTTTCTGCATCTTTATACCAGTTGAAGCTTTTCTCTGAGTAGGATTTGTTTGTGGTAATATACAAACTGTCTGGCATAGCATAATACTCTTTTAAATCGCCTTTATTAACCACATAATTAATAGTGATTTTCTGTTTTTGTTCGCTTGCATTATCAATAATGTAGAGGTTTCCAATTCCGCAGCTGGAAAAAATTATTAAGATTAACACATAGCTCGCTTTTTTCATTTTATTTGTGTTTTAATTTGTCTATCTTCTTAATTCTCATATCTTAATCCTTGATTATGTTTGCTGTTGCTACTATTGATGCTATTGTTGATTTTCAATTTACGATTGGACTGAAATTATTTTTCCTGATTTTCTTATCTCTAATTTCTCATATCTCATCTCTATTTACATTTGCTATGGTTATTTTAGGCGCTTTATTTTACATTCATCTAAAAATCATATTTCCGTTCCAATGCATAGCGCAGCAATTCTCCTTTTCCTTTTAAACCTAGAATTCTAGCCATGTTTTTACGGTGTGTATCTACGGTGTACACCCCAATATACAATTCGTCTGCAATTTCTAGGGAAGTTTTCCCTTGGGCAATTAATTGTAAAATTTGGTATTGCCTTCGGGTTAAAAGTTGATCTCGATTGGCCATCGGCTCTTCTTCTATATTGGGAATACTAATTTGTTCATCGAAATAGGAACTACCATCATTAATGCTTCGGACAGCGGTAAGCAAATCTTCTAACGTTGCATTTTTTAAAATATAACCGTCGGCACCTGCTTTGAGCATTTGTTTCACCGCATCTTCTTGGTCAAACATGGTAAAGACCAAAATTTTGGTTTGTGGAAATTCTTTTTTAATTTTTTTAGTGGCTTGTATTCCATCCAATTTGGGCATTCGGATGTCTGTAATAACTATATTGGGATTTTGGTCACGCACAAACTGCAGTAGGGTTTCGCCATCGTTTGCGGTTCCTACAAATTCAATATCGGTTTCTTTTTTGAGATGAAGCTGAATTCCATCTACCAAAGACTGATGATCGTCTGCTATGGCTATTCGTATCATAAGGGAAGATTTATAATAATGGTGGTTCCTTTGTTTTTTTCAGATTCAATAACCAATTTACCGTCTAATAAAGCAACGCGTTTATCGATACTGCTCAGTCCCATTCCGGGATTGTTTTTTGTAACTTGACTTGGGTTAAATCCAACTCCATTGTCTTCAACCATAATATTGATGTGGTTTTCATGCGAAGTAAGATGAATGTCAATTTCAGAAGCTTGACCGTGTTTTATCGCGTTGGTCATGAGTTCCTGAAGAATTCTGAATAAAGTGAGTTCTACTGAATTTTCCAAACGTTGGTTAAAGTCAAAATCATATACATTAATTTGCAATTGGTGGTTGGTTGAAGCTTTTGCAGCCATGTTTTTCAAAGCTATACTCAATCCTTGTTTAGCTAAAACACCTGCATTTTTAGCATGCGCAATGCTTCGTATTTTTTGGTAAGCTTCTTCTAAAAGCGAATTGGTTTTTTGGTAAAGTTCTGCTGATGTTTTCGGATTTTGCAAGGAGCCAAAATGCAGTTTTATAGTGGCCATCAAACTGCCTAAATCGTCATGTAAATCGTTGGCAATGCGTAGGCGTTCTTTTTCTTGTCCTTCTACCAAAGCGTCAATCGATTTCAGTTCTTGTTCTTTTAATTGGTTAACGAGTTTTTGCGTATTGATTTCTTGTTGTTGCTTCACCAGTTTTTGTCTTCGTTTGAAGTTAGAAAAGCCCAACACCAAAATAATTCCACCTAAAAAAATACTGCCTCCCAAACCATAGGCTATATTTCGGTTTTGAATTCGTTTGGCTTCAATTTCTAGATTGTCTGCCCGCAGTTTTTCGTTGTTGTATTTTTCTTCAATATTGGCAATGTTGGAGTTTTGTTCCTTTTGGTTGATGAGTTGGTTAATTGAATCGTATTTATATAAATAATCGTATGCATTTTCCCAATCGCCTTTATAGTAAAAGTTTGCATCCATATTCGAAAATAAAATGCGTTTGCTTTTTCGATTAAAATCTTCTAAATCCATCAATTCAGCTTTACGGTAAAAATTCAAAGCTTCATCGTATTTCTTTAAATCCCTGTAGGCATTGCCAATATTGTTATACAAAGCAAATAATTCGTTTTCTCTTTTATTTTCAGTTTTATCTAAATCGTATAATCGTAGTGCTTCTTTAAAATAAACAATAGCCGAGTCATTCTTTTTATAATCAACGTTGTATAACGAACCAATGTTAATATTAAATCTATACATGGATTGAATACTGTCTAATTCTACTGCTAAAGCTTTGCCTTTAAAAAAATAGGTTTTGGCAGAATCGGACTCGTCTTTTTTGTAAAAATCAACGCCTTTATGGTTATAGTAGCGCATCAACCATTTTTTAGAATTGGTCTCTTCGGCATATTGCTTAATTTCGTTTAAATAAAATGATTTATCAATTTCCAATCCTTGCTGACTGCTCAAGAGATCATAAATACTTGAGTTAATTTGTGCAACTTGTTCTAAATTATTCTCATTAAAGTAAATATCCTTTGCTGTTTTATAATAATCCAAAGCCTTGTCTTCTTGGTTTAATTTTTCAAAAGCTTTCGCATAAATGGAATATAAATTAGCTAAGGAAGGGTTTGGTAAATCATCAAATTGAGCTTTATCAATTTGCACAATAGAATCGTAGTTTTTTTGCTGATATAGCTTTTCAAATTCAGCATAAGAAACACGAGGAATTACTTGACCAAAGCCACTAAAGGCAAAAGCCAAAAAACCAAAGACACAATATGTAATTGTCTTAACCACCAATAATGATATCGCCGTTTTTGCTGTTCGGTTTAAGAACTTTACGTATTGCATCCCAACAGCTTTTAGCTAAATAGTCGGTTCCGTCTTCTTCAATGCATTTTCTTAATGCATCCAATTCATTTTTTTCAATGGCTTGAGTTGAATTGATGACAATTACTTTTAGTTTTTGGTGTTTTTGAAGTTTTGTAATATCAAGATTTAAGTCAGTTAATTTTTGTTCTACCGAAACTATATCTTTTATAACTGAAGAATCAATGCTTGTAGAATCAGTCAAGCGAACAATTAAAGCATTGATGTCTTTCGATGAAATATCTTCTGATTGCATTATATTAAAATCTTTTGAAGAAACAGGAATGTGCAATTGAAGTAGATCTTCCTGTGTTGAAAAAGCACCCAAAGGCTGAAAAACTTCGTAATTTTTTTGAAACTCGTCTAAACTTTTAGTTTCAGTTGAAGCATTTTGTGCTTCTAGTTTGGCCTTAACTTCTTTTAATTCTTGTTGAAGTTGTTCAAGATCAGTATTGGTTTGTGTTGTATTGTTGCAACTGAGCAAAACCAATATAAAACTCAAGTATGCAACCAACATTTTAGTTTTCGAATTTGCCATGATTTCTGTTTTAAGATTAAAGGTAAATATTTTTTTTAATATAAGGTTTTGATTATCAGGTTTTCATATTGAAACAAAAGATTATTAACTAATGAAATCCAACATTCCATTAAAAAACACCACTCCATCTTTTAAACTGAAGTGGTATTTTTCAGGCTAACTGCTATGGTAATTTTATTTTATGCATTAGGTTTTACCAAACCTAACTACTCATGCAAGTAACCCAAAAATAACACGCCTGTAAATACCTTATATTGGGTATTTTTAAGCTAAACAACAATTGGTAAATAAGTTAGCTGAAAAAATAATATCAACTTGAATATCAAAAGTCGTTAAGAGCAGAATTGGTTTTCATAATTTATAGTGCTAGGTAATTTGAATCATTCCGATTCCGAAGGCTCGAGAATGGAGAAGTGATGAACTAACCTGAGTTCGATCTATATATCATTGTATTTCAATTAATTAACCTATATACAATACTATTTCGACATAATAACACCCCTATAATCCCCTCCAGGGGATATTTTCACTACAAGTATCCTACCTTGAGAGATGACTAAAGAGAGTGTGTATTGATTTTCAATACTTTATCATTTTTTTAATCAAATTCAGGTAACTAGGAAATAAAGAGAAAATAAATGAGCTGTATAGCGATACCTGAAGCGCTATAGACGCACTTAAGAAGTGCGCTCAACATCTTGATAAGGACTCTTAAACGAATGTAATTTTGGAAGTGCGTTTAGTTTTTGCTCTTGTTTGGTATAGCATATATTTTGATAGTCTAACTCCAAGCTTTTGCGATAACCCAAAGCAAACAAGAAGCGTTTGGGAATAAATTTTTCGATGGCCTTAGGAATGCTAATCGTGTAAAAGTTAATTTTTTTAATTCCCGGTAAAATTGTCAATATATTCTCGAAATGAAGATTCCTTAAAATCCGAGCTACTTTTAGTTTAAAACGATTGATTTGTTGCACGTAAAAAAAGCCATCTTCTCCTTTTCTTTGGTACAAGGGCATAAATATTTGAAATCCTTTGGGTGCATAAATGCCTTCATCATTTAACCGAGCAATGCGTTCTCCTTTTTTTAGCTTTTGAAAATTTACATAATTACCACACATTTCAAATTGATCTTGTGGTTTTAAGTCTTGTCTAAAAACCATTTCAAAATAATGCGCTTTTTTGGCTTTAAAAAAGCTTTTAGAAATGCCTATTTTAATTAAATTTTCAGAAGTTACAATTCCGGTGTGATACAAGGTTTTATAACAGAATTTTTTAATTTCTTCAACCGAGTTTTCGGCATAATGCTCGCCACCTTCAAAAGCAAGCGATACATGTCCTAAGTCATTTAAAAGATTCAATAAAGCACCTTCAATAAAGCTTTCTACATTAAAAATTACGGGATAACCTAAATCGCTAACAAATGCTCTATTGTTTAAAGCATCATTCATAACAATAAAGGGTTTTGTTGGTCCAGATGTGGTATGCAAATCTATACAGTAAACCTGCGATTGAGCTTGCTTTAGAATATCGTAAATTGTTTTGTACATAGCGGTTAACTCAGCGTATTCGCTTACCTTGTTTTCGCGGGTTGCTTCTGCAAAATGAGATGTTGTCCAAATGCGGTTTAAATCTTTGTCTATAAACCTGTTTTCTTGCAGGTAAGCTTCTTGATTTCCAAAAACAGCATACAAGTTTCCCTGTATTAAATCTGAATGTTTTTCTATTTTTTCAAAAAAAGATTGCAGTGCTAAATAACCTGCTCTTTCGTTACCATGAACGCAACAAAAATAAATAATGGTGGGTAATTTGGAATCTTTATATACTGAAGCTATTAAGCGCTCGGGTTTATGCATCTATAGAAAATTGATTAAAATGATCTGAAGTTACAATTCCCACAAGTTTATCGTCTGCAAATACCGGCAAAATGGAAAGTTGATGCGTATTCATTAACTCTTTGGCTTCGATGAGCTCTACATCAGGACTAACTTTTATAACATTAGACTGCATAATGCTTTTAACCGATTTAGATTGATTACTGCTCGATGAAACAAAATTCAAATCGCGCAAATTTACAATTCCTGTAAGTTGATGCTCATTATTTTCTACTAAAATTTGTTGTACATTATTCCAATTCATCAAATGTTTCAGGATAAGCACAGGGTCGTTTTCATGAACAACTACCAACTCATTTGTCATGACGTCCGAAACTATAAAGTCGGTAACATGGCAAGGCTTTTTATTAATATTGATGTTTCGCCATAAATGAGCAGGAATATCTTTCTTTTGATTGATAAGCATTTGCTGAGTTAAAAAATAAGCCGTTCTTCTTTTGGTGAAGTGTTTTTTTAGTCGGTTATAATTGGTGCTCATCCATTGTGAACCCGTTTTTCCTTTTTTCACCCTCAAGCGAACAATTTCTAAGTAAAATTGAATTTCTTCATCAGGAATACCACATTTTTTTAATCCTTGTTCTGCCATAGGAAACAATTCGTTTAGCAATAGCTTTTTGGCAGCAATTCTCTTTCCAAACCAATTAAATTGTGTATTTACTCCATGTTTTGCGGCTTTATAAAAATTTTGTCGAGCCGACTTAAAATTCATCATTTCGGGTAAATTTTTATATGCATCAGGCATTGCATTCATCAAACCTACCCAAAAAGCAACATTGGCTACTTCATCAACAAGTGTTGGCCCTGTGGGAATGTAGCGGTTTTCTATGCGCAAGTGTGGTTTCCCTTCACTTACTCCATAACACAATCTATTCCATTTGTAAATATTCCCATTGTGCATGGCCAATGCTTTCAATTTGGGCGGCTTCCCTTCGTTTAAAGCTTGAGAAGACTCTTCATCTACATCGGCTGTAATTAATAATGGATAATGCGAAATATCATCTTTAAAAATTTCAGAAACACACTCTTTTACCCAATCGTTTCCAAAAGTTACTCTGGGACGTTGCTCTCTCAATAAATAAAGAGAATTTCTAGAATCTACGGTTTGTTGAAACAAGGCAATCCGGGTTTCGGACCACAGTTCTCTCCCTAATAATAAAGATGAATTGGTACAAGCGGCTAGAACAGGTGCTGAAATCATCTGCGCCCAATTGTACTTTTCTTTAAATTCGCCCGGCTTCAATTGCAAATGAATCTGAAAACTGGTATTGCAACTTTCTGCAAGAATTGAATCGAGTTTCATAATTAACTCATCTACTCCCGAAATACGTATTTCAAAAGCATCTTCTTTTCCTTGTTTTAAAATATCGTTCAAAATTTTATAACGTTGGTAGGGCGTAATATTTTCAATATTAAAATCTGAACGCTCAATGGTAGGTAAAATTCCTGCTAAAGGGAAATGTACATCAAAGTCTTTAGATTTTTCTTCTAAATAATTTAAATGTGATTTTAAACGCTTGTGCATTTCTTTAAAAACACCCGCTTTTAGTGCCAAAGGCTCTAAATTTATTTCTAAGTTAAACTGAGATAATTCTGTAGTAAACAAATCACTTTCAAGCTTTTTTAAAATATCTAGCGATTTGCATGTGGGTTTCATTTTGTGATCTACAATTGCTAATTCTTGCTCTGCTCCTATTCGTATTTCATCCTTAGGAAACAACTCGTTTTTGAGCATATAATCTAAGGTTTCAATATCTTTTAAAAGATGGTAAGTAAAGGCTTTTCTAGCTTTTACATCTACCGTTGTGTTTATGCTTTTTCCAGACATAATTGCTTATTAATAAATACACTAATTCAAAATAAGTGATTTATTAACAAATAACATATCATATTCTTGTTTTTATTTACAAAATATATCATTTTTAATATTTTAAAATACGCTTGTTAGCTTGAAAATTACTTATTCATTCGTTGTGTATTATGAGTTAAAATAGATAGTATAATGTCAGCCTGCCTGCCTGACTGTTCAATCAAACTTATTCGAACCTCAGAAATTTTGTGATTTCATGTAATGAGAAGTGACAATTAAAACAAAAATTTTCATCTAAACTAAGCATCAGCTTCTTCCCTTCCATTTAGGGAAGGGTTAGGGTTGGGTGTAAACTAACATGCAAAAACACCCTTTGTCTCTCGGCATTTCCCTTAAGGGAAAAATTTCAATCAAACTTTTTCATTAATAGTAAAAGCAGTAAAGCTATTTGAAAGTAGCTAAAAAAACAAATTACATAAAGATGTCCTTTGTAGTGATTTTAAATTTTGAAACTAATTAAAATGGTAATAAACTCTAGATTTTATGCATTTAGGAATTTATTTAAGCGGACTAAACTTCAGCATCACTTAAATCTATTCTAAATAAGTGCAAAATGATAGTTTGTGCTTGTATTTGACTTCCATCCGCTGTATTTTTGGTGAAATTTTTAAAAAAATTATTCATGGGAGGAATTAAATCTTCTATTGCTCGAAAAGTTGCTATGGCTTTATCCGGATTGTTTCTGGTTTTGTTTTTAGCGCAACACTTCACCATCAACTTTACATCGGTGGTTAGTCCAGATACCTTTAATGAAATTTCCCAGTTCATGGGAACGAACTTTCTTGTTCAGGCAGTACTTCAGCCTATTCTTATTTTTGGAGTAATTTTCCATTTTGTAATGGGTTTTATTTTAGAAGCTAGAAACCGAAGCGCTCGAAGCATAGGTTATGCCAAATTTGATGGCAATGCCAATTCGCCTTGGGTTTCCAGAAACATGTTGATTTCTGGAATTGTAGTACTTGCCTTTTTAGGTTTACACTTCTACGATTTCTGGGTACACGAAATGCAAGTTAAATACCTTCAAGGAGATATGAGCGGTTTAAATGAAGCTGGAGAGTTTCGCTATTACGAAGAAACCGTAGCTAAATTTGCAGGTCAACCCATTCGCGTAGCTATTTATGTATTTTCATTCATCTTTTTGATGTTACACTTATTGCATGGTTTTGCTTCCTCATTTCAAACCATGGGAGTTAATAATAAGTACTCTAAAGGAATTAGGACTTTTACCAAAGCTTTTGCAATTGTAATACCAATGGGCTTTGTGTTTATTGCTATCTTCCATTATCTTAATAATTTATAATTAAGTATTATGTCAATATTAGATTCAAAAATACCAAGTGGTCCAATTGCAGATAAATGGACTAAACATAAAAATGAAATTAATCTTGTAAACCCAGCCAATAAACGAAATATCGATGTTATTGTGGTGGGAACAGGTTTGGCAGGAGCTTCTGCTGCTGCTACCTTAGCCGAATTAGGCTACAATGTAAAAACATTTTGTTTTCAAGATTCACCACGACGTGCGCACTCTATTGCAGCACAAGGTGGAATAAACGCTTCTAAAAATTATCAAGGCGATGGCGATTCAGATTACCGTCTTTTTTACGATACCGTAAAAGGTGGAGATTATCGTTCTCGTGAAGCTAACGTATATCGTTTAGCTGAAGTTTCTGGAAACATCATCGACCAATGTGTTGCACAAGGTGTTCCTTTTGCTAGAGAATACGGTGGATTACTGGATAATCGTTCGTTTGGTGGAGTATTGGTCTCAAGAACTTTTTACGCCAAAGGACAAACAGGACAACAACTTTTATTGGGTGCTTATTCAGCGATGAACCGCCAAATCAATCGGGGTAAAATTCAATCTTTTACACGCCATGAAATGATGGACATTGTAAAAGTAGATGGAAAAGCCCGTGGAATTATCGCTAGAAACTTAGTAACTGGCGAAATTGAACGCCATTCTGCTCACGCTGTAGTTTTGGCTTCTGGGGGTTACGGAAACGTATTTTTCTTATCGACTAACGCGATGGGAAGTAACGTAACTGCCGCTTGGAAAGCACACAAGAAAGGAGCTTTCTTTGCCAATCCTTGTTACACGCAAATTCACCCAACTTGTATTCCCGTTTCTGGAGATTTGCAAGCGAAGTTGACCTTGATGTCAGAATCGCTTAGAAATGATGGTCGAATTTGGGTACCGGCTAAAAAAGAAGATGCAGAAGCCATACAAGCCGGTAAATTGAAGCCAACGCAAATTAAAGAAGAAGATAGAGATTACTACTTAGAAAGAAGATATCCTGCTTTCGGAAACCTAGTGCCACGTGATGTAGCTTCTAGAGCTGCAAAAGAACGCTGTGATGCTGGTTTTGGCGTAAACAAAACAGGTCAGGCAGTGTACTTAGATTTTTCTAGTGCGATAGAACGCTACGGAAAAGAAAAAGCATTTAGCTCTGGCAAAAAAGATGCTTCAAAAGAAGAAATCATCAAATTGGGTAAAGAAGTAGTGGAATCTAAATACGGTAACTTATTCGATATGTACGAAAAAATCACCGACCAGAATCCTTATGAAACGCCAATGATGATTTTTCCTGCGGTGCATTATACCATGGGTGGACTTTGGGTAGATTACAATTTAATGACTACCATTCCGGGTTGTTATGCAACTGGAGAAGCCAACTTTTCCGATCACGGTGCTAACCGACTTGGTGCATCGGCTTTAATGCAAGGTTTGGCTGATGGTTATTTCGTTTTACCATATACTATTGGTGATTATCTTTCAGATGATATTCAGACAGGAAAAATCCCGACCGATTCAAAAGAATTTGATGAAGCCGAAAAAGAAGTTCGCGACTTCTTAGATAGACTGATGAACGTAAAAGGGGAAAAACCTGTTGACTACTTCCACAGAAAATTAGGTTTAATTATGTGGAACAAATGCGGAATGTCTCGTAATGAAAAAGAATTAAAAGAAGCAATTGAAGAAATTGCTCAACTACGTGAAGAATTTTACAGCAATGTACGTATTCCGGGCAAAGCCGAAGGAAGAAATGCAGAGCTAGAAAAAGCAGGAAGAGTTGCCGATTTCTTAGAATTAGGAGAGCTTTTCGCAAAAGATGCTTTAGATAGAAACGAATCTTGTGGCGGTCACTTTAGAGAAGAGTACCAAACTCCAGAAGGAGAAGCCTTAAGAGATGATGAAAACTACCGTTATGTTTCTGCTTGGGAATACAAAGGTGAACCCAAAGATGCAGTTTTGCATAAGGAAGAATTGATTTTCGAAAATATTGAATTGAAAACTAGAAGCTACAAATAAGTTTATAACTATGAAACTTAATTTAAAAATATGGCGTCAAGAAGATGCCAAGACAAAAGGAGAATTTAAAAACTATCAACTTGACGAAGTTCATGGAGATATGTCCTTCTTAGAAATGCTCGACGTACTCAACAACGAGCTCATCGAAAATGGAAAAGAAGAACCCATCGAATTCGACCACGATTGTCGTGAAGGAATTTGTGGGATGTGTTCGTTACAAATCAATGGTGAAGCGCATGGTCCAGACCGTGGAATTACCACTTGCCAGTTGCACATGCGGAAATTTAAAGATGGTGATACCATTGTTATCGAACCCTTTAGAGCAAACGCATTTCCAGTTGTTAAAGACTTGGCAGTAGATCGTTCGGCATTCGATCGTATTCAACAAGCGGGTGGATTTATTTCGGTAAACACATCAGGAAATACCCAAGATGCCAACAGCATTCCAATAGAAAAGGAAAATGCAGATTTGGCATTCAACGCAGCAACTTGTATTGGTTGTGGTGCTTGTGTAGCAGCTTGTAAAAATGCAAGTGCGATGTTATTTACATCTGCAAAAGTTTCACAATACGCATTGTTGCCACAAGGTGAAATTGAAGCTACCGACCGTGTTTTAAACATGGTAGCACAAATGGATAAGGAAGGTTTTGGAAACTGTACCAACACTGGGGCTTGCGAAGTAGAATGTCCCAAAGGAATTTCTTTAGAAAACATCGCTCGACTAAATCGTGAATATTTAGCAGCAAGCTTAAAAGGATAAAATCTCACTAACATTATAAATTAACCCTTATTCATTTCGAATAGGGGTTTTTTATTGCTAAATTGAAAACAAAAACAACTTAGCAAATCTTTGCGTTATGTTCTTTGCGTGCTTTGCGTGAAAAAATTATCATAAGTTTGAAATGTCTATTGGTTTAACAAAATACATATACCATTTTAAAACACACACACAAAATGAAAAGTATAACTTCAAAACTCCCACATATTGGCACTACCATTTTCACAAAAATGAGTAAACTCGCTCAAGAACATAATGCTATCAATTTATCGCAAGGGTTTCCCAACTTTGAAGCAGATTCCAAGCTATTGGAAATGCAAAACCAAGCCGTCAAAAATCACCGTAATCAGTATGCGCCACTTTCTGGCTTACCCAAATTGAATCAAGCTGTATTAGACAAAGCCAACTCCTTATACGGAAGCAATTATGCTGAAGATGAAATCTGTATGACCGCTGGAGCAACGCAAGCCATTTTTACCAGTTTAGCGGCAAGCATTCATCCCGGCGACGAAGTCATTATGCTGAAACCCGCCTACGATTGTTACGAACCCGCAGTAGCATTATTTGGCGGAAAACCCATTCCCATTGAAATGAAAGCACCAACTTATGAAGTAGATTGGAATGAAGTGCAAGACAAGGTCAGTTCAAAAACAAAAATGATCATGATCAATTCGCCGCATAATCCAACGGGCAAGGTTTTTTCTGAAGCAGACATGCAAGCTTTAATCCAAATCGTAAAAAACACCAACATTCTCATTTTAAGTGATGAAGTCTACGAACACATGACGTTTGATGGAAGACCACATTTAAGCGTAGCCAAGTACCCTGAACTGCAATCCAGAAGCTTCCTGACGGCTTCATTTGGTAAAACCTTTCATGTAACGGGTTGGAAACTGGGTTATGTTTTAGCACCGAAATTATTGATGAAGGAATTCAAAAAAGTGCATCAATACAATGTATTTTGCGTGAATCATCCAATGCAAGTCGCTATAAGTGAATATATAGCAGATAAAAACACCTATTTGAATCTGCCAGACTTCTATCAAAAAAAGCGAGATCAATTCTTATCATTGATTCAAAATTCCCGATTTGAATTTACTCCAAGTGAAGGCACGTACTTTCAAATGGCGAGTTACAAAAACATTTCAAATGAAAAAGACACCGATTTTACCTTGCGCTTAATCAAGGAATTTGGTTTGGCAGCCATTCCCGTTTCCGTTTTCAATAAAGATGAAAAATGTAGAAAAATGATTCGTTTTTGTTTTGCTAAAACTGATGCAACGCTAGAAAAAGCTGCGGAGATTATCAACCGTATTTAATTTATGAAGCTCATCGAAATTTGCAATTTCGATGTAACAATCATAATAGATAAATGGCAACTTCAAATTTCACAACTTCCATTCAACTTCAAATGATAAATTTCGTTTGCAAGCGAAACTTCCCTACTTTCGCAAAAAAAAACATTGAATTACGTTTCAGTAGAAAATATAGGTAAATCCTATGGAATGCTTCAGCTATTTAGCGGGGTTTCCTTCGGAATTAACCAAGGACAAAAAGTAGGTTTTGTAGCCAAAAACGGCTCAGGAAAAACCACTTTATTACGCATTCTTGCCGGAAAAGAATCGGCTGATGAAGGCCAAGTGAATTTCAGAAAATCATTAAAAGTCGGTTTTTTAGACCAAGAACCCGATTTGGCACCAAACTTAACGGTTGAAGAAACCATTTTTGCTTCAGATAACGAAGTGCTTCAAGTGATTCGAGATTACGAAAAAGCGCTTCAAAATCCAGAAGACGCAGAAGCGTATCAGGATGCTTTCGAGAAAATGGACAGCCTGCAAGCTTGGGATTTTGAAACCCAATATCAACAGATTTTATCTAAACTGAAACTTACCGATCTGAACAAAAAAGTAGGTAAATTATCAGGTGGTCAAAAGAAACGCTTGGCTTTGGCCAACTTGATTTTAGGTAAACCCGATTTGCTGATTTTAGATGAGCCAACCAACCACTTGGATTTGGAAATGATTGAGTGGTTAGAATCTTTTTTTGCTTCCGAAAACCTGACCTTGTTTATGGTAACCCACGACCGCTACTTTTTAGAACGGGTTTGCAACCACATAGTTGAATTGGATGAAGGGATTATTTACAACTACAAAGGAAACTATTCGTATTACTTAGAAAAAAGAGATCAACGTCTGGAAACCGAAGCCGTTGAAACCAGCAAAGCCAAGCAATTGTACAAAAAAGAATTGACTTGGATGCGGCGTCAACCCAAAGCGCGAACCACCAAATCTAAAGCGCGAATTGGGGATTTTGGCGACATTAAAGAACGAGCTCACAAACGCAGAAAAGACCACGAAGTAGAGCTAGAAATAAACATGGAACGCATGGGCACGAAAGTGGTCGAGTTGCATCAAATTGGTAAATCTTTTGATGAAAAGCAGCTATTTAACCAATATTCTTATAACTTCAAACGTGGTGAACGCATTGGCATCATTGGCAAAAACGGAACGGGGAAAACTACTTTTTTGCATATTCTTACAGGTAATTTAGAACCCGATACGGGGAAAGTTGTTCATGGCGAAACCATCAAGTTTGGCTATTATACCCAAGGTGGAATCAAACCCAAAGAAGGACAAAAAGTAATTGATGTTATTCGGGAATTCGGGGAATACATTCCTTTACAGAAAGGAAGAAAAATTTCAGCCCAACAACTTTTAGAACGCTTTTTATTCGACCGAAAAAAACAATACGATTTTGTTGAAAAATTAAGTGGTGGTGAACGGAAACGCCTGTATTTATGTACTATCTTAATTCAGAATCCAAACTTTTTAATTTTAGATGAACCTACCAACGACTTGGATATTGTTACCTTGAATGTGTTGGAAAACTTTCTCTTGGACTTCCCAGGTTGCTTGATTGTAGTTTCACACGACCGTTATTTTATGGACAAAATTGTAGATCATTTATTTGTGTTTGGCGAAGGTGAACAAGGCATTTCTGATTTTCCTGGAAATTATTCAGATTACAGAGAATACAAAGCTGAAATAGATGCGCTTCCAAAAGAAAAACCTGAAACACAACCACAAAAAACAGAAACCAAATCTGAAAAAAAGAAGGATTCGAACAGTAATTTGAGCTATAATGAACAAAAGGAATTCAAAAAACTAGAACGGGAAATAGCTGAATTGGAAAAGAAAAAAGAGAGTTTACAAAAGAGTTTTTTAGAAGAATTGGAAGCCGAACAAATCAAGGAAAATTCCATAAAACTAGAAAAAACCAACCAACAAATTGAAGAAAAAACAGAACGTTGGTTTGAGCTTTCTGCACAATTGGAAGAATAGAAGAAGACATTGTGTTGTCCGTGACTTTGTGGTAAAAATGAAAAAGAATATACAAAACGATTTTCCAAAATGAATTCGATTATATCATATTATTATTAAAAATATTAATTTTAGTTTTGTTGTAAAAACACCCCTAAAATCCCCTCAAGGGGATATTCATATCTAATTTCCTCCCTAGAGGGAGGATCTAAGGAGGGTGTTTACTCTAAATCTGTAATTTAATTGCTTTGTTAAATTGAACTCAGGCTGCAAAGTATTCATCATATTTTTTTATGTAAAACCTATAAATTTTAAACCTTAAAATATAAATCTTTTACAATGTGGTTTCAAGTTAAAGAATACATTCGGTTTTTGTGCACTTCCAATAATCAACACGGAATCCATTCGCCTTTTGTGTATCAACTAATCACCAAATGCTTTTACGATAAAACCAAGTATCCCGCTTACTTCAAATGGAAAAGCATTCAGCAAGCTTACTTAATATCTTCATCTACCTTTGTAATGAAAGATTTGGGCGCAGGTTCACGTGTATTTCAAAACAACAAACGCAAAGTTTCGGCGGTTGCTAAAAATGCTGGAACAACTTACAAACGAGCTAAGCTGCTCTATCGGTTATCCAATTATCTGAACATTAAAAATGCTTTGGAATTAGGCACTTCTTTAGGTTTGGGAAGCATCGCCTTAGGATTGAATGAAAAGCTTAAACTTACCACACTTGAAGCCTGTACTAACACATCACAATTTGCAAAAGATTCAGCTGAAAGCCTGAATTTGAAAAACATTCAATTTGTCAATGCTGATTTTGAAGCTTTTCTGAAAACAATTCCTTCAACTAAAAAATTTGATTTGATTTTTGTTGACGGAAACCATCAAAAAGAAGCTACCTTAAGTTATTTTGAAGCTTTACTGAAGCATGTACATAACGATAGCATTCTGATTTTTGACGATATTCATTGGAGCAAAGGAATGAAAGAAGCTTGGTTGGAAATGATTGCGCATCCGAAGGTAAAAGTAAGTATTGACACTTTTTTCTGGGGAATGTTATTTTTTAGAAGAGAACAAGTAAAAGAAGATTTTAAAATTCGAGTTTAGGTTCAAGCTAAACTAGTAAATTTGTAAAAAAATGAAATTGGATTACATTTCCTTAGAAAATATTCGTTGTTATTCACATCACGGTTGCTTACCACAGGAAACCAAAATAGGTAGCGATTACCGTGTAGATTTAGAAGTAGAAGCTGATTTAAGCATTTCAGCCAAAAGCGATTTGCTAAAAGACACGGTAGATTACGTACACCTCAACAAAATTGTAAAAGAAGAAATGGATATTCCTTCTAAATTGTTGGAACATGTAGCCAACCGCATTTCCAATCGCATTTTAGACGAATTACCGAGCGTTCAAAAATTACATGTGCAAGTAGCTAAAATCAATCCACCATTAGGCGGCGATGTGCAGTCGGTGAAAATTGGATTGCGTAAGAGCAGGTAAATTAGAAAATGTCATTACACAAAACTCTCACTGCACTGTCATTCCGATGGAGAAGCTTTTTCGCTTCGACGAGGAATCTCATGGTTTGTAGCTGTTAGCTTGTAGCTTTTTACTTTGTTGTTCAGTAAATTCATAAAACTACTTCTGCACTGTCATTCTTTAAAATTTGCAAAGCAAATTTTTACGGAATCTCATGTTGTCGCCTTAATTTTACTTTCACCCCGCACTCTGATGCGGGTTCTCATACCTATGGAAACGCTGAACAAGTTCTTAGTAACTTCATAACTAAAAACGAACAGATTCCGCATCTGCGTGCGGAATGACAGGTTTTTTTTGGGTGTGTTATTTACTCTTTTTCAGTCAAAGCTAAATTGAACACTTTGTTGAGCAATTCCACACTAGCTTCGGTGGAACCATTTGCATTTCTTAGGTGAGCTGCAAAACTTCTAGTTATTTTGTGAATAATTCTATCGCTGATGATTTCAGCTTGAGCTTCATCAAAATTCATCATTTTTTTACCTTGGTAATCCAACTCTTCCACTTTCATCAACTCTAATTTTTCCTTTAAAGCTTTGATGGTTGGGGCAAATTTTCGAGTAGAAAGCCATTCGTAAAACTCAGCTTTTACTTCTTCAATGATGTGTTCAGCTTGTGGAATAAATGCTTTTCTTTTTTCTAAAGTTTGATCGGTAATTTTAGATAAATGATCCATGTGCATTAAATTCACATTGGATAAATCCGTTACATTTTCATCTACATTTTTAGGAATGGACAAATCCAAGACCAAAAGTGGTTTCTTGGTAAAAATCAATTCCTTAGTAATGGTAGGATGTTGAGCACCCGTAGCCACAATTAAAATATCAGCTTTGCGAATTTCCGCTTGCAAATCTGAAAAATCTTTTACCGTTAGATTAAACTTTCCTGCAATTTCTTCGGCTTTATCTTTGGTGCGGTTAATTAAGGTAATGTGCTTATTGTGCGTATGTTTTACTAAATTTTCACAGGTATTTCTTCCAATTTTACCGGTTCCAAAAAGCAAAATATTTTTACTGGATTTAAAATCGATTTCCTGTAAAATGTATTGAACAGAAGCAAAAGAAACCGAAGTAGCTCCTGATGAAAGTTGGGTTTCATTCTTAATTCTGCGACTGGTCTGAATAACAGCATTGAACAAACGCTCTAAAAATGCGTTAGAAACTTCGTGTTTTTTAGATAAAGCAAAAGCAGATTTCAACTGACTGATAATTTCGAAATCACCTAAAATTTGACTGTCCAAACCGCCACCAACTCTAAAAATATGGTCAATTGCTCCTTGGTTTATATAAGTATATCCTACTTCTTCAAACTGCGCAAAACTTCCGTTGCTGTGTTTGCAAAGCAAATCGATAAGGTGTTTAGCTTCATCAGCAAAACCGTATAATTCAGTGCGGTTACAGGTAGAAATAATAGAAAGTGCTTCTAAACCCAATTGTTTTGCTTCTTCTAATAAAGCATTTCGCTGAGCTATGCTTAAGCTAAATTTACCACGCACGATGGCATCTGCCTTTTCATAACTTAGTCCAATCGCAAAAAAATGTTGATGTTTAGAAACGTTGTACGCTTGCATTCAAAATAATTTGACGCAAAAATAACAAGGAAGTTTACTTTAAAATAACGCTAAAAGTTCTTTTTGTGTTGTTTGAAGTCTTTTCAGTAAGAAAATGATAAATATCATCAAAAATCGCTACTTTTGTAAGCTTAGCAAGGCTTTTGAATACACTTAATTAGATTCAGTCTAAATAAAAACGATGTTAAAAAATGAGTATTAGTAAAAAAAATATCGCTATAGGTTCAGACAATTTTATTGAAATAGAAGATGGTTTTCATATTCTTCAAGCACAAAACAATACGGATGATTATCAATGTATTAACCATTTAGCTGACAAAGAAATTATTCAATTTCATTTTTGTGTGAAGGGGAAAATAAAATTCAACTTTAATCAGGGAGGTTACGCTTTGCATACCGAAGAAGACCAATCTTTATTGTTATACAATCCTATGAAAGCGCTTCCTATCAATTTAGAAATTTATCCGAATTCTTGGTTTGTTTCCGTGTTGGTTTCCGTAAAAAAATTACACACGATGTTTTCTTCACAAGCCAATTATATTGATTTATTAATGGAAGAAAACCGAGACAAAAAGTATTACAAAGACGGAGAAATAACACCTGCAACTGCTGTAGTATTAAGCCAGATGCTGAACTTCAACTTGCACAGCTCAGTAAAAAACATTTACCTTAAAGGAAAAGCTTATGAACTCATCGGCTTGTATTTTAATCAACCTGAAGAAGCCAACGTAGAACAATGCCCGTTTTTGATAGATGAAGACAATGTGCGAAAAATTAAATTAGCTAAAGAAATTATCATACAGCGCATGGTTGACCCACCTAGTTTGAACGAATTGGCAGATGAAGTGGGCTTGAGTTTGAAGAAATTAAAAGAAGGTTTCAAAGAAATTTATGGCGAAACCGTTTACGCGTTTTTGTTGGATTACAAAATGAATTACGCTCGAAAACTCTTAGAACGCGGACAAAAGAATGTAAATGAAATCGGTTTAAGTGTGGGCTACAGCACAGCAAGTCATTTTATTGCGGCATTTAAAAAGAAATTTGGAACCACACCAAAAAAGTATGCGCAGAATCCTTAATGGCTTCAAATTTTGACTTTAGCCTATTTCTAGGGTTTTGTATTACATAATCTTAGTTTAAAGAGTTTCATTTATAATTTTCCTATCTTAGCCAGTCAACCAAACCACAACCATGAGTATCCTTACTTCTAAAGAAGTCGCACAAGCAATTGGTCTTGAAAAGCTTGGGACATTAGGCAATGCCATTGCTAAAAGTATAATGCATCTAACTAAAATTACAGATGTAAATAAAATTTATAATAAACATGCACATTTAGAAGGTATTGCTTTTATCGATGCGGTTTTACTAGATTTAGGTGTGCAATTTGAAATTCCTGAAAAAGACTTGAAACGCATTCCTGCAAAAAACGCTTTTGTAACCGTTTCTAATCATCCTTTAGGTGGTGTTGATGGGCTAATTTTGTTGAAAATCTTATTACTCACGCGTCCAGATTTTAAGGTAATCGCTAATTTTTTATTGCATCGCATTCAACCATTGGAGCCTTATGTTTTGCCTGTCAATCCTTTTGAAGACAAAAAAGATGTAAAAAGTAGCGTTTTAGGCATCAAAAAAGCCATTGCTCATGTTCAAGGAGAACAAGCCTTAGGTATCTTCCCCGCAGGTGAAGTTTCTACACACCGACAAGACAAAAAAATAGTAGATAAACCGTGGTCTAAAGAAGCAATGAAACTGATTCAACGTTTGAATGTTCCGGTTTTACCTATTTATTTTCATGCTAAAAATTCCAGTCTTTTTTATCAATTAGCTAAGGTTTCAGATCAATTGAGAACAGCTCAACTTCCAAGAGAAATTTTCACTCAAAAACACCGATCCATTAAAGTGAGAGTGGGAAACTTGATTCAGCCTAAAGAACTTCAAGAACATAGCGATTTAGATGAATTAACACACTTTCTGCGAACCAAAACCTACATGCTCGCCAATGCATATGAAAAAAAGCGTTTATTCGATGCACTTCCAAAACAGATTAAACTTCCCAAAACACCAAAAGACATCATTCAAGAAGGAGCTCTAGAGAGTTTTATTGAAGAAGTAGAAACTTGTAGGGCAGCTGGAAAACGACTTTTGGAAAGCAATCAATATGAAGTTTTCTTGGCTAAAAAAGAATGGATTCCTAATATTTTAGTTGAAATTGGTCGCTTACGGGAAATCACCTTTCGTTCTGTTGGTGAAGGCACCAACTTGGCTGTAGATTTAGATAAATACGACGAATATTATCACCACATGTTTTTATGGGATAATCAAGCCCAAAAAATTGCAGGAGCCTACCGAATGGGTTTAGGTGTGGAGATTTTTAAAAAACATGGAATTAGTGGTTTTTACCTCAACGAATTATTTCGATTTGAAGAAGAATCTCATGAAGTAATGCGTAAATCTATCGAAATGGGACGTGCATTTATTACCCAAGAATATCAGTTAAAACCCATGCCATTATTTTTGCTTTGGAAAGGAATTGTACATTGCACTATTCGATTTCCAGAGCACAAATATCTGATTGGAGGAGTCAGCATCAGCAATAAGTTTTCGAATTTCTCCAAATCCATTATGATTGAGTTTATGAAATCGAATTATTACGACCCGTACTTGGCTCAATTTATTAGAGCTCGAAAGGAATTTAAAGTAAAATTGAACGATGAAGATAAAGACTTTGTATTCAACAAAACAGAAGCCGATTTGAATAAATTTGATAAAATCATCGATGAAATTGAGCCTAAAAACTTGCGTTTGCCCGTACTCATCAAAAAATACATCAAACAAAATGCACGTGTAGTCGCCTTTAATGTAGACCCGCTTTTTAATAATGCTGTAGACGGATTGATGTACATTCGAGTAAAAGACCTACCCGAAAGCACAGTTAAGCCTGTTTTAGAAGATTTACAAAAAGAATTGGAAAGAGAAGCAAAGAAGAAAGCCTAAAATGAAAGTTAGCACAAAGCTAGCTTTGACAATTAACAGAAAATAAGCAAGAAAGCAGAAAAGAGTGGATGCTGTGGATGTTTGAAAAATCTGGAAGCAATAATAGTAATGTAAAAAATAGGCAGTTTTGGCAGCAAAAAAATCACCCTATAGAAATTTGGTCTTTAAAGGTGTTTGAGTAAAAACTCAATTACATTCATAATAAACCAGTTAAAGCAGGCTTTGTTACCGATCCTATAGATTGGAAATACAGTAGTACTAGAAATTATGCTAATGATGACCATAGGGTTTTAGAAATTGATTTGAATTAGGTTTGTCGTATGATCGAGACGCTCGCACTAGCATTATGGTTTAGTAAAAAGTTAAATTAAATTCTCGTCAGTGCGAGCGTCATGCTCGTGCTTAAGAATAATTCAATTTAATGACGGCTAGTTTAGGTTTTTTTAGTAAAATTGAACTTCAAATTTATATTTCCTAAATATGTACAAAAAACAGGTTTGGTTTTACGTTCTTTTTATTGTTTCGTGTTCGCTTTTAGCACAAAAAAAACAAGTTAGTTTAGAAGACATTTGGGGCGGAACTTTTCGTGCCAATTATATGCAATCTTTACAATCTTTAAGCAACGGTACCGAGTACATTGTACAAGAATACGATCGTGCTTCAGCAGAAATGAAAGTGGAAGTTTACAACTATAAAACAGGAGAGAAAGTACGTACTTTGTTTTCTTCAAAAGACATGGATGGTTTACCTGGATTTCAAACTTTTTCGTTGAGTAAAAATGAAGATAAAGTGCTCTTGGGAAATCAGATTGAGCGTATTTTTAGAAGATCGACGAAAGGAATTTACCATGTTTATGATTTAAACACCAAAAAACTCACTCCCGTTTCTAGTGAAGTAATCCAATCTACACATTTTTCACCCGATGGAAAAAAAGTAGGTTTTGTGCTGGATAATAATCTATTTTACAAAGATTTAGTTTCAAATGAAAACATTCAGGTAACGGAAGATGGAAAAGTAAACGAAATTATCAACGGCATTACGGATTGGGTATACGAAGAAGAGTTTTCGCTAGTTCGTGCTTTCGATTGGAATAAAAATGCAACTCAAATTGCTTTTATTCGTTTTGATGAAGCCGAAGTTCCTGAATTTTCAATGGATATGTATGGCACCTATGGAAACGATTTGTACCCAAGCCAAGAAGTTTTTAAATATCCAAAAGCAGGTGAAGCCAATGCTGAAGTAAGTTTACATATCTACGATGTCGCTTCCAAAGAAACACACAAAATTGATTTGGGCGAATACGAATACATTCCCCGTTTGCAATGGACAAAAGATGCCAACACCTTAAGTGTGCAAACTACTAATCGGCATCAAAATGAAGTAAAATTGCATTTTGTAGATGCCAAAACTTACCAAGCCAAACCCATTTTAACTGAAGCTGATGAAGCTTACGTTGACGTAGATTTCGATTTAACCTTTTTAGCAGACAATAGCTTTATTTGGACAAGCGAAAAAGACGGGTGGAACCATATTTACCATTATGAAGCTGATGGAAAGTTGAAAAATCAAATCACCAAAGGAAACTGGGAAGTAACCAATTATTATGGTTATGATGCTGATTCAAATCGTATTTTTTATCAATCTACTGAAAACGGAAGTGTAAACCGTGGTGTGTATTCCATAAATGCCAAAGGAAAATCCAAACGCGAGTTAGCAACGAATGAAGGAACCAATTCAGCTTCATTTTCAGCTGATTTTACTTACTTTATCAATACATTCCAAAGTGTAGAACAACCTTCAACATACACCTTACATGAAGCTAAAAAAGGAAAGGAAATTCGCTTAATTGAAGACAATCAAGAATTGTTAGACAAAGTGAACGAGTATGACTTTTCACCTAAAGAAATTTCGACCATAGAAGTAAACGGAAACGAACTGAATATGTGGATGGTAAAACCTTCCGATTTTGACCCAAGTAAAAAATATCCTTTACTGATGTATCAATATTCAGGTCCAGGTTCGCAGTCGGTTGCCAATACATTTTATGGAGCCAACGATTATTGGTATCAAATGCTGGCCAATCAAGGTTACATTATCGCATGTGTTGATGGCCGAGGTACAGGTTTAAAAGGAAGAGATTTCAAAAAAGTTACGCAAAAAGAACTTGGTAAATTAGAACTAGAAGACCAAACCGAAGCTGCAAAAATTTTAGGCAACGAACCTTGGATAGATTTAGACAGAATTGGTATTTGGGGTTGGAGTTATGGTGGTTTTATGGCTTCTAATGCTATTTTTCAATCCAATGATGTATTTTCTACTGCTATAGCCGTTGCACCCGTGACGAGCTGGCGTTTTTACGATACTATTTATACTGAACGCTACATGACTACACCTCAAGAAAATCCTTCAGGTTACGACAGCAATTCGCCTATAAGTCATGTAAATAAGCTAAAAGGGAATTATTTACTAATTCACGGTGGTGGCGATGATAATGTACATGTACAAAATTCTATGCAGCTTATTGAAGCTTTAATACAAGCCAACAAACAATTCGATTGGCGTATTTATCCTGATAAAGACCATGGGATTTACGGTGGTAACACGCGTTTGCATTTATACAATTTAATGACTGATTTTTTATTGGAAAATTTATAATGGAAGTACGTTTTCAAACCAAGGAAGAAAGTAAAAAACAGCAACAGGAAGAATTTTTGAAACTTTCTGGTGAAGAACGATTTATGCAATTTTTGAAGCTATCCAGAAAAATCAATAAACTATTCCCGCCAAAAGATAAATTGAGTTTTGAAGAAAGAAATAAAGGTAATTTTTTGTTGATTCATAAAGATTTACAAGAAGATGATGAAATGGGGTGAAAATATTGAAGAGTTTATTTCATTAGCCAACAAAAATCAGGTAAAAATGATTATGATTGGTGGTGGGGCTGTTAATTTTCATGGTTATCAAAGACATTCAGCCGATGTAGATTTTTGGATTGATGTTACTGAACAAAATATGCAGCGATTAAAAAATGTTTTTAACGAAATGGGGTATGAAGTTGATCAATTTCCGAAGGAAGTAATGAATCAGAATCAAAATATTTCTATTAAATTTTCGCCTTATGATTTAGACTTGGAATTGATAACTCGATTTTCTATAAATAAAACATTTGAAGAAGCTTATAAAAAAAGTGATGAAAAAATAGTAAAAGGAGAAAAACGAATGTATTGGAGAGTTTTGAACTATGATGATTTAATTACAAGTAAAGTAAAATCTTCTCGCCCTAAAGATCTTCTAGATATTCAGCAATTAAAATTAAATAGAAAATAATACAACAAACTATGAACCAAACCTTAACCCCACCACACAAAAGAGAATTTTTTGGCCATCCAGCTGGACTCTACATTTTGTTTTTCACTGAATTATGGGAACGTTTTTCCTACTACGGAATGCGCGCCATTTTAACTTTATACATGTTAGCCAAAGTAAGTTCAGACAATCCCGGTTTGGGTTGGGAAGAAGGCAAAGCCTTGGCTACCTATGGTTGGTATACCATGTTGGTGTATGTAGTTTCCATTCCTGGAGGAATTATTGCCGATAAAATTTTGGGTCAGAAAAAATCCGTGATGATTGGCGGTTGGCTTTTGGTTGCAGGTCATGGCGTACTTTCTATAGAGCAAGATTGGGCGTTTTTCTCAGGACTTGCACTTATTGTTTTAGGTGTCGGAATGTTGAAACCCAATATTTCAACCATGGTTGGTGGTTTATACAAAGAAGGCGACCCAAGAAGAGACAAAGGTTTTTCCATTTTTTACATTGGTATTAACGTAGGAGCTGCTATAGCTGCCATTCTCGTTGGTTTGGTGGCTAAAGAATACGGTTGGCATTATGGATTTGGATTAGCAGCCATCGGAATGGTGTTAGGGCAATTGGTGTATGTTTTTGGTCAAAAATATTTAGCTCACGTTGGGAATGCGCCAGATAAAACCAACACACAAGATCAATCGGTTTCTATTGGTGAAATTTTCAGTCAAATGCTTTCTACTAAAAAAACATTGGCTGTTTTAATCTTGCTAATTGCCATTTCGGTTGTTGCGCCTATTCAGCTAATGGATACTGAAGTGATTGCTTATATTGTATTTTTTATTTTCTTATCCATTGTAGTTGGTTTTATGATGACCGTTTATCATGATTTAACGAGTAAAGTTGAAAAAGACCGTTTTATTGTTTTGCTACTTTCCTTTTTAATTGTAATTGTTTTCTGGGGTGCGTTTGAACAAGCCGGTGGATTGCTAAATATTTACGCTGAACAAAAAACAGATCGTTTCTTACCTGCTTTCGACTATACCATTCCTGCAGCATTCTTTCAATCTTTAAATCCGCTGTACATCATTATTTTTGGAATTCCAGTTGCTGGTTTTTGGGCTTGGAGAAAAAACAGGAGCAAGGAAGCTTCATCTATTTTCAAAATGGCCGTAGGTGTTATTGTAATGGGACTAGGATTTGTGTTTATGGTTTTCGCTACCATGGAATATGAGAACAACGGCGAAGCTGCTTTATACTGGTTGGTTTTTGCCTATTTATTACACACCATAGGTGAACTTTCTGCATCGCCAGTAGCCTTATCTTTTATCACCAAATTAGCTCCTTTGCGTTACGGTGCTTTAATGATGGGACTCTACTTTGCTGCTACTGGTTTAGGAAACAAAGTGGCTGGTGTAATTGGCGAATCATCTCAAGCTGAACGCATCGAGATTGAATTGGATGCTTCAACTGAAAAACTAACTCCATTTGTTGACAATTCAGATGATGTGTTTTCAGAAAACACCGCATTTACTGTAGAGACAAATCTGTATGTTGATTCGAATAATCAATTACAATTTATTGAAACTACTACAGGTGAAAAAGTAAACTCAATTTTTACTTATCAAGTTGAAGATACTTCATCTAAAGAAGTAGAACAAACCTTGAGAAATCGTATTGAAACCTATAATCCTACAAAAGAAAATCCGTTAACTACTTTTTTAAAATTCGATTATAAAGAAGGAACATATTACGGCCGAGTTGATGTAGACCAATTTCAAACCGATTTAGAATTTAAAACTTTTGCTGGGATTGTTATCTTTACAGTTGCTTTTGGTGTGTTGGTAATTTTACTCTTAAAACCATTGAAACGCCTAACTCACGGAGCTGAAGAAAAAGAAATTGAAGGACTTGAAACCGAAGGTTTCGAATTAGCCGATGATGAAGTAAAGTAAGTTATGGTTATGCAAATCATATCCTTTTATTCTTAAGAATTGAGAAATAAATACAAACCCCACAGGTTTTTAAAAACCTGTGGGGTTTAACTTTTGTAAGATTTTCTTTTTTAAAAAAATAACAAGCCTCGCGTGAGGGATAGTAGTGGAAAGCCCACAGCGAGGTACGAGCGAGGACTTGTAGCGGATAGCCCGGTACCGTTTTTGAAACGGGACACGCCCAAAAAGTTTTGACAATTAACAAAATTTTAATTATCAACTATTTTATACAAAAATGGTTTATTTTGCAAACTTGTAATTAAGACTGAAAAATCATGAAAACCAACCTTGAACACCAACAACCCTTTAATTTTTTCGATACACAAGTTTTAGGTCATCCCGCTGGACTTTTTGTGTTGTTTTTTACAGAAATGTGGGAACGTTTTTCCTACTACGGAATGCGCGCTATTTTAGTTTTATTCTTAGTCAGCTCTTTTGGTCTCGGTGGCTGGGATTGGCCACGCGAACATGCATTAGCACTTTACGGCACTTACACTTCTTTAGTCTATTTAACGCCTATTTTGGGTGGCTACCTGGCAGACAAATACATGGGTTACCAAAAAGCGGTAGTCATTGGCGCTATTATCATGACGCTCGGTCACGCTTCCATGGCATTGGAATTCGCTCATTTTTTTATGTATTTGGGTATCGCTTTGCTAATTATCGGCAACGGATTTTTCAAACCCAACATCACGTCCATTATTTCAGAATTATACCAAAAACATCCCGATAAAAAAGATGGTGCGTATACCATTTTTTATATGGGCGTAAATGCAGGAGCTTTTTTAGGTATTTTGTTATGTGGGTATCTCGGCGAAAAAATCGGTTGGAGTTTTGGTTTCGGATTAGCCGGAATTTTCATGCTTTTTGGAATGCTTCAATTTTATTTTGCAAGAAATATTTTCGGAAAAGCAGGCTTAAAACCTACCAAAGAAGAAGATGAATCAGATGAAGACAAAGCAGCCAAATTAGAATTCAAAGGTGATAAATTGAACCCGTTTACACTTTTAGATAAAATTCTTATCGGTATTGCGGTTGTTTTAGGTTTGGTATGGATTATTAACGATCCCGTTTCCATTATTGGAGAAAACAGTGTGTTGGCTTTCGGAGATACAGATTTTTCCACGCTAACTGCACTTGCTGCTTTATTTGCTTTTTTACTGGTTTTATTTTTACGCATCATTCGGTATCCCGTAAAAGTGCGTGATCGCATGGTAGCTATTATTTTCTTTGCACTATTCACCGTTTGTTTTTGGACGTGTTTTGAACAAGCTGGTGGTTCCATGACCATTTTTGCAAAAGACTATACCGACCGAATCATGTCTGGCAATTGGTACACCGTTTTCTTGATTGCTAATATTCTGATTACCGTCGTGCCTATTGCCATAATTACTTGGGTATTGATTTTGCTTTTCAAACAAACTTTTAAGAATTACCCCATAGCAAATATTACTTTAGGAATCAGTTTTGTTTTGATTTGGGGCTTGGTGATTTGGATGATTAATCGCGACTTAAATTCTTCTGCATACATTGCCAATTATGAAGTAGTTGAAAAAGCAATGCTGGATAAAAATGGGCAACCCGTTTTAGATGAAGAAGGAAATGCCCAAACAAAAATAATTCCTGTAACAGAAGATTACCAAATTTCAGCAAGCGATGAAATCATTAAAAAAGAAGTCACCATCATTGAACCTATTGATTTTGAAATAGGAGACCAAATGAAAGTGATTGATGTAGATAAAAAAGGAAACTTTATTTACCTTGATGAATCTACCGAAAATCGAATTCGAGAAGCTACTCAGGAAGGAGAGAATACAGGCATTGTAAATGCAGAAATTAAAGAAATTAAAGAAAATGAAATCGAAATTCCTGCGACTTGGTTTTTAATTCTCAACTCGCTTTTCATCATTATGTTTGCGCCTTTGTTTTCCAAATGGTGGGAAAGCAAACGCAATCCTTCGGGCGCGATGAAATATGGTTTAGGTTTAATTTTGCTAGGTTTAGGTTTTGCCGCCTTAGCTTTTGGTTCTTTAGGAATAGACCAAGGTGCAAAAGTTGCATCGGTAAGCATTATCTGGTTGATTTTAGCTTATCTATTCCATACTTTAGGTGAATTATGTTTGTCTCCAGTCGCACTATCTTACATCAGTAAATTGGTACCAGGAAGAATGATTGCCATGATGTTTGGTATTTGGTACATCGCCATTGCCATAGGTAACAAGCTCGCAGGAACTTTAGGTGGACAAATTGATAAAATAACCGAAGCCTATAGCATGACCACTTTCTTTTTAATTTTTACATTGGTTCCTGCCGCCTTAGGTTTATTGGCTATTGCTCTAAATCCGCTGTTGAAGAAATTAATGCATGGAGTGCGGTAAGAAATAATTGTATATTTCGACCGTTATTAAATATAAATCAAATTTAGAAATGAAAAAGTTAGTCATACTTGCTATTGTTTTGGTGTCTTTTTTTGGACTTAATGCGCAGAATGTAAACTGGATGAGCATGAATGAAGCGCTAGCAGCTCAGGAAAAAGAACCCAAAAAAATATTTATGGATGCCTATACGGATTGGTGTGGACCCTGTAAAACTTTAGATAAAAAAACGCTTAATCATCCAAAAGTTGCTGCTTATCTTAACAAGCATTTTTATCCTGTAAAGTTCAATGCAGAAGGGACTGAAAAAATCATGTACAAAGATTTTGAGTATACCAACCCTAATCACGACCCGAACCGAAAAGGAAGAAATGCTCAACATTTTTTAGCCAATGCATTAAATATAAGTGCTTATCCAACCTTGGTGTTTTTTGATGAAGAGGGTGAAGTAATTGCACCTGTTGTAGGTTACAAAACCCCAGAACAATTGGAATTGTACCTAAAAATGATAAAAAGCGATGATTACAAAGAGATTACCACAGCAGAAGATTGGGAAGCTTACCAAAAAGGATTCAAGTCTACTTTTTAATAGTTAGCACTACATTCTACGATAACCGCTTGTGTTAATTTGTTTATCTTCTTTTTCTAAAGATTTGGCTTTCCATAAAACTTGGTAACCTTGGTTTAAATCTTCCATTTGCATTTCCATCATCAACACATCATCATTCATTATATCTTCAATTTCAGTTGGGATAGAAAAGTTTTTAGACTGTTCAGGATCATTAAAAAAAGTAAAGTTTACAGGTGCTTCTTTGGTAAAATAAATTTCACTTCGCATGTCTTTATTCACCACTTCAATTCCTTCACATAGGTAACCCATAATGGTTTTATTCGGTAATTTTTTAAACGAAGTTTCTTCAACAGCTTGTTGCTCTTCTTCAGAAAAATTCAAATCTTGAACCATCATCATTTTGTTGCCACCGTAGTCCATAAATTGAAACATGGCTTTTCGCTCAGCATCGGTAACCATTAACATGCTTACAACTTCTTTCATTTCCATGGCATAATAATCTCCGTCTGTGCTTAATAAATAATCCATACTCATATCTTCTTCGTTATCGATATACATTTCCACAACTAGTTTGTAATCAAAATTATAGTTTTCGGGTGGCTTTTTATCGGAGGAGGAATTACGAACCGGTTGAGCAGAATATGGATTTTCATTTTCATCAGACTTACTTTCCTTTCTATCCGATTCAAAAACTTCATCTAAACCTTTTTCAATTTTCTCATCTGCTTTTTCTTCCATTCGCTTTGAAGCAGATTCTTCGGCAGACTTGGTTACTTTTTCTTTGAGTTTTTTTAGAATCTGAGCTTCAACAGGGATGCTGATGGTAAAACAAAATATAAATGTGAAGATAAAATAGCGCATGTTTAAATTTTTACTAAATGTAAAATAATTCAATAAAGACAAAAACAAGAAATTTATAATCTACAATTGAAACTGTTTAAATAGCATCATGTCTGTATAATTTGTTATTGAAATAAAAATCCTTGCGAAGCTAAGGCAAGGATTTTTTTGAAACTTTGCAGATAAAATTAATCTGCTTCGTAAATAGTTAACACACGTGCAGAAGGGTCTTTAACATCTCCACACCATTTGGGCAACCACTGATAAGGCGTCAACTGAAAATGTTTCCCATAGTATTTTTGAAATGTTTTTAAATAAAAATAAGCTTCTTTAGTTGCTGGTAAAGTTGGGAAAGCATGCTTTTGCATTTCAAATTCATCATCTGTAATCAAGGTGTCTACATAAGTTTGGATGATGCTGCTCCACGACTTTTTTAAATCGCTTACACTATCTGAAAATCCGTTTTTTCGTCTCCAAAGTACTTCATTAGGAATGATGTTTTCAGCTTCAAAAGCTTTTCTAATTAAATATTTTTCCATTTTAGTAGAACCAAACATGCGGTCTTTGGCTGGAATTCCCATATAATATTCCACAAATGCTCTATCTGCAAAAGGAACTCGCGCTTCTAAGCCAGCGTTTGAAATGGAACGATCGCCACGCTTCATATCAAAAAAATGAATGTCTTCTAATAATCGTACCGCTTCATCTTGAAAAGCCATTTCGGAAGGTGCGTTTTGAAAATACAAATACGAGCCAAATTCGTCTGCCGTTTCACCTGAAAAAAGCACTTTTACATCAGAACTTTTACTAACGTATTCAGCAATAAGTTGATGCCCTACAGATGCACGAATGGTGGTAACGTCATAACTTCCTAACATGTAAACGGTATGTTCTAAGGCAGCTAGAAAATCTGATTCAGTAGCTTCTACACTATGGTGTTTACTACCGATATGCTCGGCGACTTTTTGAGCAGCAACTAAGTCTGGACTTCCAGGTAAACCTATGGAAAATGTTTCTAATTGTTTGCCTTGTTTCCGATAAGCACGAGCTAAAATTCCAGCCACCAAACTACTATCTAAACCGCCGCTTAATAAACAACCAACAGGACGTTCACTCATCATTCGTTTTTCTACGGCTTCGGTGAGCAACTTGTTTATTTGTTGGCAGTAAACTTCTTCTGTTTCTTGTTTGGTGACATAAGTATGTTGAAAATAAGCTGTAAATTCATTCGTTGAAGATCTCCAAAAATGAGCGGGAGGAAATTGTTTCAATGCATCACAAAAAGACAAGCTTTTACTTTCGGAAGCAAAATACGTAGCTCCCAATTCGTCTTTTCCAATGTATAATCCACGTACACCTAAATGATCGCGAGCAACGATAAATTCGTTAGTAATTTCATCGTATAGTACAAAAGCAAATTCCGCTTCCACTTCTTTCAGCATTTGCTCAACACCAATTTTCCGGTATAAATCGATTAGAATTTCACAATCTGAACCCGTACTCAAGGTAATTTCATATTTCTTGGCTAAATCTTGATAATTGAAAATTTCTGCATTGGCAATTAACCAACAATGGTTTTTATACATGGGTTGATTACCCTTTGGCGAAAGTCCATTAATGGCTAAACGATGAAAGCCGAAATAGGCATTTTCAGAAACATGTTTAAATTCTGAATAATCTGGACCGCGATGTTTTATTTTCATAAAAGCATCAAACAATGTAGATTGATCTAAGGTTGAATCAATACTTGCAAAAATTCCACACATAACATTTACTTTAATATTTAAAGCAAATAAGCGACTTATATAAATTATATTCAACTATAATATATATATAATTGATATTATTTAGTATTATTGTTTTTTAATAAATTTATTACATATGATTGATACTACAGATAGAAAAATCTTAAATGTATTAAGTAAGGATGCAAAAGCTTCTTTAAAACAAATTGGTGATGCTTGCCATTTATCTACTGCTGGCGTGCACTTGCGTCTAAAAAAATTAGAAGAAAGTGGAATTATAACAGGTTCTAAATACACCTTAGACCATTTTAAAATGGGTTATCAAACACAAAGTTTTATCGGTGTGTACTTTGACCGTGCCAATATTTACCGAAAAGTGAGCAAAGCACTATTTGAAATTCCTGAAGTGGTAGAATGCAGCTACACCACTGGAAATTTTTCATTATTGATTAAAGTATTGTGCAGAGACAACAAACACTTAACTGAAATACTGAGTAACCAAATTCAAACCATAGAAGGTATTGCGAGAACAGAGACTTTTATTTGTTTAGAACAAACCTTTCAACGAGAAATTGAGTTGAAGCCTTTCTAAAAACCGATTGCCAACACCTTGAACCTGTTAACTCAAAAAACTTCATTTCTTTTACAAACCTGTCATTCTAAAAAATTTATTCTACCACAAGCTTTTACTCCAGAAAATTCCACTCCACCACCACCTGTCATTCCAGAAAATTTCGAAGAAATTTATCTGGGATCTTATCCCTATAAACCCAAAAGTATCGAGAGCCAGTAACAAGTTCTAGATACAATTTTCCCTATTTTTCAAAAACTAAGGAAAACCACTCGAACTGATAAGCTAAATTTTTTCTTGCTATTACTACTAAACTTATTTTATTTAATTACCCGATCCACATTTCCACATTTCAACATCATGCTACCAAAATACGGGTTTTTAATTTCTTCTTCGGTACTTAACCAAAAAGCGCCTTGGTCGTTATCTGCCATGGGACAAAACTGAACATACAAAGTTTCGTTTAAAGGATTTTCTTGTTCAACCATTGCAATGAAGGCATCCGATAAATATTGAAAATGTTGGCGAGCCACTTTCATATTTTTAGAGTTTGCCACCTTTTTCACTAAGTTTTGAAGTGCTTTTTTAACCTCTTGATTTTCAATTGACAACGATTTCAATTTTTGTTGAAAATCCGCTGCAATCGAAATGGCTTCACTTTGGTCATCATTGGCTAAAGCTTCTTTTAGTTGAAGATAAAATTGAAGAATTTCTTTTAAATCGTTATTTTTTAGCTGAATTTCTTCCCAAGCTATTTCATCTAGGTTATTTTCACTTTCAGTTGAAGCGTTCATCTCTCCATGATTATGCTGATGACTTGATGATGTTTCATCGCCTTTCGGATTCATCATACTCGGTTTATCAGAAAGTTGAGCTTCAGAATCTATGCTGAAAGCGCCGCGGGTTACCACTTCATCTCCTGCTTCTAGACCTGAAAGAATTTCAACATAATCTAAAGAAGAAGAACCCGTTTCCACTTGCTTCATTTTGAAATACACGCCGTTTTCATTTTCCAGTTGTTGATACACCACCGAACGTTTGCCCGTCCAAAGCACAGCCGATTTTGGCACCATCAAAGCTTTGTTTTCGGTAGATTCTGATTTTGTATTCGTTAACTCAGCCATTATAAAAACGCCTGGTTTCAAGTTTCGATTCGGATTATTGATAACCACTCGCGCTTTGGCCGACCTAGAATTGGCATTCAAAACAGGCGAAACAAAAGTCACTTTCCCAGTCACATTTTCTTGATTAGGAATGATGATTTTGAGCTCATCGCCATTTTTGATCCGATTCAAATCGCTTTCATACACATCTACTATTGCCCAAAGACTTGATAAATCGGCAATGCGCATTAAATTTTGATCGGCTTTTACATTATCTCCTTGCTTCACATTTAGACTTGAAATCACTCCATTTTTAGGAGATCTTAATTTCAATCTTGCATTTTCTAAGGATTGAATGTCGCTAACAGAAAGCTCATAGTTTTTAATTTTTCTGGTGATGCTTTTCAAAAGAACATCATTTTCCTGACGAGTCGCTAATTCCAATTCGTCTTTTAAAACCTGAATTTCTGGCGCATACAATTCAGCGATGACCTGACCTCTATTCACCTGCTCACCTTCTTCATTGATGTACAAACGTTCAATTCGCGCCTTGAAATTAGCTGAAATAGAAGACGTATTGTCTTGATTAACTTCTAAGCGACCGGAGAAATTCATACTCGATTTTTGGTCTTCGTTACCAACAGTCATGGTTTCGACTTGTGCCAATTTTCGTGCAGTTTTGCTCATTCTGATGGCATCGACATCGACATCATCTTCCATCTTACTGGCCGGAATCAAATCCATGCCGCAAATAGGGCAATCGCCTGGCTCGTCTTGACGAATTTGTGGATGCATAGAGCAGGTCCAAACTGTCTCCTCTGCCTGCTCTTGTGAATGGTCGTGTGCTTCTGTTTTGTCTTCTGAAGAAAACAAAATAGCGCCAAGAAAGACCCCTAAGACTAAAATTAGCCCTGCAATGATGTATGTTTTTAAATTATTTTTCATTTTAAGTTTTTTAAAAATTGAATATGTATTTGACTAAAATTCCACCTGCCAACCAGAAGTAACTAGCAAAAGCAAGGTATTTTAAAACCTTTTCTAAAAGTGGACTTTTAGGGGCCATTTCCTTCATATAGGAAATGTCTTTTTGTTTTGAAAAGAATCCCAAATAGACCAAAATTCCTGATATAATCAAGAAACCGATATTCATGAAAAAGGTGTAATTGAATTGAAAATGTTCTTTTTCAGTGATTTGATTTGCAGATAAATCTGGAATTAAATCAAATAAATCAAAGCTGTAATGCAAAAACAATGAAGTAAGAATTAATGCTGTAAATAATAGGAAAAGAATAAAAAATGACATCTTCCAACCATAATATTTGGCATTGATTCTCAACACAGGAAACACCACCAAATCACTAAAAATAAATGCCATAACCCCTGCAAAACTCACGCCTTTTCCAAACAACAAAGCGGCTAAAGGAATATTTCCCATCGAACCAATAAAGGTTATAAACGCAGCAAAAGGACCTACAATAACGTGTTCTAATAGCGTAAAAAAACCAAAACTGGTTTGTCCTTCTCCAGTGTTGATAAACAAAGTTTGAAAGAAAGAGTCTGGCACAAAAGCTGAAATTATCCCGGCAATAGTAAAACCGATGGTCACATCTTTCCAAACCATTTTCCATTCCATGCCATACTGTTTACCTACTTTTACCCAATTGGTTGTATCACTTATTTTTTCTGAAATAGGTTTTGAGTCAACTTCTTCTTTTTCCGCTTCACCAAGGTTTTTCCTAGCTTTTGAAATGATAGATTTTGGATTGAATAATCCAATCAATACCCAACTAATAAGTATGAGTAAAACTCCACCCACATATTCGCCAACCACAAATTGCCAACCCAAAAAGATGGAAATCACGATTCCGAGTTCTATCACCAAGTTGGTTGAAGCCAACAAAAACGCCATTGAAGACACAAAGCTTGCGCCTTTTTGAAATAACGACTTGGTCGTCGCTAAAGCAGAAAAACTACACGAACTACTTATAAAACCAAAGAAAGTTCCAAAAAGCACAGACTTAGCATCAGATTCTCCCATGGTTTTTTGCATGTTTTTCTTGGTCACGAAAACTTGAATAAGACTACTTAAGGCATAGCCCAAGATAAACGCCCAGAGCGCCATCCAAAAAAAACCTAAGGCTGTATTGGCTGCATTTCCCCAATTTTCTAAAAAGTTATCGATGTTCATTATTCTGAATTTGAAGTGAGATAATTTAAAGTTTCATTTGTTTTTTGAAGTTTCGCAAAGGTTTTAGCTTTTTGCTTTTCGTAAAGCAAACGCTCTTCATGTAGTCGCAATACTTCTTCAATTTCCATAGAAGCGTTAGCTAAAGCGGTTTCTGAAAGTTGTAACATGTCTTTTAACCGCAAAAGTTGTTGCTCGTATAAATCCAAAAGACTGAAGAGTTCATCGCGTTTATATTGAGCGACCTGAATTTCAGTTTCCAAGCGAGTTTCTTCATTTTCCAATTGAAATTGAAGCGACTCTCCTTGAAGTGAAGCAGCCTTTTTTCTGGATTTATTTTTCTTACCAAAAATGGGTAAGCTTACCGAAATCATGGGCATAATCGCATCCTGTCCAGCATCTGCCGCCATTACATTTCGGTCTTGAATGATGGCATAATCCAAGCCCAACCCAAACTGCGGCATCGCTTGCTTTTTGGCTAACAGACTTTCCGCTTTGTTGGATGCTTGTAAATTACGAATGGCTTTCAATCGCGGATGATTACTGGAAATAGAATCCGTTTCTTCAATTTGTTTTTGCTCCAAAATTTGTTTTGGATTTGAAACTAGAACGGGTGTTTTCATCGGTCGATTCATCAATTGATTGAGTTGTGCAACCATTGCAGCGTCTTGGTCTTTCAACACTTGAAGCACATTGGCTTGTTTGTCTATTTGAAGTTCAACTCTTAAAATATCCACCAAATTTGCTTTGTTGTTTTCGTAATTGGACTCCACAATAGATTTCAAATCTTCTAAAATCTGAAGTTGTTCGGCTTCCAATTCGGCGATGTGTCTCAATGCAGAAAGGTCGTAGTACTTTTCAACAACATCGAGATATAATTTCAATTTTTGATTTTGAAACTTTTCAAATTCAGCTTCAGCTCTATATGATGCAATGTCTCCTTTGGCTTTATAGGTTCCGAACCAAGGCAGCATTTGCGTCAATGAAAATCTGGCGATTTGTGGTCCTACTCGGGTTTCAATCGGACTGATGAAATAGCCGAAACTTAAGTTGGGATCCTGCCAAGATTTGGCTTGGGTGACGCCTTCCAATTGCGCTTCAAAGGCTTTGAATTGCGCTTTCAATTCCAAATTATTTTCAGCAGCAGTAGTTTTCAATTCTTCTAAGCTTTGAGCCTTCAGATGGAAACCAAAGCAAAGCAAAACTCCAACGAATATGAGTTGAGTTGAGATGCTTTTGGATTTTATATGAAATGTTTTAAACATAGTTTTATTGTTTTTTGAAATTTAGCTAAGATCAATTTCAGAAGTGTTTCTTAAGGCTCTACTGTAAACGATATAGAACAAAATCGGCAGTAAAAAATAGGTTAAACTTGCCATGACCATCCCGCCAAAAGCTGGAATCGCCATAGGTACCATGATATCCGAGCCTTTTCCTGTAGATGATAAAACCGGTAAAAGTGCAATGACGGTAGTTACCGAAGTCATTACTGCTGGACGAATTCTTTTGAGTCCACCTTCCATCACCGCTTCACGCAGTTCTTTTTTGGTTTTGGTAGGATTCGCTTTGAAGGATTGCCTTAAATAGGTTGCCATCAAGACGGCATCATCAGTAGCAATTCCAAAAAGAGCAATAAATCCTACCCAAACCGCAACACTCAAGTTGATGGTTTTCAACTGAAAAATATCCCGCAGATTTTCACCAAACCAACTAAAATTCAGAAACCAATCCTGACCGTAAAACCAAATCATGATAAATCCACCACTAAAGGCTAAAGCGATAGACGAAAACACCATTAAACTGATGCGCACAGACTTAAATTGAAAATACAAAATCAAAAATATAACCACCATTACCACAGGAATAATCATGGATAATCGTTTTTCTGATCGCACTTGATTTTCAAAACTTCCTGCAAAACGGTAGCTTACACCACTTGGTACTTTTAGGTTACCATTGTCAATTTCAGCAAGAATAGCATCTCTTGCCGATTCCACAGCGGTGACTTCGGCTACGCCATCAGCACGGTCAAAAAGCACGTAAGAATTGAGAAATGTTTCTTCGCGTTTAATCATCTGTGGACCACGTTCGTACTCGATGTCCACGAGTTCTCCTAAAGGAATTTGTGTTCCTGAAGACGTGGAAATCAGCATGTTTTCTATGGCTTCCGGTGTGTTTCTTAATTCTCGAGGATAACGAACACGTACATTGTAACGCTCACGACCTTCCACCGTTTGAGTCAGGTTGTGACCGCCAATAGCAACAGAAATATAATCTTGCACATCATTTACACTCAATCCATAACGGGCTAAATTTTTCCTGTTGAGTTCTAAATGCAAATAAGGTTTTGCCACTACTCGATCGGCGAAAACGGCTTGCGATTTGATATGCTCTGTTTGTTTTAAAATGCCTTCTAATTGTTGACCAAAACTTTCAATGGTTTCTAAATCTGGCCCTGAAACTTTGATGCCCATCGGCGCACGCATCCCGGTTTGCAACATCACTTGGCGTGTTTCAATAGGTTGTAATTTGGGCGCTGAAGTAATGCCTGGAATTTTGGTGACTTTAGCAATTTCATTCCAAATATCGTCAGGCGATTGAATGTGTTTTCGCCAATTTCTAAAGTATTTTCCGTCTTCATCTCCGCTTAAAAACGGCTTGAAATCATTTTCAATTTCATATAACATCTCAGATTGCATTTCATCTGAATAGGCTTCATTCGAATTATTTTGAAAAACAAATTCAGTATTATCAAACCACAACTTATCTTCTTCATTTTTTGTGATTTCGACCTGATTATTTTGAACTTTTAAACCCTTCAATTCAAAAAACCCATCAGTGTTGGTTTTAAAAGCCTGGCGTTTGCCGTTTTCATTCAAGATGAATTCAGGTTTATACGTAATCAGATTTTCAAACATGGAAATAGGTGCTGGGTCGATGGCCGATTCTACTCGTCCTAGTTTGCCAACCACCGTTTTTACTTCCGGAATTTGCTTCACCAAAATATCCATCTGCTGAAGCTTGTCTTTATTGAATTCAATGCCCGAATGCGTCATGCTGGTCGGCATCAAAATAAAGCTTCCTTCCGCTAAGCTGGGCATAAATTCTTTTCCAATACTAGGAAAAGTTTTATCCATGCTTTTCCAAAATCCGGTCTCTTCAATCGTAAAACCAAGCGCATTACAAGCTTGTTGCGGATAATAAAACACCCTTGAAAAGCCGAGCCAAATCATTAGTCCTATAAAAATAGCAAAAATGGGAAGTACTAAAAAGGCTTTGACATGTTTTAAAAAGAACGTCAAAATCTGTTCATAATACCGTTGCAGTAACAAATAAAACGTCAGTAAGACACCTACCAAAACCCCAACAAAAACAATATTCGAGAACATGGATTGTTGCGGGCCTAAGGGCAACCAAAAGTTGGATAGTAAGACCAAAACACCTGCGATTAACACATAAAAATGCAGGTTTTTAAGTTTGTAGTTTTCAGCAAAATTTTGGTAAGACATGAAATAACTTACCGCATAAATGAGAATAAATAGCCCTAGCCAAAATGAATTAAAAATTGTCCAAAAGCCTATAATTCCTAAAAAAGCATTGAGATAATAAGCCGTTTTTCTTTTATTGATTTTAATTTTGAACGCCACATACATCAAGGTTGGTAACACTAAAACAGTCACCAAAAAGGCGGCAATCAGCGCAAAGGTTTTGGTGTAAGCTAATGGGATAAACAATTTTCCTTCCGCAGCTTCCAAGGCAAAAACGGGAACAAAACTGATGACCGTCGTCAAAACTGCCGTCAGGATGGCGGAGCTCACTTCGGCTGAACCTTCGTAGATATTTTTGACCAATGAATTTTTTGGTGAGTCTTCCAGTTTCTTCAAGACATTTTCAGAAAGGATAATCGCCAAATCGATCATCGTCCCGATAGCAATCGCGATTCCCGATAAAGCCACGATATTGGCTTGCACGTTGAAGAATCTCATGGCGATAAACACCAATAAAACCGAAATCGGTAATACCGCCGAAATCACTATCGAAGCCCGTAAATTAAACACAATAATAATGACCACCAAAAGCGCAATAATCAATTGCAAACTGATGGCTTCTTCGAGTGTTCCGATGGTTTCGTTAATCAATTCAGAGCGGTCGTAAAACGGGACAATTTTCAGTTGACTTTCCATGCCGTCTGCCAAAGTTTTACTCGGTAAACCTGGTGAAATTTCTTCAATTTTATCCTTGATGTTATTGATGGCTTGCATCGGATTAAAACCATCACGAGCCACGACAACGCCACCGACCACATCGGCGCCAGCTTTGTCGAGAATACCACGACGTTGTGCCGGACCTGTTTTTATTTTCGCCACATCTTTCAAGTAAATGGGAACGTTTTGGGTTTCATCGACCACGATAGATTCAAAGTCTTCAATGTTTTCGATATAGCCTAAACCACGAACAATGTACTCCACTTGATTGATTTCTAAAGTTTTGGCACCCACGTCTCGATTGCTTTCTTTCACAGCTTTGGCTACTTGCATCAACGAAATTCCGTAGGATTTCAAGGCATCGGGATTTACATCGATTTGGTATTCTTTCACGAATCCGCCGATGGAAGCCACTTCTGAAATGCCTTTGGCGCTGCTCAAGCCATATTTTACATAAAAATCTTGCACACTTCGGATTTCATCCAGATTCCAACCGCCAGTGGGCTCGTTGTTTTTGTCTCGAGGTTCGAGCGTGTACCAAAAGACTTGACCGAGTGCCGTCGCGTCTGGTCCAAGGGTGGGTTTGGCTTCCGCAGGTAAAAGTCCTTGTGGAATGGAACTTAGCTTTTCTAAAATACGCGAGCGCGACCAGTAAAATTCCACATCATCATCAAAAATGATGTAAATGCTGGAAAATCCAAACATGGAATTGCTACGCACCGATTCTACGCCAGGTAATCCGAGCAAATAGGTAGTTAACGGATAGGTGATTTGGTCGTCGATGTCCTGAGGAGAGCGACCTGGCCATTCGGTAAATACAATTTGTTGATTGGCACCTGTATTGGGAATCGCATCTACAGGAATGGGGTTTTTAGGTAAAAACGAATCTGCCCATTGAAAAGGCGATACCATCAAGCCACCGATGACAATGGCTGCCAATAGGATAAACGACACCAATCGTTGGTTCAGAAAAAATTGAATGATTTTATTAAGCATAAAAATTTGAAATTAAAATACATACACAGATATTGATTTCTAAGCTGAAATGATTTCAGAAGAAATTAAAGTGAAGATTTTAATATCAAATCAAGAATACTTGGTAAAAAGTTTGAAAATCCCTTTGCAGTAAAGGCGGCGGGTCTTCATAAATAGTGGTGTTTACTTCTGTTTCAAAAGAACTTGTTGAGAAAAATGTAAAAACAAAAGCTTCAACAAAAATGGGATGTGGTAATTCGAAGTCTGTAGATTGAATTTTTAGTTGGTCTTGACCTTCAATTAAATCTACTTCATCATCACAGCATTCATCTTTTTCATTTTCATGCTCGTGTTTAGATTGGGATTGCTCGCTGTGCATAGCACATTTTTTAGCCGGTTTCATAATGGCTTTGTCCACCAAAATATTCCCGCAATAATGCGTGTTGATGCTAAAGCTTTGGGTTGAAAACAACACCAAAACGGCCAATAGTAAACTTGCAATATGTTGAAAACGAGCTTTCATCATTTGCAAATCTAGTGAAAAATAGACTAAAAACAATTCATCCTTAACAGAAAGAAAAAGTTAAGGTTGCAGTAATTTAGATTTAACCATCCAATATCGCCATATTATTCACTTAATTTAAAAGATGGCTTTCTGAGCAATTAATAGTTGAAAACTGAAATGCAATACAATCATTTTCATCAGCGGAGTCATCTTTTATCTTGTTTCTAAAAATCGTAATATAAATATCACTCCGTTACTTGAATGGTTTTCATTTCGTTATTTCCATGCAAGTGTTTAAAATAGAAGAGTTTTACTCTGGTTCTTAAACTATTCAAGTTTTGTAATAGCCTATATTATTCCTTAACAAAGCTTTCCAATAATAAAAGTGGGCAGTTCGTGATAATCCCTATATTTGTAACCACAATATTCAAATCTATGTTGTTATCCATTTTGGCAGGTCTTTTTGTGGCTGTGGGCTTGATTTTTATTGGTAAATTCATCAAAAACAAATGGGCTGCTGTTAGCTTAACTGCACTTCCATTAGGTTTGTTTATTTACTTTTTAAATTACATTCCGCAAATTGCTTCAGGAGAAATTATTTACCAAAAAATAAGTTGGATTCCCTCTTTTGGAGTAGATTTAAGTTTTCAATTAGACGGACTTTCCTTACTGTTTTCCTTAATGATAACGGGTGTAGGAACTTTGGTTTTTGCCTACACTTCGGCATACTTAAAAGGACATGAATATTTAGATCGGTTTTACGCTTACCTCAGCATGTTTATGGCTGCTATGTTGGGGTTGGTGCTTTCAGACAACTTGATTTCACTGTTCGTTTTTTGGGAATTAACCAGTATTTCTTCATTTTATTTAATCGGCTTCAATAATACTTCTGAAGCTTCCAGAAAATCAGCTTTAACCGCTTTAGGGATTACGGGAATTGGTGGTTTGTTTTTGTTAGCGGGTGCGCTTTTATTGGGTTCCATTACAGATTCATATTCCATAGCAGAAATGCTTCAGAATAAAGATTTCCTTCTGCAACACGAATTTTATATTCTTGCTGTTATTTTCATTTTTGGTGCTGCCTTTACTAAATCGGCTCAGTTTCCATTTCATTTTTGGCTTCCAGGCGCCATGAAAGCACCAACGCCTGTATCTACGTATTTGCATTCAGCTACCATGGTAAAAGCGGGGATTTATTTATTGCTTCGCTTTAGTCCAATTTTAGGAAGTACTGAATTTTGGAACACCACATTAATTTTAGTCGGTGCTGTTACCATGTTGTATTCTGCTTTTCATTTGCTATTTAGAACAGACTTAAAAGGAATTTTAGCCTACTCCACCATTGCCGCACTTGGTATTTTGGTTTTTTTAATAGGATTAGGCACTCAAGAAGCCATTATTGCTGCTTTGGTTTTTATAGTGGTTCACGCTTTATACAAAGCTTCTTTGTTCTTGATTACGGGAATTATTGACCATGAAACAGGCACGCGAGATATTACCAAATTGGCAGGTTTACGAAAAGTGCTAATGCCTGTGGCCATTGCTGGTTTTATTGCTGCACTCATCAGCGGTGGAGTTCCGCCAAGTATCGGTTTTGTGGGAAAAGATTTAATTTATGAAGCTACTTTAGGCATGCCAACCAATGCCATTTTATTGACAGTAATTGCTATTGTTACCAACATTTTGCTGTTTTATGCCGGATTTGTAGCAGGAGTGAAACCCTTTACCGGAAAACTTCCCGAAACTTACGAAAAAGTACACTTACCGAGTTGGCTCATGTGGTTTCCCCCCTTACTTATGGTTAGCGCAGGAATGGTTTTCGGTATTTTTCCGCAGTTGTTAGAAAGCGCATTTGTTGGACCAGCAACTTCCAGTTTAGTGAATGATTCAGAAGGTTTCCATTTGAAGTTATGGCATGGGTTTAATACCATTTTGGGCTTAAGTGCCATCACTTTAGTAGTTGGCTTATTGCTTTATTTTATATTGAAACCAACTCATCGCTTAGAAAATTTTATCAATAAATTGGAAGTTATTTCGCCTAAAAGCATTTTGTTTTTCTTGACCAATGGGTTTGAAGATTTTTCTAAAGGTTGGACTAATTTTTTTCAAAATGGGTATTTACGTCATTACATCGCTACCATAGTAGGTTTTCTAGTAGTAGCTTTGGCTTTCATCATCTTTTCTAATTTTGATTTAAGTTTAGATGTTAGTTCGTTTTCAGAATTAACCACTTACGAAATTGCCATTGCTATTATGATGATTGGTGCTGTAATTTTTACAGTATTCACCAACTCTAGATTAGCGGCTGTAGCTTCTATGGGTGTTGTTGGTTTTGCTTTCTGTTTGTTGTTTCTATTTTATTCGGCTCCAGATTTAGCCATGACACAATTTTCAGTAGATACGCTAACCGTTATTTTATTTGTATTAGTTCTGTATAGGTTACCTAAATATTTACATCTTTCTAAAAATGTTTTGCGCTTAGAACACGGTATTTTAAGTTTAGCCTTTGGAAGCTTAATAACAATTTTAGTGTTGAAAGTGCTTCAAGAAGATCAAAATTCTGAAATTACTAATTTTTATGCTGAAAACTCCTACTTGCTTGCCAAAGGAAAAAATGTAGTAAATGTAATTTTAGTAGACTTTAGAGGGGTTGACACCTTGGTTGAAATTAGCGTTTTAATTGTGGCTGCCTTAGGCGTTTTTAGTTTATTGAAGCTGCGTTTAAAAACAAGAGATAAAAAATAAATTTATGAAAACAATTATTTTACGTACCGCGTCAGATTTTCTGCTTCCAGTATTGCTTTTGTTTTCGCTTTTTATATTATTGCGCGGACATTATTTACCAGGTGGTGGCTTTATCGGCGGTTTGGTTGCTGCTATTGCTTTTGTACTTGATGCCTTTGCAAACGGTTTAAAAAACACCAAAACATTATTGAAAATTCATCCAGGTTTTTTAATGCCTGTGGGATTATCGCTTGCTTTTGTAAGTGCGGTAACTCCTTTGTTTTTCGATTTACCTTTGATGACAGGCTTGTGGGCTAGCGAACCAATTCCAGTAATAGGAAACTTGGGTTCTGCTTTGTTTTTTGATACGGGCGTTTATTTGGTTGTCATTGGAGCATCGTTAACCATTATTTTCACCATTTCTGAAGCAGCTTAATATGGAAATACTTTTAGCAGTTATAACTGGACTTCTCTACGCAGCTGGAATTTATATGATGCTGAGAAGAAGCCTTGTAAAATTAATTTTAGGAATTATTCTATTAGGAAATGGGGTGAACTTACTTATTTTTTTATTAGGTAGAATTACCAAAGGAAAACCGCCTATTATTCCAGAAGAAGCCAAAGTTTTTCAAGAAATATATGCCGATCCTGTTCCGCAAGCTTTAATTTTAACCGCTATTGTAATTAGCTTTGGTTTACAAGCATTTGCCATTATTTTGGTAAAGCGTACGTATAAAGTTTTAGGAACAGATGACCTAGATCAATTGAACACAACCGACGAAGACTCATGAGTAATTTAGCTATATTAAGTCCGTTACTAATCCATTTGCTATTTAGCATTTTGCTCATGTTTGCATGGCGAAGCTTAAAATGGCAAAAAAGCCTAACTATAATTGGTAACAGCATTGCCTTAGCAGCGAGCATTTGGGTTTTTATACTGGTTTACGAACACGGAACACAAACCGTACAATCGGGTAATTGGCAAGCGCCTTTCGGAATCACTTTTGTTGGCGATATGCTTGCTGTCACCTTAGTTTTATTAACTTGTATCAGTGGTTTTGCTGTGGCTATTTTTTCAGTAGTTTCTGTAATTAAGGCACGATTAAAGTTTGGGTATTTTAGTGTTTTTCATTTTTTATTGATGGGCTTAATCGGCGCGTTTTTAACAGGAGATATATTCAATTTATATGTTTGGTTCGAAATTATTATCATCAGTTCCTTCGTATTAATTAGTTTAGGTGGAGAAAAAAATCAATTAGAAGGTGCCGTAAAATATTTTACGCTTAACTTCTTAGCTTCTATGATTTTCTTAACTGCTTTGGGTGTTTTATATGGTTTAACGGGAACCTTAAACATGGCAGATTTATCTCAAAAAATAGTTTTGTTAGAAAATCAAGCTTTAGTTGAAATTTGTGCCGTTTTATTCTTAGTAGGGTTCGGAATTAAATCTGCCGTTTTTCCTTTGTATTTTTGGTTGCCTGCATCTTATCACACTCCGCCTTCTGCCGTTTCAGCTATATTTGCAGGCTTGCTTACCAAAGTTGGTGTTTATGCTTTAATTCGAGTTTTTACCTTGATTTTTGTAGGTGATTTATTCTTAGAAACCTTGTTGTTAAGCATTGCCATCTTAAGCATTTTTAGTGGTGGGATTGGTGCGTTGATTCAGAATAACATCCGAAAAGTTTTTTCTTATTTAATAATTTGCCATATCGGTTTTATGATTGGTGGCTTGGGCTTGTTTACTACAGTTGCTATTGCAGGAACTATTTTTTATCTAATTCATGATATTATTGTAAAAACAAACTTGTTTTTAATAAGTGGATTGATTTATAGGTTGCGTTCTACTTCTAGTTTACAAAAGCTTGGCGGATTGTATGACCAATATCCTAAAATTAGTTTATTGCTTGCCATTCCATTATTTTCATTGGTAGGCATTCCTCCTTTGTCTGGTTTCTGGCCTAAAATTTCATTGATTTTAGCTGGATTTGAACAACAAAATTACTGGTTTGTTGGTGCGGTTATTTTTGGTAGTTTAATTACATTGGTTGTTATTGCTAAAGTTTGGTCGGAAGCCTTTTGGAAAGAACCAAAACCCGTAAAAAAATGGAAAAAGTTTGTAGACTTTAGTCAACTTAAACAAATCCAGAAAGCACAACTAATTTTTCCTATAGCATTTTTAAGTGTTGTATCTTTATACATCGGTTTTGGAGCAGAGCATATCCAACAATTATCCGAACGCATAGCTAACGAACTTATGGATAATCAGCAATATATAGACGCCGTATTTAAAACAAGAACAGATGCGAGGTAAATTTTTAGCAAACATACTACTCACCATTATTTGGGTTTTTCTTACCGGAAGCTTCGCCGTTGTCAACTTTATTTTTGGATTTATCATCAGTTTTTTAATACTGTGGATTATTAGTTCTAGAGATGAAGAAAACAAATACGTAAGACTTATACCTAAGTTAATCTCTTTTATTTTGTTTTTTTTATGGGAAGTTGTAAAAGCCAACATACAGGTAGCTTACGAAGTAATTACACCTACAAATAATATGAAACCAGGAATTGTAAAAATTCCACTAGATGCAAAAACTAACATTGAAATTACACTTTTAGCCAACCTGATTACGCTTACGCCAGGAACTTTGAGTTTAGATGTTTCTGAAGATAAAAAAGTGCTGTATGTACATTCTATGTACGTGAACGACAAACAAGAGTTTATAGACGATATTAAAAATGGCTTTGAACGCCGATTATTATCAATTTTAAGATGAGTTTACACGACTATTTATATTACGTAATTCTTCCTATTTTGGCTATCTCGTCATTAGCTGTTTTTGTGCGCTTTGTGAAAGGGCCAACCATTGTAGATCGCGTTGTAGCTCTAGACCTTATTATTACTTTAGGCATTGGCGAAATTGCCATTTATAGTATCATAAACAATAAGCCAACATTTTTAGATATCGCTACAATTTTAGCTTTAATTGCCTTTTTAGGAACAGTAGCTTTTGCGTATTATTTAGAAAAAAGAGATAAAAAAGATGATTGATATTTCTATATACATTCTATCCACTCTAGGAGCCATATTTGCTATGTTAGCAGCTATTGGTATTTTAAGAATGCCAGATACGTATTTAAGAATTTCAGTAACTACCAAAGCAGCAACTTTGGGCATTGGTTTAATTTTAGGTGCTGCAGCTTTGTATTTTGGAGATTTCTCTGTTTCAACACGAGTACAAGCCATTATTATTTTCATTGTACTTACCGCTCCAGTTGGTGCACATCTAATTGGCAGAACATCTTATTTTCTTGGCAATAAAATGTGGAAAAATTCTGTAGTAGACGATTTAGAAAACAAATACGATAAGAAAAAACACAAGTTGCTAAGCGAAGATGTTCAAAAACATCGAAGAAAAGAAGAACAGAAAGATGAAGAAGATGAAAGAAAAAAAGCCGAAGAAGACAAATGGTAACTTCCCAACAAATCTCTATGAAGCACTAGAAAATCGAAAACAAAATGCCAACCTTAGAAAGCTTCCTTCTCATTTTCCAAAATACGATTTTTCATCTAATGATTACTTGGGTTTTGCCAAAGCAAAAAACATAGCAGAAAAGGCTTCAGAAATTGTTACTGATGCTCAAACCAATATCAATTCTGCTACAAGTTCTCGCTTAATTCGTGGCAATTATCCTTTAATTGAAGAAGCCGAACAAATACTAGCTACTTTTTATGAAGCTGAATCAGCACTCATTTTCAACTCAGGATATTTAGCTAATTTGGGATTGCTATCTTGCATAAACACAAAAAACACCTTGGTTTTTTACGATGAGTTAGCGCATGCTTCCATTCGAGATGGTTTGCAGCTTTCACTTGGAAAAGCTTATAAATTTAAACACAACGATGTATCAGATTTAGCCGAAAAAATTCAGCTTCAACAAAAAAGGAATTCAGAAGCAACTATTTACATTATCACCGAAGCTATTTTTTCAATGGATGGCGATGGACCTAATTTGAATAAATTACTTCAATTATGTAAAGAAAACAATTGTTATTTAATTATAGACGAAGCCCATTCTAACCCGATGTATCCTTTAAAAAATTTGCTAAGTGAGTACAACTTAAACAATGTGTTTGCTCGTATTGTTACCTTTGGAAAAGGATTTGGCGTACACGGAGCAGCTGTTTTAGGTTCAGAACAATTGAAATCTTATCTAGTCAACTTTAGCCGAAGTTTCATCTATACCACAGCCACTTCACCACATAGCATTGCTTCTATTTTAGCTGCACATCAGCATTTTGAAGAAGATAAAAATCAGCTTTCATTTCTAAAAGAAAACATCAGCCAATTTAGAAGTGTAATGCATCAATTAAAACTAGAAAAACATTTTTTAGAAAGCTATACACAAATACAATCTTGCCTAATTTCAGGAAACGACCGAGTAAGCAAAGCAGCAGAATTTTTGCAGGTAAAAGAATTCGATGTCCGCGCTATTAAAAGTCCTACGGTTCCTGAAGGAAAAGAACGACTTCGGTTTTGCATTCATAGCTACAACAATCCTAGTGAAATTGAAGCAGTATTGAAAAATTTGGCTTTGTACTTCAGTAAATAGTGAGATGAAGTATTGAAAAAGGTTAGCGGTGAAAAATCATTTCATTAGCCTTTAATAATTGTTAATGTATATCTTATAAGTTAAGCTAAAGTTGTAAATTTGCTTTACAATTAGAAATCGTAATTCCATATATGGACCCATTTTCGTTTCTCAACACAGTACATCCTTCGTACTTATCAGAATTATATCAAAAATACTTAGTAAACCCTGATGCTATTGAGCCCAGTTGGAGAGCTTTTTTCCAAGGCTTCGATTTTGGCAAATATGGTACAGAAGCAGAAGAAGTTTTACTTCAAGATGCAGAAACTAAAGAAAAACATCAAGTAGAAGTTCCTGACGATGTAAAGAAGGAATTTCAAGTAATTAACTTAATTGATGCATACCGTCATCGTGGGCATTTGTTTACCAAAACCAATCCCGTTCGCGAACGCAGAAGCTACAAGCCCGAGATAACCTTAGACTTATTTGGTCTAACTGAAGCAGACTTAGAACAAGAATTTAAAGCTGGAGAGCTAATTGGTATTGGAAAAGCTAAACTAAAGCAAATTGTAGCATTTCTAGAGAACGTTTTTTGCGATTCAATTGGAGTTGAATATGCTTACATCAGAAAACCTGAAGAAGTAGATTGGATTCAAAATTGGATATACAATAACGAAAATCAACCTAATTTTGATAACGACCAAAAGAAAAATATACTCCGAAAATTAAATGAAGCCGTTACTTTTGAAAGCTTTTTACACAAAAGCTACGTTGGACAAAAACGTTTTTCGTTAGAAGGAAACGAAAGTTTAATTCCAGCACTAGATGCTTTAATTGAAGGTGCAGCCAACAAAGGTGTTAAAGAGTTTGTTATGGGAATGGCTCACCGTGGCCGTTTAAACACCTTAGCCAATATATTTGGGAAAAATGCCAAAGACATCTTTAACGAATTTGAAGGAAAAGACTACGAAATTGAAGGATTTGATGGCGATGTAAAATACCACTTGGGCTGGACATCTACTCGAAAAACAGACTCTGGAAAAGAAATTAATTTAAACATTGCACCAAACCCTTCACACTTAGAAACAGTAGGTGCTGTGGTTGAAGGAATAGTAAGAGCAAAACAAGACGATTACCATTTAGGAGAAGAACAAAATGTGTTGCCCATCATCGTTCATGGTGATGCAGCCATAGCAGCCCAAGGTATTGCTTACGAGATTGTACAAATGGCTCAACTAGACGGTTACAAAACACAAGGTACAATTCATATTGTTGTAAATAATCAAATTGGCTTTACTACCAATTACACAGACGGACGTTCTTCAACCTATTGCACAGATGTAGCTAAAGTAACTTTATCTCCTGTTTTACATGTTAATGCAGATGATGCAGAAGCAGTAGTACATGCTATGAATTTTGCATTAGATTACAGAATGAAATTTGGTAGAGACGTTTTTATAGATTTATTGGGTTATAGAAAATACGGACACAATGAAGGAGATGAACCACGCTTTACACAACCTAAATTATACAAAGCCATTTCTAAGCATGCTAACCCCAGAGATATTTATGTTGAAAAACTAATTGAAGAAGGAGTTATAGACAAAAAGTATGTTGAAGAATTAGAAAATAAATACAAAGCCCGATTAGAAGAAAGCTTTGAAGATTCAAAAAAAGAAAACACCACATTAATAACGCCAATTTTACAAGATGTCTGGGAAGGTTTCGATTATGGAAACAGACAAGACATGTTGCAAGAAGTAGATACCACTTTTGATTTAGACTTGCTTAGCGACTTAGCTGAAGCCATTACTACTTTACCAGAAGACAAGAAATTCTTAAAGAAAACCAATCGATTATTCGATAACAGAAAGAAAATGTTCTTTGAAAAGAATGAATTAGATTGGGCAATGGGTGAACTACTAGCTTATGCTACTCTACTTCATGAAGGCCACGATGTAAGAATTACAGGACAAGATGTAGAACGTGGAACTTTTTCACACCGTCATGCTGTAGTAAAAGTGGAAGACAGCGAAGAAGAAGTGGTGCTCCACAATAATATATCAGACATACAAGCACATTTCTATATTTACAACTCACTTTTATCAGAATATGGTGTTGTTGGATTTGATTATGGTTATGCCATGGCAAGCCCAAAAACATTAACCATTTGGGAAGCTCAATTTGGAGATTTTAGCAACGGAGCTCAAATCATGATAGACCAATACATCTCTTCAGGAGAAGATAAATGGAAAACTCAAAATGGTTTGGTTATGCTTTTGCCACACGGTTACGAAGGCCAAGGCTCAGAGCATTCTTCAGCTAGAATGGAACGCTACTTACAATTGTGCGCTAAAGACAATATGTTTATTGCCAATTGTACCACACCTGCTAATTTTTATCATTTGCTGAGAAGACAAATGAAAATCAATTACAGAAAACCTTTGGTAGTATTTACTCCTAAAAGTTTATTGCGTCATCCAAAAGTAATATCTACCAAAGAAGAATTAGCTAATGGAAGTTTTCAAGAAGTAATAGATGACAAGGATGCTAAAGTAAAAGATATCAAAACCTTAGTATTTTGTTCAGGTAAGTTTTATTACGATTTATTAAAGCGCAGAGAAGAAGACGGAAGAAAAGACATGGCTTTGGTAAGAATAGAACAGCTTTTCCCGATTCCTGAAGACGAAATTAACGCGATTATAGAAAAGTACAACAAAGCAACTGATATAGTTTGGGCGCAAGAAGAGCCAATGAACATGGGTGCTTACTCGCACTTCATGCTACAGTATAATCGCATGAAAGAATTTAGAGTTTGCAGCCGTAGATTTTACAGCTCACCAGCGGCAGGAAGTGCAGCACGATTCCAAAAGAGACATGAAGGAGTGATAGATTACGTATTTGACCCTTCCAGAAACAACCATGTTAGAGATTACAAAAAAGAACAAAATAAAGATTAATATATTATGGCTTTAGAAATGAAAGTGCCTTCACCAGGCGAGTCAATTAGCGAAGTAGAAATCGCAGAATGGTTAGTCCAAGATGGCGACTACGTTGAAAAAGATCAAGCTGTTGCCGAAGTAGATAGCGACAAAGCTACCTTAGAACTTCCCGCAGAAGCTTCTGGTATAATTACGCTTAAAGCAGAAGAAGGAGATGTTGTAGAAGTAGGTCAAGTGGTATGTTTGATTGATACTGAAGCCGAAAAGCCCGGCGATTCTTCTGATGATAAAAAGGATGAGAAGAAAGGCGAAGAAAAGAAAGAAGAAAAGGAAAGTAAGTCATCTGAAGACAAGAAAGAAGATGCTGGAAAAGATAAATCATCTTCAGATGCAAAAAAAGACCAAAAAGAATCTTATGCTTCTGGAAGTCCTTCACCCGCGGCTAAAAAGAAATTAGATGAAAAAGGAATAGATGCTAAAGATGTAAAAGGTACTGGCCGCGATGGACGCATTACCAAAGAAGATGCTGAAAAGGCAGAAGGAAAACCATCTATGGGAACTCCAGGAAACGGAAGCCGAGGTGAGTCTAGAAGTAAAATGTCTATGCTACGCAGAAAAGTAGCAGAACGTTTAGTAAGTGCTAAAAACGAAACGGCAATGCTAACTACTTTTAATGAAGTAGACATGCAACCTATTTTCGATTTAAGAAGTGAATACAAAGAAAAGTTTAAAGAAAAGCATGGGGTAAGCCTTGGGTTTATGTCATTCTTCACTTTAGCTGTAGTTCGTGCATTGGATAAATTCCCAGCGGTAAATTCCATGATCGACGGAAAAGAAATGATTACCTACGACTACAAAGACATAAGTATTGCTGTATCTGGACCAAAAGGCTTAATGGTTCCTGTAATGCGAAATACAGAAAACCTTAGCTTCCGTGGAGTTGAACAAGAAGTAAAACGCTTAGCTACACGAGCAAGAGATGGTAAAATTACCGTAGATGAAATGACAGGCGGAACCTTCACTATTTCTAATGGTGGTGTATTTGGGTCCATGTTATCTACACCAATTATCAATCCACCACAAAGTGGAATCTTAGGCATGCACAACATCGTTGAGCGTCCAGTAGCTATAGATGGAAAGGTTGAAATACGCCCAATTATGTATGTTGCTTTATCATACGACCACAGAATAATCGATGGCCGTGAGTCTGTTGGTTTCTTAGTAGCTGTAAAAGAAGCCTTAGAAGATCCAAAAGAATTATTGATGGATGGCAATGTAAAAAAAGCATTGGAACTATAGCATAAACTAACTGCAGATCGAAGTTTTTATAACTACGATTTGCTTTTGAAAAAATCCGCTTTATTAGTTTAAAGCGGATTTTTTTGTACATCAAATTGAAAATTATTCAATCTAGATTAGATTATTTACCAAATCAACAAAAAAATATTTCAAAAATAAATTATTCGTAAAAATAATCTTAATAACTTCATTTTAAGCTTTGTTTTTAATTACATATCACAAAAGCTTTTAATTTTAGACGCTTAATTCATACCAAATGAAAGTAGGAATAAGTGCCATTCAAATTGACTTCCCTAAGTTATATTTACCCATTGAAGATTTAGCTGAAAACAGAAACATCGAAGCCTTAAAACTAATTAAAGGCTTGGGGTTGCAACGCATGAGCTTTCCCGATGTGCACCAAGATACAGTATCATTTGCTGCCAATGCAATTTTGAAATTGTTAGATGCGGAACAATTAAAACCCAGCGAAATCGATCGTATTTATGTAGGTACTGAAAGTGGTGTAGACAGCTCCAAACCCGTCGCTTCGTTTCTACTACCCATTATTGAAGAAAAATATGGAGTAAATTCTACAGAACACTGCGACGTAGTAGATTTAACCTTTGCCTGTATTGGAGCAGTAGATGCCATGCAAACTTGCTTGGATTATGTGCGTTTACGTCCTGAAAAAAAATGCATTGTTATCGCTTCCGATGTTGCTAAATACGATTTAGGCTCAGGTGGTGAATATACGCAAGGCGCTGGAGCTGTTGCCATGCTGATTGAAGCCAATCCTAAAATGCTGAGTTTCGACTTAACCACGGGAGTTTCAACCGAAGGTGTGTTTGATTTCTTTAAACCCAGAAGAACAATTTCTAAAAAGAAAATCGATCAAAATTCACACAACCCCGAATGGAATGGTGTCTTAGAAAACGAAATCAGTATTTACAAAGAACAGCCTGTTTTTGACGGTCAGTATTCAAACGAATGTTATATCAAAAGAATTAAAGCCGCGTATTTTCATTTTAAAGAACAAAAGCAAGATGAAAAGCCTTGTTATGAAAATTGGGAATTTATAGCCATGCATCTTCCTTATTGCTTTCAAGGCAGAAGAACTTTTCAACATATTGTTGCAGAAGAACATCCCGAATTGTTGACCGAACAAAAAGGAGAAACACCTGCCGAAAAAATGAAAGCCTTAACAAAATCGGCTTATTATCAAGAACTCGTACAATCCAAATTATATCCCTCTGAAATCGCTTCAAGTAAAATTGGAAACATTTATACAGGATCGATTTTTCTTGGTTTGGCTTCTGCCTTATACCACAAAAAAGATAGAAAAATAAAATCGAATACAATTGGCTTTATCGCTTACGGAAGTGGTAGCAAATCCAAAGTTTTTGAAGCTGTATTAGAAAATAAATGGAAAGCCCAAATTGAAAAAACCAATTTATTTGAAGCTTTAGAACAAACTCAAAAAATCGATTTTAAAACCTATGAAGCCTTGCACAAAAAAGAAATTTCAAGCTCGGTGGTTGCTCCAAAAAATGAAGTGGCTTTAGTAGCTATCGAAAAAGAAAATCCAGTTTTAATCGGTAAACGGGATTATGTTTTTATGCCTTAGTATTTTCAAAGTAGTTCAAATTTTAATTGCTCTGCGGTCTATGCATCCCTGCATATCGGCATTTAGGTTAGCGAAGTGAAATAAAACTAAAATTATTTCGGAATCCATATTAGATAATAGAAGAAATCTCTTTCATTCTGGGAGAGATTCTTCACTTCGTTCAGAATAACAATTCAATACATTGTTTCAGTTCGAGCCTAAGGAATATTATAAATTTCATCGCTAAACCCAGAAAAGGGATTTTTACTCAATTGCGAATTATAAAAACGCACATCGCCAGTTACTTCTTTTCCTAGCCAAGCAGGTTTTGGAAAAGCTTGATTAGCCGAAGACAATTCGATTTCAGCGATAATTAAACCTTTGTTTTCACCAAAAAATTCATCTACTTCAAAAGTGAAATCTTCTAATTGAACCAAGTATCTTTCTTTGTGAATTTCGCCATCTTCACATACCGCAAAAAGTTGTTTTGCTTCTGCTATAGTTATTTCCTTTTCCCATTCCATTCGGGTTGTTCCATCTTCAGAAGATTTTCCTTTGATGGTTAAAAATGCTCGATTACCATATTGCCTAACTCTAACCGTCCGTTCTGGATGCCGACTAATAAACGCTTGCCGAATGGTATTTGAAGAAGAAGCTTCTTTTTTAAAATCTAGGTTGTTTACTAAAAACTTGCGTTCAATTTCTTGCATGAGAAAAAATATTTTAATCCTGCATTTTACTTAAAATTAATGAGCTTAGGAATAAAATGCTAAAAAATTTAAATGTCATTTTGGGTAAAGCAAATTGGGAATGAATTGCAATATTTGTAACTACTTTATTTTTTTTTAAGCCAAAATACTAAACTGCCTTAATATAAAATCCAAATCAAATGAAAGTTTACGGAAAATGTAAAAACTGTAAAAACGAAATTGGCTATTCTACTTCTACATCGACCCGAGTTGAATTTGCTATGAAAGAAGGCGAAAATATAAAAGCCAGTTGTGAAAAGTGCTTAAAAGAATCCGAATTTCATGTTGATGAGCTGATTGCTTATAAATCGAATCTTCCCGAAAAAATAGCAGGAATTACTTTTATGATTGTTCTTTTGGTTACTATTTACTATTTATTTTTTAGTGAAAGTAAGTATGTAATAATTGCATTTGGGCTTCCTTTAGTAGTCTATATTATTTTAAGTAAGCAAGAACAATCTCGTGTGTCAAGTTTTAACAGAAGAAAACTAAAAGGCCGTATTCATAATATTTAAAATCTGTGTTCTCTAAAAAAATGTTACCATTAATTTGCTTCATATTTTTAAATACATGGATAGAAACTAGGTTTTATGTTAACTATCCTTATCACAATTTGAATTGAATATTTTTAATTTAATCTTGCAAAAGGGATGGAAGTGATTAGCCTGCAAGTGACATAGCCTTCAACTTCTTGACTTTACAGAGCGACTTTAGGAGCTCCTGCAAAGGCTTAGAAGTTGGCTTTGGCATTGAAGCCTAAAAACGAACAGCCCGACCTGTTGTTTTTCAACAGGATTTGCCCTAGAAAAGAGAAAAACTCTCCTAAAATTTAGTATTTTCGCAAGAATTGTTTGAATTAATTTAAAAAACACAATTTTACATGAGTGATATAGCTAAAAAATTCGGAATTGATAAAGCTTTAGAAGAATTGGGTATTTCAGAAATGAATGCGGGTTCTTCTACAGGAACAGACTTTTTTGCCAATGGCGAAGAAATAAAATCTTACTCGCCAGTAGATGGTGCATACATAGGAAGCGTAAAAGCAACTACTAAAGAAGACTATGAAAAAGTAGCTTCTACAGCTTTTGAAGGTTTTAAAGAATGGAGAAAATTACCTGCTCCACAACGTGGTGAAGTGGTTAGACAATTTAATGACGAATTGCGTAGACTAAAAGCACCGCTTGGAAAGTTGGTTTCTTACGAAATGGGAAAATCTTACCAAGAAGGCTTGGGAGAAGTTCAAGAAATGATTGACATCTGCGATTTTGCTGTGGGTCTATCTCGACAGTTACACGGATTAACCATGCATTCAGAACGTCCAGGACATAGAATGTATGAACAATACCATCCACTTGGTGTAGTTGGGGTAATTTCTGCATTTAACTTTCCCGTAGCCGTTTGGTCTTGGAACACAGCATTAGCATGGGTTTGTGGTGATGCTTGTATTTGGAAAGGTTCTGAAAAAACACCTTTAACATCGGTAGCTTGCCAAAAAATTGCTGCTCGTGTTTTTGAACAAAACGGTGTTCCAGCGGGAATTTCTTCTTTGGTAACAGGCGATTACAAAGTAGGTGAATACATGACTAACGACGAACGTTTACCTTTAATTTCAGCGACAGGCTCAACCCGAATGGGAAAAGTTGTTGCTCAAACAGTAGCGAAACGTTTAGGAAAAACCTTGTTAGAGTTGGGTGGAAACAACGCGATTATTGTAACTCCTGATGCGGATGTGAAAAACACCGTAATCGGTGCTGTTTTTGGTGCGGTTGGTACTTGTGGCCAACGTTGTACTTCTACTAGAAGATTAATTATACATGAAGATGTTTACGATAAGGTAAAAGATGCCATTGTTGACGCTTACAAACAAATAAAAATTGGAAATCCCTTAGATGAAAATAATCACGTTGGGCCATTAATCGATAAAGATGCGGTTAAGAATTACCTTACTGCTTTAGAAAAGGTAAAAGAAGAAGGCGGAAACATTTTAGTTGAAGGTGGCGTTTTAGAAGGTGAAGGCTATGAAAGCGGTTGCTACGTAAAGCCTGCTATTGCTGAAGCTGAAAATCATTTTGAAATTGTTCAGCACGAAACTTTTGCTCCTGTGCTTTACATTATGAAGTATTCAGGAAGTATTGAAAATGCAATGGGTTTACAAAATGGAGTAAGACAAGGACTTTCTTCTGCAATAATGACTAACAACTTGCGCGAAGCCGAATACTTTTTATCTGTAGAAGGTTCAGATTGCGGTATTGCTAATGTAAACATTGGTACATCGGGTGCAGAAATTGGCGGTGCCTTTGGTGGTGAAAAAGACACAGGTGGCGGAAGAGAATCAGGTTCTGATGCTTGGAAGATTTATATGCGCAGACAAACCAACACCATAAATTACACAACCGAACTGCCATTAGCACAAGGAATAAAATTTGATTTATAATAAATTAAAAAGAGCAGTTTAATCTGTAAACCCTATAAAACAAAAGGTTTTGCTGTAAAAAAGCAAAACCTTTTGTTATGCGTGTTCAGTAAATCTTAGCTCAGATTTTTGAATACGCAATAAAAAAACTTACTTTGCATCTTATTTAGCTTAAATTAAAGGGAAGCCTTTATTGCAAATACAATTCTATGAGTAAAATAAACGCAGCTATTACCGCTGTTGGCGCTTATGTACCAGAAGATATTCTAACGAACAAAATGTTAGAAGAAATGGTTGAAACCAATGATGAATGGATTGTCTCCCGTACCGGAATAAAAGAACGCCGTGTCTTAAAAGACCCCAGTAAAGGAACTTCATATTTAGGAATTCAAGCCTGCAAAAATTTAATTCAGAAATCAGGTATTGACCCGAAAGAAATTGATTTATTAATTTTTGCTACGGTAACCCCAGATTTACCTGTAGCATCTACTGCCGCATATACCGCTACCGAAATTGGAGCAACAAATGCATTTTCATACGATTTGCAAGCAGCATGTTCTAGCTTTTTATATGGAATGTCTACAGCAGCTGCCTACATTGAATCTGGAAAGTATAAAAAAATACTTGTAGTTGGTGCAGATAAAATGTCATCTATTATTGACTACACAGACCGTGCAACTTGTATTATTTTTGGTGATGGCGCAGGTGCTGCACTTTTTGAACCCAATGAAGAAGGTTTAGGGCTTCAAGATGAAATTTTGCGATCTGACGGAATAGGCAGAGCATTTTTAAAAATTGATGCAGGTGGATCTCTGTTACCTGCTTCTGCTGAAACGGTAAAAAACAACCAACATTATGTATACCAAGATGGCAAAACGGTATTTAAATTTGCCGTTTCTAACATGGCAGATGTAAGTGAGCAAATTATGCGTAAAAACAACCTTACTGGAGATGATGTAAATTGGCTAGTACCTCATCAAGCAAATAAACGTATTGTTGATGCAACTGCCAAACGAATGAAATTAGATGCCGATAAGGTACTTATGAATATTCAGCGTTATGGAAATACAACTTCTGCAACGCTTCCATTATTATTAAACGATTTTGAACAACAATTAAAAAAAGGAGATAATGTTATTTTTGCTGCTTTTGGTGGAGGATTCACATGGGGATCTATTTATTTAAAGTGGGCATACAATACATTACATAACTAAACATTGAAACTATGGATTTAAAAGAAATTCAAAACCTGATTAAATTTGTAGCTAAGTCTGGGACTAGTGAAGTGCGTTTAGAAACGGATGATGTAAAAATCACCATTAAAAACGAAAGAGAAAGCAAAGGCGAAAATCAAACGGTTATTCACCAAATGCCAATGCAACAACAACCACAAATGCCAGTACAGCAACAAGCTCAAGCTGCTCCACAAGCTCCAGCAGAAGCTCAGCCAACGGAAAGCAAGGAAGCAGAAGATGATAAATACATTACGGTAAAATCTCCAATTATTGGAACTTTTTACCGCAAGCCATCTCCTGACAAGCCTGTATTTGTAGAAGTTGGTTCTACAATAAGTGAAGGCGATGTGCTTTGTACCATTGAAGCCATGAAACTATTCAACGAAATTGAAAGTGAAGTTTCCGGTAAAGTGGTAAAAGTTTTGGTTGATGATTCTACCCCTGTAGAATTTGATCAACCTTTATTTTTAATCGACCCATCTTAATGAGAAATCCTTTAAAGGTTCTCTTTAACTAAAAAAATAAATTATGTTTAAGAAAATTCTCATTGCAAATCGAGGGGAAATTGCCCTAAGAGTAATTCGTACTTGCAAAGAAATGGGCATAAAAACCGTTGCGGTATATTCTACAGCAGACAAAGAAAGTTTACACGTTCGCTTTGCTGATGAAGCGGTGTGTATTGGTCCTGCTCCAAGTAGCGAATCGTATTTAAAAATTCCACATATTATTGCTGCTGCAGAAATAACTAATGCAGACGCTATTCACCCTGGATATGGTTTTTTATCAGAAAATGCTAATTTTTCAAAAATTTGCAAAGAACACGACATCAAATTTATCGGAGCTTCTCATGAAATGATTGAGAAAATGGGAGACAAAGCTACGGCAAAAGCCACTATGAAGGCTGCTGGTGTTCCTTGTGTGCCTGGTTCTGAAGGTATTTTAAAAGATTACCCTGACTGTTTAAAAACCGCTAAAAAAATTGGTTTTCCGATAATGCTGAAAGCTACCGCTGGTGGTGGTGGTAAAGGAATGCGTGCTGTTTGGAGTGAAGACAAATTAGAAGCAGCTTGGGAGTCGGCGAGACAAGAAGCTAAAGCTGGATTTGGTAACGATGGCATGTATATGGAAAAGCTTATTGAAGAACCGCGGCATATTGAAATTCAGATTGTGGGTGACCAAACTGGAAAAGCTTGCCATTTATCCGAAAGAGATTGCTCTGTACAACGAAGACACCAAAAACTCACTGAAGAAACTCCTTCCCCATTCATGACGGACGAACTACGTGAGAAAATGGGTACTGCTGCCATTAAAGCAGCTGAATATATTAAATATGAAGGCGCAGGAACGGTAGAGTTTTTAGTAGATAAACACCGTAATTTTTATTTCATGGAAATGAATACACGAATTCAAGTGGAACACCCCATTACAGAAATGGTAGTAGACCACGATTTAATTCGTGAGCAAATATTAGTTGCTGCAGGAGTTCCAATTTCTGGTAAAAATTACTACCCAAAATTACATAGTATTGAGTGTAGAATTAATGCGGAAGACCCATATAACAACTTTAGACCTTCACCAGGAAAAATTGTAAATTTACATACACCTGGCGGTCACGGTGTGCGCTTAGACACACATGTATATAGTGGTTATGTAATTCCACCGAATTATGACTCCATGGTGGCTAAGCTGATTACAACTGCTCAAACTAGACAAGAAGCCATTAATAAAATGAAGCGTGCTTTAGATGAATTTGTGGTGGAAGGAGTAAAAACTACTATTCCATTCCATAGACAATTAATGGATCACCCTGATTATTTAGCAGGAAATTATACGACTAAGTTTATGGAAGATTTTGTACTTCAACCTGAAGAAGAAGAATAAAATTTGTTCCCATTTAATGAATCAAAAAAGCCAGTTTATATAAACTGGCTTTTTTGATTTTGAGTTAATCTAGTAAAATGTAATTATTTTACCCTTGATTGTTTTTTGCTTCAATGCTTAAGGTAGCGTGTGGTACAAGTTTTAAACGCTCTTTGTTTATCAATTTTCCTGTAACACGACAAATACCATAGGTTTTGTTTTCAATGCGAATAAGCGCATTTTTTAAGTCACGAATAAATTTCCCTTGACGTATAGCTAATGCAGAGTTGGCTTCTTTGCTTAACGTGTTGCTACCATCATCAAAAGATTTAAAAGTGGGTGCAGTATCTTCAGTATCGTTAGCACTTCCATTTTTGAAAGCTTCTTGATACAGTTTCAATTGTTTTTCTGCGTTTACAATTTTTTCTTCGATTAAGGATTTAAATTCGGCTAGAACTTCATCGCTATATCGTTCTTTGATAGTTGTTTCCATAAATGTTTATTTAATTTTTTCCATTTGTAGAACTGTGCTCACATCATCGAATTCAATGACAGTCCCGTTTTCTATATTGTCGTTAAATATAAGGCTTGAAGTTAAGGTTTCCGCCTTTATGTAGTTTAAATTTTCTTCAACAGCTACTTTTAACTTTTTGTTTTCTTTTAATGTAATCTTAACTTGATCGGTAACGTCTAAACCACTATCTTTTCTTATGTTTTGTATACGGTTCACCAATTCTCTGGCAATTCCTTCATGAATTAAGTCCTGACTTAAAGTTACATCTAAAGCAACCGTTACTCCATTTGCTGTTGCTACCAACCATCCTTCAATGTCTTCTGAAGTAATTTCTACTTCATCGATGCTTATTTCAGTTGATTCATCATTAATTTGAAGCTCAATTTTTCCATTTTGCTCAATTTGCTTGATGTCTTCTGCTTCTAATTTTTGGATAGCTTGTACAGCAAACTTCATTTCTTTTCCAAAACGAGGACCTAAAACCTTAAAATTAGGCTTGATGCTCTTCACTAAAATTCCAGAAGCATCATCTAAAAATTGCACTTCCTTTACGTTTACTTCAGCTTTAATTAAATCTGCTACTGCTGCAATTTCTTCCCGTGTTTGTTCATCTAAAACAGGAATCATAATGCGTTGTAAAGGCTGACGCACTTTTATCATTTCCTTCTTACGAAGCGATAAAACCAAAGATGAAATCTGTTGCGCTTTTTGCATTTTACGCTCCAAACTTTTATTCACCAGGCTTAAATCAGCTTTTGGAAATTCTGCTAAGTGAACGCTCTCTTCCTGTTTTACAGCTGTATTTTGAGTTAAATCTTTATACAATTGATCTGCAAAAAATGGTGCAACTGGAGCAGCTAATTCGGTAACCGTTTTTAAGCAAGTAAATAAGGTTTGGTAAGCTGAAATTTTATCGGTTTTGTATTCGCCCTTCCAAAAACGTCTTCGGCATAATCGCACGTACCAGTTACTTAAATTTTCTTGAACAAAATCTGAAATGGCACGTGTTGCTTTTGTAGGTTCGTATTCGTTATAAAACTGATCTACATTTTGGATAAGCGTATTCAGTTCAGAAAGAATCCATTGATCAATTTCTGGTCGCTCTTCAATTGCAATTTCTGCTTCTTCATAAGCAAATTCATCAATATTTGCATACAAGGCAAAAAATGAATAGGTGTTGTAAAGTGTTCCAAAGAATTTACGCTGCACTTCGGCAATTCCTGCTAAATCGAATTTTAAATTGTCCCACGGATTCGCATTGCTAATCATGTACCAACGTGTAGCATCGGGACCGTATTCTTTTAAGGTTTCAAAAGGATTTACGGCATTACCTAAACGCTTGGACATTTTTTGTCCGTTTTTGTCTAATACCAAACCATTGGAAACAACATTTTTATAAGCTACGCGATCAAAAACCATAGTGGCTATGGCATGTAGGGTATAAAACCAGCCTCGTGTTTGGTCTACGCCTTCGGCAATAAAATCGGCTTGAAAGCCCCCCAGCCCCCTAAGGGGGGACTTATCAAGCTTATCTTTAATCTTTTTTAAGACTGCATCTGTTTCATTTATAACTTCTTCATTTGAAAAGCGAATGACATTTAAGTCAAACTTCTCTTTCAAAAATTGACTCCTAAATTCATCATTTTTTCTAATTTCTGGATCATTATGATAACCCCCATCAACTTCAACAATCAATTTTCTATCCAAACAAACGAAATCTGCTATGTATTCATCAATAATATGTTCTCTTCTAAATTTATAACCAGAAAGCTTCTTTCCTCTTAAAAACTCCCATAAAGTTTTTTCTGCTTGAGTTGGATTTTTTTTTCTGTTTTGAGCTTTTTCCTTTAAAAATTTATAAGAAGACTTACGAGCTGTCTGATATTTTGGAGAAACAAGTCTCCCTTTGGGGGATTTAGGGGGCATCTCGAATGGATAATGCCATTGTGCATAAGGCATAGAACCTGAATCGAACCACACATCGATTAAATCGGCTTCGCGTTTCATGGGTTTTCCGCTTTCAGAAACCAAGGTGATTTCATCGACTACGTTTTTATGTAAATCTACATGAGCATAATTTTCATCGCTCATATTGCCTACTTCAAATTTTGCATACGGATCATCTTGCATGATTCCAGCAGCGATGGATTGCTGAATTTCGCTTTTCAATTCTTCAATAGAACTGATTATTTTTTCTTCTTTTCCATCTTCTGTTCGCCAGATAGGTAAGGGAATTCCCCAATAACGAGATCGTGAAAGATTCCAGTCGTTTGCGTTGGCTAACCAGTTTCCAAATCGACCTTCGCCAGTAGATTTTGGCTTCCAATTGATGTTGGTATTTAAATCGTGCATCCGATCTTTAAACTCGGTTACTTTAATGAACCAAGAATCTAATGGATAATATAAAATAGGTTTATCGGTTCGCCAACAATTCGGGTACGAGTGAACGTATTTTTCTACATGAAAAGCTTTGTTTTCTTCTTTTAATTTGATGGCAAGCTCAACATCTACAGACTTTTCGGGAGCTTCACCTTCTGGATAATATTCATTTTTTACATATTTACCAGCAAATTCACCTAACTCAGGTCTAAACTTTCCTTTTAAATTGACTAATGGTACTAGATTATCATTTTCATCTTTTACTAACATTCCTGGTACTTCAGGATTTGCTTGTTTGGCTACTTGCGCATCGTCTGCACCGAAAGTGGGTGCAGTGTGCACAATTCCTGTTCCATCTTCGGTAGTTACAAAATCGCCTACTATTACGCGAAATGCATTTTCTGGATGATGAAAAGGTTTTGCAAAAGCAAGTAATTGCTCGTAACGTGCTTCCACTAAATCTTTTCCACTAAAAGTCTGTAAAACCGAATACGGAATTTTTTTATCTCCTTGCTGATAGGTTTTTACTTCATCTTCAGTTTCAACCGCTGTAAACTTTTTATTGAATTGTTTTTTGATTAAATCTTTAGCAACAATAATCTTTATCGGCTCAAAAGTGTATTGGTTGTATGTTGAAACTAGCGCATATTCAATTTTTGGACCTACCGTTAAAGCCGTGTTACTTGGCAAAGTCCAAGGTGTGGTTGTCCATGCAATAAAGTAAATATCGCCATCAACAGATTTTAAATTTGTTGGTAAAGATTCTTTTATGGCTTTAAACTGAGCGGTAACAGTAGTATCGGTAACATCTTGGTACGTTCCCGGCTGATTTAATTCGTGTGAACTCAATCCTGTTCCTGCTTTTGGCGAATACGGCTGAATGGTGTAGCCTTTGTAAATTAAACCTTTTTTGTAGATTTCAGCTAACAACCACCAAACGCTTTCCATGTATTTGGAAGTGTACGTAACATACGGATTATCCATATCTACCCAATAACCAATCTTTTCGGTCAAGTCGTTCCACACATCAGTGTAACGCATTACGGCTTCTTTACAAGCTTTATTATAGTCTGCAATTGAAATTTTGGTACCGATGTCTTCTTTAGTGATGCCTAATTCCTTTTCTACGCCTAATTCTACTGGCAAACCATGTGTATCCCATCCGGCTTTTCGTTTTACATGAAAGCCTTTTTGGGTTTTATATCTACAGAAAATGTCCTTAATGGTTCTAGCCATGACATGGTGAATTCCTGGCTGCCCGTTAGCTGATGGTGGTCCTTCAAAAAAAACGAATGGAGTTTCTCCTTCACGAGAATCCATACTTTTTTTAAAGATGTTATTTTTCTGCCACTCTTCGCCAACCTTTTCGGCGATTTTAGGAAGGTCTAAGCCTTTATATTCAGCAAATTTCTTTGTCATTTTCACTTGATTTCAAATGCGTTGCGAAATTAATGAAATTTGTAAAATAGGCTTGTTTGAAAGCAAAAAATAAGCAAAGCAATTAGAGAAAATTAATCAGCTGATCAGAATGTGATAGAATATTCAAAAAAACTACTGAAAGTAGAATTTTCTAAATCCTAAAATTCCACCGACTAGTAGAGTTGTGTACAACAAATTATCTATTGGTGCTTCTGGAACATCATTAACTGTTTCGCTAAAACCCAATGCACTTTCTAAGTCTGTAGATGATGCTTGCGCTTGTGATTGATTCATACTTGTACAAAAAAGTACTATCGAACATATTAAAAGGAAAATAGATGATTTCATTTATCAATAATTTTGGCTAAAAATAAATGCAAGTATGGATAAGAAATCAATGTAGTTGTTGAAATCTGCTTTTGGGTTTGTGAAATGTGTGATTTATTAATTAAAACAAAAAAACCGCTTCAAATGAAGCGGTTGAAATAATGTATGATAAAAGTTATTTACTTTTTAATTTTTCTGTATCCAAAAACAGCACCTGCTGCTAAGCCTAAAATCACTAATCCGTGAATTGGCGCTTCTGGAACATCATCAACAGTTTCTTCAAAACCCAATGCATCTTCCAAAGACTGCCCAATGCTTATTTGAGTTGTAAATAGCAAACATAATAGAATTAATATACCTATGCTTTTGGAATTGATAATTTTATTTCTCTTCATAATCAGTTGTTTAATATGGCTTGTTAGTTAAAACAAATGTAGGGTAAAATTTATAATTTAATGAATTTCCTTACGTGATTTTTACTTCCCAGGTTTATTTTTATGAAATACATACCGGAATTTAAATCACTTGCATTCAATTTATAGTTGCTATTTTCTTCAAAATTCACTTTAGTTTGTGAAATTTGTTTTCCTACTACATTATAAATTTCTATCTGTACATTCTCTTTTGCTAAAGTATTGGCTATTGAAATGTTGATTATGTCTTCAACAGGGTTTGGATACACTTGAACCTGCTCAGCAAAGGTAAATTCATTATCACTTAAAGTTACATTACCAAATACCAACTCAAAACGTAAAATATTTACACTTTCTTGAATTGAAGCATCTGCTGTAAATTCAATTTCACTATGAGCATGTTGAATAGGAATAAGTTCTTCCGTATAATTATCTTTCAAAAATAGCTCATCGTCGCTATTAAAATTCTGTACGTTGAATGTAAAAGTATAAGAATCTGTTGAAAGATTATTTAGCAAAAATGGAATGTTCTCACCAGTTTGTGGTACAGCTCTATTTTCAATTGAAAACAATTGATTTGCATTCACAGTAGCTAAATTAATACCAGGATTACCCATTTTTGTAGCATCCAACTCATCTACTTCATTATTTCCTTCTTCTGAAAAACGCAAACCTAAGGCATCTTCTTCGGTGAAACCATTATTTAATTTGTCTGTTTTATAAATTCTCATGTTTACAAAAGCAGGCATATTTCCAACTGAAAAAACTTGAGTTTGAGAACCAGAAGTTACTTTATCATCTTCATTAAATTCAATACTAAAGTCTGAACCCGATGCGTTGTTTTTCATAAATACCGCTTGCCCTGGACGTAAGAATTCATCTGCATTGGAACTGCTTGGTAATGGGACATCGTTACTTCCATCAGAAAGGGTTACGGTAACAAAACCACCAGCTGTACCTAAAGATGGATCCCAATAATAGGCAGAATTTGTATTTACGTCTGCCCCGTAAGTTAAATTGTTTAAATCTACCACCGCTTGATATGGATTACCGATAAAGGTGTAATTTCCCACATAGTCTGATATTGTAACTGTTTGATTTCCTGTATGCAATGTTCCTGTTGCACTTAATGTAACATCATTAGCTGCTGCATCATTATCACTTAAGCTTACACTACGATCTCCACGAACATATAAACGGTAAGGTTTCCCTGCTTGAATATCTTGTGTTGTAGAAGTAATTGGCACCCAAGCATTATTATTGATTTGGTCTGATAACGTATGATCATAAGTAAACATAGACGGGTTGTCTGTTGATGTTGCATCAAAGCCATTACTTGCACCACCAGTACCGGTAATATGTGTTTGTTGTTGCCAAGCATCAGCAATATTTACATTTCCAACTGGAGATGCTAAAAAGCGGAAAGCACGAGCATTGTCACTACGTTTTGGAATAAAACGCTCAGCGGTTACGTTTCCAGTAATTGTTGAGCCTGTCGCATCAGCAAGTTGTCCTGAACCTGATGTATCGCTTTTAAATGTTAAGTTCCCTGATATTGTTAAATTGTTTCCATCTAAATCTAATACTGATGTTGAAGAAACTTCACCATTTTTTATAGATAAGTTTTCTGTAGCAGTGAAGTTATCTAAAAAGAAAACATCGGAAGAGCCAGTAGAACCGTCAGCTTTTGCATTAAATTTCCAAGCACCAGTCTCATAAACTAAATTATCGATAACACCCGGGTTAGCGGAACTTACAGCAGTATTTTCATACGAATCAGTTAGGAAGCTAAAGAAATCTCTTGAAGAATCTGCAACACCCTGAACTGTATCATCTATTAAGATTCCATCAGCTGTATTAGCTGTTCCTCCTTCATATAATTGCCAACTTCTACCAGTACCAAAAAACATTGCTGATGTACCTTGTATAAAAACAGTCTGTGCATTCAAAGATCCAAACTCACTCTCAAAGTCAGGTTGATTATTTCCTCTCGTAATAATTAAAAATCCGTTGACTGGAATAGTAGCGTTTGAAATATCATCATCAAAATCCCAAACAGTACCGTCAGATTGCATTACTAATTTAGAAGTACTCATATCAATTGGCTGAGCCGTAGTATTATAAATTTCAATAAACTCATTATTAAAATCTGAAGCATCAGAAATTTCTGTTATTAACAAGTCTCCAGAAGATGGAGCCACAGGCATAACTACAACATCAAAACTTGAAGAATCGTATGTACCTGATATAAAGCTAGTATCGTCTGTTGCGGTTAAGATTACCCCAGTTGCTGTGGCATCAAACACTAAATTATTGAAAGTAGCAACGCCATTAACAGCTTCTGCAGTTATTGTTGCCGTAGCATCAAAACTACCAGAAGTAGTCAGCGAAATATTAAACAAACCAGCACCTGTATAATCAAGGTCTATATTACTGTTTGCATCTGTATAAGCAACTTCTACCGCTGGTGCAATAGCAGTATTAACACTAACATTAGTTGGTTGTTGTAAAAAGGCTAATTGAGTAGCATCAACTTCTATGCTATGATTGTTTCCAGTAACATTACCTAGCGTAAAAGGATCTACAAAACCAGAACCAGAAGCATCAGCTAAGAATCCACTTGAAGTTCCATCGATTTGAAATTGAAGCACACTCCCATCAATTATATTAGAAGTATTTAAGTAAGCACCTAATTCAAATTCTAAACTTGTACCATCTGCAATTGAAATGGCTGTTGAAAAATCGAGTGTAATTTCCGTATCTGATATACTTACGGTAGGCGAATAAGAATTTAAATCTTCATCTAGTAAAGTTATTCCTTGTATGTGATCACTCCAATCTGCTGTATTATTAGATCCAGGTACAAAACGCATACGTGTAATTTCAGTAGGCAAAGCATCACCCGAAGCTTGATCTTCAACTACAAATCCTAAAACTGCAAAACCATCTAAAGCAGTTGTTACATCTATTGCTGTTTGCGCTGAAGCTGCAACTTGTGTTGTAGGTGCAAATACTTCTGTAGTTGTATCGTTTGTTGAAAGTGGTGTCGCTTGAACTTGAATGTTATCTAAGTAAATACCTTCATCAGTAGCAGTTAAACCTTCAAAAGAAATTGTTATATCTAAGGTAGAATTTCCTGATAGTGGTATTGTAGATGATGAAAATGTCGCAAACTGATCACTTGTCACAGTACATCCACTCGTACCTGTGGTTAAAGCTGGAAGAGTACCAGCTCCACAATCTCCTACTCCATCAAAATCCGTATCTAAAGATGCTGCTTCATTGAATGTGCCACCATTGTTACGTACCCAAAGTAAATTTTGAGCAGCTCCACCATCAATTGAATAAGTAATACTCATTTCATCTGAATTGTCCCAGTCATTATAATGGTGTGCTAATAAATCTATTAGAAAGGTAAAATCACTATATCCTGTAATATCAATTTGATCTAGAGTAATAGTCGCTGGTGTAACACCAGTATCTTCTACAGCCCAAATAAAAGTTGAATTTCCTCCAATATTAGGATTTGAACGATTGAATATATCGACAAAACTACCTACAGATCCTTCTGTAACTGATGGAGTGTATCCTGAGTTTTCAGTTTCAAAGTCCTGAGTATAAATTGTGGTCTGCGCATTCATTTGAAATGCAAATAATCCAAATAGCAGTAATAAATAAATTGAGTAGTATTTTTTCATCATCATATAGATTTTATACAGCAAACTTAATTAAAATTCACTTTTTAGATAAAACCCTAGGTTATGAAAATGTTATATGTATGTGAAAGTGAAGTAATTCTACACGTATGTACATGCTTAACTCAATCATTATGGACTTAAAGTCGATAGGTTTGTTTGCAGACTGAAAGTCTGTTTTACCACGAATGCACTAATGATTTTAAAGTACAAACTCTAAATATTCGTGTATTAGTGGCATTCAATACGTTTTTAGAAGCTTAAGATAATACACTAAAGCACAAAGTCATAACTAAATTCAAGACCAATAAACACAATTCGTACTTCAAATTGGTTTAGGTTTAAAAAAACACTAAAATCAATTGTTTAACTAGCCGCCTTCAATTTGCTAATGCCTGATTTGTCTAAGCGTTGCTCAGCATAGGTTTTGGTAACTCTAAATTCTTTTTCACCTGTGTCAGGTAAATCGAACATGGCATCGGTAAGAATTGCTTCGCATAACGAACGTAAACCACGAGCTCCCAATTGATATACCAAAGCTTGCTCAACTATATAGTCTAAAGCTCCATCGGTTATGCTAAACTTAATGTCGTCCATTTCAAACAACTTTTCGTATTGTTTGATAATGGCATTTTTAGGCTGCGTAAGAATCATTCTCAAGGTTTCTTTGTCTAGCGGATCCATGTGTGTAAGCACTGGTAAACGACCTATGATTTCTGGTATCAAACCGTAATCTTTTACATCTTTTGGTATGATGTATTTCAGCATATTTTCTTTATCTACTCCTTCTCCTTGTTTAGAAGCGCCGTAACCGACTGCTTGCATATTCAAACGTTTGGAAATATTACGCTCAATACCATCAAAAGCGCCACCCGCAATAAATAAAATATTTTCGGTGTTGACTTCAATAAATTTTTGGTCGGGGTGTTTTCTTCCACCTTTTGGTGGAACGTTTACTGTAGTTCCTTCTAATAGCTTCAATAAAGCTTGTTGAACACCTTCTCCACTTACATCTCGTGTAATGGAAGGGTTGTCGCTTTTGCGGGCAATTTTATCAATTTCATCTATAAAAACAATTCCGCGTTCTGCTTTTTCAAGGTTGTAATCGGCTGCAGCTAGAAGTTTGGTTAAAATGGTTTCTACATCTTCGCCAACGTAACCAGCTTCAGTTAAAACCGTTGCGTCTACAATTGCCAAAGGCACATTCAGCATTCTTGCAATGGTTTTAGCTACTAAGGTTTTTCCTGTTCCGGTTTGTCCAACCATTAAAATATTGGACTTTTGGATTTCAATATCATCGTCCGTATTGGGTTGCAGTAATCTTTTATAGTGATTGTACACTGCAACAGACATTACTTTTTTAGTTTGGTCTTGACCAATAACATATTCGTCTAAAAACTGCTTGATGGAACGCGGCTTGCGCAACACCAATTCTGAACTTAAGTCGGTTTTGGAATCTTGTTTGGCTTCTTCTAATACAATGCCATGTGCTTGCTCTATACAACGGTCACAGATGTGCGCATCTAAACCAGCAATAAGCAAATTGGTTTCTGCTTTTTTTCTTCCACAAAAGGAACATTGTAAGTTTTCTTTAGCCATTTTATTCTCTTTTCAAAATTTCATCAATCATACCATAATTTAGTGCTTCTTCAGCGTTCATCCAAAAATCACGATCTCCGTCTTGGTAAACTTGGTCGTATTCTTTTTTAGAATGCTTCGCAATAATGCGGTATAATTCTTCTTTCAACAAAACAATCTGTTTAGCTGTAATTTCAATATCGTCTGCTTGACCTTGTGCGCCACCCATGGGTTGGTGAATCATTACTCTAGAATGCGGTAAACCACTGCGTTTTCCGTCTGTTCCAGCACATAATAAAACCGCGCCCATTGATGCTGCCATTCCAGTGTTAATGGTAGCCACATCGGGTTTGATAAATTGCATGGTATCATAAATTCCCAATCCTGCATACACGCTTCCACCGGGAGAATTAATGTAAATCTGAATGTCTTTTGAAGCGTCTGTACTTTCTAAAAATAAAAGTTGCGCTTGGATGATGTTAGCAACTTGGTCGTTGATTGGTGTTCCTAAAAAAATGATGCGATCCATCATTAATCTTGAAAAAACGTCCATGGCAACAGCATTCATTTGGCGCTCTTCAATAATATTAGGCGTCATTCCGGTTGGCGTCATGCTATCTATTATTTTATCGTAATAGTTGCTATTGATGCCGTGGTGTTGTGTTGCGTATTTTTTAAATTCCTGATCTATTTTCATCGATGCTTTTCTTAATATTTAATTAAACGAAGATAGGAAGTTGCTGCTGTTAAACTCAAAAACTTTTGCTAAACTTAAGTTGAAACCCGCTTAGCAAAAGTTTTTCAAGTAAATCAAATTTTACTTATATACTTCGTCTGCAAATTTTTTGAAACTTACTTCTTTTTCTTTCAATTTTAATTTCTCTTTTAACAAGTCTAAGATTTTACCACTCATTACTTGTTCAGAAATTTTTCTAGCTTCTTCTTGGTTACTTAGCATTTGATTTGCAAACTGATCCATTTGCTCATCTGAAAATGAAGCGCCACCGTATTGAGCCATTTGCATCTTGATGCGTTCTTTCATCATGTCTTTTACTTCTTCAGGCTTCACCTGAATATCGTTGTCTTTGATGATTTTAGCTTCAATTAATTGGTAACGTATTCCTTTTTCGCTTTTTTCGAATTCTTCTTTGGCTTCTTCTTTTGTCAATTCTTTTTCGCCTGAAATTTGAATCCATTTTTGAAGGAATTCTGTTGGCAAATCAAATTTAGTAGATTCCAATAGGTACTCGGTAGTATCATTAAGCAATTGTTGGTCGCTATGTTGAACAAATTGTTCAGCAGCTTGTTCTTTGATGAAGTTCTTCAATTCTTCTTCTGAAGTAATTTTTCCTTCTTCTCGAGTATATTTATCAAAAAGCTCTTGATTTAGTTCATGTGGAACTTCTTCGTTAATTTCGGTGATTTCAAAGTTCACATCAACATCAAGGTCTTTGGCTTTGTCTTCTTCTAAGCCTAAGAAAGTAGCCAATTGCTCTTCTTTTTCAAATAAGCCTTTTGTATTCACTTGAATTGTATCGCCTGTTTTGGCTCCTAAGAAAGAAGTTTTGTTTTTCTTTCCTTTCAAATCTTCTAATTTAAAAGAAGTTTCATTTTCGATTCCTTCTTCTTCGTTAGTGAATTTTCCCACTAAAGTAAAGCCTTCTTTTACTTCTGTTTGACTAACTAATTTACCGAACTGACGTTGAATCAGTTTGATTTGATCGTCAATCATTTCTTTATCAGCAGAAATCTTGTAATGTGTAATGGCTTTTTTGTTGTTGAAATCGATATTGATTTCTGGTGCTAAGCCTAGTTCAAATTCAAAAGAATAATCATCGCTATCCCAAGAAAAATCTTCTTGCTCTTTTGGAATTGGGTTACCAAGAATATCCAGCTTTTCTTCAGTTAAGTAGTTGTTTAAAGATTCCTGAATAAGTTTATTTACTTCATCAGCCAAGACCGCTTGACCATATTGACGCTTGATCATTCCCATAGGAACATGTCCTTTTCTAAAACCAGGAATATTAGCGGTTTTACGGTAATCTTTTAAAATTTTATCTACCTTTTCGCTATAGTCGCTTTTGTCTATATTTACTTTTACAACGGCGTTTAAATTATCTGAATTTTCTTTTGTAATCTGCATATGTTACGTTCTAATTTTTGAAAGTGCAAAAGTACAATAAAAATAACGGACTGCCAATTTTTTAAAAAGATGTAAATCAGCTCTTTAAAATGCCTTATCGCGGTGGATGGGTCGAGTCTGCTTTTCGACTTAAGTTTCTAACAACCGACTGGACAATAGACAGTAAAAGACTAAACAAAAGCGCATACCAAAAACCGCTTACATCAAAGCCAGTTACCATTGCATCACAAATTAGAATAATCAATGCATTTACTACCAACAGAAAAAGACCAAAGGTAAAAACCGTAATAGGAAGTGTAAAAAGAATTAGTAGAGGTCTTACAAAAATATTCAATAAAGCTAAAAGAGCTGCTACAACTAGCGATGTTAAAAAACTATCTACAGAAACGCCAGGTAGAATATTAGATAACATGACAACAAAAATTGCAGTAACTACTAATTGAATTAAAACTTTCATGATTTGTAAAGATTGTAATTTTAAAGCGTAAAAATACATATAAAAAAACAACTGATGCGAAGCTTCACATCAGTTGTTAAAATAGTTCACTTATAAAAGATTAGGCTACTTAGTCTACATTGTTACTTGGTTGTATACTTCTGTAATTACCTACATCTACTTGCGGAATATCTGCGTTATAAGTTTGGTTTATAGCTTGTAAAGCACGGTTTGCTACCAATGCATAACCTCTAGGCGTTAAATGAACACCATCTAAAGAAAAAGCACCACCCGTGGCAAACTCTGCAGTTAAGACTCCTCCGTTAAAAGGAATTCCGGTTTCAGATACTTGTCTTAAAATCATGTCTACATCTACAAAAGCTAAATTATTTTGATTTGCTAATGCTTCAATAGTACTATTGTAGGCTGTTTGAGCTTGTGTAATTGTATTTTGTTCTTGTGGCGTTAACACAAATTGATCTTCTAAAGGAACAGTTACACCGTTAATTAATGGAACTTGCATTCCCATAAATTCTAGTTGTCCTACAGGATTTCCAATTACTCCGCTAGCTGTTAGGGTAATTAAATCGTCTGGAGTTGCTTGTCTTAGTTGACCAAAGATATTTGCCAAGTCTTCTGGTAAACTTAAAGGTGGATTTTGTAAAAAACTTGAGATGTTAGTTAGGTTTTCATCTCTAATGGTTACAAAATTTCCTTCTCCAGGCTGGAAGTTTACTAGCCTAGCAGCTGCTTCATCTTCACTTATAATTCCAAAACCTTGCATTGCAGGCAAAATCTGTGTGTTATAAGCACCAAACAATTGCGCTAATCCAGCAGCAGTTGGTTGGTCTAATGGAACTGGGTTTGGTGGTACCGTTGTAAAAAATGGAATATTGGTTACGTTAGGAACATTAAACACAACTCCTCCAGATGCATTTTCTACCATTGCACTCAATGCGTCGTTATATACACTTGCAAAAACATTGATATCGGTAATATCATTTCCAGCATACGTTGAAGGATCAAAATTTCCTTGTTGATTAACTCCCGTTCCTCCAGAAGTGGCGTAACCTAGAATATCGTTATTTCCTATCCAAAAAGAAAAGAAAGTTGGCTGTTGAGCAACTGCATCTTCTATAATTGTAGCTTCTGCAGATGAAGCGAACCTTGCATAATATGGGTTTGCTGTACCTTGTGCCACACCAGCAACGTTACCATAACCTGGAGCTAACAAATGAAAACTTTTTGCCCCTGGAGCGCCCATATTGTTAAACATTCCAGAAAGCTGATTGGTGATATCCGTTTGTGGATCGCCAGCTAGTGGTTGCGGCCCAGGTGTTCCATTTTCGTTAAAAGCTAAAACCAAACGATTGCCTTGAATTACGTTTCCGTTTAATTTTAAACCTCCTAGATTATCTTCCATTAATGGTTGTCTAAATTCTCCACCGCCAACAAATTCAAACTGACCTGCCATGATATTTGGGAAAGAATTCATTTGGCCTTCTCTATACAACGCATTATCTGCATATCCAGCGGTGAGTGAATTTCCCACACTTACAAAGTTTGAAAAATCTGCATCTCCTGCGCTGTAAAAGTCCCCTTCTTCAATTGAATTATCAAATTCTGGCTCACAGCTTATAAAAGCTAATGAAGCTATAGCTGATAAAAATATATATTTTTTCATTTTAATTCTTTTTATAATTTATAAGTAACACCAATACCTGGTAAAAATGCATTTGATTTATACGTTCCACCAAATGGTACTTGCTGACCATCTTCTGTATAGAAATCGTATGAAGCATCTGTTTCTTCAAATCTTAGATAAAGAAAAGATGCATCAATTGCTAATTTTTCATTTATATTAAACGAAAAACCACCGGTAAAACCCATTGCATCATTACGAGGTGTCTCAGGCGCAAAATATCCTGGCTGGACCGGAGATTCGTCTATGTAATAACCACCTCGAAGTGTAACGCGATTGTTTACCACGTACTGTGCTCCTAGTCTGTAAATTGAAGCATCTTTGTAATTTCTTGGGTTTATTGACGGTGCTCCACCTTCTGGAAAGGTAATATCTAAAGATTCATACACATTCCAAAGCGTGCGGTTATACTCTACCGTTGCCATAAATTTTTCTGAAAACTGGTAAGATGCACCAATAGACCATTCTGCCGGCAAAGGCAAAGATGCGTTAAATGGAGTCACTCCGTTTTCGGCTGGAACTGCTGGCGAATTTGGAACATTTGTAAAAGTAGCATCACCACCTTCTGCATCCATCATAATTTCTGAACGATAATTAAATCCGATTGTCAACTCATCGGTAGGTGTAAACATAAAACTAGCGCCCCAACCCCAATTGGTAATTCCGGAGTCATCGATTTCTACATTCGAGCGAGCTCCATCTTCATCGACCAAACTTCTTGTCAAATTTCTATTGAAATTGACAGAGCCTGTTACAAAAATGGGTCCACCACCAATACTTAAGTAATCGTTTACTTTAATTGAAACCAATGGCTGAACAAAAATAGCTGCCAATTCAATTTCATTTACCAAATGAGAACCAGCCCAGTCGGTTGGCCATTCTACTTGACTACCATAAGGAGTAGAAACACTGATTCCTGCTGCTAACCATTCGTTGATTTTGTAGGAAGCATTAAAATAAAATGGAGTTCCAACTCCAGAGTCGGTTTCTGAAAAAGCTCCCGTGTTTGTGTTTTGATAACGAACACTTGAAAACACACCTGTTACACCAGCTGAAACGTTTAAGCTGTTTTCTAAATGAACTAATCCTGCTGGATTAAAAAAAGCAAGTTCTGCATTGCTTACTACTGCCACCCCTGAGTGACCCATTGCTAAAGCTCTTTGTCCTTGTGCTCCAACTCGATATCCTCCAGCGTAGGCACTTGCAAAAGCTAAAAAAAGCAATGAACTGAGTACTAATTTTTTCATATTCGTTTTATTTAATAAAGGTTATTTGTGTATTAACAATTAATTGACCAAAAATAAATTAAATCCCTAATAAAACAAGTAAAATATTCAATTTGTTATGTATGCATAGCAAATTAAGCTTTCAAAAATGAAATACTTGCTTCAAAAAAGGCATCTTTTTTCTCTGCATGAAGCCAATGTCCTGCTCCCTGAATAGATTCTATTTTTGCTTCGGGAAAATGTTGATGAATAATTTTTTTATCTTCATCTGTAATGTAATTAGATTTACTTCCTTTCAAAAATAATGTCTCTCCGTTAAAGTGAGCATCTTCAGCTAATGCTTTGCCTACTTCTTCAATATTTTGTTTTAAAGCACTTAGGTTTACTCTTAAGCCATAGGCATTCTTCTCTTTTCGATTTAAATTTTTCAAAAGAAACATTCTAATTCCCTGTTCACTTATAAATTCCGAAAGCAGTTGGTCTGCTTCTTTTCGAGAAGAAATTTCAGCTTCTTCTAAGCGGGTTAAACCTTCTAATATTTGTTGGTGATGCGGCTCATAATATTTTGGAGCAATGTCTGCTACTACTAATTTTTCAATTAATTCAGGATGTTGACAAGCTAACTGCATTGCAGTTTTCCCACCCATAGAATGACCAATGATTGAAAATTTAGAAATCTGGTTATCTTCTGCATATTGCTTCACATCTTCTGCTAAAACTGTGTAATTAAATTCTGAGCTATGTGGGCTTCTACCATGGTTGCGCTGATCTATTAAATGCACTTGAAAACCGGCATCTGCATATTCTTTACCGAGTGTCTTCCAGTTATCTCCCATTCCTAAAAACCCGTGAAGAATAAATAGCGGAAAACCATTACCTTCTACGTTAGCGTGTAATTTCATAATGTTCTATTTCAAAAATTCTAAATACTTCTTGATTACGCTTTCCAAACCTTCATACAAAGATTCAGCAATAAGTGCGTGGCCGATGGAAACTTCATCTAAATACGGCATATTTTGTTTAAAAAATTGAATGTTTTGTAAAGATAAATCATGACCTGCATTTATACCTAAGCCCAAATGATGAGCTAATTCGGCACATTCAGCATAAGGCTTTATAGCTTCATTTTTATCATGCTGAAAACCAACTGCAAAAGCTTCGGTGTATAATTCTATTCGATCGGTTCCTGTTGCTTTAGCACCTTCAATCCACTTTTTATCCGGGTTGACAAAAATAGATGTTCGAATTCCTTCAGCTTTAAAGCTTTGTATTACTTCTTGCAAAAAACTTTTGTGTTTAATGGTGTCCCAGCCTGCGTTAGATGTTAGCACATCTTCTGCATCGGGAACTAAAGTTACCTGAGCAGGCTTGTTTTGCAAAACCAACTCCATGAATTCAGGATTAGGATTGCCTTCAATATTAAATTCGGTTTGCACGACATTTACTAAATCGCGTACATCTTGATAACGAATGTGTCGCTCATCTGGTCTTGGATGCACGGTGATTCCTTCGGCTCCAAAAGCTTCAATATTTTGAGCAGCTTCAACCACATTGGGCACATTTCCGCCTCGTGCATTTCGTAAAGTAGCTATTTTATTAATATTTACGCTTAATCTTGTCATTTTAAAAATTTTAAACAAAAGTACAACTGCTAAAAGGAGAATTTACAAATCTTAGAAAATTTTATGTTTTTGCCAATTGTATTAAAACAAGGCTAAATGCATGCAATGTGTTCTAAAAAAATGTAATTTGCATTTTATATGAAAGCGCAAGAATTATATCAATTTATAGAAACCAATTTTATTTCGGTTAAACCTGAAAGCAGTATTGGGAACTGCCTTAAAATGCTTAATAAAGAACAGCAAAAATGTATTGCTGTTGTAGATAATGAAAAGTATTTAGGCAGCATACATATTGAAGACTTGATTGGTTTAGAAATTCAATCTCAATTGAAAGATTACGCGTATTTGTATAGAAATTGTGCCGTTGGCAACTCCAACACTACCTTGGATTTTTTACGCAAATTTGCAGAGCTAGAAACCGACCAGTTACTGGTTTTGAATGAAAATCATAGCATTATGGGTAGTTTAAACATTACCGATTTTTTAGCTTTTTTTAGAGAAACTCCTTTTTTAGCCTTTGCTGGTGAAGAAATAGTGCTTCAGAAAAAAAGAGTTGATTTTACCTATGCTGAGATTTCTCAGATTATTGAAGCTAACGGAGCCAAGCTACTCGGCATTTATACACAATTTGTAGATGCTGAAATTATTCAAATTTGTGTTCGGATAGATCACAATGGAATGAACGAAATACTTCAGAATTTACGCAGGTATGATTATGATGTAATCAGCCTTCATAAGGAAGACAAATTAACCGAAAAGCTAAAGGAGTATTCAGACTACTTTGACAAATACCTAAATATTTAATTATATATGAAACTTGCTTTATTTGGACAGTTTTTTTATCCCGACTCCGGTAAATACATCAAGCAACTAGTTGAAGTTTTGCAAGAACGTGGAGATGAAATCTGGTTTGAAAAAAGTTATTACAAATTAATTGAAAAGGAAAACATCCTTCAAATTGACAATCCGAAAATTTTCAATGAGCTAGACAACAGCTTCAATTTCTTTTTTAGCATTGGTGGAGATGGCACCATTCTTTCTGCCATTAAATTTGTTAAACAACTCGACATTCCATTAGTAGGAATTAATACTGGAAGACTTGGCTTTTTGGCTAGTATTCATAAAGACGAAATAAAAGAAACGCTCAATAAAATACTTTCTGGAAGTTATGCTATTTCTAGGCGTAGTTTAATTGAAGTGGAAACAAAACCAGCTGAAGCTATAGATGAAGATTTCAAATTTGCATTGAATGAAGTTGCTATTAGTAGAAAGGATTCAACATCTATGATTACCGTAGAAACGTGGTTAGATGAAGATTATTTAAACGCCTACTGGGCAGACGGGATAATAATTTCTACCCCAACAGGTTCAACAGGTTACTCACTGAGTTGTGGCGGCCCAGTAATAACTCCAGATACAAAATCTATGGTAATTACGCCTATTGCACCACATAATCTAAATGCGAGACCTTTGGTTTTTCCTGACGACAAAAAACTTAGATTCAAGGTGTCTGGCAGAGAAGAATTTTTTTTAATTTCTATGGATTCTAGAACCTATTCATTACCTGCCAACACAGAGATAAGACTAAAGAAAGCTGGGTTCAGTATTCCATTGGTACAATTACATGAATCCAGTTTTTTAAGCACACTTCGCAAAAAATTACTTTGGGGAGAAGATCGGCGTAATTAGCGCAATAAATTATCCTATAATCTGTTTTACTTACAAATCATACAATTAAGCTTATTGGCTTAACATAATTATTATATTTGCAGACTTTTTGAAATTTATGAGGAACAACCTTTTTTATTACATTATTCCATTATTATTCAGTTTCACCTTATCTGCTCAAACTTATGAAGTTGGAGTTATGATTGGTGGTACCAATTTTACAGGAGATGTAGGTTCTACTTCATTTGTTTTACCTGAAGACTACTCCAGCAGGTCCAATGGAAGTTATGGACTAATTTTTAAATGGAATAGAAGCATCAGGCATTCTTTTCGTTTTTCAGTTTTAAGAGCTAGAACTTATGGAGACGATAGCCGTTCTGATATGAATAGAAGAATTGCTCGCAACTACAGGTTTAATCAAGCTATGACAGAAATTTCAGCAGCCATAGAATATACGTTCTGGGATTGGGATCCGCATGAACCAAGAACGCAAATAACGCCTTATTTAGCAACAGGACCAACCTACTTTTTTGCAGACCATCATTACCTAGGTAATAATAATAATTTAGTAAAAGGCGAAAGTTTTGGTAGTTTTGCTATTCCTATGATATTTGGAGTAAAAATAAATCTAGCAACGCATTGGGTTTTAGCTGGAGAGTTTGGAGCTAGGTACACCTTTACAGATAATTTAGATGGAAGCAATCCGAGTGAAATTAGCGGTGACACAAATTTTCCTAGTTTTGGTAATCCAAATACAAATGATTGGTATATGTTTGCGGGATTTACGCTAACCTATTCTTTTGGGAGAAAACCTTGTTATTGTAATTTTTAAATGAAAAAAGTTGACCCACATAATTTACCTAAACACATTGCCATTATTATGGATGGCAACGGACGTTGGGCTAAAAAACAAGGCTTACTGCGTATTGCTGGTCATGAAAAAGGAACCACATCTGTAAGAGAAGCTGTAGAGTGTTGCGCAGAAATTGGCATAAAACACCTTACTTTATTTGCTTTTTCTACTGAAAATTGGAATCGCCCAAAATTTGAAGTGCAAACTTTGATGAAGCTATTGGTGAGTTCGCTTAAAAAGGAATTGAAAACACTTACAGAAAATAAAATTAGATTAAATGCAGTTGGTAATGTTGATAATTTACCTCCAAAAGCAAAAAAAGAATTATTAGAAGTAATTGAAAAAACAAAAGATAACGATCATATGACTTTATCTCTTGCGCTGAGTTATGGCTCAAGAGAAGAAATTAGAAATATGGTAAAAGTTATAAGTCAAAAAGTCGAAAATAAAGAAATTGTAGCTGATGAAATTACTGACGAAGTAATAAACAACCACTTATACACGTTTGATTTACCCGATGTAGATTTACTTATAAGAACAAGTGGAGAACAGCGGATAAGTAATTTCTTATTATGGCAGATAGCTTACGCAGAATTATATTTTTGTGAAGTTTTATGGCCAGACTTTAAAAAAGACCACTTAATTGAAGCAATTACAAATTACCAAAAAAGAGAAAGAAGATTTGGAAAAACGAGTGAGCAACTTCATAAATAAAATGCAAAGCAGTAAAAAATTAGTTTGGTATACTCTACTAATTGGGCTTGTAAGCATTAGCACATTTGCACAAGATATTGGCATTGGTGATGCTAAAAAATATGTTATTGGAGAAATTAGTGTAACAGGAGTTACAACGTATAACGAAAGAACAGTAATTGCCTTTACAGGTTTAAGAAAAGGGGAGGAAATTTATTTACCTGGAGATCGCCTTAGCCAAGTAATCAATAAACTTTGGGAATTAGGCTTATTCAGTGATATCAACTTTTACTTAAAAGACGTTACCGATGGAAACGTGGCCCATTTAGAATTAGAAATTAATGAAGTCCCTAAATTAAATGATGTAAAGATACGTGGAGTAAAAAACAAAAAGAAAGAAGATCTCAAAAAAGATTTAAAACTTCAAAAAGGAACTAAGCTCACCGAAAATTTTATAGCCAACACCAAAAACCAAATTAAAAACGACTACCGTAAAAAAGGATACTTAAATGTAGATCCAGTAATTACTACTCAAGTTGAAAAGGATAGCCTTGGAGAAATAGTTGGTGAAAACATGATGATTAACATCAAGTTAGGTGAAAAAATTAAAGTTTCTGAAATTGAAATAAGTGGAAATGAAGATTTTTCTGATCGAAAGATTCGAAAATTCATGAAAAACACAAAACAAAAAAACTTTTTCAGATTTTATAAACGCTCTAAGTTAATCCCAGCAGATTACGAAGAAGACAAAGAACGCGTTGTAGAAAAACTAAAAGAACGCGGATATCGCGATGCCAGAATCATTTCAGATTCTGTAATTAAAGGAGGCTCAGAAAGCACGGTTAAAATAGAATTAGAGCTTAAAGAAGGTAATCAATACTATTTTGGAGAAGTTACCTTTCTTGGAAACAGCGTTTACTCCGACAGAGAACTGAGAAATTTACTTGAAATTAGAAAAGGGGATGCTTATAATGGAGTGCTCTTAGACGAAAAAATTACCGGTGGACCAAAACAGAAAGAAGGAAACATAACTGATACCTACCAAGATAACGGTTATTTATTTTCAAGAATTACTCCCGTTGAAACAAAGGTTTATAATGACACTATTGATTTTGAAATTAGAATCACAGAAGGTCCTATAGCTTATTTCAACAATGTTAAAGTAAAAGGAAATGATAGAACGCATGACCATGTTGCCTACCGTAATTTAAGAACATTGCCTGGAGAACAATACAGCAAAAAAGCAGTTATGAGCACGGCTCGAGAATTGAGCCAACTTGGTTTCTTTGATCCGGAATCTATAAGACCAGATATTCAAAACCCAAATCCTGTAGATGGAACTGTAGATATCGAATACAATGTAGAAGAACAAGGTGCAAGCCAAGTACAGCTACAAGGTGGCTATGGTGGCGGTGGTTTCATAGGAACCTTAGGATTAAGCTTCAATAACTTTTCATTGCGCGGTATTAGCGATAAAGATGCTTGGAAACCACTTCCTATGGGAGATGGACAAACGCTTTCTTTGCGAGCACAAGCAAGTATTGCCTTTCAAAATTATAGCTTAAACTTTGTAGAACCTTGGCTTGGTGGTAAAAAACCAGTACAATTATCTGTTTCTGTTTCACAAACAAAACAATTTTTATTCGATCCTTTTACTAGAAGAGCAGACCGAAGCAGACAGTTTTCGATCACTGGTGTAAATGTAGGTTTAGGGAAAAGACTACGAGTTCCTGATGAATATTTCTTCTTATCTACTTCTGTGGGCTTTCAACATTTCAATCTACAAAATTACAATGTAGGATTGTTCCGTTTTCCTAACGGATATTCCAACAACGTTTCCTTCACTGTAGGTCTTCGAAGAGATAACACATACTCTAACCCGATCTTCCCTATGGGTGGTTCTCGTTTCAACATTAATTTCAAATTTACTCCACCATATTCTGTATTTAATAATGTAGATTACGAACAACTGAGTTTAGACAGAGATGTAGCTTTAGCAGAAAATAACGATACTAGGCTAGCGGAAATTGATCAGCAACGCTTCAATTGGTTAGAGTTTTATAAGGTTAATTTTTCTGGAGAATGGTTTAACCGATTATTTGATAAATTGGTTTTACGTAAAAATATAGAATTTGGATTTATTGGTGCGTATAATAATGATCGTGGAATTCCTCCATTCGAAAGATTCTTTCTTGGTGGTGATGGTTTAGCTGGTTTTGCCATGGATGGAAGAGAAATTATTGCACTTCGTGGTTACCCAAATCAATCTATAATTCCAAGGACTCGTACCAATGTTACTCAGGAAAGTTTTAATGATGGAGCAACAATTTACAATAAATTTACGTTAGATTTAAGGTACCCAATTACGCTTAATCCAAGTGCATCTATATACGGTTTAGCATTCTTTGAAGCAGGTAGTACCTTTGATAGTTTTAAAGAATATTCACCGTTTGATTTGAGTAGATCTGCTGGTGCAGGAGTTCGTATATTTATGCCACAATTTGGCCTATTAGGTATAGACTTTGGATATGGTTTCGATCCTATTCCAGGTTCAAATACAGGAGCAAACGGATGGGAAACCCATTTTATAATTGGGCAACAATTTTAATTTGGCATGATTTTTAAGGTTATAACATGAGTTTGAACAGTTTTTTTAAATTAGTATTTTTAACTTTAATTAGTTTAAATTTGTCCGCTCAGCGCGGCAATAAAATTGGTTATGTAGATATGGATTATATTCTTGAGAATGTTCCAGAATTCCAACAATCTCTGAGCCTATTGGATGCAAAAGCGCAAAAATGGAGTGGTGAATTAGCTAAGAAAAAAGCTGAAATAGACCAACTAAAGGAAGAGTTGGAAAATGAAAGACCATTATTAACCATTGAATTAATTGAAGAAAAAGAAGAAGAAATTGAATATTTAACTGAAAAAATGTTTGAATTTCAAGATGAAAAATTTGGTGTTGGCGGCGAACTTTTAGTTCAAAAAAGACAACTTGTCCAGCCCATACAAGATCAAGTTTTCAACGCTATTCAGGAAATTGGAGAAAATAGGAGCTACGATTTTATTTTTGAAAATTCTAGCGAAGCATTAATGCTGTTTTCAGCAAAAAGACATGACTTGAGTGATATTGTTCTAAAATTAATACAACGTTCTGCCAAACAAAATGCCATAGAAACTAAAGGTGACGAAGATGAATTATTTGGTGAAGAATATAAATCGGTAGAACAAGCCGAAGAAGATGAGAAAAAAGAAGCTGAAGAAGAAGCTAAAAAAATAGCTAGAGAAAAGGAAAGAGAAGAAATGATTGAAGAGCGGTTAAGCACAAGAGATTCAATTAGAGCTGCACGTAAAAAAGAATATGAAGAACGAAAAGCTAAGCTGATAAAAGATAGAGAAGAAGCTCAGAGAAAAAGAGATTCTATTAGAAAAGCAAGAGAAAACAACTAAATATAATTAACACTACTAAATTAAAAACAATGAAAAACCTAAAGTTAATAAGCCTAAGTTTATTTTTATTTGCTGTTACTTTAAGTAGCAACTTAATGGCTCAATCAACAGTAGCGCATATTAATTCGCAAGAATTAATTGAAACTATGGAATCTTACAAGGATGCTATGGCAGAATTAGATAAGATTGATAAAACTTATCGGACGCAAATCGATGAAATGCTAAAAGAAGCTCAAAAAACAAATGAGCGGTATCAAGCAGAAGCAAATACCAAAACAGAAGAAGAAAACCAACGTAGAATGCAGAAGCTTCAAGAGATGCAAGATAACATCATGGGCTTTAGTGAAGATGCACAAGAGCAGCTTAAGAAGAAGCAAGAAACCATGCTTAGACCTATCTTAGAGAAGGCTAGAGAAGTTATTCAAAAAGTAGCTAGAGAAAAAGGCTACGAATATGTATTGGATTCATCTACTGGAACTGGAGTTCTTCTTGCAGATGGTTACAACTTAATGGATGATGTAAGAGCAGAAATAAATAAATAATTTTACTTCATTTCAAATATAAAAGCTACTTTCGAGTAGCTTTTTTTATTTATGGAAAAATCAAAAACAAAACCTTCAATTGGAATATTTGACTCAGGCATTGGTGGAACTTCAATAGCTAGTGAAATTCATAAATTGCTTCCTTATGAAGACATCATTTATCTAGCTGATAGCAAAAATGCTCCGTATGGAAATAAGCCTAAAGAAGAAATTATAAACTTAGCTCATAAGAACACTAAAAAGCTTTTACAACTAGGGGCTAAACTTATTGTTGTTGCCTGTAATACAGCAACTACTAATGCCATAAAGGAACTAAGAAAGACATATCAAATTCCTTTTATTGGGATTGAGCCAGCCATAAAACCAGCAACCATTAAGTCTGTAAATAAAACAATTGGAATATTAGCCACCAAAGGAACTTTGGCAAGTAAACTTTTTTCTGAAACTTCAAAAAAATATGTATCTGAACAGATCAAACTAATACAAATAGAAGGAAAAGGAATTGTTGAAGCTATTGAGAGTAACAAACATAACAGCAATCAATTCATAAAAAGCCTTCATCAACAATTATATAACTTTAAAGAGCAAAATATAGATTGCTTAGTTTTAGGATGTACGCATTATCCTTATGTTGCTAAACAAATACAGGACTTTCTACCTGGAGTTAAAATAATAGATTCTGGTTTTGCAGTAGCTAGACAAACTAAAAAAGTATTAGACACAAACAATTTGGTTTCAAAAAATAAAAGAGAGAGTTCAGTTTCTATATATAGTAATGCAGATAGTCTGGACCCTATACAAAAAATCACCAAGGATAACTTTGGTGATTTTCTAAAAATTGAATATTTAGACTTTTAATTACCAGTTTACAGCTGGACAATTACACTTGTAGCGCTCTCTACTCTTACCAAAATTATAACCCAATGTAATTTGATGAAAACCAGAATCGCTAAATGTAATTTCTTGAAGCGCATTATTTGTGTAAGTATAAGCAAACATAAAATTGTCAAAATTAATTCCTACAAAAGGAGATAATGTCTGTAGTTTTTGACTTGTAGCCTGATCATTGCTACCTAAAAATTCAGCACCATCAAAACTTCTTCTGTAAGATAAACCACCCCACAACATTCCGTTTTGCAGTTCATAATAAACTTTACCATTAATGTCTATATTGCTCTCTCCGGTAGCTTCTCTATGTTGATACATCATAGATGGCTCAAAAGAAAAAGGAGAGCCAAATTGATTAAAATTATAACCAACTGTTGCTAGATATTGTCTTTGATTGGTAATCTGAAATTGATCTGAAAAGATTTGATTTTCTTGTGGAATAATATTCTTAACCGTTACGTGAGAAAAGAAATCCATAAAGAAATAAGAAAAACCAAAATCCGCGTTAAAAAAAGCTTCAGATTGATCAACACCAGAAATGATGGGGTCAAAAGCTCCTGCGTCTAATAAATCTGTTTCGTTTAATCCACTTTGAACAATCCCTAAGTTAGCACCAAAGGAAAGCATATGTAAGTCTGCTGTACTTCTAGAAAACATCAAGTGATATGCAAAAGATAAATAACCACCTTGTTGAGAATATCGTCCATTTGAATCATTAAACAAAATACCTCCTACACCAACTTTCTCGTTTATCCTTCCATTGACACTTAATGTTTGTAAGCTTGGAGGATTATCTACATCAAACCATTGCTGTCTTGCGGTTAATCTAGCTTTATTTTGATTGCTAGCTCCTGCCATTGAAGGGTGAATGAGGTACAAATTATCTGTGAGATAATCTTGGTAAACGGGTATGCCTCGTTCTTGAGAAAAAGCTTCAGTTGTAAAAATAAAAAGTACTAGTACTGAAACAAAGGGTTTTATCAATTTCATATGCGTTGTAACTGGGGTATTCTGATTTATCTTTTTAAAGTAAAATTCGCTTTAAACTCTTTTCTAACTCCACTTGATGGTTCTTCATACTGAACACTGAACCAATAATCGTTTCCAGGTAAGGCTTTTCCATTATAGGTGCCGTCCCATCCTGGACTACTTGGACTGAGTTGTTTCAGCAATTTACCATAGCGGTCAAATATATAAATTTTAGCATTACTTTGATTGGCTAATCCAATAATATTCCATCGGTCGTTGTAACCGTCTTCATTTGGAGTGAAAAATTGGGGATAATCAATCAACGAAACAGGGATTGTTACTTCTCCACAACCGCCTACATCTCTTCCGCGTACTACTCGGTCGCCTGCTTCTAAATCAGTGAAGATAATGCTTTGTTCTCCTTCGGATAAACTTCTCCAAGGTCCGTTGTCTATCGCAAACTCATAATTGCCATCGCCTTGAATGTTGGTCACTTCTACACTATGGCTTCCATCAAAGGCTTGACTCAATACATTCACTTCAAAATCCGGTCCGTTGCTTTGGATGATCTCTGCTGTGCTTGATGCTTGACAACTGGTTTGATTGTTGGTTAAATCGGTTACGGTTACCGTATAGGTTCCGGGTCCTTCTACCGCATAAGCACTTCCTGTAAAAGCAATTGGGGTTCCGTTTAAGCTCCACTCAAATGCGTAGTCTTCTTCGCTGAGTTCGGTGTCTAGTATCGGTGGAGAGAAGTCTGTTTCAATAACTTCTCCAGTTTGGGGATCGATACATACAATCGCTCCATCCATGTCTGTAATGTCTACTAGTGGTATTGGATTGACTCTGATCTCAAAGCTTTGTTGTTCAGCTGAGCTACAGAAATTGTCCAAGTCAACTACTTCAGCGATAATCGTAGTCGGTGCTTCACTTGTGGTGAAACTCGTTGGGTCAGCTATCGCGATGCCATTGTTGAAGTCTTCTTCACTAGCATAATACTCGACCATGGTATTTATATCTTCATCTTCTGTATTGAAGTTCGGATCGATTTC